>NZ_JBQDXI010000001.1:0-168911 GCF_052102375.1 Acetobacter sp.
GTGAGCGGTAGACATGGAGCGCGGCCATCAAGGCGGCGTAATCCATCCGCGTGGTTAGCAGTCGTGCGTCTGGCGTGGCACCAGCAAGAAGCCGGAGCGCAGCACTTTGTAATTCCGGCCGGTAGCGGATGAAGTTGCGCCACATATCATCGTGGGTATTCGGCTCCATCTGCCACGGACCTCGTGCAGGGCCACCGCCAATCTGCCGCAAAAAGCGGTACTGGGTCTCTTTGTTGCCGATGCCCAAAACAAGCTGGGCGCGGGCTGGCGTGTTGAGAGACGCGGGCAGAAATGCAAGTGCGGGCTCAATCCATTCGCGCAAGACATCGTTCAGGTCCATGCCGCTGCTCATTGGCTGAGCCAGTGCAGGAAATATGCCAGACCGGCCACGACACTGCCGCCCATTGCAGAGCCGCCCGCAATAAACATTGACCGAAGAGACTGACCCTTTCTTACTTCCGCAAGAATTTCCGCAAGTGTCGTTTTCTGCCCCTGCTGCTCATGTTCAACAATGGCCAACCGCTCGTTTGTGATCTGCTGTGCACGGCGGATTTCCATACCCTCGCTGCGGGTCATATATTCCGGAGAGGACTCGGTCATTAACCTGCCCGCCATGAGAAGAAAGGTGCTTTTGTCATTGGTGGAGATCTGCCCCGCATGAATTGCTCATGCAGAGGAGACATCAGATAGAGGCCGCATGTACACACAGACAGAGGCGGCCTGAAGGTTTTAAAGCCTACGGCGTTCCATAATCGCTCCCTGCAACACCATTCTCAAGCCAGACCATGTCCCAGTATTTCAGGGATGGGAGTGTGAATGTGATGAAGCCGCCGGATGCATCAGAGCCCGTTGCATAAGTCAGCTTCACCGGAGCCCCATGGTTCACGTCCGGGCTGGCTGTGTAGAGGTCACCAAGCGTTCCGCCTGACGTGTAGTACATCTTGACCTGAAGCGCGCCGGTGGCTGTCGGTGCGGCTGCATTGGCCGCGTTGTCATTCACGTCTGAAAACGAGGCCGCGCTCATCTGCTGGTAATTGAGCAGATGCAGGATATCGAAACCACTCCGATGGTTCTGGAAGAGCCAGACCTTGCCGGCTGCCGCAGTCGTGCTGCCCGTAGCACCTGACGTGATGGATGGAACTGCTGCGGCCGAGGCGCTGATGTTCAGCCGCAGCAGTTTCTCATAGGCCACGCCAAAAGTCTGGTAGTCATACTCACCCTGCACCATGTCGGGGTTTGGACTGAGCTGGTTTCCGACAGGGAAATCATCATTACTGATGAAGCGCGCCCCATCACCGGGGTTCTGTTGCCCATCCACAATCCAAGCGTGATGCGCGCCAGTCGCAAGCATTGCCGCTTCCTGATACAGGACACCGGGCGTGTTGAAAGTGCACGCTGTAGTGCCACCATTGATGGTGCATGACTTTGACGCACCGAGCGTCTTGTTCAAGCCCATATCCCAGTCGAGACCAATATTGTTCGGAGTTCTGTTCGCCCACCCCCAGACCTGCCGCGCCTTGGTCAGGAAGCCGCCAAAGTGGCCGATGTCGGACGGGTTATTCCAACGCTCCACAAGATGAAAAGCCTCTCGCCCTGACTGAACGAGATCCTGCTCATTGTATGAACCTGCCGGATTCAGGACCATCGGCATATTGGTTCGGTTCGTGACGTTAGTAATGAACGACGAGTAGGCCTTATCCATAATGATCCGGTTGCCATACCAATCCCACAGCGCCCTATTGATCATGCCGTATGTGTCCCCAAACAGGCCATCAAAACCCAGCGCCTGCTGCCAGTTGGCCACCTGCTGCGCCCAATAGGCCTGCCAGTCTGTATTGTTGGGGTTCATGATGGCTATTGCTGGAAAACCGCCGTTCCACGCATCGGCCACGGTGCAGCCGGAGCCGCAGGCGCTGGTAAACGCAGCCCATTTCAGGGACACGCCGGAGCCATCCCGTGTAAAATCTGGGGCCAGCCCACGGTTGGCGGAGTAAATCGGCATGTACATCAGTGTGCCCATGCGTTGTGATTTTGCCGCAGCAATATACTGCCTGATCAGTGAAACGCTGATGTTCTGGCCATCACCGTTTATGTAATTTTCTGCGCCTGACAACGGTTGGTGCCAGCGATACAGGACGTTATAGATCTGTAAATTGTTGCATTTATAAGCGTTCAGACCCTTTACGTCCGCAGCCGGATTAGAAAACAGCGTTGGCGTCCAGCCACCCCAGTCCGTATACGCCCCCACAACCCAGCACATGCGCGGATACGTCCACCAGTCGGGGCTTTCATCAATCGCGGTTGTCTGCTGGTCAATCTGAGCACCCCCGCTGTTTTGTGCCGTGATATTCACGAAATACCCCTGCCAGCGTACAGACTGACTGACAGGAATACGCAGCACGACATCTGTCGATGCGCCAACGGCCAGAGATGCAACAGACGCGGTGACCGGCTCACCAACTGTTACGCCGCGTCCGGAGACAGTCGCGGTCACAGACCCGGTAAATGGCGTACTGGTTGCGTTGGTCAGCGTGACATCCACCAGAGCCGTCTCATTCACGTTATACGTGGCGCGATCAGTATTGATCGACCGGATCAGCGGACCAGTCAGGTTTGGCGCTGCCTGAGCAACCGCAGGCAGACAAACAGACAGGGCGATGAGTGCCGCACGGATTATTTGCATGCGCTATCACTCCTATAGAGATCACCGGCATCGTCCACGCACACAAAATGCGCGCCGGATGATGGCGGCGCGGTTGGCATGGCGCTATTTCTGATGGCGCTCAGGATACGTACCACACCAGCGCCGGCACTGATATTGAGTGTATAGCCCGGTGTTATGAGCCACCCCTCACCAGCAGCCGTCTGAAATATCTGCATCGCCCCACCGGTACCGCCACCATACAGATTGATGATGGCACCCTGATCAGTGCCGCCAATATTAAATGTATGGGTGAACAGATTAAATGTGCCGCCCACAGGGTCATTAACGCTCATATTGCCCGCGCCATCGGGACTCATCCAGATATCGAGCGGGTATGGATGCAGGAACGAGAGCAGGTGGATGATTGGGGCGTTGCCCTGGACGGTTACGGAACCTGGCACCACCTGATTAGGGGCAAGATAAGTCTGCGCCCCTATCCCCAGATTGGACCCTGACTGCGGCGTATTGAACGAACCGGCTGGGGTCTGAAGCCTTTGCGTGACCGTTAAGCCTGTTGCAGTCCCGTTGACGGCGTCCAGTTTGGCCGCCTGCAACGCTCTGAGCTGATCTGCTGTCAGCACGGCACCACGGGCAAACCGAACGGACTGAGACTGCGCATGCGCAACGCCCCCGCAGACCAATAACACCAGCGCAGCGCATAGCGATTTTATGGCTAGGTTCATGGATGCGGCACCATGGCTTCGAGGGCACCAATCCGGCGCAGAGCCCCCTGCAACGCAGCAACCAGATCCGGCACCAGCCGGGTAAGATCGACGGCCTGAAGTACGGGCTTTCCGTCTTCGTCCACTGCATCTTTGCTTCCTGTTACGGCATAGGGGGCCTCTGCCTGTAATTCATGGGCAATGAAACCGTGCGTGCGGGGCAGATCCGGCGTATTTTTCCATGCGTGGGAGACGGGGCGCAGAGCGCAGATGCGGGCCATCGCATCCTCTGTATCCAGCGCCGCAATATCAGTTTTGGCCCGATAATCAGAGGTTGTATTGTACGCTACAGACGATCCGCTGTTTGCGATGCTGCCAATAAAACTGGCCCCGTTATAAAAATTAATCAGATTGGTTGACGACCCCGTCCCGATATACACCGGCGTTTGACTACCGTATACAAACAGGGAGTGGCCATCAAAATACGCGCCGTCCTTTTTGCCGCCAATTGGGTTGCTGGCGTCACCCTGATTGCCTGCAAACTGGGTGCCGTCATTGGTAACAGACAGGGAGGCAGAACAAGTCAGGTGATTTTTTACGGTGATAGCTGAGCCAGAAATACCACTCAGGACATTTGTGAGGATACCACCGTCTGCCTGAGCGACGCTGTCGAACTCTACTGGGGCAGCAAAGGATGTTTTGCCAGACCCGCCATCCGTAATTGTATCAACGTGCAGCCATTTGTCATTGGTCAGTGTCATATCACCGGCAAAACGAGCCGGAGAGTTGAATGTAATGGCGTCAGCAGATGACACCATGATCCCGTCAACGTGCAACCACTTTCCGTTGCCTAGAGCCAGGTCTCCGTTAACTGTCCCGCCCGTATCTGTTGACAAATAATGGCCAAGACTGGCTTGCAGAGCTGCCTCGGCCTTCTGCGCTCGTGAGACTTCGTCTGTCAAAGCTGTTGACGAGGCAAAAAGTATTTTCAGCGCAGCGAGGACCTGACCGTTATTTTTCTTGTCTAGGTCAAGTTTCGCAGTTTCAACAATCGTACAGAGCTCTTCCTGATGCGTATTAAACGTATCAGGATCAATGGTGCTAGGTGAGGTCTGACCAACGATACCAGAGGTCGCATAGCCGGGCTCGCCGATCTCCGGAGCAGGGGAAGGCAAGTTTGGGACCTGTGTTCCGTTCGATAACCGATGCATTGTTATTCCTAAACCAGTGTATTTGCGTCCAGAATGAAAGAACCCAGAAACGATGTGTTCCCGTCGCCTTCCCAGTTGAACAAAACCTTTGTGTGTTCGGGACAGCGACTATTGATTTCGCAAATCAGCACTTGCCCTCCCCATGTTCTGTACGGGTCCCCAAACCGAGCACCGCCGTACTGCGCCGACGTGACAGGGATGGAGGAGCAATTGACTTGCCAGACAAATGCCCAGTCGCGCCCATAATACGGCGTCCCAAACTTTGCCTGCCCAAATCTGGCGGGAGCAAACTGAGTAATTGTGATTTCAAAACCAAGGCTTTTGGCAAACTCTATAAAGTAATTTACAGAGCATCCGCCGCTATCGGTCAGCCGCGCCATAACTTGTGCACGGCGCTGCGATAGTGTCGGACTTTCACCCGCACATGGATCCGGCAACCCGAGAGTTGATTCCCAGTCCTCCAGTGAATACGAAGCTGTTGCTGGGAAGGAATTGGCCACAAGAGTGCTGGCGTCATCAATCAGGCGCTCGGCCGTCGGCATAAAAGCTGCCAGAATACCATCCATGACAGTGCCAGCGTCACGCGGCCACGCCCGACCGTAAGGAAGTGTTTTTTTAAACTGTTCTAGAATTTGCCTTGAAGACCAGACCTGAACGCTCATTTTCCACCCATCGCCCCCGTAACAGGCAAATAACCCAGAGGGACGGAGATGGGGCCGGATGGGGAAATAAGCGTAAAAGAAGCACCGGTTGAAAGGAGTGCCTCCTCGATTGCACTTTGAGATATGACCGACCCCAATGGGCTGCCGTTGCGCACGTACAGATCTCCAAGAGCGGACTGCATTGCAGAGAGCTGACCTGACGTGCTCGGAGCAAGATCGGAAAGAATCACATCAATTGGGAACGGCAATGGAGCGCAGACGACAACAAGAGCTGTGACAGGCTGACTAACCCGAATAGCATTGGCGACGGTCAACTGGTCGCCTGTCGCTGTGACGTAACGCGGATCAGCAGAAGCCACGCCGTTTCCTCCCTGAGGAAACCCGGCATGAGCCGCCTGAGCATCGTCAAGCA
This sequence comes from Acetobacter sp., assembly GCF_052102375.1. Lineage (GTDB taxonomy): Bacteria > Pseudomonadota > Alphaproteobacteria > Acetobacterales > Acetobacteraceae > Acetobacter. The sequence goes on from NZ_JBQDXI010000001.1 coordinate 5,652, forward strand.
TAAAGTAAAGCACAACTGAGCCAATTCCGGCACCGTTCGGGTTACACCAGGCGCGCGTAACCCCGGCAACGGCAGTAGCCCATTCAACATAATCATCCTGTCGACCGCCCCCATCACGCGAGGCGTAGGCCTTGAGCATTCTGGTGCGGAAGTCTGCCTCCTGCTCGATATCCGCACCGCCGGTAATCGGGCCGGAAGATACGCCAGAGCTTGGCATACCATCGACAGCGGTAAGCAGCACAAAAGCAATTCCGCCGTCACAGTTGCCGCTTGCCCCGTTTGTATCGCACACGACAGGGGCGAAAAGCGGACCACCCCCCCCCGCTATGGCGAGATCAGACGTTGTGTAAGAAACGCCATCCGCCCGCATGATAGCGGTGCCGGCTGCAAGCTCTGTGCCGGGCGCACACCCCGTAAAAAGAACGAGACCAGACGCTGCCATGGCGTCTTTCTTATAGATACCCCGCAGCGCTGCCCATGCGTCCAGGTTTTCAGCTTCAGCAGTCCATGGCACAGATTGCCGGAAGCACCAGGCGATATAATCGTCATTGCTCCATGCCAGATTTGCGAATGCCCAGGACAGGGGGCGCAGAACAGAGCGAGAGAGCAGGGAAAGCCCCCGAACGACATTGCTTGACACAATATCGTTCCAGACCGAAGCCTGTAAGCTAGAAAGGGTTTTTCGAGGGTATGGCACGCGCAGGATCCTTCCATGCCCACGCATACCGGAAAGATATATCTGCCCCATCGGGCTTAATCAGCCGAATGCCAATATTCAAGGCTCCGGCGTTCAGCCACGTTGTCTGCACGGTAATGCTGCCCACAACGCCGTCATCTATCAGCCATTGAAGCGCCTGCTCACAAATTGTGCGGGCATGCGTTAGCAGGCTATTGCCCACCTTCTTTGCACCCTCAATCGTCCAGAGTAGGGAGCCCATGGAATACCCCTCCATACCGTCTATCCAGCAGCCGCCAAGGTCTGTTGACCCATTGGGGGGCTTGGTGCCATCTGGTGCACGCGCATTCGTAAAAAGGGAGAGCAGGACGGCTGTTTCTATGTCTGCATCGGTATCAAGGTCACCGTCTGTTATGACCCAGTCGCAGTGCATTTTGGTGTTGTCGTAAACCAAGCGGATATCGGTCATCGCTTACCCCTGCGGGCCAGATGTTGTGTCTGACCCGGCTTTCACGCCACCATGCGTGTGGTCTGATAATTTGACGCCTGTCTCTGTAATGAAGTCTTTTGCTGTAACGGTGCCCTGCACGACAACTTTGCCCGAGCCGGGAGTAATGAGCACATCTCCGTTTGCCTGGAGCAGGATAGTGCTGCCCGCAACGCCGTTGTGCAGCCCTGCCTCCCCAGACTGTGCGCCACGGTAGCGGTATTTCTTGTGATTATGCGCAACAACAATACTGTCAGACCGATCACCCGATCCGCAGACAAGCAACATATCTGCGCCGGGTGGCGGAGCGCTGATGAGGCCGTAAGCAATGAGAACTTCCCGTGCATCAAGCAACTCACGGCTGCTTAAACGCACTTGCACAGTTTGAACTGGACCGTCATCCCGCACTGGTAGAGTTGAGCGGCCCAGGCCAAAAAGCCATTTATATACGCGGCCGATCATACCCATTCAGTCCCGTTAGCGAGATTGTCATGCACCTGCTGGTCGTATGGAAGCATGGGGGCGGGCTCGACCGTCATAGACTCTGGCGGCATGAGATCCAGCTCCGCCCGCGTTCCCATGCGGTCATCCTTGTAAAAAGTTACCCCTGTTATGAGCCACTTTTTGTTGGGTAGCTTGAGCGATGGGAGGTGAAGGGGAGCCAGGGTGTTAGCAGCCCATAACTGACCAGCGCTATCGTGCCAGGAATCGCAGACGACACGAACCATTTGAGAGCGCCCACGGCGGCGTTGCATTTCCCAAAGCGCACGGCGCTCTGCCAGGGGGCCGCTATAGTCTGACTGCTCAGTGATTACGAAAAATGGCCGATACCGGGGCACACCCTTGTCGTAAACCGAGGGGAAGTCGTTGCCTTTGTTTGGGTCTGGAAAATCATTAAGCGTCTGGACGCTGAACATATGGGGGGAATATTCGCTGTACCGTTCGTCCATGCGGAACGACACGTTGGCCTCCATGACATTAACCCCTTCAGCAAAGCCGCTTGCGTGTGCCGATGTGCCGACAGACGCCAAGACAAGGTTGCCGTCTGCATTGTCATAAACAAGAAGCGCCATATAGCGAGCACAGGTCTCAATGAGATTATAAGGTGTCTCACCCAAATTGACGTTGAAGAACTGAATAATGCGGTCCTTGGGGTCTGGGGGCAGAGTGACGTTTTGCGTGATGACTTTGACGCCAAATGGCTTGCACAGTTCTGTTGCGAGCCTAACAATATCGCAGTTGCCGAGCTGGCCGTTCGGCACGACGGCGTGGCAATCGACTATGTCTGAACAGCGCGAGCGGCCGGCGATACGGACGCTGTGCTCATCTGCCCCCAGACTGGCGGCGTACACGTCAACATAGCCGTTGATAACGGGCACGTCACCGATTGACAGAGTGCAGGCCATACCGGGCTGGATATCGATTTTGCCGGGGTCGAGATATTTCTCGGTTACCGAAATATCGAAATCGGCTGGCATACGCTCACACCCGCGCGAGATGCGGATATCTTGCCAGCCAGCCCACTTCACGTTGCCGGTTGTCAGACTGATGTCTGTATTGATATCGGGCAGGCTACCGCCAACCAGAGTGGAGAGCATGCTCATTGATCTAACGCCTGAAATTGTAGGGGCATAAAGAGCGGGTGAGGGGTGTTTGCGCGTGCGACAAGATCCCGCGTGCGGGACACGTCTTGATAGAGGCGATATGCCAGCGCCACAGCCGGCAGGCGGGATGAAAAGGAATAAGAAATCAGGTTGGCCAGCTGTGCACCGCGTGCGCTGAGGTCTGCCACAACGGCCGTGCGGAGTGCGCGCAGCATGTCATACGCCCCGCTTTCTGCGTTGTCTGCCGCCACGATAATTTCAGCATCGATCAGCTGCACGAAGGTTGTGAGAATTTGCTGCGCCTGTTGCGTAGTGTCCGGGCTGGCAGCCTCTATTGCTTCAGCCAAACCAATGAGCGCTTGCCTGCGCAGTGCTGCGCCAACGGCACTCCGTACTGTTGCGAGGTCTGCTCCTATAGGGGCGGTGGTAGCCGCACTATACGGCTGGTACGCCGCCAGCCCCGAGAAGAGCCGGATACGGTCTGCTGGGCTTATGGTGGCCGATGCAATGGCCTCTATGACAGAGCGGGACGCTGAAACAAACGCATCTGGCTGTGCAACAACTGTGGGGGAGGCTGCAACAAGGGCGGCAACAGCGCTATCGAGCGCCGTGCGTGATGCGATAACAGCTGCACGCTGGCTTTCTATGGTGGCAGAAGCAGGGGCGGATACAGCCAGCATGCCGCGGTCATATCGGCCAGATTGCCCCGGCAGGCCCGAAGCCTCGCTGGCGATTGCGCCGGGGTCACGCGAGACGGCGGCGGCGGACGCGCCCCACGCGCTGGCAACGTTATGAGCCCCCACCCCAAGCACGGGAGACGCACTGCTTACCCCTGAAAGCTCAGATGTGAGAATTCGGGCAAGAGCAAGAACGGCGGCCGCAGCGGCTACCAAAATAGCGTTTTGTGTGTTGAGCAGCAGATTAGGGAATAACCGGGGTCCCGCCTGCATGAGCACAAGCTCAAACTGTACTTCCCGCTGGGCGTCACCCCGGTCTCTGAACATGACCGGCTCTACAAGACTGCACTGCACGGGGCCAAGTGTCGGATGGATGAGCAGGCCCGGTCCCTCCAGCTCACACGCGGCGGCGAGTGCTGCCCGTTGCAAATAAACGTCATCCCCCACCAAGCGGCCAGAAAACGTCATGACGCGGGGCGCACGCCCCATGTCTTCGGGCCATGGGTCATCTTTATAGGGGTACGTGTGAACGGCATTACGGCGGCCCACGGTCAGGCCGCTGTCCCGTACCAGAAACGGCACACCCCGCCAGATAGCGGGGATATAAAGCTCAATTAAGGACATAAACTGCCTTATTGGTTGGGCATGGGGGCTACAACACGCGGGGAAACACCGCCTTGCGTTTTGACATCACGCACGCGCACAGAGGTGTTGCCGCCATTCTTGTCGTGCACCTCAAGCTGAATGGTCATTTTTGAGGGTACGCCGGAGTCTGCGGCGCGCCGCTGCTGGCGGGCGGCCACAGCTGTTTCAGTGTCAATTGACCGCACATAGTCTTGCGTTTCAGCAGGTAGGGCGGAGAAGTCCCCCGTTTGCTCAAACTTGGCCACACCCTTGCTGTTGGGGCCTGCATTGTAACGGGCTTCAGCTACGCTGTAGTTTCCCTGAGACTTATCTACCATCTGCCGAAGATAACGGGCGGCTCCATCAATATTACTCTGCCAGGTGTAGTTAGGGTCATCGACAGAGGTCGCCACACCCAGATCCCGCGCTGTATCGGGCATAAGCTGACCAGGACCAAAGGCCCCGGCAGAGGAGACGTTTTCTTTACCGCCACCTTCCGTGCGCAGCAGGGAGAGGAAACGGTTGGGATCCAACCCATAGCGCGCGGCCGCCGCCCGGCCTTCCTTTGCGATTTCATCAGGCAGCGCTTGCCCGCGCATTATGGTGTCGTTTTTGCCCAACGGAGTTTTACCAGCAGTCATACCCAAATAAATGCCGCCCAGAACACCACCAGCACCCGCGATACGAAGGCCGGTGCGCCCAAGAAGCTTCAGGATGCCCGAAAGAAAGCCGCCCTTGCCGCCACCGCCAGCTACAGCAGCGACAATAGCCATTTCTCTGAGGGCCTTGGTGATCTGAATAACCTTGAGCAGTGTGGCACCGAAGCCGAGTAGCAGGCGCGCCACGAGCACCTCCATGACGACATTGCCGACATCTTTTGCGACCTCCTTCCAGCCGCCCATTTCCTTTGCCGTGCTCTGGACATTCTGGAAGATGGTATTGATTTCATCACCCACCCCCTGCCAGTCTACGGTCATGATCCAGCCCGCGAAGGCCTGAATTGCGGCACCCACACGGGCGGCAATGAGCTCCCGATTTTTGGAGATGATGTTTGTGAACCAGCCAAAGAGGGCTTGAAGGCCGGGCGCTGCCTGCTCTGCTATGGAATAGGCCAGACCGCGCGTTGCCCAGTCCAGCCGGGTTTGCGCCATGCGTAAGTTATTAGCCGCATCGACCCCAGCGCGGTTAGTCAGCCCATAGCGCTGCATTTCAGCCTGATATTGCTGAATACCTTTCGCGCCCATGCGCAGGAACGGCAGCAAGTCTTCACCGGCAGCACCGAGGGTTGCTGTTGCAACACGCGCTTGAAGTGTGGGGTCTTTGAGAGCGGCAATTTTATCTGCAAGCTGCGGGAGCACTTCCGTTACGCTGCGAGCGCCCTGCCGCATGGTGCCGATATTGATACCGAGCTGCCGGAAATAGAGCAGGGCCTCGTTATTACGGCCGCCAATAGCGTTGACCATATTGTCGTGCAGGCCGCGCAGGCCGGAGGAAAGAGAGCCTGCGGAAGAGCCTGCCAGTTCAGCAGCGCCCTGAAGGGCCTGCAATTTATCCGGCATGATGCCAATGCGGCGGGCGTCCAACCCTAATTGTGTTCCGAAACGTGCCCAGCTTGTTGTGAGCTGGTAGAGGCCAGCAAGGCTTGCAGCACTGGTGAGAATGCCCATTGGCTCAACAATTCTGAGCAAAGAAGAGGCAGCAGACAGCCCGGAGCGGGCAAGCCCACGCATGGCGCCAGCCGCACGGGTTATGCCGGCGGCATCCATAAACTTACCGAAAGACGCCTTGAAGCGCCGGATTGGGGCGTTCATGGTGTTAATGCGCTTGGTGATGTTTTCCATCACCTTGCTAGCCTTATCGACGGCTGTGATGGTTATTGCAAAGCCACTAGCCATCTGTCTCTCTGCTTTTATCTAATTGTGAAAGTTTCTCGGCCCACCACAGGATTTCTGAGCCTGTGAGGGCCATGGTGTCTTGTGCTGACCAGTGCAGACGATCTGCCAGCCCGACGGCTAGATGCCGCCAGTGCTCTGGCCAGCTTCGATAAAACGCTGGAGATAGTTGGCTGCTTCATTCAGCTTGCTGATGGGGCAGTAGTCCCGCAGAACATTCATGGGCACACCGCTGTTCTGAGATACCAGCGTGAGCGCATACATCCGCAGTTCTGCTGCCCCGAAATTTCCCTTCAGGTGCTTTTCAGCATTCAGAACCTGCCCGCTAGCAGGCTCACACAGGGACAGCTCCGAATAAGTGGCACCCCCATGTACTTCGATGGGTGGGTCCAGATCTATGGTGAGTGTCGGGGGTAGGTCTGCTGCCCCGGCATTATCTTGGCTCATGATGCAAGAGTTTCCGTAACAGAGATGCCCTCAAACGTGACTTCCATGGTTGCTTCTACTGTGTTGACCTCCACAGCTTCCGTGCACCACATGCCGGCACCACCAACGGATTTTCCGTTAGCGAGCGCCAGCTGGACTTCTACGTCTGACATGTCACTGAAATCGGCCACGGTCATGCCGCCGGCATCGCGGATGGACATGACGATGCGGCCCTGCTGGGGCATTTCAGAAAAACCATGGATGCCGTTCTGCCCCTTAAGGGTTTCCCGAACGACTTTTGAGGGGCTGTAGCGGGTTTCAATGATGTCATACGGCACACCATTGATGAAACCGGATGCAACGCCAGCGAGGCGCATAGACATTGTTTATTCCTTAGCTTTTGCGGAATTGAATAAGCATTGCGATGTTGCGCACCTGGTTTGCGACATCGATGGGCAGGGATTCCTGCAAGCGTCCACCGCCTACGTTTTTGACCACAATGCCAGCGGCAAAATTGGCGCTGTTCTGGACGTATCCGGAAGCTTCCAGCTGGCGGTACCGGCTTATGAGGGCCTGCTTGACTACCGCCGCGTTGATAGCGCTGGAGCCTGCCGGAATGGCGGTATTGTCTGAAACCAGCTTTTTGGTGAGGTAGCGCGACTGGAATGCGCGTAGATCCCGGATGGCGTAAGCCAGCTGATTCATGGTCTCAGCATCGAGATAGGAATCATCTGCAAAGCCGGAGGCATTGGTCTGGTATGTTGTGATAAGCCGCAGGATTGCGACTGTTCCATCATCCGCCACGCTGAAAGTTGAAAGCCCGTCGTAGAGCAGGGTATTTTGCTCCGACAGGCTCAGCCGGTTAGCCATGCTGGGCGGGCTAACTGTGAGGGCCATCTGCGTGATGGGCAGGCCGGGGTCTATGCGGCATTTAACCGCAACGCCGGCGGTAATTTCAGCCAGCCAGCGCACCGGGCTGTGCGGGCTGTCAAATATGGGCATAACTGTAAGATGCTCATTATTGACCTGAGCCCCGAAGGCCGCATTCTGACCAAGCGTACCACGCCGGGCGCTGAACACATGGCCAAAGAGCTCTTGCCCCCATGACCAGCGGCCTACCGTGTCATTCCAAAACGTGGCGAGCACCGGGAGGCTGGAAGCGTCGAGATAGGGGCAGCCCACGAAGTCGAAGGTGCGGGTGCCAAGGCTGGCCAGCGCAGCGGGGAGAGCCGCGAACGGATTAATGGTGCCGCCAGTGAACTGGGTGAGAGTGATTGTGAGGCCATCAGCCGCGTAGTCTGACGATGCATCAGACACAGCGAGCAGAATGTCATTGCCACATTCGCCAGCGTTTAGCGCTGTCAGCGGCAACGCCCCAGATGCAACAGAACCCGCAGAGACCGGGATATCCGCCACGGTAGCCATAGCCGTGGGGATACGAGCCAGAATGTCTGCCGGGGCATCAGACGGGCTATAGCTGACTGTGACAAGCTCACCGTCGATCTGGAAAACGATGGAGCCAGAGCTGGTTGGTGTGCCCGCGATACCAATGGAGCCTTTTGCAGCAATAGCCTCGGCGTCATTATCCAGCGGGAGGACCCACAACTCACCGAACGTATCGATATTACGGTAATGCTTAACCGCAATAGCCGCCTGAGAGCCTGCGCCAAACAGTGTGCGAGCCGCAGAAACGCTGGGTACGATAACAGCCTGGCCAGCCGGTGCAGTGCCACTTTTTAAACGCTGGCACACGAGCAACGCACGCAAATTGGCTGTAGCAGTGCTGGCGAGGGTGGGGTCTAGGTCTGCAAAAATGCCGGGTACGCGGTTAGAGGCGGGGTAATTAGGGAAAGTAATCGTGCCGCTCATGCCGCACCGCCAGGCGCTGCTGGCTGCGCAGCTTGCGCTGGGGCAGCATCATCAGATGAAGGGCTGGCGGGGGCGGGCGCTTCAGGAGGCGTTTTTGTCACGTCTCCATCTGATAAGCGGCGGAGCCAGAACGGGTCATAGTCGGAAACAGTTCTGCCCGCTGAGGGTACGGGCTCAAACGTTAGGGGGTCACGAGCTATTCGGCCCTCTACCGGGTAGATTTTCATGCGCTTGCTCCTGGGCGGAGATCACAAACCCCAGCGGTGTTTCTGCGCCGGTCTGCGGATCTGTCAGAGTTCCGCTTATTTCTGTGATCTGTTCCGCCGGGGGCTGCCAGCCATCTTCGTCTGTAATGAAAATTTTCAAGGAGAAGCGGAACTGCCAGTGTACCCGCTCACGATCCATCTGCACCAAATTGCCACCAGCATAAGAAAAACCTTGGTTGCCATTTGACCATTCAGGCCGCCAGTTTAGCAGGCAGCGGAAGAGGTCCTTGCGGGCGTCAGCCACAAGAGCGGAGGAGGCCTGACCCCGCTGGTCTGCAATGTTGGGCAGGTCAAGCACGATGGAAATGGTCTCCGTGACATACTGGTCAAGACCGTTCTGAGAAATGTTCGGATCTGCATCATCCTCAACAGGCAGCACATAAGCCGCAGGCCGTTTTAGCCAGGCTTTATCGACAATCTGGGCGAGTTCAGCCGCGCCAGCACAGCAGCGTTCTCCGTTTGTCGATTGTGCCAGGAATGTGGAGTTTTCCCGGATCTGGCGGATGACATCGCTTATGTTCATTTTTTAACACGCTCCATAACGACGCCCTGAATTGCCGCATCTGCCAGACGACGGCGGATATCTGGGGCGCATTCTTCCAATGCTGCCGAAAGGAATTTTCTGGGCTTCAGCACACGCCCACCAGAGACGTAGGTCTTGCCACGTGACCGCTGGTTTCGTTGGCCCGGAGAGCCACCCTGAGCGCCAGTTTCCAGAAACTTGGCGTAGAAGGCCGCATCCTTGACGGTTTCAATATCTGTCACTTTATCACGGTGCAGCTTGGCTTTTATGGAGCGGGCCAGTGTTCCTGTAACACTGACAGGAGCCTGCCCAGGAGCAGAGGCACGATAGGGGCCAGGGTTTGCATTGCCGCGATACCCGATGGATCCGCCCGGCCCATAATAGAGACGACCGCTGCCAACCGAGTTACGGATATTGCGCCGTGCTGCTGCGGCCACTTCCCGGCCTGCAATCTGGAGGTTTTTGCGGAGAATTGTGCGGTCATACTCAAGAACGTATGACGGCATCCGAATGTCTATGCTGGCATCATCTGCCATCGGGGGCTGCTCCAGTATCTGACTGTTCCAGCTCACACTCCAGGCAGACGAACCGTTTGCGGCCACCGAGCTCTTTCCAGCGGCGCACACGGAAACGCTCCCACCGCAGGGTGCCATCCGGACGCTTGCTGGTGCGAAACACAACAGACGTGTTGTCCAGGCTGTCCCGCCAGCGCATGAAAATGCGGTGCGTGACGCCGGGGCTGTCTGTTTGCATGGTGCCCCAATAGGTCATGGCACCAACGGGCTGCACGTCTGCCCGCGTACTGATCAGCGAGGGGAAGCTCTCGACAATGCCCACGCCAGCAAGCTCCGGCTCCTGGTCACGGGTGGCAAGCAGCACAGGCCAGCGGAGGCGGCCTACTCTGACACGTTCATCTTCAGGCACCGAACCACACCATGCGATAATTAAAGAGGAGAGAGGCAGCTGCATCCGGCATGGCGTCCATGCTCATATCGCCCCGGTTTTCGTAAAAATAGGCGACCAGAATGCACAAGGCCAGTTGGATATCGAACGGAATGGAGGTGCTATCCTCACCATAGCCAGCAGTAAATGTAACCAGAAGATGCCGCCCGCGCAGCAGGCCAAAGCTGCCCGTCAAACGGAAATTGGCAGGCTCTGAGGCTGCATCGACCCGGTATTCTGTCGGAGAGAGGGTTTCCTGCGTGCCGTCCGGGTCAATAACATCAATGCCACCAAATCTCAGGAAAGGTGCACGTAGCAGACGCATGGGCTGGGGCTGCATTGGGGGCCATGAATATGCCAGTGGCAAGACCAGCAGAGGCGAGGGGGTCATAGGCCACGCATTGGCAATGGGCTGATCCCCCACGGCCATGGTGTATTCAGTGTTGATAAGGGCTCGCCCTGTGTATTTCTCCACCCACGAAGACGCGGCTTTTATGTACAGGCCGAGCAAAGCGTCATCTTCGTCATGATCGATGCGCAGATGTTGCTTGGCCAGCACCAGATCAAGCGCCGGGTTTTTCGGGGGCGTTTTGATACGCAGGACGAGCGTTGTGGGCATTAGCGCCGAGCGCTTGTCCGTGGGGTTGCAGTCGCAATCGCCTGGCTGGCCATGGCAGCGCTGCGCATCATCCTGTCCTGCTCAAGACCATCTTCCTGAATCTGGACGCGCAACGCATCGTCACGCGCTTCTTCCGCACTGGGGCGATAAGGCTGAGCCCAGCCTTTTGCCTTGAGTTGTGTGGCGATTTCTACAGGAAAGCGGGCGACCTGCCCCCGTTGATACCCACGCCACCAGCGGGTGAGGCGGACAGCTTCCGTCTGGACCTGAGAGGCGGGAGATTGCGCGGTTGCTCTTCTGAATTGCATGGAACTGTTATCCTAGTAAGGGCGGCGTAAGCCGCCCGCAGGGTGGGAGTTATTTACCAGTTGTGCCGCCCGTAGCACTGGAAGTTCCGCCAGACGTTGTGCCGCCAGCGGCGGGCTTGGTCGGGTTTGCACTCTGGGCTGCGGATCCGGACGTATTGAGTGGCTGGGTGGTAAACGGCGCGCCACTGGACATGCCGGCCCAGCCACCCGGTATCCACGCGTCTACGTCGGCAATGGCAATGGACTGGATATGACGGGCCTGAATGTCGTGCTCACGGATGATACGGAACAGGGTCTGGTCACGCTGGAACGCGCTGACCATTTCACCGTCTTCTCCCTTGTAAGCACCCTCGTAAGAAACTTCGATATCCGCTGTGTAGGCATCTCCGATGAGGATATCGGCCATATCGACGAAGAAAATATACGTCCCTTTGCCATCAGCCTGAAGGTTGGTGGGCAATTGGGTTGTGGTGAAGAAGGGATAGCCATTCAACTTGCCAGCATCCATTTCCTCACGGAAGAAGTAGTGGCCAACCTGATCGGTCAGGCTTTTAAGGAACATCTCAACTGCCGGATGGAAAATCCAGCAGGGGTCAATCATGCGGCTGTTGCCATTTTTGAGTGTAAGCTCAAGGGCATTCAGTGTCCCGCTGGCTCCCTGCAACGTGGCAGCTCCGCCGGCAACGACAGCCCCACCCATGTTGAGCAGCCCGATAGGGTCTTTGACGCTACCGGCTCCGAGCAGAAACGCCAGATCTTCGCGCCGGGATGCTGATTCAATCAGGTCATCACGCACGATGCCATCGACCGACATGGCGGCACGGCGGATAAGGTCATTGGAAACAGGGACAAGTGTTGTCAGCTTTTTGGCGTTAAACTGGACATCGTCAAACTGTTCCTGACTAACACCGATGTCATCCAGCTCGTTACCGTAGCCAGACGTAGCGCCGCCAGCGAGGCGCGGAATGGTCAGGTTACCCGTGGCCATATCGATGGTACGCACCCCAGCACGGCGGACGACTGTTGCGGCGCGCAGAAGTTCAATCAGGTCAGCAACAAACTGCTGGGGCACCAAAGCGCCGCCAGTTGTCTGGCCACCGGCCGCCAGAGCTTTGACCACGTCATTATTGCCCAGACTTTTCTGGGCATAGCTCAGGGCGCTTTCAAAACCGAACTTCTTGGCGTGGCCAACCGTCAGCATATAGTGAATGAACTGGTCACCAGCCTTGAGCGTGCGCTTGAAAACGGGGCCAGTGACTGAACGCGTTGTTGCACCGCGTGCGCCCATTTCCTGCTGATTGTCCGGTTCAGGATCTCCACCTCCTGCCTCTGAGGCGTCCAGATTGAGGACCTCCTCTACCCGACTGATACGGGCATCGAGGTCAGAAATGGCAGACTGGCAGCTTTCCAGCGTTGCGAGATCGTCCTTGTCTTCTTGAGTAGCGACATCAGGAGGGACAGGGTTACCGTCTTCTGCGGCTTTGACGCGCTTTGCAGCGCGCTCTTCAAGCCGGGCAACGCCGGAGCGGTAATCATCAGCGAATTTCTTGCGCTGGCGGCGGAGTTCTTTGAGGGATTCGAGATTAACGGGGCGTAGCATGGTGCTTCCTTTAGCAAGCGCCCTGCCACAATGCTGGAAAGTTAGGGCAGGGGCACAAAACCTCTCGCCCGCGTAGCATGGAGATGCGCCCGTGCTTGCGACAGTGCGGCTGCTTTCCCGGCATTTGGAGGATTATCAAGGTTTTGCGGCGGGGAGGCGATGATATCGGGCAAAAGCAGGGCTTCAGGGTTGGCGGGGACGCTCACGATGGAGAACTCAGTCAATTCCTGCCGCTTAAAGTCTATGCCGGGAAACCAATCATCTGCCCCACGGTCATCGTCGTCTGTGAATTCCCATTCTTTGGGGTAAAAGCCAACGCTTGTGGCGCGCACGAAGCCAGATAGGCCGGAGCGGTAGGCATAATCTGCCCATGGCCCCACAATAGGCATGTTAGACGGCTGGAATTCTACGGTGGCGCTAAGCCCGTTGCTTTCCCGCACGACGCTTACAGCCTTTCCGATGACCAGGTCATGGTTATGGCCCCAAAGCACCACGGGATTTTGCAGGTATGAGGTTAGATCCCAGCCATCGGGGGCAATTTTATCCTGCATACGGTCGATGGCATCTGTGGTGATGACGTAACGGAGCTGTCTGGACGCTTCCCCTGAGCCATCAAGGGCCACAGGCTCTTTTGAAATGAAGGTCTGCTTGACGATGACATCATCAAGACGGGATGAGGCCCCGCGCTTGCGGACATCCCACGCCATCTTGGCAAAGCGAGCGGGAGAGACGATACGCATGGCTCAGTTATCCTCTGGTGCGGGGGCTGTTTCTGGCGTGACTTCCGGAGCGGTATTACCGGGTGCGCCGGTAGCTGGCGGGGGAGGTGGCGTAATGTCGCCCGTGTTGAGCGGGAAGCGGTGGATATCGCCTCCTTCAATCGGAGCAAGGCCTTCTTTGGCGCGGACTTCGTTGACAGAGAGAATGCCAGTCTGGGTGCCGATACTGTAGCCTTCATACCGGGCCTTCATGTTGCCGCGCAGCAGGCTGGCAAAATCGAAATAGAGCTGGAGGCCTGCATCTATGTCATCTTGAAACAGGAGCCGGTCTGTGCCGACTTGCTCCGCTTCTGTGGCGATGGGCTGGAGTGTATCGTTGATATAGGCCTGCTCTTCGCTCTCGATATCAGAGAATGTGCCGCCTACCGGGTGTTGTGCCTTGTGTGGGGGAACGCGGAAAATACGGCAGATTTCCTCGACGGAGAATTTGCGCGACTCCAGAAACTGCGCTTCTTCAGACGTTAAAGTCATGCGCTCGTATTTCATGCCGCTACCGAGCACCATTGGCTTGGAAGAGTTTTCGACGCCCTGATAGTGTTTCGCCACTTCGTTGGCGATCTGCACCGCAGCCTCAGGCCCGAGAGGTTTGTCTGTTGAAAGCACACCACCAGACTGGTTGCCCTGCCGGAAAAGAATGGCGGCGTGGCGCTGGGCAGCAATGGCGACGCCCATGACATCCTGAGCATAAGCGATGGGGGACAGGCCGATATAGCCGCCATCGACCATCGTATCGCGCAGGTGCAGGATATTTTCCTGATACCAGAGTTGGCCCTGCCCGATAGCCGGGTGCGAAAAGCGGTAATAGACGCGGCCTGTATCACTGACGACCGGCGTGGTGATGTCTGGCGACAAAGGGATAAGGGCTACCGGATCCCCACCCCAGTTGCGCAAAATGGCCGCATACGCATTCCCCCGCAGCTTGAGCGAGGTAATCATGTAGCGCCAGAACTGGTTGGAGGTCTGCCAGTTGTTGGGCTTACGCAGCAGCTTGAGCAACGGGTGATCATGCACACCGACATAGCCCCGTCCACCGGGCAGCTTGCGCCGCAGGGTGAGTTCCAGCTTGCCGATATCTTGGGAAATACAATTGACGCAGGCGTAAACGGCAGACGCCTGCAACGCTGTGAAGGGCGTTACAGGCGTACCAGTGCTGGCAGGGTATCCCCCGAAAGCGGCGAACATACCGAGCGAGGGGAGCGTGGTGGTACCAATGTCTTTTTGCTGGGCAGCAGCAGGCTGACGGGCAGGGAATGAGAGCGTGGGTTCACGCCGAAGATGGGCTGGGGGCATGCTGATCACCCGATTATGAGGATACCATTGACGTTCTGGACACCAACCGGTCTTTCCGGTGGTTTGAGGGTTGCGCCACCGTAGGCCATGATGGCTGCCACAATGCCGTCGATCTTGCCCGAGGCACCAGTTTCCGCCGATTTATCAGGTTTTATGTTTCCGGCCGGGTCTGTTGTGACGGAAATATTGCGGGCCATCCAGGAGGCGACAGGGTGATTGCCGTGCTGCATCTTGTGGCCAAGCACAAGGCGCTCGAACCCCTTGCTGGCTGGCGACATGGAGAGGTAGCCCTGCCGGAAAAACTCTATGGGTAAGCCGTCTGTGTCACGCATGCGGTTGGGCATATCGCCCATATTAAAGGGATCAATGCCGATCCACTCGGGATTATAAATCTCAGCATCGGCGTTGACCTGAGCACGGATATATTCGTTATCGACTATATTACCCGGCATAAGCGTGAGAGCGCCGGCATCGACATAGGATTGGTACCGAGCGCGGCGGCCCGCTGGCTCATTGAAAAGTGACTGATCAGGAAGCCAGAAGCGCCATGTGAAGATATATTCACCCTCTGGCTGGTCGTCAGGCGGCGGGAAGCACCAACACAGGGCGCTCCAGTCCCGCGCTTGCGAGAGATCGATCCCCCCAAAACAGCGCCGACCTGCGACATAAGCGGGGAGGTCTTTCCAACTGATGGAGCCAGCTGATGCTTTCCAATCTGCAACGGGGATCCAGCGGGTAATCTGTTCCGTCCACTGGTTGAGGTGGAAGCGCCGGAAGTCGTTTTCTGCGCGGGGCGAGCGGGCGGCTTTTTCCGCCTCTTCACGCATGTAATCTGGTTTGACTGAAATGCCATAGTTTGGGTTGGCCTTGCGCCAGGTCTCTTCCTTCGTCCAGTCGTCATTTTCGTTCGCTGCAAAAATCACGACCAGAATAGTGGGGTCTATGACATCACCGGCAAGGATTTCGAGCGCCAGATCATGCTGCTCGGCAGCGTAGCCCACACCCTTGATACCAGCCGTTGTGATGTAAATCTCAAGGGGCTGTCTGCGAGCTGCTGTCCCCTTGTGAACAACATCCGCCAGTTCACCATCGCGCCATTCATGCACCTCATCGCCTATGGCGAAAGTTGGGCTCAGGCCGTGCTTTCCTTGAGGGCCAGCCGATAGCGGCTTGAATGATGCATTGAGCGCAGGGCAGTAGATTGCCCCCTTGAGCAGTTCCAGACGGTTGGAAAGCCCTGGGTTCATGGCTGCCATGGTGGCTGCTTTGTTGAAGACAATTTTTGCCTGATCTTTATCGACCGCCATGGAGTAGCCTTGGCCACCCATTTCTCGGTCAATAAACATCAAGAGAAGGGATATCCCGGCTGCAATTTCCGTCTTGCCGTTTTTACGGGGGATTTCTATCCAGGCGCGCCGGAAGAGGCGGGTACCGTCTGCTCGCTTCCAGCCGAAGAGAGGGCGGATGAGTTCATCCCGCTGCCAGTCCATGAGATGGAAGGGCTTTCCAGCCCACTCTCCCTCTGTGTGCCGCAGCATGGCAGGGAAGAATGCGCAGGCACGTAGAGCCGCATCCTCATCAAACCATGCACCGAATTTCTCAGCGCCGGCCGGCATGGCTGGAATGGGAAGGGACTCCGCCATCAGTGCCGGGTATCAGCCGCTGGAGCAAAGAAATCCAGAGGGTCAGAAGAAAGCGGAGGAGTGCCAGGGGCAGCCACAGCATCAGCTGAGGTATCGTCATTATTGGGCTGCGTGAGCGCGAGGGTTGGCTGGGCGTTGTTCGCGGCCATACGCAGCAGGATCTGTTGCCGTGACGCGGGGTTCAGCCCGAGGCGGTCTTCCATATCCTGCAATCGCTTCACCAAGCGTTCCTGCACAAGAAAGAACGGGCTGATGCGCTGCATTTTTCCATGTGCGCTTTCCGTCCAATATACGTGCCCCTGCTTACCTAGAGAGCCCGTGACCTTCACATAGTCGGCCAGCGTCTCACAGTAGCGCGCCAGCATATTCCGATCAGACACTCGGACGATCCGGCTATCAGTAATATACCCCGCAACATCAGCCCAATATTTCCGAGCATTCGCGCGCATGTGTTTGGGGGCATCAATGCCAGCGATGGGAGAGAGATCCAGAACGCGCTCTTTTTTTGGCCGTTTTCCGGGGTTACCTCTGGCCTCGTTTAATTCAGGCGAGTTGGGAGTACGTCCACGGACCATGATTTTATCTCCAAAAAAAAGTTTCAGGAATTTCGCGGCGATGCGCGGAAAGGGATGGGGCGGTCTACACTTGAAGCCCCCACAGATTTTACCCCCCCTATCCCTACGGTCGAGGATGTGGGGGAGGGGAGGTCATCCGGTCCGGCAAGATCAGAGGCAAAGCTAGGAACAGGCAGACCCGCTTCGCGCATCCGACGGCGAGCGCGCGCCTCTGAAGACCGGGCGCGGCGCAGGCTGGCACGAGCTCTCTCATAGGCAAGACTGGCCTCGGCTTGGTGAGAGCGAGCGAGGTGCAGGTTTGCCACTGCCTTCTCGGTAGCGAGGTGCAAGTCCTCCAGCTCATTTACTGCCTGACTGATGCTTTCATCACGCCGGGCCAGCGCCGCAGCGGCATCTGATGGGTTCATGTCTGTGGATGTCATGAGATGCTTCTCCGCTAGATCAGGGCGCAAACGCTCCGGGGTTGTGCCGAGCAGGGCGGCTACAGCACGGACGTGCCGCTCGGGGACACGCTTCCACTGGCTGACAGCCTGCGTTGTGACACCACAGGCACCAGCAATGCGTGAGCAATCGCCCCAGCGGGTGATGAAACGCTGGCCCACAGGACGCCGCCAGACAGCAAAGGGGCCACGCTCATGGCCAACATGAGAGACGCTGGCCATCAGTAGACCTTTCTGCCTTCACTGACTGTTTTGCGGCTGTGGCATTCCTTGGTGAGAGCCTGCCAGTTCGCCTCACTCCAGAACAGGTCATAGTCGCCACGATGGGGCTGGATGTGATCGACCTCAGTAGCAGGACGCTGGCAGGCAGGGTCACCGCACTGGCAGATTGGGTTCTCCAGCAGGAACTGCCTGCGAGCCTTCTGCCAGCGCCGCCCATAGCCACGGGACGCCGCAGAACCACGCCGGGGCTTGGCCGCAGCAGGAGTACCGGCAAAAGGCTGGAATGTTGGAACTGAGGACATGGCAAGCTCGCTAGTGACTGAGATTTACTCGGTTACAAGCGGTTACAAACTGAGTTACATAAAATAACTATATATATCAATATCTTATATAGTTAAGTAACTTAGTAACCAATGTAACCGCTGTTTTGGGTGCAATAAGACGCAGGAGACCACATTTTCTCTATAGAGAGAAAAACGCGGTTACAGTGGTTACATGGTTACAACGTTGATTTTGCTACATTCTCTAGTTACACGCCGGTTACATGAGGTTACAAAGGCGGAGAAATTGCAGACGTTGTCAGGCATTCTTAGCATCATCATCATCCTCTTCAAAGCCTAGTTCTTCTGCTGAGACCCAAATACATTTCGCTGGAGGCGTTTGCCCCACACGTATGGCCTTGGCGTTGCGCCTCGCACTCTCCAGCCGCATCATTTCAAATACCCATCGATTGCCCTCAAAGGGCGTTCCGGCGAACAGGTCCTTAAGCATGGTGTTGTTAGGTGCGAACCACATACCATTGCCATCGGCAGCACGCGGCGCTTCACGCCCCCTCTTGTCCTTTGGTTCATCTTTTCGGATTACGCGAATACCGTGCTGTGACAGCACCTCTTGAGCAGCATTGCGGCCGATTTCAGGGTCAAAATCTGGTTCATGGGAGGTCACGGCAGCATTATTAGTGAGCACGCGCTTAATCAGCTCACCAATGCTCTTGCGGTTAGTAGAGCGCTGCACCTGAACTGTAATGGAGAGCAGGTGGCTCACCATCTGCATTGGGGCGTCCTGAGAGATCACATCCTCACGGTCCCGGATGAAGTCCTTTACGGCCTCGACGCCATTCTTTGCTTGATGGTCGTTCGGCACACCGTCTGCTGTGAGAACATGCCAGCCTGCCAGTAATGCGCCGAGCTGGTCCATTTCACGCGGGGCACACCCCATTGCCGAGAGGGCCTTACGAAATACCGCTACGGCTTCCCGGTAGCGGGCCATGCTGGACAGTGCCCGGCCCCACAGTGCGGATCCGTTATCATGCGCCCACTGCTTCAGGTCTTTATGCTCAGTGCTGTAATCCGCTCCTTCATCAGCGCGCATCAGGTCAATAATTGTAAAGCGGCCGAGATGCTGCGCCTTCATGTCTGGCGGGGAGATAGAAGACATGATGATTGACCCGGTCACCTCAATCTTGCGGGCCTTGCCATCGGCACCACCACGGCTACCACGCGTCCCCTCGCCACCAGATGCGGAAAGCACAAGGTCTAGCAGGGCACGGGCACCGCGCTGGTCTTCCCGGTCTGATGCCTCATCAATAAATGATGCCATGGCGCGGCCATCGATTGATTGCTCAAGCCCGGCTTTGGATGTGTCATTGGTATAATAATGCATAGGTGATGCCGCCTTGAGCACATTGAGCAAAGAGGTCTTACCAGACCCTGCTCCACCAATGAGAAACCCGGCCGGACGCCACGAAATTGCGGCCCCGTAATAGCCGCAGCACAACAGGCCTATGGCCATGATAGCGCCACCGGGCAGGCGGTAATTCCAGTATTCCTGCAATTGGGTCTGCAACAACTGCCCAACGTCTGGTCCGCAGGGTGCGCCCGGCCGCGCAGATGGTGGAGCCGCAGCCCAAACCTGATTGCCTGTGCGTGTCCCGGCTGGCACCAGCCTGTCACCTATCAGCACCTGGTCACCGCAGTGCACAACCGGCAAGCCTTCACGCTCTGCCCAGATGCCGGGGCGACGGATCATGATATGATCCCCAAACAATCCGGCTTGTGTGCACTCCGCCTGCAAGAATGCGGCTACGGAATTGATGCGGAAGTCAACTACGCGCTCTTCCGTAGTATCCTGCCCGTCTGGCCCCTTTATTTTGCACTGCGCCTTTTTGGGGAAATTGTCTTTCAGCCAGACATCGCTTCCGCCAAACAGCCCGACAAGGTCATGGCGGTTTCCAATTTGCCGGGCAGTCAATGCACGGAGCTGGCCTACGCTATCCAGCACATAATATGTTCCGTCCAGATGCCCCAGGGCAGATACAGGGCAAGGCGCATCGGACATATTACTTTCAGGCGGTTCACCACCGCCACCCTTGCCGCCATCAATCACCTGGAACTGTCGGTCCGGGTTAAGAACAGCGGCGCGGACGTCCTGCACAACATCATGCGTAGGCATCATTAAAATCCTTACCTTTGGGAGACCGGGCCACGCCTACCGCGCGCCCAGCGGCCATGTGCGCATCAACCGCCCGGCGCAAACCACGCTGTGCCTGGGGGTTGGTATCGTTATCAGCCAGCAGCGTTATGCTCTGCGCTTGCGCGGGTAACTGCACGCTGGCCATGTTGCCGAGGCTGGCTGCCGCCAGCACCCGTATTTCCGGGCAGGCGAGGGCAACGGAAAGGCACGTCTCAATGCCTTCACCTATCGCTATCACTTCACCGGCCGGAGAATCTTTTAAGGTTTTTCCAGAAGCGCCGCGCTGGAGGCGGATAGCGCCCCCAAGAAAAGAACCACGGATCTTCTTTGGCGCTTGCAATGGCGCTTTACGCCACACGCCGCCATCACACGCCAGCCATGTCTGGTGGGTGGCAATATGCACCCCATCGAGCGATGTAATAGCCGCCAGCATGGCAGGCAGCCGGCGCTTGACCTCGTGGCAGTAATGCTCCGGCGCAAAGCGCAAAGCGCGGGGCACAGCAGCAAGAGCAGAGAGATTAATACCACGGGCCGCAAGGTATGCCTCTACCGGGGTGCCCCTGACATCAGGCTGCGCCCCCAGCCACATGCCAAGGGCTGCTTTTTGCCGTTTTTCATCACTTTCCGCTGGCTCAGCCTGCTGCTTTTGCACAACTTCGGCACGGCGGGTCGCAACGGCGCCCATATTGCGCAGCCCCAGATAATTGACAGCCCAGCGGTACGCTTCCGATGCATTGCCACGCGTGAGAACGGCGGCGACCAGATCCAGCGCATCCCCCGTCTCACCAGTAGCAAAATCACCCCAGCGGCCAGCCTTTGCACCATGCAGATGAACTGCCATAGAGCCGCCGGGCTCACCGACGACAGAACCACACACCCACTCAGCACCATTGCGGCGGCCACCCGGCAGCAACTGGGCAGCCAGAGCCTCCATGTTACATGCCAACATGCGGGAGACCTCACGGGCATCTGGCAGGTTTGCAGCCATGCTCACAGCCCCTCCATCCAGCGGGCTACCTTTGCCTGCCTGCGGGCGTTACGGGCCATAATGCGCCGTACACGCCGGTTATCAGCGGCAATACGCACTTGCATAACGCGCACCAACAACACGCGGCATTCAAACCGTGCACGGGCAGAAACGAGAAGAATAACACCGCCCACACCAGCACTACCGCTTATGCAGACAGACACGATGCAAAAGCTGCTCATTGGGTAAGCCCCTCAGCATCCAGTGCTGCGGCCAGCACTGCCATTTCACGCTCCAGCTGCTCATGCCGCTGCACAAGCAAGGCACGCCGCCGTGCGCGTACAGCCTCAAATTCATCAGCAGAAACACGCCGTATTTCATGGTGCCAGCAGGCCCGCACACGGCGCTCGGTTAAGCCAAATAGACGGGCAACCTCAGAGAAAGCGGCCTTTAAGCCCCGCGCACGGCGGGCTTCAACCTCTGCCGAAATTGCATTCTGGAACTGGTCAGAGAGAGTGCTACCCGACATGCGGCAAGCCCTTTTCTCTTCCTTGGGTAAAATACCCGCGTTCTTGGGTGAAATACCCAACATCTTGGGCGTCCTTTCTGCCAGTGTCACACCTGTTGGAACAGTTGAGGTTTTGGGCAGAAGGAGGAACAACAGTAGGGACAAAAGCGGAGGCAGGGCAGCTGGGGCAGGCTGCCCATGCCTCCAGCAGGTCCATAAAGACCACTGGCAGCACGACGCTGATATGGCGCATGCCGCCACGCATTACATAACCACCGTGCAGGCCGGGGTATTGCTACCCCGGCCCACTACACCCACCATGCGGCTACCACACACAACCATGGAGGATTCTTGTGACCGTAGAAGAAAGACTAAAGCGGCTGGAGGCCGACACGCGCGAACTGCGAACCGATGTGAGCGGGATAACGCAGGTTGCCTACGCGCTAGCCGCGGCCGCGAAGGCGCACTTGCAGCCAGAGGCCAAGGCTGTCCTGATAAAAACCCTGGACGGCATATACCATAACGATGACCGCGCGGGGGTGAAGGCAAATGCAGGGGCGGAGTCATTCGCCACGGAACTCCTTGAGTTCCTGCGTAGTGACAGGCCCAGCGATTGCTGACACAGGCGGCGAAGGCTTTGGGTAGCCCATCATCCTCCGGCCATGGGTGATGAGCTTAACTTCCTCGCTATGTGCCAGCCGAAACCGCAAACCTTCACCCAAAGGCTTGAGCTCACCAACTGGGGCTTTCGCCAGAATATCGGCATCAGCTGGGCTGAGCTTACGAATGGCAGACAAAAGCTCCTGCTCTGTAGCCGCAGCAGCAGCAACAACCTGCTCGCATTCTGCCAATTCATCTGCTGCGACGGCCAAGATGGCCCGTGATCGCAGCGCCGTATCGCGCACGGACCGCAGGGCAATAGCTAATTGTGCCACAGCTATATCCTGCGGCTCATATGGAGGGAGGACGTCAGAAAGCTTCATGATTTTGACACCTGATCAGGCAGAGAAACTGGCAGGCACTCTGTTAATGGGGCGGAAAACAGCGGCTGATATAGCTCATCAGCTATCCACCCAGAGTCGCCCGAACTGATATCTTGAGGGAGGATTTCGCCCAGCATGAACTTCTGCATGGCAGGCGTGGGTTTGAGCGGCTGGTAGTTTTGACGCCGCGCACGAGCCGCGGGGGTGTCTACCGTGATGAAACGAATAAATGGAGCCGCCTTGCCGACCACAAGACCGTCTATATCGTTGCGCCAAGGCGCATCAGGGTTAGTCAGCAGCACAGTGTCTGCACCGACCGTTGCTGTGACAAGCCCGGCCAGAACCCACGCACGTGCAATGGCCTCCGCCTTGAAAACAGGCAGCGCAACAAGGGCGGCCTGAATGCAGAGTTCGCTCACGCGGCCTCTCCTTCACACATGTAAAAATTCAGAAAGGATGACCTATGACCACAAGCGAGATGGCAGACCTTCAAGCCCAGGTGACGGCACTTAAGGAGGAACTGCGCACCGCGAATAAGGAGATCACAGAGCTGAAAGCCAAGCTTGCGCGTGCAAAACGGGACAAGAAGCACGTCGGTGGGTGAATGGCGCGTCATGGCTTTGACGGTGCCAGAGGAAAACGCTGAATGACGTCCTGCATGGCAGTCTCCAGCATGTGAGCAATGCCAAGGACAAGCTCGGCAGAAATGTTCTCCCGGCCAACAACCATAGTGGTCTGGTCGATACACCACGCCCGCAAGTAAACAGGATCACGCAGTTCTTCGGGGCTCACGCGGCCTCTCCTTTATTTAGTGAAGTATTAAGAAAGGACTTCTCGGATATGACTGAACATTCAGAGTTCAGACTACGCATGCTCGATGACAACACGGTCAGAATTGATGTCGGGGCAGAGCACGCACAGCTGACTGCACATGACGTAACCCGGCTCATAGCCGGGCTAATTGCCGCACGGGACCTCATGGAACCTGAGACCCTGCCCGCTGACCCCCAAGCAGAAGCTGTGACGATTTCGAGCACAAAAGGCCTGCGTCTGAACCTGTGGCCTGAAGTGTCAGATCAAGGAGGGGTTTCGGTCGGCGTAGGCGTAAGCGGCCTAGGGTGGATACGAGGGCACGTTTCCATAGAGGACGCACGCGCCTTCCAGCAGAAACTTGCCGTTGCAATTCACGATCCAGATCAGACAAAGCAGTAGCTGGCAAAGGCTGCAAGGTAATGGAGCAAAGACGGGGGTGCTCCATTACAACGGGAGCAATGCATACACTGATGCTGGAGTCAGCATCAGCAAACCATTGTTCAGATACTCTTGTGGGGGAAATGCTCACGCAGCCTCTCCTTCTTTTTGGGTAGGGGCAGGGAAAACGTCAGGCCTGATTTGGTGGGGGAGAAGGCCAGCCATTTCTGCAACGCCAACAGTGTGCCGCGGCGGCACGCGCTTCCACCCACAGACAGTGGAATGGTTGAGACCAAGCGTCTTGGCGATTTTTACGACGCCGCCCGCTTTCTGAATGATGGCTTTCGTTTCCATACACTTATGTTGCAAAAAACAACATTGAGGGTCAAGCGATATGTTGCAAAAACCATCCCCGCTTTTTTTGAGAAGTCCAGAATGCTTCTTATGAGCGACCCACAAACCATCGGCACACGAATAAGAACATTGCGCGAACAGTCGCGGTTAGATCAAGCTGTACTGGCGGAAGCAGTTGGAACAGCTCGAACGCACCTGACTAATATAGAGCGCGGACGAGCTAAGCCAGGAAGGGATCTACTGTTGGCTATAGCACGTTATTTCAATGTGTCGGTTGATTGGCTTGCCAATGGCGTCGGCGAGCGGTGCTTGGTCGAGCCGATGACACCGAAAGAATCTCTATTGCTTCAAGCATTTAGAGAGCTTCCGGAACATGAAGCAGATTTGCATTTACAGCTAATAATGACACGAACTTCGCCTAAGAGGGATTCATGAAAATCATAACCAAGGGCGCCGCGGTGCTCTTTTTTTTGACCTATTCTAATTTGGTTTATGCAAAAGCACTTCCACAAGAATATATGAATATATCTGTAA
This sequence comes from Acetobacter sp., assembly GCF_052102375.1. Taxonomy (GTDB): domain Bacteria; phylum Pseudomonadota; class Alphaproteobacteria; order Acetobacterales; family Acetobacteraceae; genus Acetobacter. The sequence goes on from NZ_JBQDXI010000001.1 coordinate 30,123, forward strand.
GTGGTAAAAATAATCCAATAATAGATATAGATACAAATCTACCTGAAGGAATGCAAATTTCGGTAGATGTTCAGCCTGTTCAAGGCGGGTTTTCCGATGGTGGATTTTTTATAGTTAAAAATCATCATGTTCACGCTGGCCCATTTTCTGCTCCTGACGGTGAAATGCCGCCCAACGATTATCTATATTTAATAACATCTCCCGCTGCCCAATTTCAGGAAAACAAGGCAGTCCAAAGGCAACTGGGCGAAAATGGCGAAAACCTTGCGGGTCCAGACGTTAAAGAATCCGAACTCGGAATTGGCCGAGTAATTGATAAAAAAGGAACTTTCCGTATCCCGTAAGACCTATCTGATAGGTTTTCACTTCGAGAGCATGTTGCTTATTGCAACATTTTCTCTTGACGCTTCATGTTGCAATAAGCAACATCCCTCCATCACCAATGATGGAGGGCCGTCATGGCCGACATTAACATTGATTATCAGGCAGCGGTCACTGAATGCGTGCGTGCGCTGGCAGATGTGCTGGCACCCGACATTAGTGTATTAGACAAGCGCGTTCGTGCTGCGCGATTAGTCGATAAAGCCACAGATCTGCACGCTTCTACTATCAAGCTTCACAGAGAAGACGAGGTGGCCAAAGCGGTCAGACTCTTGCAAGAGAACGGCTTTGGTCAAGTTGCCCTGCTTCTGCAGCAAGATCAGCCCAACGCAGGTGGCCAATGAGCCGCCCAAATACACCGGCCCTGCCGCACCGCCAGCCCGTGCAGATCGCGCTTGATTCTGACAATGGCAGCCTTGTAACCCTCTGCAATGACGGCACCATCTGGACCATCATCATGGGCCTGCCCGAAGACGGGTGGGAGCAATTGCCAGCCATACCGCAGCCAGATATGCCTGCCACCCCAACGGAAGAGCAAACCTATCCGGAGCCAGACCAGACGACATGCCCGGTGCGGTGCTTGGGCACGGTGGAATGTGCAGAAACCGGCAAGATAGAAGGCTATTCGTTCAGGGATGCAGCAGGTAACGAGCGCACCTTAACAAGCCGAGACATCGAAAACAGGCATACTTTACTGAGCCTATTCGGCGGCAACGACACATGGCTCAGGCAGAGCTTTCCCAAGCAAGCCACCATCACAAAATCAGTATCCGGCATACGTTACCCCGAAGAGGTAACTGTGGATTTCTGCGTTGACGCAGCAGCAGCTCATTTAAAAGAGCGGTGCGAGATAGTGGAAAGCATAGTGGGGTCGCTTAATACTATAAGCGAGGCTCAGGGGTCTTCGGGTAAGCCGAAAGACGGGGGGCCTTGAGATGCTCCCTATATTCTTCCCGCACTTCGACCAGAGCATTGCGGAATACGGACACGACATTCTGCAAGGGGTCAGCACGGTCTGCCGTCTGGTCAATAATGGGCAGCCCATGCGGGCCAGCCATATTCGACTTGGCGCGCAGGTTGCGCTCTGCAAGGCCACTGGCCTCTACCGCCAGCGCAGCCGCAGCCTGAATAAGAGCGGCCTCAATAACGGGGTCAAATTTCTCTGTCATGCAAAGGCTTCCATCGAGTCTGCTATGGGCAGCATGATGGAAGAGAGCAGGGGCGCACGCAATGGCGCTCCTGCCAGCAGGTTACTAATCTCAGAAAAATCAGCCGTCGTTGTGCCGACGAATGTGATTATCAAAGCGCGTCTCAACCTGCTCCAACATGCGGGCAAATTGATTTCCGAGATCGGCCTCAGTAGGGGCACTGTCGAAAACGGATTCTTTCAAGGGTTTCTTAGCTGCATAATAAGAGGCGGTCAGCGTAGCAGCGGCCTGAATAATGGCCGCATGAATAATCGGGTCGTGCTTTTTGCTCATGGTGCTTTCCTTGTATTAACAAAGCCTAACCGAAAGATGAGGCTGCCTACATCTTTCGTCAAGGCTCATGGCCCCATGAGCGCTACCCCATGAAACGCCAGCTACCCCGCTGTCACCGCACCCCAGCGCAACTGCTCCTGCGTGTGCCCCGGTTTTCATCTGATGCCCTGCTGATAGCAGCCGATGCCTACCGGGAATTGGCAGACCACCACAACGCAAACGGCGCGCCAGACCTTGCCCAACAGGCCATGGGCATAGCCCGCGCACTTATTAACGAAGCCCCAAAACGTGCCCTGGCTGTGCCGCTGCACTTCCCGCACAACAAAGGGACCCCCAATGTTACCAACGCACATTGAAACGCTTTACGCCAAGCTGCCAGAAAAGCAGAAGCTTGTAGCCGTAGCCCTGCACGGTCAGGCCGCAGCCCTTGAACGATGCGCCGTACAGCAAAGCCGCGCAGGCAACATGCACGGCGCACGGCGCTGCACGCACGATGCTGAGGCTATCCGGGAGCGGTTGGAAGAAGTGCTGCTTTCCGTGTGGCAACCAGCCCCGCCAGCGCATGCCAGTGACTGGGTGCGCCCATGCTGATATCCCTGTCAGACATCCATGAAAACGGCAACATGCGCCATGCTGGCCCGCAGGACGATGCTGATAGCGCACTTGCGGCCAGCATTCAGGCATTGGGTGTGCTGCAACCCGTGCTGGTAAGGCCCGCACCAGCAGGCGGCTATATTTTAATTGCAGGATACAGGCGGCTGGCAGCGGCGCGGCTGGCAGGCCTGCAAGAAATACCCGCTGAGGTAACGCTGATGGGCGAGCTTGAGAGCGAACTTGCCCAGGCGGCCGAAAACGTGGTGCGCAAACCAGTAGACCCCGTTGACCTGTGGCAGCACATCGCCAGCCTGATAGAGGGCGGCTATTCGCTACAGTCTGCTGGTGCTGCCCTGGGCATGACGGATCGGCATATTGAGCAAATGCATATCCTCAGCCGTATTGCGCCTGATCTGCTGGAGGCCATGCGCGGCAAAGCCATGCCAAAATGGCGCACGCTTGGCACTATAGCCGCCGCCCCGCCCGAGCAGCAGGTCACGGCCTTTGAGCGCCACCAATACGCGGGGGACTCTATCTCATGGGCATCCATTGCCGCTGAGTGCACGGCACACCGCATACCGCAGGAACGTGCGTGGTTTGATGTCGCTACCGCTGGCGTGGTATTTGAAGAAGACCTGTTTGCAGAGCCGGGCTCGCCTGAGCAGTTTACCACAGCAGACATTGCAGGCTTCATGAAAGCGCAGGCCGTTGCGGTGCAGGACGCCATTCAGGCTGCAAACGAGCCAGCAATCATGCTGGACTACAGCCGCACCGCCCAACTGCCCAAACTGCCTACCGGCTGGATCTATGTTGAGCGCAAAGAAGCCCTCTCACCACGCGGCAAGTTCAAGCGGGCCTATGCTATTGCCCCCGCCAATGACTGGAATGACGCAGGCCGGGTGGTAACGGTTGTTATCAAACCAGTTGCCTCAACACAAAAAAAGACTGCCGGCGCAACAAATGCACCCATCCATGCAACAGATGACATGATGGAAAGTGAGGAAGCCACAGCGCCAGAACTCCCGGAAAGCCTGCCTGAAGACGCCTGCCAGATTACCAAGGCAGGGCAGGATATGCTGGCAGAAGCCCGCAACACGGCATTGCATGCAGCATTACGCAGCCCGCTGCGCCTGACGCCGGAAAAGGCTACGCTTGCGCTTCTTATTGCGTACACCGCAGGCAGCCACACAAATAAGGACATTCTGGCAGCCATAGTCGCACCAGACGGCACCATAATAGCGCCTGAACCTGAAACTCTGGCACAGATGATAGGTGAGGCACTTGCCCGCAGCCTCTCAATCACGCCGGCACACCGCCAGAACAGCACCCACCTTTCCGCCGAGCATTACAACCGGCCGGAATGGATAGGCGCGCTCATAAAAGCAGATGACCTGATGCCAGAACTGGATACTCCAGAGTTTCTGGCCTGCGTAGGCGGCCGCACACTGCAAACCGTGGCGCAAAATAACGTGGCCATAGAAGACCTGCAAGACATGCCCAGCAAAGTGGCTGACCTGCGCCGGTGGTTATGCGGCCGCCTACCACACTGGACGCCAACCCACTCAGGCGCACCCGGCCCCAGCACACAGCCGTGGGCACCGAAATCAGAGGGGAAGACTATATGGCCGAAAAGGCCGGGAATGAATTCCTGACCTAATTTCCGGCTATTCCGGCCATTTCGCCTTGACGCACAAAAAATCGCAGATTTCCGCCAAAAAATAAGAAGGTCAGTTTGGTCAGTAATTGATGACTGACCAAACTGACCAACACTGACCAAACCGCATAAAATGGGGAGAAACAGAAAATGGCTAGAGGCCTACCGCCGCCGCGACCGACATATGTACCAGCCCCCGAGCCCGAAGGTCTGTCATGGAATTACAAAACTGAGGAACTTCCGCCGAGTAAAAAGAGACAAGAAGCAGCTGAAGCCCTTACCCGAGACTGGATGGAGGCATTATGCATCAAGGAATCCCTCCCTGAAGATCAGCTAGAGAGTGCGGCATGCACGATTGAGTATCTCGCGGCACTTTGCCGCAAGGAAGCGCGAGCCCGAAAAGCAGGAAACACAAAGAGGTTCCTTGCTGACCTTGTCAGAAAAATAAGCACTACAGGAGGCGCGCCATGACAGAAGCATGGATCCCACGCGGGCTAAAGGAAGAGCAGGCCGCCCATTATGTAGGGCTGTCAGTTGGGTCATTCCGCACCCATGTCATGCCGGATGTGCCACCGGTGAAGATCACACCAGGCAGACAGATCTGGCTCCGTGAGCATCTGGATGCATGGCTCAACGCACGGGCCGGAATTCTGCCAGCTGCTCTGGCTAATAAGTATGACCCGTATGAAGAAATCATGGGGCGAAATGGCACGCATTGATCTGCCCTATGTTGATTCCACAACAGCCAAGGGAAAGACCTACTATTATTACAGGCGGGAAGGGGTAAGGCAGCGCATTAAAGGCACACCCGGAGACGCGCAGTTTCTCGCTGAGTATACCCGCCTTCACAACGCGGCCGAGAAGGCAGAGATAAAAGACAAGGAGCGACCCAGCATTGCGCCAGGCTCCCTTGCTGCCCTGATTATAGCCTATCGCTCATCGCCCGAATATTCAGGGACAGCACCCGCAACGAAGGTCGATTATCACAAAGCGCTGGATCCGCTTGCCTCGGAATACGGTCATCTGTCTGTGTCTGACATGCCCCGCAAATTTGTGTTCTGGCTACGCGACCACTACGCCACCAAGCCAGCAGAAAAAGAGGGTGATGCCCCAATAAAAACCCCGCGCAGGGCCAACCGGATGATCACCGTGCTCTCCATTTTGCTGAGCTGGGCGGTCAATCGTGAATGGCGGCCGGACAATCCAGCGCTTCGTGTGCCGAAGTTAAAAACAGACGGCGGTTATCGAGCATGGACCGACACGGAGCTTGATCAGATGCTCAACGCCGCCACGACAACAGAAGATGTGAAGGCGGCCGTAATTCTGGCCCTAGCCACCGGGCAGCGTGGACAAGACCTGATAAAGATGACCTGGGCTGATTATGATGGCGAGGGCATATATATCACTCAGAGCAAGACAAAAGCCCGCGTCTGGGTACCGCTCCATGCCAGAGCGCGTCAACTGCTAGACACAATGCCCCGCACGCTTGCACCCACAATACTGACAAGGACAGACGGCCAGCCGTGGAAGATCGATCATTTCCGGCATGAGATGGGGGATCAAATACGGGCGGCCGGATTAGTGGGACTTGTCACACACGGACTGAGAACCACAGCAGCAAAATGGCTGGCTGAAGCAGGCTACTCAGAGCGTGAAATTATGTCAATCACTGGCCACACAAGCTCAGCAATGGTGAGCCGATACGTGCGTGAAGCGAGCCAGAAAACACGAGCCAGAAGCGCGGCTGACAAGATGGCTCGCTACCGGGAAAAAGAGGAGAATGCCAAACCGGGGAAAAACCGGGTGCCAAACTGACCCTGATATAACTTTGTGGAGAGTGTGGAAAAGACCGAACTTCTTTAATGATATCAACATTAAAGATGATGGTAGCGGCGGACGGATTTGAACCGCCGACCAAGGGATTATGATTCCCCTGCTCTACCGCTGAGCTACGCCGCCATCGTTCGGTGGGGCTGATCTACCCCGACCGGGACAGGGCGTCAAGGCGCTACGCACATTTTTTGTTACAAAAATAGAGATGCAGTAGAAAATGCTAGCTTTTCCTACTGCTCCAAAGTTCCACCGCCAAAAATATAATTGCTGACCTGCTGCTCTAGGCTGGAGGGCTCTATTGTGTGCGTAATGAGTGTGCCCGCTGCCAGATGTTTTTTGGACGTGCCGGGTTCAATTTGTAGGGCATTGTCTGCTGACAGGGTGCTGCTGCCAATGGTCAACACGCTGTCTTCCGGAAGGGTAAGGTCTGCATTTACGCTGAACTTGACAATGGCCATTTGTGAAACCGGATCAAGCGTGGTGGATGCTACTCTGCCAACAGTTACGCCGGCCAAATTCACATCGGCACCGCGTGCAAGACCATTGGCTGAGACAAAGCGTGCGGCAAGGTCATATTGGGCACGACCTGGAGCAGAGAGTGTTGTTTTTGCATACAGGCCAAACGCGCATGTTCCTGCCAGAACGGCACAGCTAAAGAGAATGGCGCCTGCGCGGCCTCGGGTTATCATAACTGCGTCTTCTCCGTATTCAGGCGGTGTGTTGTGCCTTAAGTGTGGATGAATGCTTGCAGCATACCGGCTCTTGGTGCAAGGACAGGCTTGGTCTGGCCAGATCTTGGGTATGGTGAGTATGTCTTTTTTTCAGGCGATTTTTATAGCTGTTTTACAGGGTGCGACGGAGTTGTTTCCCGTCAGCAGTTTAGGGCACGCTGTTTTGGTGCCAGCTTTGCTGCATTGGTCTTACGACCTGCATAGCCTCTCGTTTCTACCTTTTCTGGTCATGTTGCACCTGGGCACATCCGTCGCCCTGTTGGTCTTCTTCTGGAAAGACTGGCTAGCCCTCTTTAAAGGTGCCGTTGGGGTGTTGGGGCCGCGTATTCAGGCGGAAAGTCTGTATATTCTTTTTCTGCTTGTTGTTGCCACCATTCCGGCTGTTCTCATTGGCCTTCTGTTCGAGCACATGATTCGTGACTTCTTCGGGTCTGCAACGCCAGTCGCGATTTTCCTGTTCCTGAATGGCCTGATGCTTCTGCTTGTTGAAAAGCTGCGCGCTACCAGTCCACGGAGAGGGGTGGCCACAGTAGCTGATATGACGATAGCAGACGCTCTTATTATCGGCGCTTTCCAGTGTGTTGCGTTTTTCCCCGGTTTGTCCCGATCTGGTGCGACTATATGCGCTGGTCTGCTGCGTGGCTTACAAAGCGAAACGGCTGCTCGGTTCTCTTTTCTTATGGCCGAGCCTGTTATTCTGGCCGCAACGGTGAAATCAGCCTACAAAATGCGCACTGTGCCGATGGCACCCGGAGAACTACACTTGGCAATAGTAGGTGCAGTCGTGTCCGGTGTTGTTGCGCTGGCCAGCACGGCCTTTCTCATGCGGTATTTCCGGAACCACGATAAATGGGCACTGTCACCCTTTGCGTATTATTGCATGGGTGCGGGGGTTGTATCGCTTATCCTACTTCATTTCGCACTCTAAATTCGAAGTATTTTCGTACCGTCATGGGTTATGTGGCGGCTTATCTGCTTGAAGTTATATGAGCCGGTATCGTAATAATTACGCTGGCATCAGCTTGGAGGTTACACATACTCTCATGGGGATTTCATCCTGCCCGGAGAAGGGGCGGTCTCGTCGTAAATCACTTGAGAGAATCGAGCAGGAAAATGGTGCTCAGCGTCTTTCTCGCTCGCTTGGCCCTCTTCAACTGACAATGCTTGGTGTTGGCTCCACGATTGGAGCAGGTATCTACGTCATGACCGGTACGGCCGCGGCCAATTACGCCGGACCGTCTATTCTGCTTTCGTTTGTTGTAGCTGGCTTGGCTTGCCTGTTTACGGCTCTATCTTATGGGGAGCTGGCATCCGCAATGCCTGTGTCCGGCTCAGCTTACACTTATGCGTATGTCTCCATGGGAGAGGCTTGGGCGTGGGGTGTTGGTTGGCTTCTGTTGTTGGAATACGGCATTTCCTGTGCCGGGGTTGCCGCTGGTTTTTCTGGTTATGCCGTCAGCTTCTTGCAGGACTTTGGTGTTCATATCCCGCATGCACTTAGCACTACAGCTATGCAGGTCGTATTTGATGGTGCGCATAGGCATGTCAGTATGAGTTGGCAGGGGGATGCTATTGGGGCTTTCTCCATTCTTGTTGTGACCGGGCTTCTTATCCTTGGTGTTAAAGAGTCTTTGCGTATCAACACGGCCATTGTGTTTCTAAAAGTTGGTGTGCTTGTTGTTTTTGTTGCACTGGGATTATGGGCTATCCACCCCTCTTACTGGACACCGTTTATCCCAAAATATGAGGGTGGTTTCCGGTATGGGCTGCCGGGCATTTTTCGTGCAGCCTCCATTATATTCTTTGCTTATGTCGGGTTTGAAGCCGTTTCCACAGCATCTTCAGAAGCACGTAACCCACGCAGGGATGTACCCATAGGCATTGTTGTATCTCTGCTCATTTGCACATTGGTCTATATTATTGTTGCTGCCGTATTGATTGGCGTTGTGCCATGGAAAACGCTTGACGTAGCTGATCCTCTTGCAATTGCTGTTAATGCAATGAAGCAACCTTGGTTGGCAGTTTTTGTAAAAATTGGGGCGGTTGTTGGCCTCTGTTCAGTGCTATTTGGTCTTTTATACGCACAAAGCCGCATTTTCTTTGCGATGGCAGAAGATGGTTTGCTTATGCCTATTTTCTGTAATTTGCATCCCAAGTTCAAAACGCCATGGATAGGGACCATTCTGCTGGGGGGCGTCGTGGCGTTTGCGACAGCTTTGCTCCCTATTGATATTATTGGCGATTTGGTCAGCTTAGGTACAGCAACGGCCTTCGGTATTGTCTGTTTTACCGTGATATGGATCCGCAATATTGCGCCAGAGAGCCCTCGTGCCTTTGCTGTGCCGGGTGGGGGCTTCTACATTAAAGGGTTTTGGGTTGGGTATGTGCCGCTGCTCGGTATGATCTTTTGTCTGATAATGGCTGCACCGCTCTTTATAGATATGGCCTTGGCACTCTTTGCCGGAGACCCAGTGCCCGCACTTCTGTTGGCGACATACATTGTTTGCGGATGGGCCTGCTACCGTTTTTACGGTCGCAAGCATTCCCGTTTGGGGCAAGAGTTTAAAGGTGGGGATGTGGCTTAGAGAACGCGGTGTGTCAGTCGTTCATGGGGTAGGATGCCAAAAGGCGCTTTTGCTGGCGCCATAGTCTCACCCCATGCCATAACCCGCTTGTTTTCCATCCGGCCTGACGTTTCTTTGCGCCGATGCGAAAAGTTTCTCCATAATGGAAAAACTGAGTTTTGTAGGCTTCCTTAAGAGTGGTGCGAGAATCCCAGATATGGATTGCCTCTGATCCCACTCCATTAATTTCTATAATCTCAAATTTTTCACCGTTCCTGAGTTCTGCAACGGATTCAAATTTCACATCCACCCTGCCAAAATGAAAATCAGGTATATCCTGCATAATCTCATCAATGCGCTTGGTCAGGGCTGGCGTGATATCTGCTGCGCCATTCCGGAATATGGCGCCTTTGCAATGATTTCCCGTAAAAACCAAGTCAAGGGTTTGCCCTTGTTCAAGAATGTCATGCAGTCGGTGCTGAAGGCGTGGCGTGTACAGGGGAAGGAGTAGGCTGGTCCGCGGGTCCTGTTTTAACAGATCCAGCACGGAGCTGTGTCCATCCCCCGTTAAGGCAGGAATATCTTTGAAGGTGAGGGAGGAAATGATGCCCATGGGGCGATCTGGATGCCGGATGTAGAAAATGCCCGCTTCGTGCCGGTAGGGAATGAGCCTTTGCAGCATGAGCATGGTATTGCGTGGGAAAGCATCCATAATGGCGCAAAGATCATCGTCAGTGTGGGCAAGTTTTACGCCCGTGCCATTACAGCCAACATCCGGTTTTACGACAATAGGGAGGCTCAAGCTCTTTTGAAGCAAGGCCTGCTTTGCGCGCGCATAATCATTCGTGCCGGTTTTAAGGAGAGCGTACGGAGCGATCCACTGCTTCGCAACCGGGCCAGCCATGTCCAGAATACTGCTTTTGCTTTCACCACATAAGCCGCCTGTTTCAATACGCGGGTTGGCGGCGGTTGGCAGGCTGAAATCTCGGTATCGGAGGCCTTGCAGAACCCAGTAAATGACAATTGGGGTGTAGAAAATCCACCCCGGCCAGAACTCGAAGCTTGAGAGAGGCGAGTTGTGTTTGGTGTGCGTGGAAGCGGGTGTGGTGGGTAGTTTGTTCATTGTCACTGTTTCTGCATGCGGGCCGCCAGCCGGCCCATGAGAATAATAACCACCACAAAACCGAGAATGCCAGCCCAGCGCCATGCACCCAAGTGTGACAGGATAAAACTTCCAACCTTCAGTGAAAGCACAAAAAGAGCTGTTGTCCAGATAAGCGTGGCGGCAAGCGTGGCTAACGTAAAGGTGCGCAAACCTGCGTTGAAGAAGCCGCACGCAGTGTAGAGCGGTAGCCGCGTGCCGGGAATAAACCGACTGATGAACACAACCTTGAACAGCTTACCGGTTAGCCATTGACGCTGTGCGTCCCGCTCTGGTGTTTGCACCCAGCGTCTCGCCGGTGGCCATCGGGCAGCCAGAAACCCCAGCCCGTATAATCCGACATCGCCCAGCACGATGCCGATATAAAGAGCGAGTAAGGCCTGTGGCGTGTTTAGAGTATGAAGCTTTACTTGAATGGCGGTCAGGACTGTTGCTGCGTCTTCGAGGATGAATGTTGCAAGAATGACAATGAGCATCTGAGCGAGGGGTGATGATGTGGTGGATGTGAGAAACTGCTCAAGAGAATGCATCATAAGCGTAAAAAACAATCCTTAAGCTTTGTGGAGGAAGCGGGTGTGCAAGCATACACGGTAAGGCTTACGCCTGAGTGACGTAGGACACAACACGCCTGTCGGAGGGCTAATTCAGGCCAGAGTAAGTATGACGGAACAAGAAAATAGGTAGAGCGTCTTTTATAAAAGACGCCTATACAAAAAGAAATGAACCCAAAAACCAACGTAACTGGTCCGTGATGCTTAGAAGAAGAATGCTCGTTTGTGGTGCGGTATCCAGCATGGCTTTGCCAGCGGTTTCCGAAAAAGCTGTTGCAAAGGCTCTTCAAAAAACGCCAGCACCGGCGGCAACACAAAGCTACGAAACTTTTCTGGCTGGTGTGCGGCGTGAGGCCATACAGCAGGGGATGAATGCATCCATAGTGGATGATGCGTTGTCTTTGACCAGGCAGCCGAACGCATCCGTCATTAAAGCGGACCGGCATCAGCCTGAATTCACCATGACATGGGCCAACTACAAAGATCGCGTTATTACCAACAAAAAAATAACGGATGGTCGGGCGGCTGTGGCGAAAAGGCGCTCCATTCTGCGCGCCATCAGCGCAGAGTATGGAGTAGATGAAGCCGCTATTGCAGGAATATGGGGGCTGGAATCTGCTTATGGTGTGAAAACCGGCACATATCATGTGATCGATTCTCTTGCGACGCTGGCTTATGATGGGCGTCGCTCTGCGTTTTTCCGGTCCGAGTTGTTCAAAGCACTCCATATCCTGAATCAGGGGGATATTACGCCAGCAGGTATGTTGGGCAGCTATGCTGGCGCAATGGGGCAGCCGCAGTTTATGCCCAGTGCTTATGAGCGATACGCTGCGAGTTACCCCGCTGGCGGCCGCCGAGATATCTGGACAGACGAGCCCGATGTTTTTGCCTCTATAGCCAATTATCTAGCAAAATGTGGGTGGCATGCAGGAGAGCCATGGGGGGAAGCCGTCCGGGTTCCTGCTTCTTTAACAGTCGGGCAGATAGGGCGCGCAGCGGTAAAGCCTGTGTCTTATTGGGCCGGGGTTGGTGTTCAACCTGTTCTTGGTGGGCAGTTCTCCCACGCCAGTATGAACGGAGCAGTGATATGCCCCGATGGCATGGATGGTGAGGCCTATCTTGTTTACCACAATTTCAACGTGATCCGTCGCTACAATCCCTCCGATTTCTACGCGTTGGGTGTGGGTCTTCTGGGAAGTGCCATAGTGTGAAAAAGGCTGTTCTTTTTTGTTGCTTGGGGGTTGCTGCGTGCTCCCCCCCTGCGCCCAATAAAGTTAAGCCTGCACCGCATTATGTCGTGGGGCAGGCGTGGCAACAGAGCGACGGCGTCTGGGTCTATCCTCGTGAGGATTTTTCTTATCAGGCAACTGGTCTGGCGGTCAGCCAGCCGCAGATGAAGAAGGCAACGCCTCTCACTACTGATGGAGAGGTGCGTAGTGCTGTCAGTATGACGGCAAGCCATCCTACACTTCAACTGCCTGCCATTGTCACAGTGACCAACCTTGAAAACGGCCGGGAGGTCAGGCTACGCATCAATGACCGTGGCCCGGCCCAGTCTGGTCGCATTCTTGGCGTTACGCCAAAGGTGGCGGGTTTGTTGGGGATGGGAGCAGGGCCGGTACGTGTAAGTATCGTCGTGGATGAGCGTGCGAGCCGACATCTGGCGGAGGTGCTTCCCGGTGGTCCGGTGCTGCAAATTAATACAGCGCCTCTGGAAAAAGTTCAGCAGACCCAGTTGACCGGACCCCAGTCACAAACGCCTGTAGGGCAAGGCGCTGCCTTAACGACAGCACAGGATACATCCGGGGCTACGGCGGATGTCTCCCAGTTGCTTGCTGATCTACCTGCAACGTGGCGGCAGGGTATGCCTAAGCCGACACAATTATGGGTTGAGACGACAGATTTTACCTCACGCTATACAGCCGCAAGAGAAGCTGCGCGTGAGGGAGCTACGGTTGTGGCAGCTTTTGTTGGTCAAGAAAAAAAGTGGGCTGTGCGGCATGGCCCTTTTGCGACTATAAGCGAGGCGGATGCGGCCCTGAAGCGTTCTCTTGCTGCTGGTTTGACCGGATCTCATATCGTCGTTGAATAGGAAAGAACGTGCACACTCGCCGGTTTCTTCTTGCAGGGGGCGCTGCCCTTGTTTCCAGTGGTTCTGCTCTCACAGCTTACGCCCGCAAAGGGCATAAAGCCTCGGCGCATCCTGTAGCTGCGGCTGCTGCCCCCCCTGCGGCAGCGTCCACAGTGGCAGAGGCCCCGGCATCTACGCCGGTTGGTCCGGTTGATACTGTTGCGCGCTGGGCTTGTATCCTGGATTATAACAGCGGTGCCACATTGCTGGAAAAAGCAGCAGATGAACGTATGCCACCATCGTCTTTAACAAAGATGATGACAGCGTATGTAACCTTCTCCATGTTGCGTGCTGGCCGCCTGAAGCTGGATCAGGCTTTGCCGGTCAGTGAAAAAGCGTGGCGTATGCAAGGGTCGCGTATGTTTGTGCCCTTGGGGCAGAGCGTGCCGGTTCAGGACCTTATTCAGGGTACGGTTATCCAGTCTGGGAATGATGCCTGCATTGTTCTGGCAGAAGGTATTTCAGGGTCTGAAGAGCAGTTTGTTGCTGTCATGAATGACACGGCAGCAAAGCTTGGTCTGCACAATACACACTTCATGAATGCAACAGGCTGGCCTGCTGATAATCATTACATGAGTGCGCGGGACGTTGCTTATCTGGCGCTTCGCCTGGTTCATGACTTTCCAGAATATTACCATTATTTCTCTGAAAAAGAGTTTTTCTTTAACAAAATCCGTCAGGAAAACCGGAACTCTCTGGTTGTTAAAGGTCTGGCTGACGGTCTCAAGACTGGTCATACAGATGCGGGCGGGTTTGGCCTGTGTGCCTCTGCCCTGCGTGATGGGCGGCGTATTGTTATGGCGTTGAACGGCATGCCCTCTGACCACGTCCGTGCGCGTGAAAGCGAGCGCCTGCTTGGGTGGTCATTTGCCAATTTTGAATCAGCGAAAATTCTCAATAAAGGCGATGTTATAGAGCAGGCTCCCGTGTGGATGGGGCAAAGCCAGACAGTGCCTCTGGTAGTGTCACAGGACCTGACGATGCTGCTGCCGCATGGCTGGCGTAATGGCACACATGTTGCTCTCGATTATCAGGGACCACTGGCGGCTCCGCTCAAGGCAGGCCAATCCGTGGGGCAGGTGACGGTGACATTGCCCGGAGGGCGGCAGGCGTCTCTGCCTGTTGTTGTGGGGCAGGATGTTCCAGCACTCGGCCTGCTTGGTCGGGCTGCGCGCCGGTTGCACCTCTAGATCATGCAGAAAAGTTTATTCGTTACGCTGGAAGGAGGAGAGGGGGTTGGAAAGTCTACTCAACTCAAGCTCCTTCAGTCAGCATTGCAGTCTTTGGGTGTCACTGTTCTGACAACGCGGGAGCCGGGGGGATCCCCCGGCGCTGAAGACCTGCGGCAAGTTTTGCTGTTTGGCAAACATCCGCTCTCACAGCGGTCTGAAATCCTGACACACTTTGCGGCACGGTATGATCACGTTGATCAGGTCATTAACCCCGCGCTGGAAGCAGGCACGGTTGTTGTCTGTGATCGCTTCACAGATTCGACTATGGCTTACCAAGGCTACGGGCGTGCCAATGGGCACGCGGAGACACTGGACCTAATTAACGACTTGCAGGCTCATCTCGGGCGCGACCCAGATCTGACCTTTCTGCTTGAAGCCCCACGAGACGTTGCCCGGCTGCGGTTGGCTGCACGCGGCGCACCGACAGACCGCTATGAGCAGTCAGATGAGGCGTTTCATGCACGCGTGCTGCATGGGTTTCAGACAATAGCCGAACAGAATCCGCGCCGTGTGAAGCGAATTAAGGCGCACGGAGTGTCTCCAGAAGAGATAAATAGCATTATCGTAAAAGAGATTCGCCAGCGTCTTCAGTCGGGTTAGGTCATGCAGCAAGACTCAAGGATTGCTTCTCTTGCCCTTCGGGGGCATCAGGCCGCATCAGGTGTCTTCCGTGCCGCTTTGGCATCAGGGCGCTTGCCACATGCGTGGCTGATTACAGGTGCTCCCGGAATAGGCAAGGCAACATTTGCCTTTCGTCTTGCACGGGCAGTTTTGGGGGGAGAAGACCCTTCAAGCCCGGAAGGACGCCGCATTTCTGCTGCAACGCATGCTGACCTGCTGGTGGTTCAGCGCAGTTACGATGAAAAAAGACAGCGCTACAGAGGCGAGATTGTGGCCGACGATGTCCGGCCTATCACAGCATTCCTGCACCGGACTGCAGCAGAAGGCGGCTGGCGCGTTGTCATAATTGATGGTGCAGAATGGCTCAACCGAAGTGCCGCCAATGCACTGTTGAAAATTCTGGAAGAGCCGCCGCCAAAAGCCGTCTTATTGCTAACATCTTCCGCACCGGGCCGGCTTCTGCCAACGATCAGAAGCCGCTGCCGCCGTTTGGAGCTCGCCCCCCTGAGCACGGAAGATGTTCGGCATATTGTAAGGCAGTTAGCGCCTGATATCGCGGAAGATGAGTTGCAACGGAGTGTGGCCGGAGCACATGGTGCGGTCGGGAGAGCTTTGGCCTTGCTGGCGGACGAAGGGGGCCGGATGGCCGCACTGGTCGAGAAAATTCTTTCCGGGGTTTCTGTCGGCCAGTCTTACGATATTGCTGAAACCGTTTTGCGTAAGGAAGACGGTTTTAATTTATTTTTCAGCCTGTTATCAGACACACTTCAAGAGTGTGCCCGCACAGCGGCCCGAAAGGGAGCAGCTGAAGCTGCCCGTTTTGCTCAGGCTTGGGAGGCCATTATGCGCCTTCAGAGCGAGACGGAACGCTTTAATCTCGATAAACAGGAAACTCTTCTCGAAGCCATGACCATCGCGAGTAAAGCATGACCGCCCATTTTTATGTTACGACCCCCATCTATTATGTGAATGGTGCGCCCCATATCGGGCATGCTTACACGTCTGTCGCCGCGGATGTTCTGGCGCGTTTCCATCGCCTGTCGGGGCATGATGTTTTTTTTCTGACAGGTACTGATGAACACGGTCAGAAAGTAGAACAGGCTGCCCAGACAGCAGGTGTTGAGCCAAAAGCTTTTGTTGACACCATCTCTGCCAATTTTCGGGATATGGCAGACAGCATGGCCATATCCTACGATGACTTCATTCGTACGACCGAGCCCCGGCATATTAAATCAGCTCAAGCCCTGTGGGAAAAAGTTGCAGAAAGCGGTGCAATTTATCTTGGGGCCTATGAAGGTTGGTATGCGCTACGGGATGAGTGTTTCTATGGTGAGGATGAACTTGTTTCTGATGCACAGGGCAATAAGGTGGCACCTACAGGTGCGCCTGTAGAGTGGGTGAAGGAGCCTTCCTACTTCTTTAAGCTATCTGACTATCAGGATAAGCTGCTTGCTCTCTACGAGGCACACCCAGAATTTCTAGGTCCGACAGGAGCTCGACGGGAAATCATCAGTTTCGTCAAGCAGGGGCTGCGGGACCTTTCAGTCAGCCGCACCAGCTTCAAATGGGGCATCCCCGTTCCGGGTGACGAAGCACATGTGATGTATGTATGGTTCGATGCTCTGGCAAACTATCTGAGTGCGCTGGACTATCCGAATACAGACGCACCCAAAGCTGCTTTTTGGCCAGCGAGCCTGCATTTGGTTGGTAAAGATATTGCGCGCTTCCATGCCGTGTATTGGCCAGCTTTCCTGATGGCTGCTGGCATTGACGTGCCTAAGAAGATTTTTGCGAATGGCTGGTGGACCGTAGAGGGCCAGAAAATGAGCAAATCTTTGGGGAATGTCGTTGACCCGCGCGATCTTGTTAAAGAATTCGGACTGGATGCCGTACGCTTCTTTCTGTTGCGTGAAGTGCCGTTTGGTGGGGATAGTGACCTGTCACGCAAGTCCCTGATCATGCGGAACAACGTTGAGTTGGCCAATGACCTTGGCAATCTTTGTCAGCGCACCCTGTCTTTGGTCGCACGTAACTGCGGCGGTGTTGTCCCAGAACGCCGCACTCTGACGGACGAAGACAGCCAGATACTCGGTCAGGCTGCCCTTCTGCCGTCTCTTATGGCAACGCAAATGGAACGTTGTGCTCTGACAGACGCGCTGGAAGATGTCTGGAAGGTTATTCGTGCCGGTAATGCGTATATTGACCATCAGGCTCCCTGGGCTCTTAAGAAGACCGACCCAGAGCGGATGAGCGATGTGCTGCGTGTATTGCTGGATGTTCTGCGGGGTGTGGCAATCGTCTTGCAGCCGTTCATGCCGCATAGCATGGAGCGCATGTTAACTCAGCTTGGTGTGACAGACAGTGAACGCAGTTTTGCCGCTCTGGAAACGCTCTTGCCCGCCGGGCGTGAACTCCCTGCGCCGCAAGGTATTTTCCCACGCTATGTTGAAGAACAGACTGCCTGAGGCTTAAGAACGTGATTATGCAAAAGGGTCTGATCGACTCACATTGCCATCTTGATCATTTCACGGATGAAGAAATCCCTGCTCTGCTGGCAGCCGCCAAGGCTGCCGGGGTGGCAGGAATGGTGACGATCGGTACCCGTCTGGCCCGTGCCCATCAGCAAAAAGCCTTAACGCGCCATTCAAGCCCTGATGTGCGTGTGTGGTGTACAGTTGGCACCCATCCAGACCATGTGGAAGAAGAGCCTCTCCCGTCAGTCGAAACTATCGTCGAGATAGCGCAAGCGCCTGAAGTGGTTGGGATAGGTGAGAGCGGTCTGGATTATTTTCATGGTATGGAAGCTGTTCGTCCGCTTCAGCAGGAAAGCTTTCGCAGGCATATTGGGGCTGCGCGAGAGTTGAATGTCCCCATTATTATTCATGCCCGGCAAGCAGATGAAGATGTCGCGCGTATCTTGCAGGAAGAAATGGCAAAGGGGCCTTTCCCTATTCTGCTTCATTGTTTTGCATCAAGTGCTGCTTTGGCGCAAAGCGTGGTTGAGTTGGGTGGTTATGTCAGTTTTTCCGGCATTGCGACATTTCCCAAATGTGGTGAGTTTCGGGACGTCGCGCGTGAATTGCCGTTAGAGCGTATTCTGGTGGAAACAGACTCGCCTTATCTTGCTCCGGTTCCAAAGCGGGGCAAGCGTAACGAGCCAGCTTATGTGGCTTATACGGCGTCCTGTCTTGCGCAGGAGCGGGGACAAAGCTTGGAAGATTTCACGCAAGCGACAACGGATAATTTCTTCAGGTTATTCAGAAAGGCTGCCTGATAGCAGCACGGAGTGCTTATGAGAGTCACCATTCTTGGGTGCGGTGGGTCTGCTGGTGTGCCCATGCTTGGGGGCGAAGATGGCCACGGTATGTGGGGCAATTGCGACCCGTCTGAACCAAGAAACCGTAGAAGCCGGGCCTCTATTTTTTTGGAAATGCCAAATGGGGAGAATATTCTGGTTGATACCGGGCCGGATATTCGTGCGCAGTTGTTGGCAAACGGTATAACTCAGTTCCGTTCTATTTTTTACACGCATGCACATGCGGACCATATTGCAGGTCTTGATGAAGTAAGGGGTATCAATCGGATTATAAAAGGTCCGATCACCGCGTATGGTTGCCCAGATGTTCTTGCGGAAATACAGACCCGATTTGATTATGTGTTCAAGCCATGGACCGGGCCGAGCTTTTTTAGAGCTATAGTGGAAACATGTCCGTTACCACTGGCCGGGCAATGCGAAATGGCGGGCCACACGTTCACCATATTCCAGCAAGGCCACGGACGTATCATGTCAAGCGGACTGCGCTACGGTGGTTTTGCCTACAGCACAGATGCGGTTGAGTTGGATGATGCAGCCTTGGCCGCTCTGACAGGTGTAGAAACCTGGGTAGTTGACTGTTTTCAGAGAGAGCCACATTGCGCCCATGCTTGGCTGGGGCGTGTGCTTGAATGGCAGCAGATACTACAACCCAAGCGTATTATTCTGACTCATATGGGTACGGATATGGATTGGCAGTGGATGCTCGACAACTTGCCAGACGGTATTGAGCCCGCATGGGACGGGATGACGTTTGCGGTAACCTGAATGCAGCGCGTAGGAAGAGATGGCCGTAGGAGACCTACGGCCACTCTGTAATATCAACGGCTCATCAGGACCGTTAGGTCAGCATGTTCAAGCACATGGCGGGTAACGCCGCCTAAAATGAGCTGACGTAGGCGAGAATGGGAGTAAGCGCCCATTGCCAGCATGTCCGCATCAAAGTCTTTACACGCAGCAATCAGGCCTTTGCCCACATCGCGGTCAACTGGGCTGAACGCAACAGCATCGGCCTTGATACCGTGCAGGGCAAGATAATCCACAACATCGCGCGCTTTTGGCCCACGGCGCTGATAGTCCTCACAATGCAGAACACGGACTGCTTCCGCAGTGAGCGCCCAAGCAAGCGCCCCACGGAGGGCGGAAGAGGATTCTGCTGTGCCGTTCCATCCGATACACACGCGCTTGATGAGCCCCTTAGGCGGGGTCTGAGGGGCAATGACGACAGGGCGGCCACTGTCAAACAAGACGGCATGTAAAGTTTCGGAAGAAGATACATCCTCACCTGAGTCTGGGTGAGGCACTAGGGTAAAGTCAGATAAACGTGCGTGAGAGGGAATAATCTCACTTTCTGCACCAGAAAGAATGTTAAAGCTCATGCTTGGCGTGTCCCACGGGAAAGGGGCACGCGGCGGTACAACTTCTATGTCTGTATGCGTCGCGGCAAAGCGTTCAAACAGCTTGCGTACCTCATGCGCGTGATGCGCGCTTTCATGTTCTGCGGAGCGCATAAGGTCTTCAACCATGGCGCCAGACAGGCCTTCGCCAGCCATGGGGGCAATGTCCCGACCATCGGGGCGCACGTGCAGCACAGCAAGATGCGCACCAAAGCGCTTTGCGAAATTATATCCCCGTGTCAGGGCTGCTTCAGCATTTGAAACGCTCGGCAAGGGAAGCAGAATTTTTCTTACGTCTTTCATTGTATTTTCCCCTTAATCAATAACGATACGCTGAGATAAACTTTTACGGATACAGGCGCGTTGCCGACCATGATGCCTGATCGGCCGTCCATCGTGCACGATCATGCAGGCGGTAGGGCCGCTCCTGCCAGAACTCAAAAGCAGTAGGGGTAACGCGGTATCCAGACCAATTGGCCGGACGCGGGATCTCTCCTTGAGGGTAACGTGCTTCCGCCTCCTTAACGCGGGCTTCAAATATCGCTCGGTCAGGCAAAGGGCGTGACTGTTCTGACGCTATGGCGCCCAAGCGCGATATGCGGCTACGACTCGCAAAATAAGCGTCAGCTTCTTCTGTCGTCACCGGGCTGACCGTACCTTCAATACGAATTTGCCTGCGAAGGCTCTTCCAGTGGAACAGAAGGGAAACATGCGGGTTTTCAGCCAGCTCTTCTCCCTTGCGGCTCTGCTGGTTTGTGTAGAAAACAAACCCTCTGCGGTCAGCGCCCTTCAAAAGTACAATCCGTGCTGAAGGGTGACCGTCAGGCGTGCTGGTTGCCAGCGTCATGGCGTTTGGGTCGGAGGGCTCGGTTTTTTCTGCTTCACCCATCCATCTGGAGAACAGAACAAAAGGATCAGCTGCCAGATCAATCAGGGTCTTGTTATGATCCATCTCGTGCAGGTGGGAAGGGGAATGCTCAGTCATACCTCAGGTCTTTCCAACGTCCGAGCTGCCGTTAAGAAGCAGCCCTTTGCCTACGCAGCATATCCCTAACACCTGACAAAGGGGAGTGGTTGCCTAAGCAAGGGTTCACAAATTGTGGGAGGCGCAACTCTATCATGCCTGCACTGCGGCTATAAATGGCGTAAATCTGTCAGTTTTCCGGGGTAAAAGGGGTAGGGGTCTTGTCTCAATCGCTGTGGTATGCGACCAACCCCTGAAGTTCTTTATATTCATGTTTCATGTCAGATCAGCGCGAGGTTCGCACATGTCGTCTCAGGACACCACATTACCAGTCCGTGGAACACTCATGCAGGGCAAACGAGGCTTGGTGATGGGTGTTGCCAATGACCGTTCTATTGCTTGGGGTATTGCAAGTGCCGTTGCTGCTCAGGGTGGTGAGTTAGCGTTTACTTATCAGGGGGAGGCCTTGGGTAAACGGGTACAGCCTTTGGCAGAAAGCGTTGGGTCGTCTCTCGTCCTTCCCTGTGACGTATCCAACGATGCTGAAATTGACGCAGTGTTCGAGCGCCTTGAGCAGGAATGGGGTGAAATAGATTTTGTTGTTCACGCTATTGGGTGGGCAGACAAAAAATATCTGCGTGGACGGTATGTTGACACCCCACGTGATGCCTTTCTGACAGCGCTTGATATTTCCTGTTATTCTTTCACTGCCGTAGCGCAGCGTGCTGCAAAGCTGATGAAAAAAGGTGGCTCACTCCTGACCTTGAGCTATCTTGGCGCGGAACGTGTTATGCCGCATTACAATGTGATGGGTGTAGCAAAGGCCGCTCTGGAGGCTTCAGTGCGCTATATGGCTGCTGACCTTGGTAAAGATGCTATCCGTGTGAATGCTATTTCAGCCGGGCCTATTAAAACCCTTGCCGCAAGCGGTATTGGGGATTTCCGGTATATTCTGAAATGGAACCAGTATAACGCGCCTCTGGAACGCAATGTGGCGTTGGAAGAAGTGGGCGGTGCCGGGCTGTACATGCTGTCTGACCTCTCGGCCGGTGTAACGGGTGAGGTGCACCATGTTGATAGCGGGTACCATACAGTTGGTATGAAAAACCCGACAGCGCCTGATATTTCCGTCGTCGGGGAATAAGGGAACTACCGTGTCTTACAACAGCTTCGGTCACCTGTTTCGTGTAACCACATGGGGAGAAAGCCACGGGCCTGCTATCGGCTGTGTAGTTGATGGCTGTCCGCCGCGCCTCCCCCTGACCGAAGCTGACATTCAACCGTTCCTTGACCGTCGCAGGCCCGGACAGTCTGCTTTTACCACGCAGCGGAGGGAACCGGACGCAGTACGTATTCTCTCCGGTGTGTTTGAAGGGCAAACAACGGGTACTCCTATTTCCCTTGTTATCGAGAATACGGATCAGAGATCCCGCGATTACGGGGACATAGCCCAGACTTACAGACCCGGTCATGCTGACCTGACGTATGACCTGAAATACGGTATTCGTGATTACCGGGGTGGAGGGCGTTCTTCTGCACGGGAGACAGCTTGCCGGGTAGCAGCTGGAGCTGTTGCGCGCAAAATACTGGGTGACGGTATCCGTATTCGTGGTGCGCTGGTTCAGCTTGGCCCCCATAAAATTGATCGTGCGCAGTGGGACTGGGATGAGGTGGAGCGTAACCCCTTTTTCTGCCCAGATGCCAAAAGCGTGCCTATGTGGGAGGACTATCTTGCCGGTATTCGGAAAGACGGTCTTTCTATCGGCGCAGTCATAGAACTGGTTGCTGAAAATGTGCCAGCTGGGCTGGGGGCACCTATTTATGGCAAGCTGGATTCAGACCTCGCCGCGGCTCTTATGAGTATCAATGCTGTCAAAGGTGTTGAAATTGGTGATGGTTTTGCTTCAGCAGAACTGACTGGCGTGCAAAATGCAGACCCGCTTTTTATGCGGGATGGTCACGTGGGTTTTGGCGCTAATCATGCAGGCGGTATCTTAGGTGGTATTTCCAGTGGGCAGCCAGTTGTGGCCCGCTTTGCCGTCAAACCGACCAGTTCAATGTTGACACCCGTGCCTTCCATCACCAGTGCCGGTGAGGAAAGGGACGTTATTACCAAAGGTCGGCATGATCCATGCGTAGGGATACGCGCCGTGCCTGTTGGGGAAGCAATGATGGCCTGCGTATTGGCAGACCATCTTTTGCGCCATAGAGGGCAGGTGGGCTAGTTCAGCCCACAAGCTGTGCATCAAGCGTTATTGTTGCCTTGAACAGTTTGGAAACAGGGCAGCCCGTTTTAGCTTTGTTTGCCAGTTCAAGAAACTGCTCCTGAGTTGCCCCGGGTACGTTGGCTTTTAGTGTCAGGGCAACTGCACTTATTTCAAAACCACCATCAGTTTTATCAAGGCTGACCACGGCTTTGGTATCTATGGACTGCGCTGTTAGCTTGGCCTCTCCCAAGATGAGGGACAGAGCCATGGAGAAGCAGGCAGCATGTGCTGCGCCAAGTAGCTCCTCGGGGTTGGTGCCCGGCTTCCCTTCAAAACGCGTGTTGAAGCCGTAGGGTTGATTGTCCAGTGCATGGCTTTCTGTTGAAACTGTGCCTTTACCCTCTTTTATGCTGCCTTCCCAATGTGCCGTTCCAAATTTATGAATGGTCATGACTTCTTCCTCTCTATCGTTCGTTAAGTTGGACTGTGCAAAATAACGCTGCTTTTCGATAAGAGTTCAGTGCATTGCAGATGCGCTCTCGGAGAGATGAGGAGAGTGTGCGCGCAAAGCTGTGTCATAAAGGGGGCTTCTACAGGCAGTTCTCCCATTTTGGCAGCTTGCATGTATGTGTGAAGCGGGGCATGGCTCCTGTCAGCCATGCACAGTCTTTGCCTGAGCAACGGGGCGGAATTGAATATTCGGAGACCAAGAATGAGTTCCATCACTACCGGTACCGCTTCTTCTGCTGATGTCGTTCTAATTGGCGGCGGCGTTATGAGTGCCACGTTGGGCGCTTTTCTGCGGCAGCTTCAGCCGGACTGGAGCATCAGCATTTTTGAGCGTCTTGATAACGTAGCGGAAGAAAGTTCGGATGCGTGGAACAATGCTGGAACAGGCCATTCCGCCTTATGTGAGCTGAATTATACACCACAACAAGCCGATGGTCATGTTGATATCAGCAAGGCCGTTGTTGTTAATGAAGCCTTTCAGGTCTCCCGCCAGTTCTGGAGTTATCTTGCTGAAACGGGGATTGTTGCGAACCCTCGTGATTTCATTACCCCCGTCCCGCATATGAGCTTTGTATGGGGGGAAGCGAATACTGAGTTCCTGCGTAAACGCTATGAAGCGTTAAGCCAGCATCCGCTGTTCGAAGGGATGGAGTATTCGGAAGATCCTGCTCAACTGGCGCAATGGATGCCTCTGGTTATGAAGGCGCGTAAACCCGGCCAAAAACTTGCTGTGACGCGCAGTCTTAACGGAACAGATGTCAACTTCGGGGCTTTGACGCGCTTGCTGTTTGGATATTTGGCAAGCACACCCGCCTGTACACTCCATACACGTCACGAAGTGCTGGACCTTAAAAAAGAGCCGGACGGTTTATGGCACGTTAAAGTGCAGGATCTGCGCCAGAATACACAACGTACCGTGAAAGCAAAATTTGTTTTCGTTGGTGGTGGCGGTGGCGCTCTTCCTCTTTTACAGAAAAGCGGTATTCCCGAAGCGCGGGGTGTTGGTGGTTTTCCCGTAAGCGGCCAGTTTCTGCGGTGTAAAAACCCGGACATTATTTCTCAACACCATGCCAAAGTGTACGGTAAAGCCTCTGTCGGTGCGCCGCCCATGTCCGTTCCTCATTTGGATACGCGCGTTATCAATGGTCAACGGGCTCTGCTCTTCGGGCCGTATGCGGGGTTCTCGACGCGTTTCCTAAAACAGGGGTCATTGATGGATCTGCCCAAATCTATCAATGGAGGAAATCTGGGGGCAATGCTGGCTGTTGCAAAAGACAACTGGCCGCTCACGCGCTATCTCATCCAACAGGTAATGCAGTCCAATGATGAGCGGATGAATGCTCTGCGAGATTTTGTACCAGATGCCAAACCGGAAGACTGGGAACTGGTAACAGCCGGGCAACGTGTTCAGGTTATCAAGAAAGACGCAAAAAAGGGTGGCGTCCTACAATTTGGAACTGAAGTGGTCGCCAGCAAAGATGGCTCTATTGCTGCATTGCTGGGAGCGTCCCCAGGCGCCTCCACCGCTGCCCCAATTATGCTAACCGTTTTAGAGAAATGTTTTGGCAGTAAATTGGCCGAATGGGAGCCCAAGCTGAAAGCTATGGTCCCTTCATATGGCCAAAAACTATCCGATAATCTGGATTTGTGCAAAACACTGCGCGACAAAACGACGCAAACTCTAAAGCTGCAAGACTTGTAAGCAGTCTGATAAAAGGCACTGTGCGGCGGATAAAACGCCGCACAAAAATTAAATATTATCCTGTAAAATCAGAGATGGACATGTCAGGGCGATACCACCAGCACAGTTCAGGTGGCCGTGGGCAAGGTAGAAAGTCCTGAGGGTTTCCGCTAAAAGTCACAGTATTTGTTGGAGTTTCCTGTAAAGAAACTTCAACGCATTTTAGTAAGTTTTCGTCTGCTATCAAAAAGGCGTTTATTTTCGCCATTAGCAAGCACACCATGAGTTCAGTTGTGGGGTCACCAGGTGTCACAACAATGCGGCGTGCGCGCTCAGGCTCATGCTGTTTGAACCACTCCAGCAGAGGATCATCTTCTGCGAGCTGCAGGGCATGATCCAGTTTTTCGTCTACAAAACGGTGCCATGTAGATTTTGCCCGCTGGAAAGATACTGGCATATTGCCGCGTCCATCTAACCGACCGGGGTTCGTGGCGGACAGTTTAACGGTTACAAATTCATTGTGGCCGTGGGGCAAGGCACAGGTCTCGCTCGCGCCGTGAATTAAGCGGTGTCCCATAGAAAAGCGTCGGGTAAAAACCAGATCAGGCATGCTGGGTAGCCTTCTTGGTGCAATAGTCTTCCCAGCCAGCCCGACGCAGGTCACAGGCAGGGCAGTGGCCGCACCCATGGCCCCACGGGTGAACCGGCGTTGTGCGGTCTCCAAGGTAACAGGTGTGGCTTTCCCGGTTAATTAGTGTCACCAGGTCATCCCCGCCCAATTCTTCGGCTAACGCCCATGTTTCAGCCTTGTTTATCCACATAAGAGGAGTGTGCAGGACAAACCGTGTGTCCATGCCAAGGTTAAGAGCGACCTGTACCGCTTTTATTGTGTCATCCCGGCAATCAGGGTAGCCGGAATAATCTGTCTCACAAACACCCGTAACGATGTGTCGAATACCCCGCCTGGCAGCCAGTGCAGCGGCAAAGGTAAGAAAAATAATGTTGCGGCCGGGCACGAACGTATTGGGTAGCCCTCCGTCCGCCATGGCAATTTCCGCATCACGGGTCAGCGCTGTTTCAGAAACTTGCCCCAGAGCATCAAGAGCCAAGGTGTGGTCCATGCCCAGCTTTTCGGCCCATAGTGCATTCTGGGTTTTCAAACCCTCCCGTAGTGTTTCCCGGCAGCTCAACTCGATGCCGTGCCGTTGCCCATAATCAAAACCCAAGGTCTCAACCCGACCAAACCGAGCAAGCGCCCAGGCAAGACATGTTGCGGAATCCTGCCCACCTGAGAAGAGAACGAGAGCTGATTCCGTTTGTGCGTGTTCGGGAAAGGCCATAACTTAGGGAATACCAGTGAGTTTATGTGTCTGAAGCGAGAGGCCCCATTGAGGGTGCTTTAAGCAGTAGCGAATAGCGGCTTGTAGATTATCTGCCTGATTGGGACCATCCATAGGCTGTAGCCAGAACTGCTGAAAATCCAGAGATTCGAGTGAGGCAGGGTCTATGCCGCTTTGAGGATAGACAAGTTTAAGCTCCGTACCCTGAGTCTGAATAAGCTCTCCACCAGCTTTGGGGCTGATACAAAGCCAGTCGATACCTTCGGGAGCCTGAACGGTACCGTTGCTTTCAACTGCGATTTTGAAACCGACCTGATGCATGGCGTGGATAAGAGTATCGTCAAGCTGGAGCAGGGGCTCACCACCCGTAAAAACAACCAATTTATGGTGTGTGTCTGACTGCGGCCATAACGCATTGATATGAGCAGCCAAGCTATCAGCCGTCGGAAACTTACCGCCGCCGTCACCATCAGTACCTATAAAATCAGTGTCGCAGAACTGGCAGATGGCGCTAGCACGATCTTCCTCACGGCCAGACCAGAGGTTACACCCCGTAAAACGGCAGAATATTGCAGCGCGACCAGCTTGGCCACCTTCACCCTGAAGCGTGAGGAAAACTTCTTTAACAGAATATGTCATGTGTCAGACTGTTATTTGCAGGAACGTCTCAGGCCTGAACAGCGTCCAGCCCGATACCTGTTGTGTGCATTCCCAAACGATCCAGTAAATTGCGGTCCCGCTGTGCTTGTGGATTAGGAGTGGTTAGCAGGCGTTCGCCGTAGAAAATGGAGTTTGCTCCAGCCAAGAAGCAAAGGGTCTGAGTTTCGTCACTCATATTTTCGCGCCCGGCAGCCAGACGAACTCGGCTTTTTGGCATGGTAATGCGTGCAACTGCGATCATACGCACAAAATCTAGCGGATCAATTTCTTCAGCATCGCCCAAAGGTGTGCCTTTTACGCGCACCAGAAGATTTATGGGAACGCTTTCCGGATGAGTAGGCAGCGTAGCCAATGCGGCGATCAAGCCTGCGCGGTCTGTTTCGTTCTCACCCATGCCAACGATACCGCCACAGCAGACATTAATGCCTGCATCCCGCACATTGGAGAGGGTATCCAGTCGGTCCTGGTACGTACGTGTGGTAATAATCTCGCCGTAATATTCAGGGGACGTATCAAGGTTGTGATTATAGTAATCTAGCCCCGCACTTTTCAGGCGGTCTGCTTGCCCGGCATCCAGCATGCCTAGCGTGACACAGGTTTCCAGCCCCAGACCCTTTACGCCCTCTACCATGGCACAGACAGTTTCCAGGTCATGATCCTTCGGAGAGCGCCAAGCGGCTCCCATGCAAAAACGGCTTGCTCCTGCATCACGAGCTTTTTTTGCTTCCGTAAGAACTTTCTCCACCGCCATCAGGCGGTCAGCTTTGACGCTATCTTCGTGGCGCGCACTTTGCGGGCAATATGCGCAGTCTTCCGGGCATCCACCAGTTTTAATGGAAAGGAGGGTGGATATTTGAATATCTGTTGGGTCAAAAGACAAACGATGGAGAGATTGCGCCCGGAACATCAATTCAGGGAAGGGCAGGTCAAGAAGCGCCTGAATTTCAGGAACGGTCCAGTCATTACGGACTTCGACATTAGAAGAGGGGCGAGCGACAGGAGATGAACCATCAGGCATGGGGAGGGACCGAACTTTTGATGAAAACAGGAATATAATGAGCATACGTCTTTTGCACCATAAATGCCAGACAGTATGCATCGTCTGCGCCTGCTATAGGACAAGATGACATTGAACGTAAAATAAGATTACACTGAGCACAGAAAAATAGGCTGAAATTGAGGAGTAAACCTAATGGCGAAAACCGTAACTCGATTTGCTCAGGGGGCTATGATGCTCACTTTGCTCGGGACAGTGGTTGCGTGTACGCACACGCATGAAGATCGCTCCACACAGCGCGTACGACCGATCAGGATGCCCAATCCGGCGACATTATATTGTGTCAAAAAGGGCGGCAAAATAGAGACACATTACGAGGATAAAAAGGGGCAGGTAAATTTCTGCCGCTTGCCTGATGGCTCCGTTAACGAAGAATGGGCGCTTTTCCGGAGAGATAATCCCAAACCGTCAAACGGATAAAATAGCAGAGCAGAATGTGGGGAGCTCTAGAGTTCCCTACACTGGCTGAAACATAAATCCCATAAGATATATTATGCCAACTAAATACTGAGGCAATGGAATTAGTGTATGGTTGAGTTTCTGGAGATTCGTCTGGAATTTTTGTCGGTACGCTGCTGATATTGTCAAACAATGCATTCTTGAGCGCGGTGGCTGATGAGGACTTAGGCTGAGTGATTTGCTTACTAGATGCCTAGATGAATTGAAGCACTTGGCTGAGATGCTGACCACTAGAGGCATCGTGCACGTGCGTAAGCGTGAGCCAGAAGTTTATAGCTGCCCTGCACTCCACGACATACATGTGTAATTTTTGATATAATTGCGCAAAAATATCGTAGAAAATATTCATATATGGCACTCTTTCTTTTCGTGCTGTTTGGTGCATTGCGACCGAAATAACGCTATTTGTGATATTTAGTGATCTTGAAATAATTATATCACGCTTATATGTGTGCCTTAGAAGATTTCTATTTTTCACGTTCGTGGGTCGTAAATGTTTACTAACACTAAAATTATGGTGCAGTTACGGTCTGTAGAACATGACCCTGTGCGCCTTCTGGAGGCGGCCTCTAGACTGTTGCCTGATGATGTTGCTGTTCTTTCTTCCTTTGGTGCTGAATCAGCGCTGTTGCTGGCATTCGTTGCAGAAGCCGACGCTGATCTTCCGGTGTTGTTTTTGGAAACTGGAAAGCATTTTCCGGAAACATTGTTGTATCGCGCTGAATTGGCCCGTTTTCTTGGGTTGCGGCACGTCATTGATGTAACCCCTGACTCCTCACAAATTGCAGACCGGGACCCAACGGGTGAACTGTGGGCGTTTGATCCAGACGCATGCTGTGCTCTGCGCAAGGTGGAACCCCTGAAGTCTGCAACGCAGCCTTTTTCGACCCTTGTTACAGGCCGCAAGCGTGTGCAGGCAGCAACCCGGACAACGCTGCAAGTTGTGGAAGAAAAATCCGACAGGCAACTCCGTTTGAATCCCCTTGCTCATTGGACGGCTGACCAGATCACGGCTGAAATGGAACGTAGAGGCCTGCCGCCGCACCCCTTGGTAGAGCATGGCTATCCTTCCATCGGCTGCGCGGTGTGCACTCGGCCAGTGGACAATGGTCAGGATGCCCGTTCAGGCCGCTGGACGGGTTTATCCAAAACAGAATGTGGCATTCATACCGCAGGCTGACCTTGCATAACGACTATCACTGATTACCAACACAGGTTTGAAACATACTATGGACCATCTTGATCAGCTTGAAGCGCAAAGTATTTTTATTCTGCGTGAGGCCTATCGCAAGCTCCGCCCGCTGGCCATGCTGTGGTCATTGGGGAAAGATTCAAACGTGATGGTCTGGTTAGCTAAAAAAGCATTTCTTGGCCGCGTACCCTTCCCCGTCATGCATGTGGATACCGGCAAAAAATTTCCGGAAATGTACCAGTTCCGTGACGAGTACACCAAGAAATGGGGCTTGGAGTTGTTGCTTGGTGATTGCCCACCTGTAGAGGAAATGGACCCTTCTTTGCCGCCTGCGGCACGGTCTGCGGCGCGTAAGACGGCCGGTCTTGCCGCTATGATTGAGAAGCATCGTTTGCAAGGTGTTATCGCCGGCATTCGGCGGGATGAGCAAGGCACGCGCGCGAAAGAGCGTGTTTTTAGCCCTCGTGGAGCCAGCCACAAATGGGATATCCGCAATCAGCCGCCTGAATTTTGGGACCAGTACGCAACGCCTCATGAAGAAGGCATGCATATTCGTGTGCACCCACTCCTTTCATGGCGTGAAATCGATATCTGGCGCTATATAGAGCGCGAGGGTATTCCGCTGGTTGACCTGTATTTTGCTAAAAATGGCAAGCGCTACCGCTCTTTGGGTGATCAGGATATTACAAACCCTGTTGAGAGTAATGCCGCAACACTCGCTGAGGTTATTGCGGAACTTGAAACCACACGCACATCTGAGCGGTCTGGTCGGGCCATGGACCATGAATCAGAAGATGCGTTCGAACGCTTGCGCGTTGCTGGTTACCTCTGAGATTTGCGGACTGGAAATAAAGACAATGACACAAAGTTCTTCAAAATCTCATGAGGCCGCCACTCCTATCGTAATTGTAGGGCATGTGGACCATGGTAAGTCGACTCTCATAGGGCGTCTGCTGCACGATACGGACAACCTTCAGGACGGCAAAGTTGCCCAAATTATTGAGTCCTCCAAAAAACGCGGGCTGAAAATAGAGTGGAGCTTCTTGCTCGATTCATTGCAGATTGAGCGAGATCAGGGCGTGACAGTTGATTCAACCCGTATTCCTTTCCGGCTTGGTCAGCGTGAGTTTGTTATTGTAGATGCTCCCGGCCATCGGCAGTTTTTACGGAATATGATTACCGGTGCCGCAGATGCGGAAGCCGCCGTTTTGGTTGTTGATGCTGCTGAGGGTGCGCGTGAGCAGACACGACGTCACGCCATGCTGCTGCATTTGATTGGTATTCGGCACGTTATTGTCCTGCTCAATAAGGTGGACCTTCTAGACTTTGACCAGCAGAAGATTGAGGCCGTGCAAGAGTCTGTCGGAGAGCTTCTGGCAAAGCTTGACCTTAAGGCGGCTGTATTTGTCCCAGCCTCTGCACGGGATGGCGATAATATTGCAACGCGCTCTGAGCGGACACCGTGGTATAGTGGGCCTACCTTAACGGAAGTTCTGGCAGAAGTACCCTCACCTGAATCTCGCACAGAACTGCCACTCCGCCTGCCAGTGCAGGACGTCTATCGCTTTGGTGACAAGCGCTATGTTGCTGGGCGTATAGAGCGTGGGCGTGTCCGCGTTGGAGACACAATTGTTATCGGCACACAGAAAACCCGTGCCCGTATTGCATCCGTCGAAAGCTGGCACACAGCACCGCAGATTTCGGCTATTGCGGGACAGTCTGTTGCGATCACTTTGGAGCCAGACGTAATTCCTGACCGGGGGGACATTTTGTATCTTCCGGACAACGCACCTGTTGAAGCTGCTCGGGTTAAAACACGGTTGTTCTGGTTGCGTCAGGAGCCTTTGCGCGTTGGGGAGACATTCAAGCTCCGCCTAGCAACAGCTGAGCACACGGTTACCGTTGCCTCCATTGATACGGTGTTGGACCTTGAAAACCTGACAGCCCACCATGGAGACGAAGTGGCGGCTGAAGGCTTTGCTGAAATTACGCTCGCTGCTTCTGAGACCATTCAATTTGATGCTTTTGCACCAGGAACTGCGGATGGTCGGGGGGTACTTGTTGACCGGCACCAGCGGATTGTAGGTGGCGCGCCGCTTATTGGTGCGGCTCTAACGCAGGCGGGAGAGACTGTTATCCACCCCGCAGGCAGCCATGTCAGTGCAGTAGACCGCACGCGCGCTCATGGGCACAAAGGGGCTGTCTTCTGGCTTACAGGTTTGTCAGGTGCAGGCAAAAGCACGGTGGCACGGCACACTGAGTCTCAGCTTTTTGCGCAAGGGCTGAATGTGAGTGTTCTGGACGGAGACACGCTGCGCGCAGGTCTCTGTAAGGATCTTGGTTTTAGCGAAGCAGACCGCACGGAAAATGTCCGCCGTGCCGCAGAAGTCGCCCGGATCCTACAAGATGCAGGACAGGTTGTGTTGGTTGCACTGATTTCTCCCCTACAGTCAGATCGTTTGCTTGCAAAACAGATTATAGGCGAAGGCTTTCAGGAGGTGTTTGTAGATGCTGACCTTTCTGTGTGTGAGCAACGCGACCCGAAAGGGCTTTACGCTGCGGCACGGCAGGGAAAGATTGCGAACTTTACAGGAATTGATGCTCCTTACGAGGCACCGCATGCTCCTGCCCTGCACCTGAAAACCAGCGCGAATAATGTTGATTCTGCAACGAGTAGTCTGGCAGATTTTATTAAGGGCTTTGTCCGATTTGCTCGTCCGGCTCGGCTACAGTCTTAAGCTGCATTTTCGGGGATAGTCATATGCTGCCTGTGTGCGAGCTTTAAAAGGTTCAGCCGGGCTGTATTTGGCGTTCTGCATTCTAGTGGTTGATGGGTAGCATGAAGCGAGCTTTTACACTGTTCTGGCGTGGCGGATATTCTGCCTTGCCCGGCTACCGTTTTTCACTCTTGTTTACAGTATTCTGGACAGGTTTTTTTATTATTCTGCCGCTCTGTGCTCTCGTCATCCGCCCTTGGCAGGATGGTGTTGGCCCTGTAGTGGCAGAACTGCATGATGCCCGCATGTTTGCAGCACTCTGGACCAGTTTTTCCAGTGCTGCTGTCGCGGCACTTCTCAATGTTCCACTCGGGCTTTTCCTTGCTTGGATGCTGGTACGTGGCGACCTTCCCGGTCGGCATATTGCCAATGCCCTCATAGATATCCCTTTAGCGCTCCCCACGGCGGTTTCTGGCATTACGCTTGCCACATTATACAGTCCTCAGGGGTGGCTGGGCTTTCCACTCTCCAAGTTGGGTCTATCAGTGGCTTATACGCGCTTTGGTATCATTCTGGCTCTTATGTTTGTGGGTCTCCCATTTATGGTCAGAACGGTAGAACCGGTCTTGAGGAGCTTACCGCAGGAACTGGAGGAAGCTGCCAAACTTTTGGGAGCACGACCATGGCAAATTATAACCCGTGTTATTATCGCGCCACTGCGCCCTGCTCTTCTTACGGGTTTTGGTTTGGCCTTTGCACGCGGAGTTGGGGAATATGGGTCTGTTATTTTTATTGCTGGTAACCAGCCCTTTAAAAGTGAAATTGCCCCTTTGCTGATTGTTGTAAGATTACAGGAGTTTGATTACCCGGGAGCGACAGCCATAGCCCTGATTTTGCTTCTGGCTTCTTTGTCCGTTCTGGTGTGTCTGGGTGTTTTACGAAGAAGAGTTTCGGCATGGAGTGTCGGGGCATGATGAAGCGTGGCCTTTGGGTGGCCGCATGGGCGCTCATTATTCTCGTGCTTATTATGCCGCTTGCTGTGGTTTTGGCAGAGGCCCTGAAAAATGGTTTGGGGCCCGCTCTCGAGACTCTCAAGGACACGGATGGCATTGCGGCAATCTGGCTCACAGTTGAAGTGACCAGCATTGCCGTTGTTGCCAACACGTTATTTGGCATTGCGGCGGCTTGGTTGCTGACAAAATACCGCTTTCCGGGCCGCACGTCTCTGCTGGTTCTAGTTGAGTTGCCGCTCAGTATTTCTCCAGTTGTGTCTGGTCTGGTCTGGCTTCTTCTGTTTGGTGCTCAGGGGTGGTGGGGGCCAGCGTTGGAACAGGCAGGCATTCATATAGCCTTCGCTATTCCTAGTATCATCTTAGCAACGGTGTTTGTCACCCTGCCCTACGTTGTGCGTACTCTAGTGCCCCTCATGGAGCAGCAAGGGCGGGACACAGAAGAAGCTGCGGCACTGGCAGGCGCCGGGTTCTGGCAAATACTCTGGCGAGTTACGTTGCCGGGAGCCCGTGTAGCCCTGATATCTGGCATTTTGCTGACAACAGCTCGTGCTATGGGGGAATTTGGCGCAGTGTCCGTTGTTTCCGGACATATTCCTGGCCTGACCGAAACCATGCCGTTGCATATAGAAAGCCTCTATAACGGTTACCAGACTGTAGCGGCTTTCTCTATGGCTGCTCTTCTGGCCTGCATGGCTTTGGCCACAGTTTTATTACGTTATGCGCCAGCTCTTTTATGGCGTAGTCGGGAAGTGCCTAAATGAGCGTGCATGTTGAAAATCTGACCCGTTATGCCCCGGCAACTCATCGGAAATTGCTGGATGATATTAACCTTACTTTTCCAACTGGTGCTTTTGTGGCGTTGGTTGGTCCTTCCGGAGCTGGAAAAACCACGCTTTTGCGAGCGATTGCAGGGTTGGATCAGTGTGAAGAAGGCGTCCTGACGCTAAACGGTAACACCCTTACAACGTTGCAGGATAGAGCCGGGAAAATAGGGTTTGTATTTCAAAATTATGCGCTATTTCCACACATGACTGTGGCGCGAAATATCAGTTTTGGTTTGGATGTTCTCCCACGGGGGAAACGTCCTCCCCCTACAGAGATTGCCAGTCGCATTGAAGAATTGTTGGAGTTAATGCAAATACCCGCCTTGGCCGACGCATATCCTGCCCGCCTGTCTGGCGGACAACGGCAAAGGGTGGCTTTGGCACGCGCCTTGGCAACGGGCCCGACACTACTTCTACTGGATGAGCCTTTTGGCGCACTGGACCCCATTGTACGGCGTACAATTCGGACATGGTTACGGACGCTACACGATCAATTGGGCCTGACGACTATTCTGGTCACCCATGATCAGGAAGAAGCTTTGGAAGTCGCTGACCGCATTGTGGTGATGCAGAATGGTCGTGTGGTGCAGGATGCGTCTCCCTCTGATTTGGATGAAAAACCTCAGACGTCTTTTGTCATGGAATTTTTAGGAGAAGCTGTAACATTCAAGGGACAGGTAAAAAGCGGATATTTTATGCCGGATGAGATCCATGTCGGTTCTTTTCCAACCCAAATATCAGCAGGCCCTGCAGAAGCGATGATCCGTCCTTTTGAAATTATATTGCATGAAGAGGGACAAGCGGCGGTCCCTCTTATTACCCACGGTAAAAGTAACGGTTTTAGGCATTATTCGGCCGCTTTGTCCGACCGCATTGTTCCCGTTTTTGTTCCCGAGACTTCTGGTCGACCTCATGCCAAAACAGGTTGTGCTCTCTTAAATATCCAGAATGCCCGTATTTTCAGAAACGGTAATCTAGCAAATTAAACGAAAAATATTAGTGAAATTTCAGTGAATATCAAGCGTGGCGATTGAATTTTGATGAGCTTATGTTGATTGTAGCGTAATTTTGTGAGAAAATACGCTAAGTAAATGTGCTTTGCGAGGTAGGAAGTATGGACCGCAGAAATAGCCGTCGGGACACAGAAGGACACAGCGTTCTGACGGCAAACCGTCTGCTGGATGGTCGTATTGTCTGGCTGGCGGCTGATAATACATGGCAGATACTCCTCAGCCATGCACAAGTTTTTCCTAATACAGAAATAGAGGAGAAACTTGCTGCATATTCTGTCAAAGCACAGCAGGAGGGATTGGTCGGCGTTTACGGCGTGCAGGTGCACATAAATTCTGGCAGCATCACACCCGTAACCAGCCGGGAACAAATTCGTGCGCAAGGACCGAGCATACACCCTGAATTTGTTCCGACATGGCAGAAGTCTGGCCAGACGGTCACAGCTTAAATTTTACTCAAGGTCGCTCCCCCCATGCCTCACACTTCTCAGCATATATTGCCTGTCGGGCGTTACGCGTATGATGCCGTGGACAAAACTTTCCTCAAGCAACGCGTGGCACAATTTAAAGATCAGGTTGAGCGCCGAATTTCTGGGGCCCTGACTGAGGAGGAGTTCAAGCCGTTACGGCTGATGAACGGGCTTTATCTCCAATTGCACGCCTATATGTTGCGTGTTGCTATCCCTTACGGAATAGTAAGTGCCAGCCAGATGCGCACCTTGGCGTTAATTGCTGAACGTTATGACCGTCGGTATGGGCATTTCACGACCCGCCAGAACATACAGTTTAATTGGATCAAGCTGGAGGACACTCCTGATATTCTTGATCTTCTGGCCGAAGCGGAGATGCATGCTATTCAGACAAGCGGCAACTGTATCCGGAACGTGACGGCAGATCAGTTTGCCGGAGCAGCGGCGGATGAAGTGCTTGATCCGCGTGTGTATGCGGAAATCTTGCGTCAATGGTCTACCCTGCATCCTGAATTCACGTTTCTTCCACGGAAATTCAAGATTGCAATTTCAGGTAGCCCCAAGGACCGCGTAGCAGCACGTTTTCACGATATCGGCCTTATGGCGCGCATGGGCCCTCACGGGCGTCCGGTGTTTGAGGTGTATGTTGGAGGGGGATTAGGCCGCACTCCGGTTGTCGGAACCAGCATACAGAAAGATCTGCCTGAATCTGATCTTATAGCGTATCTGGAAGCTATCTTGCGCGTCTATAATGCGTATGGGCGGCGGGACAATATTTATAAAGCGCGTATCAAGATTCTGGTTCAGGCTTTGGGAATTGAGAGTTTCCGGCAGCAAGTGGATGCAGAATTTGCCGCCATGGACCGGGCCAAATATCAGCTACCACAGCATATAGTGGAAGAAATTAGAGCACGCTTCGGGCAACCTGATTTCCTGCCTGCGGATGGTGCACCAGAAAAGCTCGCGCAACAGCGGCTGGCGGACCCGGCTTTCAATTACTGGGTACAAACCAATACACATGCGCACAAACAGGCGGGCTATTTATCCGTCACCATCTCCTGCAAGCCTGTGGGAGGCATACCGGGGGATGTAACCGCAGAGCAGATGCGTGTTCTGGCGGACCTGGCTGAACAATATAGCTTTGGTGAGCTGCGGGTTACGCACCTGCAAAATGTTGTTTTGGGTCATGTTAGGCAGGATGTCTTGTATGATGTCTGGCAGGTTCTGGAGCGTCATGATCTGGCCACAGCAAATGTGGGTTTTATTACAGATATTATTGCCTGCCCTGGATTGGATTATTGTGCATTGGCCAATGCACGTTCCCTGCCTATTGCGCAAAAACTAAGTGAGCGTTTTGGTAGTGCTGACTTACAGCGGGAAATTGGTCCCCTGCGTCTGAATATCTCAGGCTGCATCAATGCCTGTGGCCATCATCATGCAGGCCATATTGGTATTCTGGGCGTGGACAAGCGCGGAGAAGAAGCTTTTCAGATTACGCTTGGTGGTGCATCTGACCAAGATACAGTATCTGTGGGTCAAATTCTTGGCTCAGCGCTTTCGGAGAACGAGACTGTTGATGCTGTTGCTCGTATTATTGATACCTATCTTGCAAGACGGGATCAGGGCGAGCATTTTATACAGACCTGTCGCCGGATAGGCACAACACCCTTCAAGGAAGCCGCATATGCCACTGCTTGAGAACGGCCAGATTAAGGACGATACATGGCTGCTCGTGCAAGACGGAGATGCCGTGCCTGCTGGGGATGTTCTGTTGCCGCTTTCCCGGCTGGCTGAAGGCTTTGCCCGTAATACTGAGGGCCGGGTTGGTGTCGTTCTGGCACCGGACGAGGCGGTAGATGCCCTGAGCGATGTGCTGGACAGACTACATGCCGTGCAACTGACCCTTCCTATTTTTCGGGATGGACGTGCTTTCACACAAGCCCGGGCCTTGCGTGAACATCTGAAATTTGACGGTATCATACGTGTCGGTGGCCATGTTTTGCCAGACCAGTAT
The DNA here is from genome assembly GCF_052102375.1 of Acetobacter sp. Lineage (GTDB taxonomy): Bacteria > Pseudomonadota > Alphaproteobacteria > Acetobacterales > Acetobacteraceae > Acetobacter. The sequence goes on from NZ_JBQDXI010000001.1 coordinate 67,886, forward strand.
GAGTTTTTGCTGAGGTGTGGCGTAACAGATATTCTTGTTCCCGAAGGCACAGATGTGTCTGTCTGGGAGCGGGCGCACAAGGCTTTTACTGTTGCTTATCAGCCTTCTGTCCAGAATGAAGCCCCGGAAGGATTTGCGTTAAGGCGTCGCTTATTCTCGTAAGTTAGGCATTATTGCCTCATGGCACGTTTTGGTCTGTCTCCCCACTCATCTCTGCACCGGGCTTGTGTCGGTTTAGTGCGGTCTTATTTACACTTTGCGCTGCGTACGACACGCTGGACATTCTATATAACCCCAGAGGCGTTCCCCCTTCTTATAGGCCGAAATGGCACAAATGGGATTATGGCGTTCTGGCATGAAATTTTGCCAGCCACACCTGTGCTTTGTTTGTGGGCTAAGGCTGTCTCTCCCGGTTTACGTGTGAAAGTTCTGATAAGCCGCAACCGGGATGGGCGGATGATTGCCGATATCATTGCGCCATGGGGCATTGGTACCATTGCGGGATCTTCGGATACACGTGGTAAAAATAAAGGCGGCGCTGCGGCTTTCCGTCAAATGCGCAAAGCCTTGCTGGCTGGGGAGCAGGTTGTCATTACGCCTGACGGTCCACGCGGGCCTAGACGTGTGGCGCAGCCAGGAATGGCAGCCCTTGCTGGTGCCGTGCGCAAACCTGTTGTCCCTGTTGGTGCTTATTACTCAGGTTTACAGTTAAATTCATGGGACAAGATGGTCATTCCGCTTCCCTTCGGTAAGGGGCGATTTGTATGCGGAAACCCGATTGATATTGAAAAAAATACTCCGGACGGCACAGCACTTTTGGCAGAAACGCTGACAAAGCAAATGCAGGCTGCGGCCGAGAGTCCTGATACGACGAGTGGTGCCAATCACGTATTCAAGTGGGGAATGCCGGCACAAAGCCCTGCCCCTTCAAAAGTTTGGGCATGCGTGGCCACTCTTATAGCACCATCCCTACCCTTTTTATTGCGTTCCCGCCAACGTCAGGGGAAGGAGATACCCGAGAGAGTTCGTGAAAAAATGGGGTTCGCGTCATGTAAGCGGCCTCAGGGCAAACTCGTCTGGTTTCATGCTGCCAGTGTTGGTGAGGTTCTGTCCATTTTGCCACTTATTGCAGGTTGGTTAGAAAAAGACGCAGGCAGTACTGCGCTGGTGACGACAGGGTCTGTGACTGGCGCGCGCATTGTGGCCCAGCATCAAGTTAATCACGATGTGAATACGCGCATAATTCATCAGTTTGTGCCGCTTGATGTTCCCCGTTGGGGTAAACGGTTTCTGGAATACTGGTGTCCTCACGCCGCTGTTTTTACGGAAAGCGAACTCTGGCCTAATCTTATTGGCCAGTGTCGTGCAAACCAAATTCCTGTTGCCTTGGTGAATGGTAGAATGTCGGCCTCCTCTTTCAAGGCGTGGCAGAAAGCACCCGGTATAGCAAAGCGGCTCATGGCGTCTTTCAGTTGGATCGCGCCCCGTTCTGAAGCTGATGCGGGCCATTTCAAAGCCTTGGGCTGCAATAGTTTGGAGCCCACAGGGGATATCAAGGCATATGCGCAGCCTTTGCCTGTCGATGAGCAAAGTTTAAAAACGCTACAGAGGCATATTGGTCAGCGGCCGGTTTTTCTGGCAGCCTCCACGCATGTGGGGGAAGACGAAACCATAATACAGGCGGCAGCTCTGGCGCGTAAAAAAGTACCTGACTTGCTCACACTCATCGTGCCACGGCACCCAGAGCGCGGTGCTGAGATTTCTGAGCTTGCGTCAGGTGCTCCAAGGCGCTCTTTGGATAAGTTACCAGAGTATTCAGAACCGGTATGGGTTTGTGACACATTGGGAGAACTAGGGCTGTTTTATACGCTCGCCAATTGTACTTTTATAGGGAACAGCTTGCCGTCAGCGCAGAATGGTGGCGGTGGACACAATCCTTTTGAACCAATCAGGCTGGGGTGTGTTGCCTCCACCGGACCATGTACACACAATTTTTCCGAAATTTTCGACAAGTTGGAAAGCGTAGTGTCGGTTCTCACTACAAAAAATGACATTGCAGAGTGGGTTGTATCTCAGGTGGCAGAGCCTGACAGAAGCGCAGCGCAGGTTAAACATGCACAGGACATTATCCAACAACACTCCAATCACTTGGATAGTCTGGCAAACAAAATCATGATGCTTGGCGCGCCATGAGTATGCCTCCCCGTTTTTGGCTTCGGCCAGAGGCGCGTTTTCTTCCCGTGTTGTTAAGCCCTCTTGCTAAAGTGGTTGCCGGCTGCGCTGCCAGACGTCAGAAAGCTCTGGGATGGTTAGCGCCTGTTCCAGTACTGTGTTGCGGCAACCTGACAACCGGCGGGACTGGCAAGACCACAGTTGTGTTGGATCTTATGGCAAGGCTTCAGGCGCAAGGCATCAAAGTGCATGCTCTGACACGTGGCTACAAAGGTACCTTGAAGGGGCCAGTCAGAGTGACATCCGACCATACTGCTCAGGATGTGGGAGATGAAGCACTCCTTCTGGCTCATCAGGGCCCAACATGGGTAGGCGGAGACCGCGCAGCAACCGCCCAAGCGGCAGTTAAGTCAGGCGCTCAATGCCTGATTATGGATGACGGTTTTCAGAATTCCACGTTACGCAAAACGCTTTCATTGCTTGTTGTGGATGGCGCTGTCGGACTGGGCAATGGATATGTCATGCCTGCTGGGCCTTTGCGCGAGGAGATAACCGCCGGATTGAAGCGTGCCTCAGCAGTGCTGGTCATTGGTGAAGATCAGACAGATTTTCTGGAACGTTATGCAGAATATCTGCCCCCCAAGGCTGTTTACACTGCGCGTCTTGAAACTACGGTAACAGACTTGCTCCCTAATAAAGCTGGTCCTTATATTGCGTTTGCTGGTCTGGGGCGGCCGAGTAAGTTCTTTGATGGCTTGAGGGGGGGCGGGATTCAGCTTTTAAGGGCGATAGCGTTTCCGGACCACTATCGTTATCAGTCAAAGGATATGAAATCCCTACTTTCTTTCGCTGAAATTCAGAATGCGGAGTTGGTGACAACCCCAAAGGATGCTGTTCGCCTGCCAAGCTGGTTCAGGCAACGCGTGAAGGTCGTTAATGTGGCTTTGCAATGGGATGATCCGTCTGCGCCAGAAAAATTGCTTCACACTCTTATGAGCAAAGCCAGAACATGACACAGTCCATTATAAAATGGCCCATGCGTGTTGAGGCGTTTGCCGCCCGAGCGTTACTTGGTTTTTTCAAGCGCTTAGGCCCTGTTAAAGCGTCAAATCTCGGTGGACGCTTCTGCAGTATGGTAGGCCCTCTCTTACCGGTCTCCAACACGGCTGATCGTAACCTGCAAATAGCCCTTCCTCACCTGACACGCGTCGAGCGCCGATCTATTGTGAAGGGAGTATGGGAAAACCTTGGGCGTACGGTAGGCGAATTGCCGCATCTGGCGGATTTACAGGAAAACACGCCAAACGGTCCGGGTTTTGAAGTGCATGGCGCCAAGCATCTGCGCGATCAGGTGGAGCGGGGCGGTCCAGTTCTTTTCCTTTCCGGGCATATAGGCAATTGGGAAATGCTTCCCCCCGCTGTTGCCCGTCATGGTGCCCCGTTTGCGTCTTTCTATCGGGCTGCGGCTAATCCGTTGATTGATGCCATGATTAGACATCTGCGGGATGATGCCATGGCACCAACGCCAATGCCGCTTTTTGCGAAGGGAGCAAGGGGCGCACGGGAGGCCTTATCTTATGTGGCCAAAGGTGGCCGATTAGGTATGCTTGTTGACCAGAAAATGAATGACGGTGTGGAAGCGAGGTTTTTTGGCCTCCCCGCCATGACAGCCCCTGCCCTTGCTGCTATGGCACTAAAATATCGGTGTGCGGTTATCCCCGGGCATGTTGAGCGTTTGGGGCCAGCTCGTTTGCGTATTATAGTGGAGCCGCCTCTTATTTTGCCACAAACGGGGAACAAGCAGCAGGACATGGGACAGCTTGTTCAGATGGTAAATGACCAACTGGAACTGTGGATCAGACAAAAACCAGAAAGCTGGTTGTGGCTCCATAAAAGATGGCCCAAGTCTTTCTATAAAAGCGATAAGTAACACTGTACTCCACTGAAGTTCATGCAGAACGGTTTGCGCCTTTATAAACGCTGAGTGTCGCCTTTGGGCCGCCTTGTGACTATGGTAGCGACATTCTGAATGTGATCTGAGTATTGGAGCAAGCCGCATGTCATCTCACAGTTCTGCTATCGCCTATCGTCTGGAAGCAGCACGGTCTGTAGTGCGGGATGCCGGACAACTTGCCATGGCCATGCGTCCGGCTCCCGGCGGCCCGGCAGGCACACAAAAATCTGCACAGGATTGGCTGACAGAAACTGACGGTGCTGTTGAAGCTTTCATAGCAGACCGTATGAAAACGCTTTTTCCTGAAGATGGTTTTCAGGGGGAAGAAGGCGGCGTAGCGCGGGATGGTCAGCTACGTTGGGTTGTTGACCCCATTGATGGAACATCCAATTACGCTCGTGGCCGAAACAGGTGGTGTGTGTCTCTTGGTCTTTTGGATGGAGACAGGCCTGTTGCAGGCGTCATAGAAGCTCCTGCGCTCGGTGAAGTTTATACCGCTCATGTTGGTCATGGGGCTTTTCTTAATGGCAAACGTATTCAGGTATCCCCCGTTAAAGAGCCAGCCAGCGCCATGATTGAAATGGGGTGGAGCAACAGAGTGCCCCGTGAAGTCTTTATGGAAAAAATGGATGCCATTATGCGGCTTGGTGCCATGCCACGCTCTGGTGGGTCTGGTGCATTGGCTCTCGCGGATGTTGCCTGTGGTCGGCTGGATGGCTACATCGAAATTGTTATTAACCTCTGGGATGTGGCTGCAGCCCTCCCCTTGCTTGCAGAGGTAGGGGCGAGTGTATCGCCTTTTCTGGCAAATGGCGGACTGACGGGGCCAGCAACTATTCTGGCAGCGAACCCACATATTGCAGAGGCGCTTTCTGCAGCGGTATCCATTCCGTTGAAGTAAACGTTTTTTCCGGGGCAACTGATCGTTGCCATTCTCTCATCATAAAGTTCTGTTTTGTTCTTACTTTGCCGCTCGGCTTATAGGGAGACCCAACCATGCGGTCGATTTACCGCTTTACTTCGTGTTCTCTTGCTCTAGGGGTGGCTGCAACCCTTTTGTGCACACCACAAAGTGCCAAGGCTGCTGACAGCGGGCAGACGCTTGTTGATAAAGCAGCGCTCACCGTACAGGACATGTTTGTGGGGGCAACCGCGACAAGCAATGTCGCCGTTAATCTAGCCAAGGCGCGGGCGGTCATGGTGTGTCCATCTATCTTTCGGATGTCCATAGTGTTTGGTGGCGCTGGTGGTGGGTGTGTATTATTGGCCCGTGATGCACGTGGTTCATGGTCAGACCCTGCGTTTTATACGCTGAGCACGGCGTCCTTTGGTATCCAGTTGGGTGTGGAAAGCTCATCTGCCATGTTCTTTGTTATGACAGATCGTGGTTTGCAGGCCCTGTTGGATAGTCAGTTCCAGTTTGGGGCTAATGCAGGTGTATCTTTTGCAACCTTGAGCAGCAGTGTGGAACGTGGAAATGCCGGAGCTAGGAACACGGACATTCTGGTTGCACAGAAAGCGCAGGGCTTGTTTGCCGGTGCCGCATTGGGTGGCACGAAGCTGACGGTTAATAGCGATATTAACCGCAAATATTATTCGCAGACTGTTGGCCCGGAAGAAATTGTAGTGACAATGCGGGTTAATAATCCGGGGGCTGACCCGCTCAGAAGCGTACTCATGCGTTACAGTAAGTTATCCGGTTCAACGGCCACCCCATCGCGTTCTAGCACGACAAGTGCGTCCATTCCGGCGGCTGATACGGTGCCTGATTATCAAGGCACAGCAACGACCAATGCTGTGCAGCATGAAAGCCTGGCACCCCTAACACCCTCCACGGGGAAACGGTAATCTGTAGAAAAGGAAGAGCATTCCTGCTCTTCCTTTTGACTTACTTCTCGCTAGAATTTTGTTGAGCTTTGCGAAAATCTGAAACGTTTTTATTATGGTCGCCCAACGTTTTAGAGAATTTGTGACCACCCTTCCCGTCTGCAACAAAGTACAGAACATCGCCTTCTGCTGGATGTGCGGCCGCCGTGAGAGCACTGAGGCTTGGTGCGCATATAGGTCCTGGAGGTAAGCCCGCATACATATATGTGTTGTACGGGTTTGGGGTGTGTAAGTCTGAATGCGTTAAGGGACGATCTAACGGGGCTCCCCCGTTTGTCAGAGCATAGATAACGGTCGGGTCCGTTTGTAGCTTCATCCCGCTCTGAAGGCGGTTAAGAAACACACGCGCAACGAGTGGCCGCTCATCAGGGAGTGCTGTTTCTTTTTCTATTAATGAGGCCAAGGTAACGAGTGCGTGCGAGTCAGGAATTTCAGGTGACGCTGCTCTTTCTTGCCAAATTTTTGCGACAGCCTGCTGCATGGCTGATTGCGTACGTGTAAGAAAGTCGGCACGCGATGTATTACGTACATAGCTGTAGGTTTCCGGCATAACACTTCCCTCAGGAATGTGAGGGAGCGCACCGGTGAGCAGATCGTCCTCGTTTATGAGAGCTTCAATCTGTGCAGCAGACAACCCTTCAGGAATTGTCAGCTTATGCATGACCGGCTTGCCGTGGCGCAGCACAGCGAGAGCTTGTTTGATAGAAACATGAGCTGGGAAATGAAGTTCTGCTGCATGGAGTTGACCATCTTTTCTGGTCAGACCAATGGCAAGCAACGCAAAGCGTTCTGCGTAATACCCTTTTGGAAGGACGTTGGCGTCCTGCAAAGTGTGAATCGTACTGAGATAGTTTCCGTGAGGTACAACTACGTCAGCAGGGGCCGAAAGTGGACCGGCTTTTGTATAGTCGGTCCACAATTTCAAGCTTGCGCTCCCTGCCCCCAGAAAGAGGACAAGAAGCATAAAAAAGAGTGTCTTGCGCATAGCCTCTATTTATTCCTTCATAAGAAGGAATAAAAGATTTTATCAGATGCCGCGCACAAGAAGGCTGGCGTTTGTACCACCAAACCCAAAGCTGTTGGAAAGTGCGACATTGATTTTACGCTGCTGGGCTGTATGCGCCACGCGATCAATCACACTTTCACGAGATGGGTTGTCAAGGTTCAATGTAGGTGGTGCTACGTTGTCCCGAATGGCGAGCATGCAGAACATGGCTTCAACAGCACCGGCAGCGCCGAGCAGATGCCCGGTAGCAGATTTTGTAGAAGACATGGCCAGTTTCTTGGCATCATCTGCAAAGAGACGTTCCACAGCTTCCAATTCAAGGTCATCAGCCATGGTGGATGTGCCATGTGCGTTGACATAGTCAATCTCGGCAGGCGTCAGCCCCGCACTTTTCAGTGCAGCACCCATAGCGCGATACGCACCATAATGGCCTTCTGCGGGTGCTGTGATGTGGTAGGCATCACCGGACATACCGTAGCCGACAATTTCAGCATAAATTTTGGCACCGCGGGCTTTTGCGTGTTCGTACTCTTCCAGCACGACCACGCCAGCACCTTCACCCATAACAAAGCCGTCACGGTCTTTGTCCCACGGGCGGGAGGCTTTACCGGGTGTCTCATTAAAGCCGGTAGAGAGCGCACGCGCTGAGCAGAAGCCGGCAATACCCAATGGGCACACTGTTGCTTCTGCGCCGCCAGCAACCATTACGTCTGCATCGCCAAACATAATCAGGCGGGCAGCATCACCAATGGCATGCACGCCGGTAGCGCAGGCGGTTACCACAGAGTGATTGGGTCCCTGAAAGCCATATTTGATTGATACATGCCCGGAGACAAGATTAATCAGGGCAGACGGGATAAAGAACGGCGAGAGACGCTTGGCCCGGCCTTCATGTACGGTAATGGAGGCATCATAAATGGTCTGAAGACCACCAATGCCTGAGCCGATCATGACGCCTGTTGCGCATTTATCCTCTTCAGTTTGGGGCTTCCAACCGGAATCCTCAACTGCTTCGGTTGCGGCAACCAGCCCCATGTGGATGAAGCGGTCCATCTTGCGTTGATCTTTGACCGGCACCCAGTCAGAAAGCGTGAGCTTTCCTTCAGTCTTTGGGCCTTCTGGAACCTGTCCTGCTACCTGAGCAGGCAGATCACTCGGATCAAAGTGTGTAATTCGGCCAATCCCGCTTTCACCAGCGATCAGACGTGACCATACGTTTTCGACACCGAGGCCAAGCGGCCCCACCATGCCCATACCGGTGACGACAACGCGTCTCCGGCCCGAATTTGCTCCGGCCGACTGCAACAAACCAGCCCGCTCCCCGCTCTATGAGTCTGTTTGGTCCCTCAGGAACGAGGGACCCGATAAAACTAACCTACAGGCATAAAGCCTGATTAGGCAGCTTTCTGCTTTTCGATGTAGTCGATCGCGTCTTTGACGGTTGCGATTTTTTCGGCTGCATCTTCCGGAATTTCTACGTTGAAAGCTTCTTCAAAAGCCATCACGAGTTCCACGGTGTCGAGGCTGTCTGCGCCCAGATCGTCGATGAACGACGCTTCCGGTGTGACTTTGCTTTCTTCAACGCCGAGATGCTCGACGACAATTTTCTTAACCTTATCAGCGATTTCGCTCATCTGTCTCTGCTTCCTGTATGCCCGGTAAAAAGAGGGGCAAGTTATCTAGGCGCTCCATTCGCCAGCGTTCTTGGTGCAGGCATGAAATGAGCTATCAGCTCTTGTACATGCAACAAGACTGTGGGCGCATAGCACGTTTTTTTAGTCCAAGCCAACACCAGCCGCCCATGGATATGTCATACGCGGCCGGATCGAGGCTTGTGATGCAGTTTATCTGCCACATCTGCAAGTATTTTGCACGACCTGTTGTGCTTTATCGGACCGTAACCGGTCAGATCATAGCCATACCGCCATTAACGTGTAGTGTTGAACCGGTCACCCATCCCGCTTCATCAGAGCAGAGATACAGGACAGCGGCGGCAATATCTTCTGGCTTGCCAAGGCGACCCAGAGGAATTTGGCTTTGCAGCTTTTCTTTCTGGGCGTCGGGGAGCACGTCTGTCATGGGTGTGACAATAAAGCCCGGTGCAACAACATTTACCGTCACGCCGCGTGAGCCTGCTTCCTGAGCCAGAGACTTGCTCATACCAACCATGCCAGCCTTGGCTGCTGAATAGTTAGCCTGCCCAGCGTTGCCCGTAGCACCAACAACGGAGGCAATATTAACGATACGGCCAGCACGACGACGCAGCATACCTTTTAGCGCTGCGCGGCAGAGCCTGAACGGGGATGAGAGGTCAACATTCAAAACCTGATCCCAGTCTTCGTCCTTCATGCGCAGAGCAAGCATGTCGCGTGTCAGGCCAGCGTTATTGACAAGAATATCAACCGGGGTACCGGCTTTTTCTTCTGCTTTTGCAATAAGAGCATCAGCTTCTGCCGGGTTGGAGAGGTTGGCGACAACGTAATCGACGCGTTCTCCGCCTAGAGCCTTTACTTGCTCCTGAAGTGCGTTTTCACGCGTACCTGAGAGAACGACATGAGCGCCCTGAGCGTGCAGGGTTGCTGCAATTGCTCCGCCAATACCGCCTGAAGCTCCGGTAACTAGAGCGACCTTACCATCAAGTTTGAACATAATGATGAATCCAGATGATTTTATAGAGTTTTCAGAAAGGCTTCGATATCTGCCGGAGTGTTGATGGAAAGCGTTGCCACTTCACCGTCAATCCGTTTGACAAGGCCGGATAGTACTTTCCCTGCGCCTATTTCAACGAAGGTATCCACGCCCATGCCAGACATGGCCTGCACACTTTCGCGCCAGCGTACGCGACCAGTGATCTGGCGTGTCAGGTTTAACCGAATCGCATCGGCGTCCGTTTCTTTCTCGGCGGTTACGTTCGCAATAACGGGCACGATGGGTGCTGCAATATCTGCCTTTTCCAGCGCCTCAGCCATGATATCCTCGGCCGGACGCATCAGAGAGCAGTGGAACGGTGCAGATACCGGAAGCTTGAGCGCCCGTTTGATCTTCATCTCTTTTGCAAGCGCAATGGCTTGATCAATTGCGTCCATCTTGCCTGAAATGACGATCTGGCCGCCGCCATTATCATTGGCTATCTCTAGCACGCTTCCTTTGCCTGCCGTGGCACAGATTTCTTCAACCTGAGCAAGGGTGCCGCCAATTATGGCGGCCATACCACCTTCGCCAGCTGGCACGGCTTTCTGCATAGCCTGCCCGCGTAAGCGTAGCAGCCGCGCAGCTTCTGTAATGCCGAAGGAGCGACCGGCAGCAAGGGCTGCATATTCACCAAGGGAATGGCCAGCAAGCAGTGTTGCCTTTGCGCCTAGATCAAGGCCTCCATCCGTTTCGAGTACACGCAGCACTGCCATGGAAACGGCCATCAGGGCTGGCTGAGCGTTCTCTGTGCTGGTTAATGTATCAAGTGGTCCTTCAAAAATAATTTTTGAAAGATGCTCGCCAAGAGCGTCGTCAACTTCTTGAAACACAGCACGGGCTGCCGGGAATGCCTGAGCGAGGTCTGCTCCCATACCAACGGACTGACTGCCTTGTCCGGGGAAAACAAAAGCGTAAACTGCCATTTTACCTACTGTTTCTAAAAGTTTTAGCACGAGGTTACGCCCGTACTATCAAAAACTGCTGGAATTAAAGTGTTAAGCAGACACATGTCCGGTGGGAGCTGTCAGAGTGTCTGAAGCGCTTGGCGAGTGCATGTGTCACAGTGTTCACCCGCATAAGAGCGGAATAAATTCCAGCAAGGAGGCGCAAAAGATACGCTGCCCTGCTCTAGCGCACAATACGCCAGATAAGCACGAGCAGCCCATCCCATAGGCTGGCGATGGCTTCGTGACCTACAATAAGCACGTTGCAGAAAATGTTCCGCGAAGGAAATGTGGAAAAAGGATAGGGAATTTTTTCAGGCACCCACCCTGCAAGTCGTAACAGCAAGGCACAACGCGGAATATGGTAGGTGCTGGTGCAAAAATAAATGGGCGAGTTCTTGTCGTGTCCGATTTGCCGCAGGACAACGAAGCAAGCTTTAATAGATGCGACTGTATCTGACGCGGTAGGCTCCAGAAGAATATTTTTGCTTTCCACTCCGGCTTGATGGAGGAGGTCGGCCATAACAGAGGCTTCTGTCTGGCCATTTTTTGGCACACCACCCGTAACAAGATAGATGGGCTGAGCAAAATTCTGGCCGAAAGACACAGCAGCGTTTACCCGATTACGTAACGAAGGGCTGGGTGTTCCGTTCGCTTTAAGTGCCGCACCAAAAATAAGAATGATACTGGAATTTTCCGTCTGACGCTGAATGGCCCCCTCCCCGTTTTACGCTGGAGATTGTAGGAGGACGCGGTTCAGTTGTTCTAGGGTAGAAAAAGTTTCTTTCCAGATACCCCAGAATTTGTCCTTTGGAACGCCCCTGCTGCACAGAATATCAGCCAGTTCTCCTACCGTACGACTCCCATCTATAAGAGGCAAAAGGCCTCGGGCCTGCGCTGGTAGCGGAATGGGCACAACCAAAGTACCAAAGGAAAACGGTAGTGTGTGGTTGGGCAGCATTTGTTTGGCCAACTCTATACCCGGTATCTCGCGCATTACGGGAATTGCGGCTTCGTCCATGAAGTCTGGTGGTGTTTGAGCCTCACCTTTTCTGACCACGTAAGCGACATGTGTGGCCATATTGCCCGTTAAGGACTCTGCAATTGCTGCTTTTTCCTTCCAGTCCAATACATCCAGTCGTGCGCGGAGTTTGGGGTCTGGGAGAAAAAGAGATGGATTGTAGCGTGCTGGTTCCATTAGGCACGACGCCTCCAGTCCAGCAGCATCCAGCAGTTCCAAAAAGTCAGCTACAGTGTAGGCGCGATCTCGTGGATTGAGGAGTAGGTCGTAAAGGCCTGCGTCCCCGCCACTTAGATGATCACCAAAATTACCATTCATGCGGAGCCAGGCTGTGGCAGGGAGTGTCCGCATGACACGTTTTGCAATATCCAGCCGCGAGGTTGGAGAGTCTTCCAGCGGTGCTAAATGCTGAAGAGCTTCCTGCACCATATAAACACCAGTTCGTCCGTATGGGGCGTAGACCATGAGGCCCATGCCGCCACCAAGCGCAAGGTGTTTTGCAAGATCACGCAACGTTGCCAAGGGATCTGGCAAGTGGTGCAGCACACCGCAACAATCAATATAGTCAAATGAGCCAAGGTTAAGCGCTGCCAGATTATTCAGTGAGCCCTCAACATACTGAATATTTGTCAGATTACGGACCTCTGCCCGCTCTTTCACAATGGAAAGAGCCTTTGACGAGCGATCAAGGCAGATGACCTCGCCTGCGCGTTCTGATCGGGCCATATGCGTGGCCAGCATAATCGCGCCATCACCCGTACCGCATCCAGCAATAAGAACCCGTAAAGGCAAATGTCTTGGCCGTTTGGCTTTAAACACCCAGTAGTCTATCTCACGCAAATGGCTTGGGCTGCCTATCAGCAGCCGTTTGCTTTCGTCCTGAGGGGTGCGTTCAGGATACGGGAAAGTTTCGTACTGGGCTGCAAGGCCAGCATCGTGCTGGTCAAGCTCAGATGATGGAGACATGCTGGGAGCCTTACTCAGATGCGTGTCAACGAGGGAGTAGTTTGCCGCGCTGCCAGGACTCAGCAGCATCGTCTGCACTTAGTCCTTCTGCGCGCATGGCATAGTCCATAGCGCTAATCACTTTAGTGCTGAGCATGAGTTCATCCAACTCATCATACAAGTCCCGATCCATCTCATCTGCTAGACCGGGTCGGAGGAGGATGTGTGCAGTCATTTCCTGCCCCAGTGCTTCCTTCGGGTCTTGCAAGATGCGGAATCCTCCCTGATGAAAAAGGTAGCAAGGTTGTGCCAGCACAGTCAGAACGAGCTGCTCTTTTGCAAGTGATGCACTAAAAGTCGCTAAAGCTTCCTCGTCAGGAAGGGCGCGTAGAGTGAAACCTGCGTCTTTTAGAGCGTAAGCAGAAAACATTGCTTCTGCATGGTGAAGCAGAGATTCCGGTACTACAACGTCACGTGATAGTTCTGAGCCAGCCTGCGCTAAGCTAGATAGAGATGTCAGGGTAGCATTGTGTTCTTGGGAAAGGCAGCAGCTTACACTGGGGTTAAACAGAACACCGAGTGATGTAACGCCAGACGCAAGAAAAGCTGCGTCTTCTGGTAGCCATGCAGAAACGTAAAGATCAACTTCTCCGCCGCTTAGCATGTCACGTAGAGTGTTTTTGGGGCCAATCGTGATTTCTGGCTCAACGTCATTCGCTTCAAGAACGCGTATAATTGCCGCAGCGGTTGCCTCGTGAATGGTAGTATCTGGATGGGCAATTGTAAGTGTCGTCATCTTTTCTTCCTAACCGGCAAGGCTGCGCAATATGAAGCCCTTGCAGCAGGAGATAGACGAAGATGCAATCCCAGAAATGCATAATAGCTGCGCAGAGGAGGCAGCTATTAGGGGAAAACACAGCCTGCTGGGAAAGGCATTTAGGCTGTGAAGCAATGCTATAAGGCTGCGTTGGCCCCGGCGTGTCCTGTTTGGTGAAGTGATATGTTAAGCGGCCACAATTTTACCGGGAAGTGGCAGCACCGGGCGCACCATGTTCAGCGCGTCAGCAAAAGAGGCGAAGAGACCGAGCTGATTTTCGCGGATAGCATCCATAACCACCCACTTATTGCCGCGGGAATAAATTTTATATGCGGGATCTGCCGTTTCGCGCACCCAGATCACAACATATTCGGAAGACAAGCCAGATTGACGCTCTGGAGTTGAAAAAACGTCTGCATCGCACACTCCCATGGGGTGCCCGGCTTCAACCCAACGAGACAGATATTCCCGGTGGCGAGACAGGAGTTCCATCTGGAACGGAATGATCTTGCAGGTCGGCAGTGCTTCGTTCAGGTGGGGCATCGGGTCTTCCATTCCCTTCAGACATCAGAGGGGCTCTCTGGTGTTGACTGTAAAATGGTCATTTCCCGTATGCCAAGACGCAATGGTCGTTTTAAGCCTCAGAAAGAGGCACAAACTTTACCAAGTTGCTAAAAAAACACAAAAACAGGCTTTTGTGTGAAAATATATGCCTGTTTTTTGTGCAATTGAATAATTTTTGGACTGTTCAACCTTAGAACTTTGCTGAAACCATGAGCGACCCGTAATTGAAGAGGCCAGATTTTGCGCCTTTGAATTGCTGAGTCTGCCAAACCTGACTGTAGGAAACGCGTAGACCGTAGAACATAATGGCAAGGCCTGCATGGATTTCACCTACGTCCCACCGCTTATCAACGTGCAGGGAGTTGGTCCGCATTGTGTTGCCTTGCAGGGTGGCATCGTAGCCGACGGCCTGACCAGTCACACCACCAAACAGATACCAGGCGAATGGGCGGGTTGCTTTATAAGCGTCCGTGCCATCTGTGCCTGCTGCGTTAATGGTGGGGGTGCCGAAATCACTGTTCAGTCCCTGCCCTATGCGGATCATGTCGCCGATGCGGCCATAAATCTGGTAGTCACCAGCTGCTGCGGCAACAGATGGCAGCATGTCCATTTCAATACCGGCTACGTTGACCAGTGGCAGACGCCATGTGCGGCCACCCTGGACCTGAAAGATGGGCTGGTTCTGCAACTGGTGGCTCCAGCCCAGATTCTTGGTGTCACCAATAGCGCCGTGGAAGCCGTTTTGAAGTTGCCGCCCCAGTGCTGCTGGGCCCATAACACCAACCTGAATGCCCAGAACACTGCGTGACAGGTCTGTATCGTTAATCAAGTTGATCGTGCCGAGCAGTACGCCGGCATAGGGACGGTCACGCAAAAGGCTCGATTTCTGAGGGCCTGGCCCCCATGGGCTGGCTGACTGTGTATCCCTCGGGGTGAAAATCATCTGCTGCAAGCCCATGCTTATGCGCTGTACGCCTTCGCCCCATATGGCTTTATTAATGGCAGCAATAGGCGTTGGCAGGGTGTCTGTTCCAGATGTCCAGTTCAGGCGCAGGCCGCTTGTATAGTATTGATCTGAGGTGCTTTTTAAGGTTGAGACCGCGTCATTTTCGCCTTGAAGGGTCCATGTGCCCTGCTTGTCTTGCAGTGGGGTTGCGTGCGCAGTTGAAAGTGCCACACAGAATCCTCCCGTCACGAGAAGAGCTCTGGCAGTCTTGTGCCGAACGCGTGGTGAGGTAACGACAGCAGACATATTTATCCTCTCATTCTGCAACGGGCAGGTTCGGGCTTTTCTTTACTGGAACAGGGCCTGACAAGAAAGCTTCATTTGGCGCAGGCGCTATAGGCGCTATAGGCGCTAAGCGAATACCAGTGCGACTTATTTATACGTTTATCACAAAATAGTTATTGAGATGAAAAAAGATGAAAAGCGCTCAGGTTTCGTGCTTTTCTATAGCGACACTACACCCGGTGTGCTACTGAAAACACATGGGCGTGGTTGCAGCTCTAGAGAAGGTGGCAGGATTTTGTTTCATAAGAAGCGAAAAGACCTGCTGGCTTCGCAATCTGCCCATTTTTTAATATCTGGAGAAGGCATAACCTTCTCCATGCTTCAGGATCAAGACCGTTGAGAAGTAACAGGACCGACCGCAGCTCTCGTTCTCCGCGCCGCGGCGGATTTGACGACGATTTTATGTCAACGCCCTCTTATGGCGAACGTCCCTCTTTTGGTGACCGTGGCGGTTTTGCACCGCGTAGACCTGCTGGTGGTGCTCCCGCTGGTGGGCCGCAGGTTATTGCTTCCGGTCCGGAAATCGGGGCGACAGTCAAATGGTTCAACGGTGAAAAAGGCTACGGCTTTGTTGAACTCGCTGATGGGTCCGGTGACGTATTCCTGCATGCCAACGCTCTCTCCCAGATCGGTCAGGATGGCGTAAGCCCCGGCGCGACACTGGTTGTGCGCATTGGTCAGGGCCCTAAAGGCCGTCAGGTTGCAGAAGTCATCTCCGTAGACGAAAGCACTGCTCAGCCAGAACGTCCTCGTTCTTCTGGCGGGTTTAATTCTGCTCCACGTGGTGGCGCTGGTGGCTTTGGTGGCGGTCGCGCCCCTCGTCCGGCTCCTGATATGTCTGGCGCTGAAGAAATTCGCGGCACTGTCAAATGGTACAATGCAACCAAAGGCTTTGGTTTCATTACGCCAGATGGTGGCGGGAAAGACATTTTCGTTCACGCATCAGCTCTGGAACGTTCCGGTCTGTCCAGCCTCAACGAAGGTCAGTCAACCAACGTGAAAGTTGTTCAGGGCCAGAAAGGTCCGGAAGCAGCTCAGGTTGACCCTGCCTGATTAAGTTATTGCCACGGCAGTAACGAAAAACCCCGCCTTATAAAGGCGGGGTTTTTTTTATGGCGTCTGTTGGAAAAACAAAAAGTAACTGCGACGCATAAAGTTGGAACGTTTAATAGTCGCCTCGCCCTTTCTCTCGCATGAGACGTGCTTTGTCTCTTTGCCAGTCGCGTTCTGCAATGGCGTGTCGTTTATCGACGTTTCTCTTTCCTTCGCCCAGACCTAACGTAATTTTGGCGACACCCCGAGGGTTGAAGTGAATATCTAGGGGCACAAGGGTTGCGCCTTCTTTAGCGATGGCGCCCAGATATTTTTCTATCTGTTTACGATGCATGAGAAGTTTACGCGGTGCGCGGGAGTCAAAGCGAGACAGAACACCGCCCTGATATTCTGGAATGTAGCTGTTAAAAAGCCACAGCTCTCCATCCCTTTCACCAGCATAGGCTTCAGTAATCATTGCACGGCCAAGACGCAGACTTTTTACCTCAGCGCCTTTCAAAACAATCCCAGCTTCAACTGTTTCTTTGATGCTGTAATTAAACCGGCCTTTACGATTTTGTGCAGCAATACCATAAGAAATCATGGTGGTTTTGCGTGGTTTTTGAGCCATTAATTTAACAATCCAGAATCAACGAGTGCCTGACGTACCTTTGCGCGGGATATATCTGACAAGGGCGCAAGAGGAAGGCGTGTTGTCTCGCCCGCCAAGCCTAACAAGCTTGCTGCATATTTGACTGGCGCAGGGTTGCTCTCGCAAAAGAGGGCGTCATGCAATGGCAACAGTCTGTCCTGTAGTGCAATGGCTTCAGAGGCTTGGCCATTTTGCCACGCAGTTTGTACCGCTGCACACAGAGCTGGTGCAACATTAGCAGTCACACTAATGCAACCATCGCCACCAGCGGCGAGAAAAGCAACTGCGGTGCCGTCTTCGCCCGAAAGCTGGTTAAATCTTTTGCTGACTGCTCGTCTTACCTGAAGGGGGCGCAAAAGGTTTGCAGTGGCATCTTTTACGCCAATAATATTGCCTTGCTTGGCCAGGCGCGCGGTGGTCTCCACACTAATATCGACTACGGAGCGTCCTGGTATGTTGTAAAGTATAACAGGAATAGTAATAGCATCCGCAATGGCCATAAAGTGCCGGTAAAGCCCTTCCTGTGTGGGCTTGTTGTAGTAAGGCGTGACAACAAGAGCTGCGGACGCCCCAGCGCTTTCTGCATGTTTGGCAAGGTCAATGGCTTCAGATGTACTGTTTGAGCCTGCGCCAGCTATCACTGGCACACGACCAGCAGAGACTTTAATGGCTCGTTCAACGACAGCATGGTGCTCTGTATGAGACAAGGTCGGGCTTTCACCGGTTGTGCCCATAGCGCAGAGCGCGGATGTCCCCTCCTCTATCTGCCAGCCGACCAGCTTTTCAAAAGACTTAAAATCCAGACTGCCGTCATGGTTCATGGGGGTAATGAGGGCCGTGATGGAACCGGTAAAACGTGTATCAGGCATGAGCTGTCGTCTATCCTGCAAGGGCATCTGTAGGGGCTGAAGGAAGAGCTTCAGCGCATGAGCCGGTCATTTGCCGCCGGAAAGGCGACTGTTTGTAAACACCAAGAATAGTGGCGTCTTCGGAAAAAAATTCAAGTTCCGCAAGTGCCTTACCCAGTTGCGTATTCTCTGGGTGTCCTTCAACATCCATAAGAAAGCGCGTGGCAGCAAAACCACCACCCGTCATATAGCTTTCAAGGCGTGTCATGTTAACGCCGTTAGTCGCAAAGCCGCCAAGCACTTTGTAGAGTGCACCTGGGCTGTTTTTGACGCTGAAAATAACCGTTGTCATGACGTCGGGTGTATCACGGTCAGGGCGTTCAGCCGTTTGGGAGGCAATATAGAAGCGCGTTGTATTATGCTTCGCGTCTTCCACATTCCGTTTAAGTATGGTGAGGCCGTTTAATTCTGCGGCAAGTTCGGAGGCAACGGCTGCCTCTTCATGGCTTTTCCATAGCGCCACCAACTCGGCCGCTCCAGCCGTATCGAACTCAACGACTGGCGCAAAATTGTAGGTCGCCAACAGTGTACTGATCTGCCCCATGGCAACAGGATGGGTATGAACACGCTTGATCTGCTCTATACGTGTGCCGGGGGCAGCAAGAAGACAATGCTCCACACGCTGGAAATGCTCGCCCACAATATGCAAACCGGCATTTGGTAGAAGTGTGTGGATATCCGGTACGCGGCCCGCCAAACTATTTTCGCAGGCCAGCATGGCTTGGTCTGCTTTGCCTTGATGAACAGCTTCAATGGCTCCAGCAAAAGTTTTGCATGGCAATGTCTGCCAGTCAGGCCGGGCTGTCCTACAAGCGAGATCAGAATAGGCCCCGGGCATTCCCTGAAAGGCTATGATTTTCTGGCTCACGATAATGCCTTCCCGACTACGTGGCGAGCACGTTCTAGGTCTTCCGGTGTATCCACGCCGAAGGGCGCAATTTTAATATGAGCGCAGCCAATCCGTAATCCTGCTTCAAGGGCACGAAGCTGCTCAAGCTTTTCGCGCTGCTCAAGCCCAGACTCGGGAAGGTTGACGAATTTTCTGAGCGCGTCCCGTCTCCAACCATATACACCAACATGATGCCAAGTGACGCCCTCCCCCCACGGAATAACGGATCTGGAAAAATATAGGGCAGCGGCGGTCGAGGCATTTCCATAAAAATGACACGCGACTTTCACAACTGAATCCGCCTGTTTTTCCGCCTCCGTTGTGACGGGCGCAACAAGGGTGCCTATGTCGAAGGACGTGTCTTCCATCGTCTGCATAAGAGTATGCAGGTATTCCGGCGGGAAAGTCGGGAGGTCTCCCTGTAAGTTGATCAGCACATCATGTTTTTCTGTCGGGTCAAGATGCTGAGCGGCCTGCCAAACCCTGTCCGAGCCTGATGCCAGAGTAGGGTCGGTCAATACGGCCTCTCCGCCAGCATTCCGGACCGCATCGCAAATTTCCTGATCAGCGGCGGCGACAACTACCCTACCTATCTTAGCGGCTTGTGCGGCATGAAGCACATGCACGATCATGGATTTCCCCGCGATGTCAGCAAGGGGCTTGCCTGGCAGGCGGGTAGAAGCCAGTCTGGCGGGGATAATGACTAAGGGGGCAGTCATCGACTTGCTCGGCAATCAGGCACGGAATATAGCCTTGGAAACGCAGTGGATACAAAAACCGATGTGTGGCGGTCGTCTGCTTCAGGGGAAGCGGCGTGCAGTCTAGGAAAGCTGTAACTTAAACGCAACAGGAGGAACAGGCTGGTAGTATGAATAGCGTGTTTCTTAATAAAGCAGCCTTGGCAATTGTCATGAGCGTAGGTGTTGCGTGGCTCAGTTATGTGGTGAGTGACGGTGTGGTGCCACATACCGCACCTGCAAAACCTGCTTTTTCTTTGCCCGGTTTGGAGAATGTACCAATAAAGCCTTATCTCGCCCAAGCGAGTGTGAGCCGTGGTGCTGAGTTGGCGCGGCAAATTTGTGCCAGTTGCCATGCTTTCAAACAGGGAGCGTTAGACGGGGTTGGTCCAAATCTTGCAGGTGTTGCGGGCCGGAGTATCGCATCAGTCGCCCCATATTCTTATTCTGAAGCGCTTAAGAGTTTGAAAGAACACTCTTGGACAGATCAGAATTTATCTGACTGGCTGACAGCGCCGACACATTTCGCACCAGGCACACGCATGTCCCTTATGGGCATACCCGTTGTGACGCAGAGAGCAGATATTATAGCATATCTTCACACTCTTACCGCCTCTTTACCCGCAGGAAAAAACTCCGAATGAATGAAGAAGACCTGAACCTGTGTCTGAGCGTTGCAACCATGATGGCGGACGCTGCGCGATGTGTCATCAGGCCTTGGTTTAGGGCTCCTTTGACCGTGGTGGATAAAGAGGACAAAAGCCCCGTGACGTTGGCAGACAGAACGGCAGAACGTGTTATGCGGGCTATTCTGGCAGAGCGTTTGCCTCAGCATGGTATTTTTGGAGAAGAGTTTGGTGTCCAGAACGAAGAGTCCCGCTATCGCTGGCTGCTGGATCCGGTAGACGGAACCCGCGCCTTCGTAACTGGTCGTCCCACATTCGGGACGCTGATCGCCTTGCTTGAAGATGGTGTTCCTGTACTGGGAATTATTGATCAGGCCGTTACTCAGGAAAGATGGGTTGGCGTGGCTGGTCGTCTAACAACTTTCACCTCTCCTTTAGGTGGTGAGGCAAAAACGCGAGCCTGCCCGGTTTTGGCTCAGGCAGAACTTTCCTGCACTTCTCCCGAAATGCTCGAAATGGCTCCTCATGACGGTTGGAAGGCGCTTAAAAAGCATACCAAACGTATGACGTGGGGTGGAGACTGCTATGCGTATGGTCTGCTCGCGGCAGGCCAGATAGATATTATTGCCGAATGTGACATGAACCCATGGGACTGGGCTGCTCTTGTCCCTATTATTGAGGGCGCTGGAGGCATAATAACAGCCTGGGATGGCAGTTCTTTACATGCAGACGGCGACCGTACTGTACTTGCTGTGGGTGACGCTGCGCTGCATGCTGAGGCCGTTGCAATCTTGCAAGCAGGCAGGACTCAGACCCTCTAAAACCGAGATTATTGTGCGCAAGATCTAGGAATTTTCTGTTTTTTGCGATAGGCCTGCGCTTCGGCACAACAGGTATGGTCATCCGATATGAGCACGCAACTGTCTCTCCCCAAGGACAAGATCCGCATTCTGCTGCTGGAGGGCATTCACGACAGTGCCGTCGCACTGCTCAAAGCCAGCGGTTACGAAAACGTCGTGCGCCACAAGGGAGCGCTGGAAGGCGATGCCCTTAAAAAGGCGCTTGAGGGTGTTCATATCGTAGGTATTCGGTCTCGTACTCAATTGACCAAAGAGGTTATTGAGGCCGCAGATCGCCTGGTTGCTATTGGCTGCTTCTGCATTGGTACGAACCAGGTAGACCTTGAAGCCGCCCGCATGAACGGCATTCCGGTATTCAACGCACCTTACAGCAACACACGGTCGGTTGCTGAGCTTGTGATGGGCGAAATTGTGATGCTGATGCGTCGTATTTTCCCCCGCTCTGTTGCATGCCATGCTGGGGAGTGGAACAAATCCGCAACCAATAGTTGGGAAGTGCGCGGTAAAACGCTTGGTATTGTCGGTTACGGCTCAATCGGTTCTCAGCTTTCTGTGTTGGCAGAAGCGTTTGGGATGCGCGTGGTTTATTTCGACGTGGTCGATAAGCTGGGCCACGGTAATGCCGGGTCAATTGATACGCTTGAAGAACTGCTTGCCGAAAGTGACGTCGTAAGCCTTCATGTACCGCAGCTCCCAACGACCGAAAATTTGATGGGTCCTGCACAGATCAAGGCAATGAAAAAAGGATCCTTCCTGATCAATAACGCCCGTGGCAACGTGGTGGATCTGGATGCATTGGCTGAAGCATTGAAGGAAGGCCACCTTCTCGGTGCAGCCATTGACGTGTTCCCTAAGGAACCCAAAGGCGCGGCAGATAAGCTTGAAACGCCTCTGAAAGGTTTGGATAACGTTATTCTGACCCCCCATATTGGTGGTTCCACAGCAGAAGCTCAGGAACGTATTGGCGTTGAAGTCGCACGGAAACTGGTTGAGTATTCAGATGTTGGTTCAACATTTGGGTCTGTAAATTTCCCAGGTGTGCAGTTACCGCAAAGCCCACGCGGTACGCGCTTTATGCATGTGCATCATAACGTGCCGGGCATGATGATGCGCCTGAACGAGATTTTCCTTCAGGAAACCTGCAACGTGACGGCTCAGTTTCTCCAGACTGATGGTGAAATTGGGTACGTGGTTGTGGAAGCCGATACAGGGCATAATGTTGAGGCGGATGACCGTATCCTTGCAGCTTTGCGTAATCTTGAAGGTACCGTTCGTGCCCGTCTGATTTACAAAGGTAAATAAGACGGACTGGTTTAGGATACGAGATAAATGATTAACGCTCGTATCCGCAGTTTTGCCTTTGCGGGGATTGAGGCGCGCCCTGTATGGGTTGAGGTTCAGATCTCTTCTGGCCTGCCAGCGTTTCTTATTGTTGGGTTGCCGGATAAGGCGGTGGGAGAAGCCCGTGAGCGTGTAAGGGCGTCTTTTACGTCCATTGGGCTTGCTCTTCCGGCCAAGAGAATAGTCGTCAACCTAGTTCCTGCCGATATTCCCAAGGAAGGTTCTCATTTTGACCTTCCCATAGCGCTCGCTCTTCTGGCCGCTATGACGGTAATTCCGTTTGAGGCGGTGGCGCCCTTTGCAGCGGTAGGTGAGCTCTCGCTGGACGGTCGTCTTAATCCGGTCGCAGGTGTGCTCTCATGCGCTATTGAAGCAGCTACCATGAGAATGGGCCTTGTCTGCCCTCAAGTGCAGGGAGAAGAAGCCCTGTGTGGTGGTGACATTGCCATTTTAGCAAGCCCCGATTTGCTCTCACTTATTAATCATTTCAACGGTGTGCAAATTTTAACACCGCCTGACTTTTCAGTCACGGATACGAGCTCAGCTCCAGTTGCTGTGCTCCCTGATCTTGCTGATATCAAAGGCATGGAAACAGGACGCCGAGCCCTAGAGCTGGCCGCAGCAGGAGGACATTCTCTCCTGCTGTCCGGGCCTCCTGGTACCGGCAAATCCATGCTTGCTGCACGCCTTCCCGGTCTTTTGCCTGACCTTACGCACCGTGAAAGCCTAGAAGTGTCGCGCATTTATAGTGCAGCGGGTTTGCTTACAGATGGAAAACCACTCCGGCGACCGCCTTACCGTGAGCCTCATCATTCAGCCAGTCAGGCTGCCTTGATAGGCGGTGGTGCTAAGGCACGGCCGGGCGAGATTAGCCTGGCAGACCATGGGGTTTTGTTTCTGGATGAATTGCCTGAATTTTCGAAGGCAGCGTTGGAAGCTTTGCGGCAGCCTTTGGAAACCGGGCAAGTTAGTATAGCTCGCGCTATGGCGCGAGTGACCTACCCTGCCCGCTTCCAATTTGTGGCAGCCATGAATCCCTGTCGATGTGGGTATTTGGGTGATGCCACAAAAGAATGTAAGAAAGCACCTCGATGTGGAGAGGACTATGCAGCACGGCTATCTGGCCCGCTGCTGGATAGAATAGATATCAGCCTCGCCATGCAGCCTTTTACGCCTTTGAGTTATATGACCGAGGCTGGAGGAGAGCCAAGCGCACCTGTCGCACATCGTGTGCAAGAAGCACGAAACCGACAATATGCCCGCCAAAATGGCATTAGAAATGCTGAGGCATCGTTAGACGTTTTGCTAATATCGCAGTCCGCGGAAGAAATGGCTCAGAAAATAGCCACACGTTTTCGTTTTTCTGCCCGAGGCTACACGCGCTTGCTGCGCGTTGCACGCACGATTGCAGATCTTGCCGGAAGTGAGGATATTGCCTCAGTTCATGTAGCGGAGGCAGCAACTTACCGCCTCCGCGCGGGACAGGCCTAAAGTACAGACCTCTGTTTTACAGTTTTAAAGATAGATGCTGAAAAGCCTGCTCTAAGTCGGCTTGTAGATCTTCCAGATTTTCAAGACCAATCTGCAAACGGAATGACGGCCCAGCTCCATCTGTCGGTGCCACATGGTTGCGTGTCAAGCTACCTGATGTTGGTAAAATCAGGCTTTCATATCCGCCCCAAGAGGCACCGATGCCAAAAAACTGAAGCGCATCAATCATTGTCTCCATGCTTCTCTGAGTATATCCGGTTTTGAGCACTACCCCAAACAGGCTGCCAGCTCCCGTAAAATCACGCTTCCAGAGTTCATGGCCCGGACATGTAGGGAGCGCTGGATGTAAAACCGTTTCTACTTCTGGCCGGGTTTGCAGCCATTCAGCCAGTTGGAGCGCTGCTTGGGATTGATGTGCTAACCGTACACCCATTGTACGAAGGCCTCGTAAAGTAAGCCAGCAGTCATCTGGACCGGCTAACTGGCCAAGCTCTATCGCTGCATCTCTTAGTGTATGCCAATGTTCGATCGTGTTCACGGTAATGGCCCCCGCAATCACATCCGAATGGCCGGAAGCATATTTTGTCAGTGCCTGAATGGACACATCAACCCCATGCTCAAATGGGGCGAAAATGCCAAATCCCCATGTGTTGTCGAGCATCAATAAGGCATCATTTTGATGTGCCAGATGCGCTAGCATGGGAATGTCCTGTACCTCAAAAGTATGGCTACCAGGACTTTCGGTAAACAGGACGCGGGTGGTGGGTTTAAACAACGCCTGAAGAGTTTGGCTGTCAGCTTGCGGAGGATAATACGTTGTTTCAACGCCAAAACGCTTTAAGGTGTTTTCTGCAAAACGGCGCGTAGGGCTATAAACACTATCTGGTAACAGAAGGTGGTCCCCTGCTTTCATGAAAGCCAGTAGCGGAACGGTGCACGCCGCCAAACCGGAACTAACTACCTGGCAGTCTTTTCCCCCTTCAAGCGTTGCTATGGCTTTTTCAAGCTCATGCTGGGTCGGGGTGCCCATAGCGCCATAAATATATTCATGGTCATAGCGTTCTCTCCCCTTATGGCGAAAATCTTCCAAGTTGGGGAAAACTACGGTCGAGCCACGGGTCAGTGGGGGATTGATGGAAGTTCCGCCTTTTTGGCCAGCAGGCCGGGCCTGACTAACAAGAGTGGAAGCCAGTTTTTGCCAGCCGCGGGCGACCTGATTGCCTGATGTCATAATAGTTTTAGTCTTCCTTCGTAACAGGAGTATTGGCTTGGGCACCCCATTCTGCCCATGATCCGTCATACAACGCACCTTCCGGGAAGCCGGCAAGGCAAAGCCCGACATTCAGAACACTTGCGGTCATACCTGAGCCGCATGTGGTAATGGCAGGCCTTGCTGATGTAATTCCATGACTTTCAAAAATCTGTTTTACAGCGTCTGCGCCCAGAAAACGCCCAGAAGGGTCTAACAGACGTTTGAACGGAATATTGATGGCACCCGGCATATGTCCAGATGCAAGGCCTGGGCGCGGTTCGGGTACACGTCCATAAAACCTGTCTGCTGAGCGGGCATCAATAATCGGGTTTGAAGCATTTTCAACGCAGGCAAGCATATCTCCCAAGCCTTTGAGCCGGGCATAATATGGTTGGCTAATATAAGGACGCGGCTGGAGCGCTGACACTCTCTCCCTGTTCCAGCCTGCCCCCTTGGCGTAGCCATTCTGGCAATCCTCCATCCAGAACACAAACATTTTCGTGGCCAAACAGACGCGCGAGCCACCAACCACGGCACGATGAAGCAATATTTCCCTGATCGTAAAATACGACAATGTTCTCATTAGAAATACCAAGTGCACCAAATAGGCGCTCAAAGCGTGTTGGTGTGGGTGCAGTATGTGGTTTGCTACTTTCTGGATCGGAGAACGCATCAATATCAAAATATGCGCTATCGGGAATATGGCCTTGCTGGAAGCCGAGCTTGGGGTCGGTATTCTCGCCCGGAAGAAGAGCTGTTGCATCCAGAATACGCACAGTGTTCGTCTGTGACAGAAGCTTGGTGAGGGCTGGAACGGAGAGCAAGGGAGACATAGGCAAACTTCCCCAATACGAGACAAACAGGAGCAATATTCTAAGTCAGATTAAGATGACGCGACATCCAGAGCCAACAAGAAAAAATATTTGATGCCGATAATGTATTAGCATCAGCAAGGGCGGCGCATTCAAAACCGAGAGTTAAGACACCGAATAAAAAAGTCGGTGCGTGAAAAGTCTTACAATGGCCAGACAAAACAAAAAAATCGTGTTTAAGTGCCTGTATGAAAAACCAGAGCGGTGTCACGACTGAGCGTATTCTGCTGGGCCTCCTGCTGTGTGGCATAGCCTATGGGTGTGTTGTTGTTCTGGCTCCATTTTACTCAGCTCTGATGTGGGCTGCCGTGGTGACTTATACGACCTGGCCTCTTTTCCTGCATCTACGCAGGCGTATGCGGGCCGTTACCGCCAGCATGATCATGACTATGCTATGTGCTGTGGGATTTGTGATCCCTCTGGCGTTTCTTGCTTCCGCAACTGTGTCTGCTGGGCCGCGCTGGGCTGTACGACTAAATGCGCTTTTCAGCATGCCGCACGACCTGCCAGCCCCTCCCCACTGGCTTGTTAATTTACCAATGTTTGGCCAGGAACTCGCCTTAAAATGGGACCATGTGCTCCATAACGTTGATCACATCGGAACAGAGATACGGCCCTATGCAGGTGATATTGCACAATCCCTTCTTGTCCTGGTGATGCAGATAGCCAATGGCGCGCTTCACCTTGTTATGGCGCTGTTTATTGCCTTTTTCTTCTGGTTAAGTGGGTCTTCCTTGGTGGATACACTTACGGCCGTGATCACACGCATAGCCGGTCCGCATGCCGGGCGGCATCTGCATCTGATTGGTGGAACTGTTCGCGGCACGGTCTATGGCATTTTGGGAACTGCAATTATCCAAGGGCTGTTAACAGGCTTGGGTTTCTGGTTTGCTCACCTTTCTGAACCAGTTCTTTTTGGGGTTCTCGCATCCTTTCTTGCAGTTTTGCCTGTGGGAGCCCCCCTTGTTTGGGTTCCGGCAGCATTATGGTTGCTGATTGATCATCAGATCTGGCGTGGAATAGCTTTGCTGCTGTACGGCGTTATTTTTATTTCAGGGGCTGACCACATCATCAGACCTTTATTTATTGCGCGTGGCAGTAAGCTTCCATATTTACTTACCGTACTCGGCGTTATTGGCGGTGTATTGGCTTTTGGGGGGCTAGGTATTTTCCTTGGTCCTATTTTGCTTGCAGTTGGTTTTACATTGACTGTCGAATATGCAGGGCGCGGGCAATCTGACCTTCTGCAAACAGAGAACAATAGAAGTATATCCTCATGAAACGTCAGGTTTTGCGCATTTTTAACGAGGCGGTAGCCAGAAAGAAAAAGCCTGTTCTTGTTCGTGACGTTGAGAGTACAAAGATTATCAGCTGGAACCTCCTCCGCAGGACGGGGGCCACGGTGCATGATGTGGTTGCCCTCATGGAAGCAGAGCAACCGGATATTCTTTTGATGCAGGAAGCAACAGAAGAAATAGATTTATTGCCGGAACTGATGGGAGGATATTACGCACGTGCCCCTCTTCCAGGCCGTATTCACGGGGTTGCGTGTTGGAGCCGTTACGAATTTGCTCGACCGCCCCGTGCATGCACTATTCCTTCAGGTGCTGTCGTAAAGCGGCATGTGCAGATTATTGAGAGTGGAACATTTTCACTCGCCAATGTGCATTTGTCACATGGTCAAATGCTGAACAGACGGCAGTTGCGGCGTATTGCTGCGCTCATCCCTACTCCCTGCGCGATTCTGGGCGATTTCAATCTTGTCGGACCAGCGTTTGTACCGGGCTTTCAGGATGTTGGACCTAAAGGGACAACGCATAAAATGGTAGATGTTCTGCCTATCCGTCTTGATCGTTGCCTTGTGCGGGGTATGCGCTGCGTAGAAGCCCGTGTCCTGCCCATTTTTGCCTCAGATCATCGTCCTATTCTGGTCCGTCTTATTCCTGATCTGACGGCCATAGGGTCAAAACGTCACAGATAAGGCATGCATAGGCGGGCGGCCGCATCCCTGATTTTTATAAGTAGGTTACGTTTATCAAGGTCATGATGTGTAAGACGACTGTTGCGTTTTTCACCCATGAAATCATCAAGTCTGCCCGCAAATGTAGTATCGTACGCTTCCAGATTAATTTCGAAATTCAGGCGTAAGCTACGAATATCAAGATTTGAACTACCAACGAAAGACCATGCCCTATCAACAACCATGAGCTTGGAGTGGTTAAATGGCGGGGCAACCAACCAGACCCGTACTCCAGCATCTAGTAACGGAGAGATGTTAGCAGCGCAGGCCCAGTCGAGTGGTGGGTGATTGCTTTTTTGGGGGATAATCAGATCTACCTGAACGCCCCGCAAAGCGGCCAGAGCTAGCTCTGACATAACGCGAGACCCCGGTATAAAATAAGGCGTCATAATACGAATTTGTTTGCGCGCCAGAGTAATGGCTTGCAGCATGGTGAATTCTATTTTCTCCAGATCTGTGTCGGGACCAGCGGTTACAATGCGTGCAACAGAGTTACCTGCCGAATCATGTTCCTGAAAATACTCAGGACCAGCCAAAAGCTCCCGTGTTGCAAAGTACCAATCCCATGCCATTGCTTCAGCGAGCTGGCGGACAACAGGACCTTGCAGCTTAAAATGGGTGTCTGACACAGGGTGGGGTGGATGCTGGGAGACAAGATTTTCGTCTGCAATATTTAGCCCTCCCATGAATCCTGTGATGCCATCAATCACAAGGATTTTCTTGTGATTACGGAGGTTTATAAACGGCATACGCCAAGGAAGCATGGAGTGCATGAAACGCGCGCAAGGTACCCCTGCCCGTTTAAGTTGGCGGTGTACGCCGGAAACGAAATAACCGCTTCCAATACCGTCGATCAAGACATGTACTTTTACGCCCCTCTTGTGGGCCGCAATTAAAGCTCTAATGAAATCTCTACCAATTTCATCGTTTCTGAAAATATAGGAGCATAATAAAATCGTCTTTTCAGCATGTCTGATGGCGTCCAACATCAAGGGATACGCTCCATCCCCATCATGCAGGCAGGTCAGTTCATTGCCACCTACTAATGGTCGGCTGGTCAGTTTGCTAACCATTAAAGCAAGAGGGGCAAACTGCCCTTCCAACTCACGGTTCCAAGACGAATCATGAGTTGCTGGTCTGTGAGGTGACCTTCCGTTAACAAGGCGCTTTGCCAGACGCCTTACTCGATTAATGCCAAACATCAGATACAAAACGGTACCCAGAGCAGGCATAAGGAAACAAGCGCCGATCCAGCCAATAGCTGAGGCCGTATTCCTTTTCGTAAGCAGGATATGCAAAGAAACTGTTGTGACTAGAATAAAGCGGATAACCGTTACTGTCAGAACAGGTAGATGCGGCAAAATATCAAACGGCATGATTTGCCTTTATCCGGGAGAGGAATAAAGATCTTGTATACGCTACCGGACAAAAATACCAAGCAACGAGAGAGAAGTCAGCGGATACGTGAAGTTAGAGGAGTCCATGCTTATCAGGCAGGTGTGAACGCTGAGATACTTGTAAAGAACATGCTCTTAGAAAATGGTTGGCAAATTTTATTGGAAAGGGCCCGCACTAAGCGCGGAGAAATAGATTTAGTTGCATCTAAAGCGTCAATTTTATGCTTTATCGAGGTCAAAAGCAGGCAAACAACATCTGATGCGCTGTTTGCATTAAGGCCAGCGCAGCAGAAACGCCTTTATAAAGCAGCGGAGTGCCTTCTGGCTGAGCATGCTACTTGGGTCTATGACGAAATGCGCTTTGACTTAGTAACCATTGATGCAGAGGGGAGAATTACATGGCTCAAAGATATCTTGAGGCAAATGTAAAATTTATAAAACGTCTAGAATCTCAAAAGTTTTTAAGACATTCTGCCGTATAAGCATCAAAAGTCTTAAAAACTCCTGCTGTGTATATACTCGCACAGATTAAGTGCGGTGCCGTTTCACTGCATGTGGCAGTGCGCTATGTTTACTTGGGTAAGAAACGAGATGCACCATACCGTGAGTTGGCTTCATTTTTGCGCTGGCAATTTGGCGATGCATAGATGTGATGTGTGCTACGTGGTGGACATGCACAATAGGAGGAGGTGCCGCAGTCAAAGAGGCAAAAGTCAGCTTGCTTGCTTCAAGGTCAGAAATAATACGTTCTGCGTGAGCAGAAGCACCAGTGGTCATAACACCAGCACTCATACCAACGAGAGCAAAAGCGCAACGCATGAACGGAAGCCGCATCATTTAAAGTCCTTGCCGCATTTCAACACTCAGGCAGACTACACAGCCCACCTGAGTATTGACAACCTAAAAAATCAGGATTCAGCAGTTGTTGGAATATTTTTTTCTTTCAGGAGATTTTGCAACTCCCCTGACTGGAACATTTCCATCACGATATCGCAGCCGCCAATAAATTCACCTTTGACGTAAAGCTGCGGAATGGTTGGCCAGTTGGAAAAATCCTTGATGCCCTGACGGATATTGGCATCTGCCAGCACATTGATGGCTTTGAAGGGCACGCCAATGTGGGAGAGGATTTGTACAACGCGGGCAGAGAAACCGCACTGAGGGAAATCGGCATCACCCTTCATGAACAAAACGACAGCGTTATTGTCAATTTCGGCCTGAATGTGCTGTTTGATTGTATCAGACATTGAGTTGGTCCTTTAAAAACTGAAGTTCAGGGAGCGGAAGTCTGGAGGGCTAAGGCATGAAGCTTACCCCCCATATGACCCTGCAACGCCTGATAGACAAGTTGGTGCTGCTTGACCCGAGAAAGGCCCCGAAAGGCCTCACTCGTTATGGCGCAGGAGTAATGGTCACCGTCTCCGGCCAGATCAGTGATGTTGATCTGAGCATCAGGAAACGCTTCCCGCAGGTAGGTTTCAAGCTCAGAAACAGACATGGCCATGTAGTAGAACTCCGGTTTGGTTTTTCAGTTTGCCATCAGGCTGGGGAAGAAAGCTTCGTTCGTAGTGACGAGGCGCGCTGTAGATATGGTAACGCCGCTTGGCAAAATCAAATCACGCCCACCTGAACGCCCCAATATTCTGGCTGGTACGCCTGATTGCTCAGCGCGGGCACAGAAGTCTGCACCGTTGGGCACGCAAACAACGTAACGGGCCTGATCTTCCCCAAACCAAAATGCTTCCGGACGAATGCCAGAGGTCGGGCTTTCAAGCTCACAGCCGATGCGGCTCGCCATGACCATTTCTGCCACAGCAACAAGAATACCGCCATCAGCCACGTCATGGCAGGCTTTGATCGAGCCAGTCTGAATTTCGTTACGCACAAAATCACCGTTACGTTTCTCAACGTTCAGATCAACGCGCGGTGGAGCACCCTCTTCCCGGCCAAGAATTTCACGTAGCCAGATAGACTGCCCAAGCTCGCCTTTGGTCTCGCCAATCAGTACGACGTCGGTATTATCAACCATATTCAGGCCGACAGCTTTTGACACATCGTCCAGAACACCAAGGGCACCAATGGCGGGTGTTGGCAGAATAGCCATGGTGGTTCCATCGGGCTGGCGTGTTTCATTATACAGAGACACATTGCCACTCACGACCGGGAAGTCCAGGACGCGGCAGGCTTCGCCCATGCCCTCAATGGCGGCAACAAACTGTCCCATGATTTCCGGTTTTTCCGGATTGCCAAAATTGAGGTTGTCCGTCACGGCGAGTGGACGTGCGCCCGTTGCCGTGATGTTGCGCCATGCTTCTGCAACGGCCTGTGCCCCACCTGTTCTTGGGTCAGCCTGACAGTACCGTGGCGTGCAGTCGGTCGTGAGGGCAAGCCCAAGAGTAGTATCTTCAATTTTTACAATCGCGGCATCGGCGGCACCCGGCCGGCGTACGGTCTGCCCACCAACCGTGCTGTCATACTGGTTCCAGACCCATGCACGGGAGGCAAGGTCAGGTGAGCCAACTAGTTTAAGCAGCATGGCATCGAGAGAAAGCGGTGCATGCACATTTTCAAGCGCTGGTGGCACGACTGGCGTGCTGGCAGGACGATCATAGATCGGAGCCTGTTCTGCCAATGGGTCGAGCGGAATATCGGCTTCCACCTGACCTTTGTGCTTCACAACGATATGCCCGGTCTCGGTCAAGTGCCCGATGATTGCAAAATCGAGTTCCCACTTCTCAAAAATGGCACGAGCCACTTCCGTCCGTTCAGGCTTCAGCACCATGAGCATGCGCTCCTGGCTTTCAGACAGCATCATTTCATACGCTGTCATGCCGGGTTCGCGCTGAGGAACTGCATCCAGGTCCAGTTCGATTCCAACGCCACCTTTGCCCGCCATTTCAACGGAAGATGACGTCAGACCAGCAGCCCCCATGTCCTGAATGGCAACAATGGCATCCGTCGCCATCAGTTCAAGGCAAGCTTCAATTAGAAGCTTTTCGATGAAGGGGTCGCCAACTTGTACTGTAGGGCGTTTGGCGAGAGCATTCTCGTCAAACTCAGCGGATGACATTGTCGCCCCGTGAATGCCGTCACGCCCCGTGCGGGAGCCAACATAGACAACCGGATTACCAATACCTGCGGCTGCGGACAGGAAAATACGGTCTTTGCGGGCGATACCTACGGTCATGGCGTTGACAAGCGGATTGCCATCATAGGCTGGGTGGAAGTTGATTTCCCCCCCAACCGTGGGAACGCCAACACAGTTGCCATATCCGCCAATACCACGGACAACACCGTCAATAATCTGACGGGTTCTCGGTGTTTCAGGGCTACCAAAGCGCAGGGCGTTCAGGTTGGCAACGGGACGAGCACCCATGGTGAATACGTCACGCAGAATACCGCCAACGCCTGTAGCAGCGCCCTGATACGGCTCGATGAAAGATGGGTGGTTGTGGCTTTCCATCTTGAAGATGGCGGCATAGCCCTCACCAACGTCCACAACGCCGGCATTTTCACCGGGGCCGTGAATAACCCAAGGTGCCTTTGTTGGTAGGGTTCTGAGCCATTTGCGGGACGATTTGTAAGAGCAGTGCTCCGACCACATAACGGAGAAAACACCAAGTTCTGTCAGGCTGGGCGTGCGGCCCATAATGCTGAGAACGCGGGCGTATTCTTCAGATGTCAGGCCAAACTCGCGGGCCAGTGCTTCATCTACGGTTTTTTTCACCGGACTATTGCCTCCACAAGGCCTTCAAACAGCGGCAGCCCGTCTTCTCCACCCATAAGTGGATCGACCAAGTCTTCCGGATGAGGCATCATACCGCAGATACGGGCGTTCTCGCTCAGGATACCAGCAATGCTGTTCACGCTGCCGTTTGGGTTTGTTGCAAAATCATCGTTCTGCACTTTCCCGTCCGGGGATGCATACCGGAACGCCACACGCCCCTCACCTTCCAAGCGCGCCAATGTCTCTGCATCCGCAGTATAGTTGCCATCGCCATGCGCTAATGGTGTGCGGAACACATCACCCTTTTTCCATTTATGGGTATAAGGGGTGTCATCACGCTCAACACGCAAAGTGCAGTCCTGAGACAGGAAGCGCAGGTTAGCATTCCGGAGCAGAGCGCCGGGTAGCATTCCCGTTTCTGTCAAAATCTGGAAACCGTTGCAGACCCCCAGAATATGACCACCTTTCTGTGCGAAAGCACGAATTTCCGCCATGATGGGGGAATGGGCTGCCATAGCCCCACAGCGCAGATAATCGCCGTAGCTAAAGCCGCCGGGAAGAACAATCAGGTCAACATCGGGGAGTTGCGTGTCCCGATGCCAGACCATGGTGGGAGCTTTTCCGGTAACACGCTTGAGCGCAATAGCCATATCACGCTCACGATTGGTACCCGGAAAAACGACAATCGCTGATTTCATTTGCTGGCACTACACGGGTAAGAGTCATGTAAGGCCCGGAAGACGCTCTCGCCAACCGGCTTGGACAGGCTGTCTGAGTGGCCTTTCAGCCACGCAAGAACTTTGCCACGCATGGAGGCTGCGTTTTCCGCTGTCGGAATACAGAATCCCGCCGGCGCAGACGCATCGCCTTCATTTTTATCATTGATTTTGGCAAGAGCGCCCGCATCAGCCATGCCGGTGATATAGGCATCACACACGCTGATTCCTGCTGGACGACTGCAAATGCGCGCGAAATTTCCCGTCTGGAGGGATGAGACGCGCTGCGCATGGGCTAAACCTGCTGGGGCTAGAATGGCTGCGCCAAGCACGAGGCAGGCAACGCGTTTCATGCCACAACCTCAACGCTAAAGTCTTCAATAACCAGATTGGCCAGAAGATCCCGCGCCATGGCTTCAGCCTGTTTTTCAACGGCAGCGCGGTCTGTTCCGTCCACGTCCAGTTCAATGATCTTGCCGACACGAACATCCCCAACGCCGGGGAAGTTCAGGGTCTGCAAAGCGTGGCCGATGGCTTTACCCTGCGGGTCAAGCACACCTTCTTTTAACATGACGGTTACGCGCACCTTCATCGGATTACATTCCTGTTTTGCGTGTGGGCAGATAATTACTGAGCAGCCTCTGGCCCCTTGAGGTCAGAACCATTGCCTTCTTCCGGCAGAATACCAAGGCGGCGGGCAACTTCCTGATAGGCTTCCTTCACGCTTCCCATGTCACGACGGAAGCGGTCCTTGTCCAGTTTTTCACTGGTGTGGGTATCCCACAGGCGGCAGTTATCAGGCGATATTTCGTCAGCCAGTACAATATGGCTGTCATCACCATCCCACTGACGTCCAAATTCAAGCTTGAAGTCGACAAGCTGGATGCCAATGCCGGCGAAGAGACCACACAGGAAGTCGTTAACCCGCATGGCATGGCCGGTCATTTCTTCAAGGTCATGGGGGCAGGCCCAGCCAAAGGCGATAATGTGATCTTCAGAAACCAGAGGGTCACCTAGCGCATCGTTTTTGTAGTAAAATTCTACAATGGCACGTGGTAGGCGGGTGCCTTCCTCAATATTGAACCGTTTGGCAATGCTGCCAGCAGCAATATTGCGGACAACCACTTCAAGGGGGATAATTTCCACTTCCTTGACCAACTGCTCACGCATGTTGATGCGGCGTATAAAATGCGTGGGGATCCCGATTTCCTGCAACCGGAGCATCAAGTGCTCACTGATACGGTTGTTCAGAACGCCTTTCCCAGTGATCACACCACTTTTGGCGCCGTTACCTGCGGTAGCGTCATCCTTGAAATACTGGACAATGGTGCCCGGTTCGGGACCTTCAAAAAGGATTTTAGCCTTACCTTCGTAAAGCTGGCGACGACGGGCCATGGTCATCCTTACCTGTCTTGCTGGAAGCCTACTACTACGTTCGGCCTGATGAAGAAGGGTTGATATAGCCCTTCCCACCAAAATGCCGTCATAGCAGGGTTAAGAAATTGAAGAAATAGCTACCCACTTACTGAGCAGGGCCAGCTTCTCCGAATACTTTTTCGTACAGTGCGTCAATTGCCTTAAGGTGCTGGCGGCTATCCATGGCAGCATCCAGCACGTCAGCAGGGATGCGGCCGGAAATTTCCGGGTCAATAGCCAAGTTTTCTCGGAAGGTTTTCCCTTCAGGCGTCCCTAGTTTTGTCCATGTGGCCATCGCATTTTTCTGCACAATCCGGTACGCGTCTTCACGGGACATGCCGGCACGCGCAAGCGCCAGAAGTACCTCACCAGAATGCACAACCCCACCAAGACTTTCGATATTGGCAGCCATCCGCTCGGGGTAGACAACAAGCTTGCTGATCATGCCTGAGAGGCGCGCTAGGGCAAAGTCCAGCCCGATAGTGGCATCCGGGCAGATATTCCGTTCCACAGAGGAGTGGCTGATATCGCGCTCATGCCACAGCGCCACGTTCTCAAGAGCAGGAATGGCGGCAGAGCGCACAAGACGTGCCAGACCCGTCAGGTTTTCGGTCAGTACGGGGTTGCGTTTATGCGGCATGGCAGATGACCCCTTCTGTCCGGGGTGGAAGAACTCTTCTGCTTCACGCACTTCAGAGCGCTGAAGGTGGCGGACTTCAATGGCCAGACGCTCAATGCCGCTGGCAATAACAGCTAGTGTGCAGAAATAAGCTGCATGACGGTCACGGGGAATAACTTGCGTGGACACAGGCTCAGGCTTCAGGCCAAGGCGCTCTGCCACAAAACTCTCAACCCGGATATCCAAGTGAGCGTAGGTGCCTACTGCGCCTGAGATGGCACAGGTTGCAATTTCAGCGCGCGCGGCTTCCAGGCGTGCTTTATTCCGCGCAAATTCGGCATAATGCCCGGCCAGCTTGAGACCGAAAGATGTTGGCTCAGCATGGATAGCGTGGCTGCGGCCAATGGTCAGCGTATGTTTATGCTCGAAGGCACGCGCACGCAGCGCGGTCAGAACATCGTCCAGATCTTTCAACAGCAGGTCTGTGGCCTGAACAAGCTGAACAGCAAGGCAGGTGTCCAGAATGTCTGAAGACGTCATGCCCAGATGGACAAAACGGCTTTCCGGCCCGACTTTTTCCGCAAGCCATGTCAGGAACGCAATGACATCGTGCCGCGTTTCGGCTTCAATTTCATCAATGCGTGCAAGGTCTGCATCGGAAAATGCTGCAAGGGCAGCATCGCCTTTTTCACGCACAATTTTGGCGGCTTCTTTTGGAACATCGCCATACTCGGCCATGGCTTCACAGGCTAAGGCCTCGATCTCAAACCAGATACGATAGCGGTTTTCAGGGGACCAGATAGCGGCCATAACGGGACGAGTATAGCGCGGCACCATAACGCGGCATTCCTCCAGAAAGCGGGATAATGCGGGCTTCTCTACCTGATTTCCGGGGCGGCGTCTGCCCGTGAACGAATAAAACTTTGACTAGGCCCCTACTTTGGGGAAGTTCGGTCTAAGTCCCTTTCATTTTCAGACAGTCGAATCGGAGTTTTTGTGAACGGTTTGCTTGACGGTTTTAGTGTGCAGGCGGTTATTGCGTTTTTGCAGGTCGTTCTGATTGACGTAACTTTGGCGGGCGATAATGCCGTTGTCATTGGGCTCGTCGTCAAATCGCTTTCTCCCCAAGATCGTAAGAAGGCTATTTTTACCGGCATCGGTATTGCTGCCGTTCTGCGTATTTTGCTGGCGCTGGTGGCCGTTAAACTGCTGGCGATCGTGGGGCTGACACTGGCTGGAGGCCTGTTGCTGTTATGGGTTTGCTGGCGCATGTACCGCGAAATGCGGGATGAGCACGATGCTCCTGAAGGTGCTCAGGCTATACCGGGCAGCTTTGGTAAAGCCGTTGTGCGTATTCTGCTGGCCGATATCTCCATGAGCCTTGATAACGTGCTTGCTGTGGCTGGTGCTGCGTCAGAGCACCCCGGCATTCTCGTTATGGGGTTAGTCTTATCCGTTTTACTCATGGGTATAGCCGCATCGTTTATTGCGCGTTTGCTTGAGCGATATAAGTGGATTTCATGGGTAGGGTTACTGATCGTTCTGGCTGTCGCCATTGAATTGATTGTTAAAGGCGGCGGAGAAATCTGGGGGCACCTGCCGCATTAAGTGCCGGAAGGTAACGACAGTATTTTCTTGACGGCATAAGACGGCTTGTCAGGCGATGACGGATGGCTAAAGCTTAATTCTATGGCTAAGCATTCCTCCTTGTCCGCGGGCCGCTTGAACGGTGCCGTACTGTTTTCCGTACTCTTTTTGAGTGCCTGCTCATCCCCGCCGGATGCCTCACAATCCTCCACGGGCTCCCCTGCACAGACTGTTGCGGGAAGCCTGCCTGAGGAAGCAACCAGACCTGTGTCACAAGTCGCCGGGTCAGTTCAGGACCGACTGACTATATGGCTGAAGCTGGTTGGAACAAGCCATGCTCCGGTGCAGGATTATGCTGATTTTCTTAATACTCGTCCGGTGTGGCCGCGGTGGCAGCTTATAAAGCTGCGCATGCAACAGGCTTTGGCTCAGGAGAATGATCCAGCCGTATTGAAGCAGTTTTGTGCCGAGCAGGCCCTCACTTACGGTCCGGCTTTAGCACACTGCTCTACACAGGTGGGTAATGCTGTTGCAGGCCTCCCTGCCCGGTTAAGTGCACAAGCCCGTCAAGCTTGGATGAATGGAAACGATACTGCTCAGGCAGCAACGGCGCTCACAAGTAATTTTTCTCAAGCCCTTACGCCTGAAGCCTCATGGTTGCGTTTCAATCGGCAGGAAAAAAGCGGTTTGCTGGCTGCTGCACGGCAGACTGTGCTCTATTTGAGTGGTAATCGTCAGAAGGTTGCTCTTGCACGACTGGCATTTCGTGCGGGTGATGCATCCGCCGGATCACAAATCTCTGGCCTTTCCGGCTCTGATTTGGCCGATCCTCTTCTGGTACTGGATCATGCTCGGTGGCTTCGCTCACAGAAGCGCTATGATGACGCTCTTGCATTATGGAAGAGCGACGCTGCAAAAGCTGAGGTGACAACCTCCCTCGCCGCTTTCTGGCATGAGCGTGATGCTCTGGCACGTGAGTTGCTGGAGATCAACCGGGATGCGGATGCATTTTCCGTGGCGCACGATACTAGCCTGATCGGTGCAAATAAGCTGGACGCGGCATTTTTGTGCGGGTGGATCGCGCTGGAAAAACAGAAAAATCCAACCGTTGCAGAGCCCTTTTTTAGAGAACTTGCTGACTCCCCCGCATTGATAACTCGTAGCCGGGGATATTATTGGCTGGGTCGTGCCCATGCTCTTTCCCAGAACAGTGAAAGTGCCAGAGCGGATTATCTGAGAGCAGCAAGTGATGCAGGAACGTTCTATGGGCAAATGGCAGCCGCTGAACTTGATGGTCAGCGTCCTACCCTCTCTTCCCAGCAAGAGGTACCCACTATAACGATACGGGCGTTAAAAGCAGCAAGCTCTCTGCATACGGCTTCAGCCACAGGTGCTCGGCTATCACAAAGTGACCTGGTGCAGGCTGCGCAGATTTTAGTCTCACAGGGTGATTACGCGCATGCCCGAGACTTTCTGAACCTATTAGCTCTGCAGGTTGTAACCATGTCGGACAAACTGGCGCTTGTCAGTCTGTCCACGCAGCTACAGATACCAGATGTTGGTGTGGCGCTGTCTCGGCAGCTAGGGAAAAATGGTATTTTTCTTCTGCATGAAGGTTGGCCTGCCCCATATTCCCTGCCTGCTAACACTCTGCCATCCGGGCTGGTCTTAGGGCTTATGCGGCAGGAAAGTAGCTTTAACCCTGATGCGGTAAGCTCTTCCAACGCTATTGGGCTAATGCAGCTTAAGCCTTCAACCGCTGGCGATATGCTCCGTAAGGCAGGCTTGCCAGCATCAGCAGCAACAGCATCCGGTCTTCATAATCCGGATAATAACATCAGGTTCGGCATCGCTTATCTTGAGCATATGCAGGAGCGTTTTGGCCCTGTCGTGCCCTATATTGCAGCAGCTTATAATGGTGGCCCAGGTCGACTTGGGCGATGGCTGGCTTCCTCTGGTAATCCCGTAGCAAATAATGCATCTCAGTTTGAAATGATCGACTGGATTGAAAGCATTCCTTACAGCGAAACACGAAATTATGTGCAACGTGTCTGGGAAAATATGACAATTTACAGAGTGATGGAGCAATCGAAGTGACACTGGCACGATTTATAGCAACGTTTGGTGGGTGTGGCCTTGCTCCTAAAGCCCCAGGTACTGTTGGTTCACTGGCTGCTTTGGCGGTAGGGCTTCCTCTCCTTAAAAGACCCAAAAGCTTACTTGTGAGTGCGGTGGCGGCGTCAGTTATTGGTGTTTGGGCTTCTAAACAAGCTGGAGATGGAGAAGATCACAGCTGGATTGTGATCGATGAAGTGGCTGGAATGTGGATTAGCCTTCTAGCGTGTTTGCCCACCCAGAAAGATGCAAAGCCTTCTTTTGTCTGGCCGCTTATTGCTTTTGGATTGTTTCGGCTGTTCGATATCAAAAAGCCGGGACCCGTTGGAATGCTAGACCGTAGGCATGATGCTGTTGGTATTATGGGAGATGATGTTGTGGCCGGTCTTATGGCTGCTGGTTGCGTCACATTGCTCAGAAAATTGAAGCGCTAAAACCTGTTGGGAAAATAATAAGGGAGAGTAAGCATTATGGCCTTTGATACACCGACTTTACTCGACGGCTCTATGGAAACCTCTCTTCTTTCTCAATCGGCAGAAATTTTAGGGCTTTTGCGTAGTTATCATGTGAAGCTGGTCACTGCAGAAAGCTGCACTGGTGGGCTTTTGGCGGCTCTTCTGACACATCATGCTGGATCTTCAGACGTCACAGAGGGTGGTTTAGTTACCTATTCTAATGGATTGAAGATGTCGGTTTTGGGGGTCAGAGCTGTAACACTTTCTGATTATGGGGCAGTCAGTGCTGAGACTGTAAAGGAGATGTCGGCAGGGGCGCTGGGAGTTGCTCTGGAGGCATCTATTGCAATTTCCATTTCAGGGATTGCTGGCCCATCTGGCGGATCTGCAGAAAAACCAGTCGGCCTTGTATGGTTTGGGATTATGAAGCGCGGAAAACCTGCCCAAGCGTACCATAAAATATTTTCAGGAGATCGGACCGCTATTCGGTCTCAAGCTGCCGCTTATGCTTTTACGTTAATAAGTGCCTGTCTCACCTCTGGAGCACCCTGACCGATCTGTCTCTAACGGTCAGGGTTCCTGAGTAAGCTAAAGCTTACTGCCCAGAGTTCGGTGCGTTTTGAACATCTGTTGCGGATGGAATTTTAGGAGTATCTGGAAGGGCTGGTGCAGTTACGCCAGTTCCGGGAGCCACCACGGCAGGAGCATGGGATGGAACAGACGGTGCGCTGTTGATCAGGCCTCGTTCAGGTACTGTTTCATGAAGGCCTGGCGGAGCCGCAACAGGGGTTTGCGCCGCTGCCAAGCTTTTGTTGTTGAGATCATCTGTTGAAGGACTTGCTTTATCAACAGAACTGGCATGAGGCTTATGATGCACACTATGGTGTGTTGCTGCGAACACGGGCGTACTGCTCAACACGGCAAGAGCTGAGGCGACGATAAGGCTGGAAGCTTTTTTCATAATAATCTCCTTCAAACCTGAATGGTGTTGACGGTAAAAGCCAACACCGTAACAAACAGGGTCGCCTCTCAACGCACGGAAACCGTAAAAGTCTCAAAAAGAATGTGCGTTACCGAGCTGTTTGGCTGGTTTCGGGGCTGACGGTGCCAATTTGTGGTGGACCGTAAACATCACGAGCGCGTTTTATAAATGCGGAGACCATTAAACGCACAGCTTCACCAAAAACCACCCCAATAGCAGCCTGTAGAATGCGGGAGCGAAATTCAAAATCGACATAGAACTCGACAAGGCATCCTTTGGGATCCGGTGTGAACTTCCAAATATTTTTCAGGTACTTGAAAGGCCCTTTCTCATAATGAACAGTGATCTGAGAAAAGCGATCGAGCGTTACACGAGACGTAAAGCTTTCCCGGAACGGACCGAAGCCAACCGTCAGGTCTGCAACAAGCTCTGTGGTCGTTCGGGAGCGTATAGTGGCTGACGTGCACCAAGGTAGAAATTCCGGATACCGGTTTACATCAGCAACTAGATCAAAAATCTGTTCTGGCTGGTAAGCTAGGACACGCTTTTCTGCGTGTTTTGGCATTCTTAAGCCCCTTTCAGTCGTGCTGCGCGCGCCGCTCTCAATTCCGCGAAATCAGAATCAGCATGATAAGATGAGCGCGTAAGCGGGCTTGAACTTACTTGAAGAAACCCCTTAACCCGGGCCATTTTCCCGTAATCCTCAAACTCCAGCGGTGTGACAAACCTGTCAACAGCAGCATGTTTTACTGTTGGCTGGAGATACTGCCCCATGGTGATAAAATCTACATCTGCTATGCGCAGATCATCCATGACCTGAGCTAATTCCATTTTCTCCTCGCCTAAACCCAGCATGAGGCCTGACTTGGTGAATATTGAGGGGTCCATTTCTTTGACACGGTCGAGAAGACGGAGGGATTGATAATATCGCGCACCGGGTCTGATGGTGGGATATAGTCTCGGCACAGTCTCGAGATTATGATTGAAGACATCAGGTTTTGCTTTAACAACAACCTCTAACGCATTGTTTTTGCGTAAAAAATCCGGTGTGAGAATTTCTATTGTCGTCTCAGGGGATGCCGCACGGATCGCACCGATAACTTCTGCGAAGTGACGGGCGCCACCATCAGCGAGGTCATCACGATCTACAGAGGTGATAACCACGTGACGTAAGCCCAGTTTTGCTACGGCTTCAGCTACGCGTGCAGGTTCATCAGCGTCCAGAGCATGGGGTAAACCCGTGGTGACATTGCAAAAAGAGCACGCGCGTGTGCAAATTTCCCCCATAATCATCATGGTTGCATGGCGTTGAGACCAGCATTCGCCAATATTCGGGCACGCCGCTTCCTCGCACACTGTCACCAGACGATTATCGCGCATGAGCTGCCGGGTCTCATGATACACTGGATGGGTAGGTGCTTTAACGCGGATCCATTCCGGTTTACGGGCAATCGGATTATCTGGTCGATGCGCCTTTTCCGGGTGCCTGACTTTACTTGCTCCACCTTTACGGTGATCGATTAAGACACGAGTAGACATGATGCCCGCCTGCACACAAACTGAAGACTAAGGAATAGAACTGTGACGCTCCCTCCTTCACGTCAAGGCAGAAGCGTCACAGATAAGCCAGCAAAGGCATCACACCCGTGCGATGACCAGACTAGGGTATAATTTTACTAGAAATGCAGTGCACCGCTATAGGCAGCCAAGACCGCTTCATGCATCGATTCAGAAATGGTCGGGTGCGGGAAAATGGTTTCCGTCAGTTCCGCTTCGGTCAGTTCTCCGGAACGTGCAATGACATAACCTTGAATCATCTCGGTCACTTCTGCACCAATCATATGCGCCCCGAGTAGCTCGCCTGTTTGTGCATCAAAAACCGTTTTGACCAACCCCTCGGCTTCCCCCATTGCCAAAGCCTTACCATTGGCAATCAGCGGGAATTTCCCCACACGCACTTTGTAACCGGCTTCCTTTGCGCGTGCTTCTGTGTAGCCCACAGAAGCAACCTGCGGCCGGCAGTAAGTGCAGCCAGGAATTTTGGTTGCATCGATAGGATGTACGGTTTTTCCTGCAATAGCTTCCACACACATTACAGCTTCATGGCTGGCTTTGTGCGCAAGCCATGGCGCGCCTGCGACGTCTCCAATGGCATAAACACCAGCTTCTCCCGTACGGCACAGAGCGTCGGTGACAATATGCGTACGATCAACTGTTATTTTAGTGTTTTCTAACCCTAGATTTTCAACATTTCCGACGATACCCACAGCCGAGATAACACGATCTACAGTAATGTTATGGGTTTTACCGCCAGCTTCCACGGTAACCGTTACGTCTGTCGCATTTTTTGAAAGCGGGCCAAGCTTAGCGCTTGTGAAAACTTTCATGCCCTGTTTTTCGAACGATTTTTGGGCAAGCGCGCTGATTTCTTCGTCTTCCACTGGCAGTACGCGTGGTGCGACTTCAACCAGCGTTACCTCTGCCCCCATATTCCGGTAGAAAGACGCAAATTCGGTACCAATTGCTCCAGAGCCAATAACAAGCAGCCGCTTGGGCAACTCATCCGGCACCAAAGCTTCACGGTAAGACCAAACGAACTTGCCATCAGGCTCAAGGCCGGGAAGGACACGCGCCCGCGCACCTGTCGCTAGAATAACATGCCGAGCTGTAAGGGTTGTCTCAGCGCTATCTTTTTGGCTGAGCTTAACCTTGCGTTTGCCTTCTGGGCCAATGCCGTCCAGCTTCCCATATCCGTTAAAAACGGGGACTTTCGCCTTTTTGAGGAGGTGCGCAACGCCGGAGGCAAGCTGTTTGGAAACAGCACGAGAGCGCCCCACAATTTTGGAGAAGTCAAAGCTGACCCCTTCAGCTTTGAAGCCATACGTGTCTAGATCATGCAGCAGGTGATTGATTTCTGAAGCACGTAGCAAGGCTTTTGTGGGAATACAGCCCCAGTTAAGGCAAATGCCGCCAAGATGCTGGGCCTCCACAACACCGACTGAAAGCCCGAGCTGCGCAGCCCTCAGTGCCGCGACATATCCGCCAGGGCCACCGCCTATGACAAGAATATCAAAATCTGTCTTACTCATGGGTGTGTTCCTAACTTTAAATCACGAGGCTTAAAGGTGATTCCACGATAGAACGGAAAGCGGAAAGCCACTCTGCTGCTGTAGATCCATCTACAACACGATGATCGACCGATAGAGTTACGGTCATGACGGTGGCTATAGCGATCTCATTCCCTTTTACCACGGGCAGCTTACGGCCCGCTGCAATGGCAAGAATAGCAGCCTGCGGCGGGTTAATGATGGCAGAAAAATCTTTCACGCCGTACATACCCATGTTGGAGATGGAGAAAGTACCTCCCTGAAACTCTTCAGGTTTCAGTTTTCCAGCCCGTGCGCGCTTTACCAGATCTTTGGTTTCCTGACTGATCTGCTTCAGACTCTTTTTATCAGCCTGCTTAACAATAGGCGTAATCAGCCCGTCAGGAATGGAGACAGCGACAGAAATATCAACGTCATCATACATGATCATGGCATCATCAGTGAATGACGCATTTACGCTGGGAATACGCTTCAGAGCGACTGCTGCGGCTTTTACCAGCATGTCATTCACGGATAATTTGAACGTGTCAGGCCCTTCTGCCGGAGATGTGGCATTGAGCTGTGAACGCAGCGCCAACAGGGCATCCAATTCTACATCAACCGACACATAG
Organism: Acetobacter sp.; assembly: GCF_052102375.1. Classification (GTDB taxonomy): domain Bacteria; phylum Pseudomonadota; class Alphaproteobacteria; order Acetobacterales; family Acetobacteraceae; genus Acetobacter. The sequence continues at coordinate 112,590 of NZ_JBQDXI010000001.1, forward strand.
AAGTGTGGAACCGTACTTTTTGACTCTGCCAGTCGTTTTGCAATGACCTTGCGCATTGAAGAATGCGGAACGATTTTATGGCCACCAGACGAAAGCGGAGCTGCTGCCACGGCTTTTTCTTGGCCTTTGATGGATGTTCCCGGATGCGCCGCAGCATCCACGTCTTTTCGTACAATACGACCGTTCGGGCCGCTGCCTTTAACAGTAGCGAGATCTATATTTTTCTGGGACGCAACACGTTTGGCCAAAGGCGAGGCAAACACCCGGTTTGTGGGAGGCGTTGAAGCAGCAGGAGTTTGAGACGCTACTTTTGGTTCGGGTGCAGCCGCTTCAGGTTCTTTTTTAACAGGCGCAGCAGCGGACACGCTTTCTGGCACCGCCTCGCCTTCTTCTACGAGGATAGCAATGGGCGTGTTTACACTGACGCCTTGCGTGCCTTCCTGAACCAGAATGCGGCCAAGGATACCTTCTTCCACCGCTTCCACTTCCATGGTGGCTTTATCGGTTTCAATTTCTGCCAGAACGTCTCCAGCAGAAATGGTGTCCCCTTCCTTTTTGAGCCAGCGTGCAAGTGCTCCTTCCGTCATGGTGGGGGAAAGAGCTGGCATAAGAATTTCAGTAGCCATGATATAGTTCCCTCACACTATGCCGCGCACGGCATCCACAATGTGGCTGGCCTGAGGCAGGGCGAGTTTCTCAAGATTGGCAGCAAATGGCATTGGCACATCTTCTCCTGCGATACGCACAGGGGGTGCATCCAGCCAGTCAAAAGCGTGTTCAATCACCTGCATGGCCACTTCTGCGCCAATACCGGCAAAGGGCCAGCCTTCTTCAACCGTAACGAGACGGCTGGTCTTCTTAACGCTTTCAACAACGGTGGCGGTATCAAGCGGGCGTAGCGTACGCAGGTTGATGACTTCAGCCTCAATTCCCTGCTTGGCCAGTTCCTCCGCAGCCTGAAGGGCAACGCCGACCATGATGGAAAATGTTACGATGGTAACATGAGACCCTGCCCGCTCAACTTTGGCTTTGCCGATCGGGAGAATGAAGTCTTCGTCGGTTGGGCACTCAAACTTCCGACCGTAGAGAATTTCGTTTTCCAAAAAGACAACCGGGTTCGGATCGCGAATGGAAGCCCGGAGCAGACCTTTTGCATCAGCGGATGACCACGGTGCGACAACTTTTAAGCCGGGTACGTGTGCATACCAGCTTCCGTAACACTGTGAATGCTGTGCACCTACACGTGCGGCGGCACCATTAGGGCCACGGAACACGATGGGGCACCCCATCTGACCGCCAGACATGTAAAGCGTTTTAGCCGCTGAGTTGATGATATGATCAATGGCCTGCATGGAGAAGTTCATGGTCATGAACTCGACAATGGGTTTAAGGCCAGTCAATGCCGCGCCGACAGCCATGCCGGTAAAGCCGTGTTCGGTAATAGGCATGTCTATGACACGCTTTTCACCAAACTCAGCCAGCAAGCCTTGGGAAACCTTGTAAGCGCCCTGATATTGAGCAACTTCTTCACCCAGCAGAAAGACATCCGGATCACGACGCAACTCGGCTGCCATGGCCTGATTAAGCGCTTCACGCACAGTAATTTCAGCGGTGGGCCCCCAGTCCTTTTCAGGTTCTGGAGTGCTTAAAGCGCGCGGTGCAGATGCATTGACTGGGGATGCTAACGGTGCATCATCCGCGTGATGCGCGGGTGCAGCCTGCGGTGCAACAGTGGATTTGTCAGGGACTTCTTCCCCTTCGCTGACCAGAATGGCAATGGGGGTATTCACAGCTATGTTCTGTGCGCCTTCTGGCACAAGAATACGGCCGAGAATGCCTTCGTCAACAGCTTCAACTTCCATTGTAGCCTTGTCAGTCTCAATTTCTGCAAGGACATCACCGCTGGAAACAGCATCACCTTCTTTCTTCAACCACCGGGCAATTGTGCCTTCGGTCATGGTGGGAGAAAGAGCGGGCATTAAAATATCAGTAGCCATGAGTTATCAAGCCTCTAGCAGAACGTCAGTGTAGAGTTCGGCAGCGTCAGGCTCGGGGCTTGTCTGCGCGAATTCAGCCGAATCATTAACAACAGCTTTAATGTTGTTTTCGATGGCTTTTAGGTCTTCTTGTGTGGTTCCGGCATCCAACAGAATCTGACGGACGTGCTCAATGGGGTCACGCGTTTTGCGGATTTCATCCACTTCTTCACGTTTGCGGTATTTTGCAGGGTCAGACATGGAGTGGCCGCGGTAACGATATGTCATCATTTCCAGCAGATAAGGGCCTTTTCCTGCACGGCAGTGGGCTACGGCTTCAACGGCTGCTTCGTTCACGGTTGCAATATCCATGCCGTCAACGCGTCGACCGGGAATGCCCCACGGCTCACCGTTGCGCCACATTTCGTGTGAGGCAGAGGCGCGCTCTACGCTAGTGCCCATACCGTACAAATTGTTCTCAATAACAAATATGCAGGGCAGTTTATGCAAAGCAGCAAGATTGAAACTTTCGTAAACCTGGCCTTGGTTCGCAGCACCGTCACCAAAATAGGCAATCGAAACTTCGTCCGTACCGCGATATTTGTTAGCGAACGCCAGTCCAATGCCTAAGGCAACCTGCGCACCGACAATACCGTGTCCACCGTAAAAATTCTTTTCGCGTGAGAACATGTGCATGGAGCCACCTTTCCCGCGGGAATAGCCGGTGGCGCGGCCTGTCAGTTCAGCCATGACCCCTCTGGGTGTCATGCCGGCAGCCAGCATCTGCCCATGGTCACGGTAAGAGGTGATAAGTTTATCACCGTCTTTTAGTGCCATCTGAATCCCGACGACTACCGCTTCCTGACCGATATAGAGATGGCAGAAACCCCCAATCAGTCCCATGCCGTAAAGCTGCCCGGCTTTCTCTTCGAAACGGCGGATAAGCAACATGTCATGAAATGCTTGGGTAAACTGCTCGCGGGTCAGGGATGGCCCATTCCCCCCAGTTTTCTGAATATCGTCTTTACCCGCCTGCATTGGCTGTTTCCTTTTTCGTAGTCAAAAATGCAAAAAAATCACGAAGTCTTTTAAAATCAGAACGACATGCTGCGTCTCCAGCCGCTTGGCTGCCATGTTTTTTATCGGGTACAACTGTCTATGACTTCGCGTCATAATCCCCAGACTGTCCCCCACTTTTGTGCTCAAGGTGGATGTCGGAGATACGCATTCCACGGTCCACCGCCTTGCACATATCATAGAGCGTAAGCGCTGCGGCTGAGACCGCTGTCAGTGCCTCCATTTCTACGCCTGTTGCCCCTGTTGTAACAACGGTCACGCTGATCTCAATACCGTTATCACTAGGCAAAAGATCGACCTGAACACTGCTAAGTGCCAAAGGGTGGCATAAAGGTATGATATCTGCGGTCTTTTTTGCTGCCATGATGGCCGCTATCCGTGCGGTTGCCAGCACATCACCTTTTGGTGCTGTGCCAGAAACAATCATCTGCAGGGTTGCTGGCAGCATGTGAATGCTGCCTTTTGCAGTTGCTCGGCGTTTTGTGCTCGGTTTGTCTGAGACATCCACCATATGCGCATGTCCTGCATCGTTAAGATGCGTCAGCCGGGAGGATATGCTCATTTCAGGCAGAACCGAGAAGTGCCCGTACGGCCTGTTCTGGGTCCGGTTGCCGTAAAAGCGATTCCCCTACCAGAAAACCAGTCGCTCCAATTTCGGCTAGGCTCACGACGTCCGCATGAGTTTTGATACCACTTTCCGAGACTATAATACGGTCCGGCGGCACCAAAGGGGCAAGCTCACGAGTGGTAGCAATGTCTGTCTTTAAGGTTTTGAGATTACGATTATTTATCCCAATTAGGAATGTATCAAGCGCCAGAGCTCTGTTGAGTTCTTCTTCATCGTGAACTTCAACTAATACATCCATCTCCAAACCCTTGGCATGATCAACCAGTTCAAGGGCTTCTTCATCTTGCAGGATGCTCATAATGAGAAGGATGCAATCTGCACCAATCATGCGGCTTTCATAAACCTGCCACGGGTCAAGGATGAAGTCCTTGCGAAGCACTGGCAGGGAGCAAGCTGCCCTAGCGGTCTGGAGATCTTCGTTCTGTCCGTGAAAGCAAGAGCTTTCAGTCAGAACGGAAAGACATGCAGCACCAGCGCGCTCGTAAGCTTGGGCTATTTTTGCCGGGTCATAGTGTTCTTGCAGAATGCCGGCTGAAGGAGAGGCTTTCTTTATTTCTGCTATCAGACCAATGGAGCGATCAGCGGCCTTTTCTTTTAGCGCCCGACCAAATCCGCGAGGAGCATCTTTGCTTTCCTGCGCTCGAGCGGTAATTTCCTTTAACGGAAGAAGAGTTGAACGGTGCTCAACTTCAACCCGCGTGCGGGCGCAGATACGAGAAAGCACATCCGGCAACTCTTCCGCACGAATGCACGCTTCAACGTCGGATACGCCTGTAGTGGATGAAGAGGGTGTTTCGTTCATGGTCATCCTGTCACGTTTGGAGCATGCGTAGAGGCAGAAGATGTACGCAAACTGGTTAGGACTGCCAAGGCAGAACCATCATCAAGAGGTCGGCTGACGTAAGACACACTTTCCTTAAGGGCCATGGTGTCAATTTTACCGTCAATCAAAAGTTTGGTGCGTCCAGCAACATGCAGAGCACATGCTGCGTTCAACACGACGGTATCACGATACGCGCCGTGAGCACCGTTTAGAAGAGCTAAAAGTGCTTGCGCATTATAGACGGCATCATCGCCTTTAATGTCGGAAATGGGGGCTTGCTGTAAGCCTGCCATTTCTGGCGTTAGGGTGAAATGATATTTTTGTCCCTGATCTAGCGCAACCACCTGCGTTGTGCCCGCAAGCGTTATTTCGTCAATCCCCTGACACTCGCCTTCGGGCTGGCCACACACAGCCCAAACAGTGTGCGACCCCAAAAGACTTAAGACATCGACGATAGTATCGAGCCATTCCGTGGAAAAAACGCCCACAAGCTGACGTTGGACAGATGCTGGATTAACGAGCGGGCCAACAAGATTGAAGAGTGTCCGGATGCCTAGCGCTTTCCTAACAGGTGCTGCGTAGCGCATGGCAGGATGGTGATGGGGAGCCGCCAGAAAAGTGAGGTGATGCTGTGTTAGTTGGTTAGAAAGAGCTTCCAGATTGTCCAGAGGAGCAATTCCCAATGCGGCCAGAACGTCTGATGCTCCTGTGCGGGACGACACAGCACGATTGCCGTGCTTGGCAACTGGAATGCCTAAGGCTGCCAGCACAAACGCAGTGGCGGTCGAAATATTGAGCGTGCCGTAATTGTCCCCACCTGTGCCGCAGACATCTATGGTGTCTGGTGGGACTGTGGGCAGAGAGATCATACGTGCTCGTAAGGCTCGCACGGCCCCTAGTAGTTCCGCCTGCCCTTCCCCTTGCACACGCATGGCTGTGAGAAATGCGGCAATGCGTTCAGAAGAAACACTACCTTCGACAATGATGCCAAAAGCTTGCTCTGTCTCATGAGCATTTAACCTATGACCGAGGCATAGCCTGTTGAGCAGCGATAAAAACACTGCATCTGGTGACAGAGTGTTTGTTGAAAGAGAATAATCGCTCATGCTTATGGTTGGGGCTTTTTGGTAACCCATTCCTGCGCATGGGTCAGAAAATTACGTAAAATGTCATGCCCATATTCTGAGGCAATGCTCTCGGGATGGAATTGCACACCAGATATCGGATATTCCTTATGGCGCACACCCATAATTACTCCGTCTTCCGTCCATGCAGTGACTTCCAGAGTGTCAGGAATACTGTCGGGTGCGAGAGTCAGGCTATGATAACGCGTTGCCTTAAATGGATTGGGAAGACCTTTAAAAACATCAGCTCCATTATGGAAAACCGGACTTATCTTGCCATGCATGGGTGTGGGGGCACGAACTACATTAGCCCCGAATACCTGACCAATAGCCTGATGCCCAAGGCAGACACCAAAAATGGGTATTAGGCCGGCAGCCTGTTTAATAAGATCACAGCAGATACCTGCTTCATTGGGCGAGCAAGGCCCCGGTGAGAGAACAATGGCATCAGGAGCTAAGGCAAGAGCCTCTTCGACAGTCATGCTGTCGTTACGATGGACCTGACAGCTTTCTCCCAGTTCACCCAGATAGTGCACCAAGTTGAACGTAAAACTATCGTAGTTGTCGATCAGAAGGATCATTGCGGTATGATGGCCTTGTGTTGCCGTTACGTCAAATGTCAGTCATCATAAGCTGGTCACCAGCCATGCTGAGCTTGAGAGAGTGCGTGTTCGGCCGCGCGGAACACAGCGCGCGCCTTCTGCCGCGTTTCCTCATATTCAGCTTCCGGTACGCTATCCGCTACAACGCCACAGCCCGCCTGTACATGCATCATACCATCTTTGACGACGGCCATACGAAGGCCGATACAGGTATCCATATCCCCGTCGGCACCAAAATATCCTATACAGCCAGCATAGGTTGCTCGCCGGGTGCGTTCAAACTCGTCAATAATTTCCATTGCCCTAATTTTAGGTGCGCCGGTTAATGTGCCCGCAGGGAAAGCAGCGATAAGCGCATCCAGCACATCAACATCGGGTCGTACTTTACCTTCTACGTTGGACGAAATGTGCATGACGTGGCTAAAGCGTTCAATAACAAAACGCTCAGTGACCTGCACAGAGCCAGGCTCGCACACGCGCCCAACATCATTGCGGCCAAGATCAATCAGCATGAGATGTTCAGCAAGTTCTTTTTGGTCGCTGAGCAAATCTTGCTCAAGTTTCAAGTCTTCTTCGGGGCTTTTGCCGCGTGGTCGTGTGCCTGCAAGGGGCCTTACGGTCATTTTACCATCTCGTACCCGAACAAGAATTTCTGGTGATGAACCGACGAGGGAAAAGGTCCCGAAATCCAGGTGGAATAGAAATGGTGCCGGATTAATTCGGCGCAGGCTACGGTAGAGAGAGAGGGATGGCAGGGGAAATGCGGTCGAAAATCTTTGGCTTGGGACAACCTGAAACGCATCCCCCGCGGCAATGTAATCCTGTATTTTTTCAACTGTTTCGCAAAATTCAGATTTTGTGAAAGTTGAGTGCGGTTCTTCAAATCCGCTCGTCACGGTAGGGGAGCGGTCCAATGGGAGGCCTGCACTCAGGCATGTTTTGGCTTTGAGAAGAAGAGCCTGCGCGTTTTTCCAAGCTTTTTTTGCGGTTTGATGAGGTGCCGGACGGATAGGTGCGGCCAGAATTAGCTCATCACTTACCGTGTCAAAAACAGCAAAAAGCCCAGGCCGAATAAGAATGGCTTCGGGCAAATTGAGGTCATCTATTGGAGCATTAGGCAGATATTCCATCTGCCGTACCATATCGTACCCTAGGTAGCCGAATAACCCGGCAATCATGGGGGGTAGGCCAGCAGGAAGGTCTAACGTGCTTTCTTGAACAAGGGCGCGGAGTGAGGCAAGAGCGGGTTCATGTTGCTTTTCCGGTGCTCCCCCAGCCTCATCAGGAGCCCGATCAAGTGTCACATTCCCTGCGTGGCAGGTCCAGACAAGGTCCGGTTTAAGCGCAATAACAGAATAGCGCCCACGTGAGACACCTCCTTCTACACTTTCCAAAAGCAGGGTGTGTTTATGGGTGGTGCTATCGAATTGACGTAGCCGCATATAAGCAGAAACAGGAGTGAGCAGATCTGCTGGCTCAACGGTAAAGACAACACTTCCCTGCACTTCGCTCCAGCGCTGTTCAACGTCCTGAAGGGAAGGAGATGCTTGGAGATGCGTGTTCAGGCTCATGGAGAAGACGTCCCGTCAAACCCTAGGGAGCTCAGCGTAGCTGTAACGGCACGTTCCGTGATTTTAGGAGGGAAACGTTTAGCAAGCGCATCGACATACGAGGCAACCAAGTCATCGCCCTCAGATTGCGTCAAAGCATCTTTCACGCGCTGAAAGCCAACCGGATCAGCCAAGGGATCTGGCGTATAAACCTTGGTTACTGTCGCGATGAAGAAAGAGTTTTCGTCTTGCGCCATAACTGACTGGCTAGCTTGCATCTGGGGCAGATAGCCCATCAGCTCAGAAGGAATGTTTTTATTCGGCGCGCTGCGGGAGAATGAGAGATCTTTGATGCTTTTTGCTGCATCAGGTGTCTGCGCAATGCCGCCATGATCTTTTGCTGCTGTGTAAATAGACGTGGCGCGCAGATCAGCGGCATGTTTGCGCGCTTCAGCCTGCCAAGCGGCGAGAACATCAGCTTTTGCAAGTTCAAAACTGCGTGGTGCCGCTGGTGTAATGGCGTCCACCTGCACGGCAAACCAGCTATTGTCAGGGCCTTCTATCAGGTTGGGCTGATTACCCTTTGGAAGAGAAAAGACCTTTTGAAGAAGAGCTTCGCGCAGCTTGCCTGATGCAGGAAGAGGTGCAGGTTCCTTTTCCTGTGTGTTGCCGTTGGCGTCCATCGTGCCCGCAGCCGCAACTGCACCAATGTCAGCGGGAATAGAGTCCAGACCACTTCCGGCAATGGCATCCTGTAGTTGACGGCTTCGTTCAGCAACAACAGACGGCGCTTTTGCTGTGCGATATTGCTGCAGAATATCCTGTTTAGCGACCTCAAATGGTGTGGTGCTTGGTGCCGTAATCTTGTTGACACGGAATACAGTCCATCCAGCCTCGGTTTTCACAGGCCCCTGAACTTGAGTCAGAGGTGCTGCAAAAACAGCCTTGCTGAGAACTTCTGATGGAATTCCAGAAGCCCGTGTTGCTGGCATGTCCACAGAAGCTCCGCCTTTGGACGCAGCTTGCACAGTATTCCAGTCCGCACCGCCGTTCCACAGGGCTGCTATCTTGCTAGCAGCTTCCTCATCAGGGAGGGTTATAACCTGCACATCGCGCGTTTCAGGTACGTTGTACCGTGAAGATTCTTCGTCATACACACGCTTTAAATCTTTATCATCGACAGTAATCGTCTGGGCTACCGTTGCCGGTGACAGGACGACAATGCGGGCGTGGCGGAATTCAGGAGCTTGGAATAACCAAGAATGGTTGGCGTAGTAACGCTGTAAGACTGCATCGCTTGGTGTGGCAGGCGTGGCTTGTTCCGCAAACGGCACACGCACCAGATCAACAACTCGCGTTTGTAAACCAAACGCGGAAAGGCGGCGTGCCATGATGGCCGACGATGTGCCACCCTGCGCAACAGGTTGCAAAACCGTGCGTGACGTCAGGTCATCGCGGATCAACGTCAGGAAGTGCTGCTCGTTCATGCCCCGCTCACGCAGTCGCGCATTCAGGATAGTGCGGTCAAACTGCCCAGTGGGGCCTTTAAAATAAGGGAGTGAAAAGACTTCATCCCGTACTGCTGCATCCGGCACACTGACGCCTAGTCGACGCGCCGCTTCAAGAACTTCTTCCTGCCCTACCAGACGTTGTAGCACCTGATAGGCGACCTGTTTACGCAATGCTGGCGGAAGCTGCGATGGGTCTGAAACGCCCATCTGTTTTGCCATGTTAGGCAACTCAGATTGTATGGCCTGTGCAAGATCATCAGAACCAATACGCCCGTTGCCGACTTTTGCGACAACGTCCGTTTCTGTTCCCATATAGTTCACGACATCACCAATACCCCATCCAATAAATGCGAGAAACAGGACGATGGCGATAACCCGGCCTAACCAGGAATCAACAAAAACGTGACGAAGATAGGAAATCATGAACGCAGGATCCGATGGGAGACAGAACAGCATATCACGGCATGCCGTGAACGCGGCACCATAAGCGGCCAGAGAGCGCTTGACCAGTCGTAAGAACAGTAAGGCTCGTTAAACTCGTATCGTACTTGCCTCGAAGTGCCACTGTATGGTTAAGGCTATGTCACCGTAAGGTGGCGGGCACCATGTGCAACAAGCCGCTGCGTAGCGTAGTTCATAGTAGGGAAAGCAGACATGAGCAGACAAATCATCGTCGGTAACTGGAAGATGAACGGCACGACCCGTGACTCGCAGGCGCTTGTTCAGGCTCTTCTTGGTAAAGTGACGGCAGACGGTCCGGAGGTAGTAATATGCCCTCCCTTTACACAGCTTGCCTTGTTGGCCTCAACCGTGGAGCCGTCTCCCATCGGTTTAGGTGCTCAGGACTGCCACAAAGAAGTTTCCGGAGCGCATACGGGTGATATCTCCCCTGCTATGTTGACGGATCTTGGCGTGTCGCACGTCATTCTAGGGCACTCTGAACGCCGGCAGGAGCATGGTGAGTTGGATGAGACTGTGCGGGAAAAAGCCGTTGCTGCGGCAAAAGCTGGCTTAACTCCCATCGTGTGCGTTGGAGAGACAGAAGAGCAGCGTGAAAGTGGTGATCATTTTGATACACTTGGTTGGCAGATCAAAGGCTCTCTACCTGACGGCTTTTCGGGTATTCTTGCGTACGAGCCTATATGGGCTATTGGAACAGGGCGTGCTGCGACAACCGAAGAAATTGCGGAAACAATGACATTCCTGCGGGAAGAGCTTATCCGTCAGTTTGCTGAGGCTGGAAAAACTATCAAAATTCTGTATGGTGGCTCCGTTAATGACAAGAATGCGGCTTCCATTCTGTCGATCGCGGATGTAGCAGGAACGCTTGTTGGTGGCGCCAGCCTGAAAGCTGAAGCGTTCTTGTCCATTATCAGTGCAGCATCTGCTGCCTGAAATTAGTATCTTACCCGGAAGAAGACATGACCACAGCCCTGCTGATTCTGCATTTTTGTGTAACCGTAGCCCTCATAGGCACTGTGCTTATTCAGCGGAGTGAAGGTGGTGGCTTGGGTATTGGCAGCGGTGGGCAGGGCATGGGTGCTTTCATGTCCGGGCGTGGGACTGCAAACCTGCTGACCCGAAGCACAGCGGTTCTTGCTGGCTTGTTCATGCTGCTTTCTCTTGTTCTAGCCGTTCTTAACCGCGGTGCGGTGAGCGGGGCTGGTCACGATATTCTGGCTCAGGCACCTGTTGCACCTGTATCGGCCCCAACACAGCCTGCTCCTGCTCCTGCTCCTGCTCCTGCTCCTGCTCCTGCTCCTGCTGCGGCAACTAATGCGCCGGCTGCGCCTGCTGTGCAGGCACCTCAGCCGCAGACGCAGCACTAATTCTGTGAAGATCGCCCCTCCCCCTTTTCTTAAGGGTGGAGAGGCAACGTGCCTCTGTTCCTCCGCGCTTGTAGAAAGCTGCGGAGGAATTTTTTTGTCCATCTTTACCCACCCGGTTCTGTCCGTGTAGGAAGCCTGCTCATGACTCGTTTTGTATTTATCACCGGTGGTGTGGTGTCCTCCCTTGGTAAGGGCATTGCTTCAGCAGCCCTCGCCTCCCTCCTTCAAGCACGTGGCTATAAAGTCCGCTTGCGTAAGCTGGACCCGTATCTCAATGTGGATCCGGGTACGATGAGCCCCTTCCAACATGGGGAAGTATTTGTCACGGAAGATGGTGCCGAGACAGATCTCGACCTTGGTCACTATGAGCGCTTTACGGGCGTGAATGCGACCAGAGAAGACAATACAACGACAGGCAAGATCTATTCCGACGTTATTGCCAGAGAGCGGCGCGGAGATTATCTGGGCGGGACTGTACAGGTTATCCCGCACATTACAGACGCCATTAAAGACATTGTTGTTGCCAACACGGACGATGTCGACTTTGTTCTGGTCGAAATTGGCGGTACAGTTGGGGATATTGAAAGCCTTCCCTTCCTTGAATCCATTCGTCAACTTCGTAACGATCTCGGTCCGGCTCAGAGTATGGTTGTGCACCTTACCCTGTTACCGTGGATCCCATCAGCGGGTGAACTGAAAACCAAACCAACCCAGCACTCTGTAAAAGAGTTGCAAAATGTTGGTATTCAGCCACAAATTCTTCTGTGCCGGTGTGACCGCGCCATTCCGGATACTGAACGCCGGAAAATTGCTAATTTCTGTAACGTGCGACCTGAGGCAGTTATTGCCGCGCGGGATGTTGATACAATCTATTCCTGCCCGCTTGCTTACCATGCCGAAGGTATGGACAACGAAGTCCTGCGCTATTTCGGACTGCCGTTTGAAGAAGAGCCAGATCTTTCTGGTTGGGAAAAAATTGTTGACGCCATCCGCCGTCCCAACAATGAAGTACGTATTGCTGTTGTTGGTAAATATACTGCCCTCTTGGATAGCTATAAATCCCTCAATGAAGCCCTTCTTCATGGTGGCATAGACCACCGTGTCAAAGTGCGGCTTGACTGGGTAGAAGCTGAGGCTCTTGAAAAATCAGAAGCCGCTCTTGAACGTCTTGCGAAGGCGGATGGTATTCTGGTTCCCGGTGGGTTTGGTGAGCGCGGGTCAGAAGGCAAGATTGCTGCAATTCGTTATGCACGTGAGCATGGCATTCCGTTCTTGGGTATCTGCTTTGGTATGCAGATGGCTGTTATTGAGTGTGCTCGAAATCTTGCGGGGATCCCGGACGCATCCTCTACAGAATTTGGCTATACCAAAGAACCTTTGGTAGGTCTTATGACTGAGTGGGCGCGTGGCAACGAACGTTTGCGCCGTAGTGAAGGTGGGGAGCTTGGCGGGACCATGCGTCTTGGAGCCTACCCTGCCGTGCTGAGCACAGGCTCTCGTGCAGCTGAAGCCTATGGCACGACAGACATCAGGGAGCGCCATCGCCATCGTTACGAAGTGAATATTCACTATCGCGAAAAGCTTGAAGCTGCTGGTTTGAAATTCTCAGGCTTGTCTCCTGACGGTATCTTGCCAGAAGTCGTTGAATACCCGGATCACCCCTGGTTTGTGGCAGTGCAGTATCATCCTGAGCTGAAGTCTCGCCCTTTCGCCCCTCACCCACTGTTCTCCGGTTTTGTCGGTGCGGCTCTTAAAAAAGTGCGGCCAGCATGAGTGGAGCATCGCGTAATTTTCAACTTGGGCAACAATCGGTTGGCAATGATCAGCCGTTTGTTCTAATCGCCGGACCGTGCCAGATTGAGTCTGCTGCCCATGCCTTTGAGACGGCAAGTGCATTGAAGGAGATTTGTTCGGTGGCTGGCGTCGGGCTTATTTACAAAAGCTCTTACGACAAAGCCAATCGCACCAGTCTGTCCAGTGCACGTGGTGTCGGTCTGCATCAAGGTTTGGCAATTCTCGCAGATATCCGTCAACAACTGGGTGTGCCAGTTTTGACGGACGTGCACACGGCAGAACAGTGCGCACCCGTTGCGGAAGCGGTTGATATTATTCAGATTCCCGCATTTTTGTGCCGTCAGACAGACCTTCTGTTGGCAGCAGGAAAAACAGGCGCGGTTGTGAATGTCAAAAAAGGCCAGTTTTTGGCTCCGTGGGACATGCAGCACGTCGCTGCAAAAATTGCATCAACGGGCAACCAAAAAATTATGCTGTGTGAGCGGGGCACCAGTTTTGGGTATAATACCCTGATCAATGATATGCGTGGCTTGCCTATTATGGCGCAAACTGGCTACCCAGTTGTATTTGATGCCACACATTCGGTTCAGCAACCTGGTGGCCTTGGTGGGTCTTCGGGCGGACAGCGCGAGTTCGCGCCCATTCTGTCACGGGCCGCTTTGGCAATAGGCGTTGCTGCCCTGTTTATTGAGACGCATGAGAACCCAGATGCAGCACCTAGTGATGGTCCTAATATGCTGCCCATAATGGCGCTACCTAAGTTGCTGGAGCAGTTCAAAGCGATAGACACGCTGATTAAAAGCTAATCATTAGGCTTTACTTTTAGGCGTAAACAAAAAAGGGCAGACTTTTAAAAGTCTGCCCTTTTTTTGTATTTCTATCTGGCTTCCTTATACGTCCAGATTGGCAACTTTCAGGGCATTCCCGACAATAAAGTCACGGCGGGGCTCAACCACGTCACCCATCAGCGTCGTAAAGACTTGGCTGGCTTCTTCCACATCTCCAACCTTTACCTGCAACAGGGTACGCATAGATGGGTCGAGGGTTGTTTCCCAAAGTTGGGCGTCGTTCATTTCGCCCAAGCCTTTAAAGCGGTTGATCGCCAAACCGCGGCGACCTTGTGTCAGCAAGCGCGTATAGAGCTCTGAGGGGCCAGCAAGCTCGACCTCTGAGCTTTCGTGTTTGAGGATGACGCCTGTTCCGAATTCTTTTTGCAGACGTTCTAACTGCGCGGTAAGCCAACGAGCATCCGCTCCCGCAAAGCTTGTGGGGTCAATCCGATAGACCTCCCCTACGCCGCGTACATTGCGCGCCAGTTCGAGGCCATCTTCACTCGCCACAACTTTCCACCCGCGTTCGTTTTCGGGGGATGCTGCATCCAGATTTTGCTGGAGAGTACTTACCCTGCCCTGCACAATGGCCAGGTCAGCCGCAAGCGCACCAGCAAGAGCAACCTGCTCAATAATCCATTTTGGAATACGGTTGGACAAGCGGGTAATTGCTTGTGCAGTTTGCCGTATGAAAGGAAGGTCTGCTTCCAGCTCTTCACCACTGACAGTTCGCTTGTCGCTATAAACGAAGCTCGCATTATTAAGCGCTTTATCAAGCAGATACTGCTCTAGTGCGGCATCGTCTTTTAGGTAGCGCTCTTCATTCCCGCGTTTGGCACGATAAAGTGGTGGCTGGGCAATATACAGGTAGCCGCGCTCTATCAGCTCAGGCATTTGCCGGAAGAAGAAGGTGAGTAGCAGGGTCCGGATATGTGAGCCGTCTACGTCAGCGTCAGTCATGATGACGATGCGATGGTAACGGAGTTTTTCGACAGAAAAGCCGCCCTGATCTGCTTCCCCCCGACCAATGCCTGTGCCCAACGCCGTAATCAGAGTGCCAATTTCAGCGGACCCAAGCATGCGGTCAAAGCGGGCACGCTCGACGTTCAGAATTTTACCTTTGAGCGGCAGGATAGCTTGAAAACGTCGATCTCGGCCCTGTTTTGCAGTGCCACCTGCAGAGTCACCCTCAACAATGAAAATTTCAGCTTTTGATGGGTCCCGCTCCTGACAATCAGCCAGCTTACCGGGCAGAGAGGAGATATCCAGAACACCCTTACGGCGTGTCAATTCGCGGGCTTTACGAGCTGCCTCACGCGCAGAGGCAGCATCCAGTACTTTGGATACAACAACCTTGGCTTCTTTGGGGTGTGTTTCAAACCAATGGCCGATCATGTCAGATGCAGCCGCGTGAACAACAGGCTGGACTTCTGAGGAAACCAGTTTGTCTTTTGTCTGTGAGGAGAATTTTGGGTCTGGGACTTTGACGGACAGAACAGCCGTCAGGCCTTCCCGCATGTCTTCGCCGACCAGAGACTGAGAATCTTTTTTAGCAATGCTCTCGGCATATTTGCCGACAATACGTGTTAAGGCCTGCCGGAAACCAGCAAGATGAGCACCCCCATCACGCTGAGGAATATTGTTGGTAAAGCACAGCATTGTTTCATGGAAACTGTCATTCCAGCTCAACGCGAACTCTACTTTGATCCCGCTTTCCTCGTTTTCGAGGCTACCCGTGATTGGAGGGGTGACAATCGGTGTTCTGGCTCGGTCAAGCCATTGGACAAATGCTTCTAGGCCGCCATCATAGTGGAAGATTTCTTCGCGTTTTTCTTCCGTACGATGGTCTCTAAGAACAATTTCCAGCCCGGAGTTCAGGAAAGCCAGCTCCCGAAGTCGGCGTTCAAGAATAGCAAAATCGAACACGGTTTTCGGGAAAGTTTTGTCACTTGGTTTGAAGGTAACCAGCGTGCCGCGTTCTTCTGATGATGGGCCGACCACCTCCAAGGCGCGGTCTCGTTCACCATGTCGGAACGTGATCACATGTTCTGTGCCGCCACGCCAAATGCGGACTTCCATTTTTTCAGATAAGGCATTGACCACAGCAGCGCCAACACCGTGCAAGCCGCCTGAAACTTTGTATGAATTCTGGTTGAATTTACCGCCAGCATGAAGGCGGGTCAGCACGACTTCAGCAGCGCTAATGCCTTCCTCAGCATGCATATCTGTAGGAATGCCGCGGCCGTTATCCCGCACACTCACCGTGTCATTAGGGAGGAGAGTGACAATGCAGCGCGTAGCATAGCCAGCTTGTGCTTCATCCACTGCGTTATCAATAATTTCAAACGCCATGTGATGCAGGCCAGACCCATCGTCTGTATCCCCGATATACATGCCAGGGCGTTTTCTAACGGCATCAAGTCCTTTTAAAACGGAGATTGATGACGCGCCGTAATCTTCTTCCATACCGGTCGGTGGCGTAGTCTGAGAGTGGTCAGTCATGAGTAAAACGTACTCCGGAGATGGAAGAATAAAAAACGACTTTCGTTCTTATACTCTGCCAGCCCGTTGGAGGCCAGATTCCTTAAGCTCTTTTCTTGGTCATACGGAGAGAAACTGACCATTTTTCAGGGAGCTAAACTGTGCTGCGCCACGCAAATCTTCAAATAATCCACTATCGGTGCCTGTTAGAATGGCGGTTGTCTGAAAGGTTTTCAGGCGTGCCAACAAAGCGGTGCGTTTGGCTTGGTCAAGATGAACCAAAGGTTCGTCAAAAAGAAGAATGGGCGGAGCGCCACGGTATTCTTTAACCAGATCCGCATGCGCAAGAATAATACCAATCAGCATTGCTTTCTGTTGACCGGTGCTGGCTGTAGACGCCGGGAGGCCTGTTGCATAATCGGAGAGCGTGAAATCTGCCCGGTGCGTGCCCAGAGTGGCCCTGCCACGTTCCCGATCTTCTTGTCGGTTGGCATTCAAGCGTTCTTTTAGCCAGTCCTCGACCACAAGAGCTGCATTTTGCGCTATTTTG
This sequence comes from Acetobacter sp., assembly GCF_052102375.1. GTDB lineage: Bacteria > Pseudomonadota > Alphaproteobacteria > Acetobacterales > Acetobacteraceae > Acetobacter. The sequence continues at coordinate 129,365 of NZ_JBQDXI010000001.1, forward strand.
TTGCCTATAATGCAGTCCAGTTCGCCACGCGTGGCCGGAAAACCAGAGGTTGCCTCGCTAGCTGAAAGGCATAAGTGCTGGACTAGGTCCTGTCGTGCAGCCGCTATGGCAACAGCATGGCGCGCCATGGAGGCTTCAAGGCCGGCTAGCCAGCTATTTTCAGTAAAGCGTGTTTGTAAAAGGCGATTACGCTGGGCCATTGCGCGGTCATACGCCGTAAGTTCCCGTGCATGGTTAGGACTAATTGCCATAACGAGCCTATCCAAGAAACGTCTGCGGCCAGATGTGTTATCACTGAAAAGCCTATCCATCTGTGGTGTGAGCCAGACGGCGGCTAATGTATCTTCAAGAGACTCTTTTTTTGGTAAAATTCTGCCATTGAGCAGGTGCACACGTCTGGCAGCCTCACCCCCTGGCGCAATGCCGGTTGCAAGATCAACGTATTCGTTATCCAAGTGAAACCGTGCGCTAATGCCCCATTTCACGCTTTGATTATAACCAAGTTGCGTAATGGGGGCACGTCGTAATCCTCGGCCTGCTGTGAGCAGGGAGAGGGCTTCAAGGAGGTTGGTTTTCCCGCTGCCGTTTTCGCCCGTTAAAACGACGAGTGAACTTTCAGGCTCCCACACTAAGCGGGGATAATTACGAAAATTGGTAAGCGTAAGCTTTTTAAGCCGGGGCATAGTATCCGGGCGCGCTTACGATATGAGAGAAAAGCACGGACAAAAATGATAATCCCGGCAGGTTTTTAAGTTTGAAGTTAAAAACCTGCCGACAATATTCACCTTAGACGCGCATTGGCATCAGCACATAGAGTGCTGAGGGGCTATCAACATCGCGCACAATGGTTGGCGCGGAGCTGTCGGAAAAAGCGAATTCAACGTCTTTTTCAACTTGGTCCGTGATGTCGTTCAGGTAACGGGCCTGAAATCCGATTTCCAGTGGTTCTGCGTCAAAGGAAATGCGATTATCGTCTAGTTCTTCCTTTGCGACACCCTGCTCTGCGCTACTTGCGGAGAGTGTCAGCAATCCTGGTTCCAATACCAGTTTTACCGGACGTGAACGTTCCTGGCTGATGGCTGCAACACGCGCCACAGCGTCAGCAAAGTCTTTTTTGCTGACGCGCAGAATGCGCGTATTATTGCGAGGAATAACACGATCATACTCAGGGAAAGTGCCGTCAATCAATTTTGACGTCAGCATGATTGGGCCAGCCGTGAACTGGATGCGCGTCTCGGAAAGCGCGATTTCAATTTCTTCCGGTGCTTCATCAAGAAGCTTGCGCAGTTCAGCGACTGTTTTGCGCGGAATAATCACGCCAGGCATCGTCTCAGCGCCAACCGGGAGGTCTGCTTCTACTCGTGCAAGGCGGTGGCCGTCTGTTGCGACGGCTCTGAGTAGAGGTTTGCCCTCGTTTTCTGTGGCGTGGAAGAAAATACCATTCAGGTAATAGCGGGTTTCTTCTGTAGAAATCGCAAAACGTGTGCGGTCAATCAGAGATCGCAGAGTGGTTGACTTTACCTTGAAATGGCAAGGAAGCTCCCCTGCTCCCATGGATGGGAAATCATCAACACTCAGTACGTTCAGGCGCGTTGCAAAGCGGTCTGCACGCAACTGGAGCGGGGTGTCGCCTTCAGCCTGGTCCAGTTCAACTTGAACATTATCCGGAAGCTTGCGGACGATTTCATACAGAACAGAGGCGGGCGCGGTTGTAGCGCCTTCTCGGGAAATGGTTGCCGGAATAACTTCCACAACCTCAATTTCCATATCTGTGGCTTTGAGGCTCAACTGGCCATTTCCAGCCTGAATAAGCACGTTGGCCAGAATGGGGATAGTATTGCGCTTTTCAGCTACACTCTGGATGTGTGCCAAAGCCTTGAGCAATGTTGTGCGCTCAGCTGAAAACTTCATCTATACCTCATCCCTGCGTGTTACGCTCTGGCGGGAAACATAGAGCGTAAAATCAATTATGGAATCTACCAGCGGTCGGCTGGTAGGTCTAGAAACAAAGCGTTTTAATCTTAGGAAAAGCGGTTTCTCAACTTTCCAGCATACGCCTTAGCAACTCAACGTCTTCAGCGAAGGCTGTATCACGTTCCATAAGCTCTGTGACGCGTGATACCGCATGCATGACTGTCGTATGGTCGCGGTTGCCAAATTTGCGACCAATCTCAGGCAGCGAGCGGCTTGTAAGCTGCTTGGCCAGAAACATTGCTACCTGACGTGGGCGTGCTACAGCACGCGCCCGACGCGCAGAGGACATATCGGTAAGCCGAATATTCCAGTGTTCAGCGACCTTCTTCTGGATTTCCTCAATCGTGACACGCCGGTCGTGAGCCTTGAGAATATCGTGCAGAACGTCCTGAGTAGCTTCGAGTGTGACGGGGCGACCAAACAGATTGGCGTGAGCAATCAGGCGGTTAAGCGCGCCTTCAAGTTCACGCACATTGGACGTGATCTTGTGTGCCAGAAACTCAAGAACCTTGCTTGGCACCACCACCCCAGACGCGGCAGCCTTTGATTCCAGAATGGAGATTCGTAGCTCGAAGGTTGTGGCATGGATGTCAGCCACCATACCGCAGCCCAGACGCGTACGAAGGCGGTCTTCCAACCCTGAAAGGTCTGACGGTGATTTGTCAGCGGAAACAATGATCTGTCTGCCAGCATCAACAAGAGCGTTGAATGTGTGGAAGAACTCTTCTTGCGTGTTGTCCTTGCCAATCAGGAATTGCAGGTCATCAATCATCAACACGTCAACAGAGCGAAGCTGCTCTTTGAATTCCATAGTCGATTGAGAGCGAATGGCCGCAATAAACCGATACATGAATTTTTCGGCAGACATATAGGCGACAGATACCGTGCCGCTCTGGAGTAATTCTGCGCCGATAGCATGCATAAGATGCGTTTTACCCAAGCCCACACCGCCATAAAGGAAGAGCGGGTTAAAGCCAACGCTGGATGGTTTTTCAGCCACACGCCGTGCGCAGGCATAGGCGAATTCGTTAGGCTTGCCGACTACGAACGTATCAAACGTGAAGCGGCTATCCAGCACGGCAGCAATATCACTTTTGACTTCTGGTGCCACTCTTGGGGCGTCTTCAGAATCAGCTTGTGGTGCAGCGCTGGCGTCAGTAGTTTTTTCTTCTAATGCTAATGGTGGTGCTACAGGGTCTCCGGGGCGAGCAACCTGAAGCTCAACACGCCGAATGGCTGAGACCTCCTGATTCCAGAGCTCACTTAACCGGTCACCATATTGGCTGCGCACCCAGTCACGTAGAAAACGGGTAGGAAGCAGGAGAGTGATTTCGTCGCCATCAACCGGACCAAGGGCGATTTTTGTCAGCCAGGTACGGTATTCTACCTCCCCAACTTCGCCCTTAAGTCTTGAACAGATCCGTATCCACGATTTCTCAAGAGCCTTGCCCTCATCAACATGTGAGAAGGCGCTTTCGTCATCGTCCACTCCGATTGTCATCTATGCTCCCGAGCGGTCAAAACAGCGCGGTAAGCCGCGTGTTATTTACGAATATACGACTGCCATATTCAAGGCAGCCAAACAGCCTGATTTCTGGCAATTTTACAAAAACGACCGATGAAAATAGAACCTGAAAACTGTGTCGTCAGGTGAGGTCCATGGCGCTTTGTGCGTTCCGCCAGAAATAGTGCAGAGCGTGATGCCGGGCAATGAAAATCTGCTTTTTCAGATCTGCACGCCTGTCATGCTCTACACAAAAACAAAGCCGAACCATCTGGACGATGATCCGGCTTTGTAGTCGTCATAGTCAGCAAGCTGCTATAGCAGCCCGAGGCTGGCCTCAGGCTGTTGCGATAGCTTTGATGCGTGCGGAGAGACGAGAAATTTTGCGAGAAGCCGTGTTGTGGTGAACAACGCCCTTGCCTGCAGCGCGCTGAATTTCTGGCTGAGCAGCGCGCAGTGCTTCCCGCGCTTCTTCCTGATTGCCAGCAGCAATTGCAGTTTCGACCTTTTTGATAAAGGTACGCATACGGGATTTACGAGCAGTGTTACGTGCAGTCCGCTTAGCGGTCTGCCGGATGCGCTTACGCGCTGAAGCGATATTCGCCATGAGTTCTATTCTGTCCAGCACAAAAGAGAAAGTAGGCAAACCCAAAGGGTGTGCCAACTAAAAGAGTAGCGGTGCTGTAATCCACACGTGCCCCGTTCGTCAAGCATGTTCGTGCTTTTGGCACTAAAAATCACGAGCTTTCTGCCGAATGGGACAGAAAAAAGTGGAGCGACCAGCCTGCGTTATGTGCTGCACGCCAGAGCATTGTGGTTCCAGCGGGCACTCCGGGCAAGGCTGGCCTGCTCGCCCATAAACTTGCCATGCGTGTTGAAAGTAGCCCAGCCCACCTTCAGGTTGGACGTAGTCTTTCAGGCTTGATCCTCCAGCAGCTATTGCTTCGGTCAGAACGTCTTTTATGGCTGGAACCAACACTTTGATGTCTGTTGTAGTAAGATCTTTAGAAGGTGTGGCTGGGTGAATTCTGGCCCGATAGAGCGCTTCACACACATAGATATTTCCAAGGCCAGCAACATTTTTCTGGTCGAGGAGTGCCGTTTTGATAGGGCTCTTCTTCCCCGCAAGGCAAAGTGCCAGTGCCTTTGGCGTGAACGCTGGCGTGAGGGGTTCCGGGCCCATCGCCTGCAACAGACGATGTTCATATTCGGAGCCCGTCCTGAGAAGGTCAACCATGCCAAACCTGCGAGGGTCAACAAAGCTGCATCTTTTGCCATCGTCGGTTACAAATACGACATGCTCATGGGGTGTTGCGGTTTGTGGAGAATCGAGAATGATTCGCCCTGACATTCCGAGATGCAGCATTATTGATATGCCGCCCGAAAGCCGGATAAGGATATATTTGCCACGGCGTTGAAATGCGGTAATGCGCCTTCCAACAACACGTTGGGAAAAATCGGCAGGAATCTGCCATCGCAGGTCATGGCGTCGCACATGAACTGCGTTCAGGGTGCGGTTTAGCAGAGCAATCTGCATGCCGCGCATCACGGTTTCTACTTCAGGGAGTTCCGGCATGAGTAAAAAGCAGGTTATAGGGTAAGATCATGACCGACAATAGCTTTGCGCCCTCCCCTGGTTCTTCCGCCTCAGCCGCAGAAGAGACCGATTTTGGTTTCCGTTCCGTCAGAAAGGAAGAAAAGAAGCCGCTTGTCCGTGCTGTTTTTGACAGTGTTGCGGGTAAGTATGATGTGATGAACGATGTCATGTCCTTAGGCATCCATCGTATCTGGAAGCGGATTTTTGTAACGGAACTTGGTCCGCAGCCCGGTTTGTCCCTGCTGGATCTGGCTGGCGGTACAGGTGATATTTCATTTGGGTGGTTGAAGGGTGGCGGTGGCCCCACCGTTATGACTGACATTAATGCGAGCATGCTGTCTGTGGGGCGGGACCGTGCTTTAAGTCAGGGGCTGGTATCAGACCTGTCTTTTTGTGTTGTGGATGCTGAAGCCATTCCTCTTAAGGATATGTCAGTAGACCGGGTCTCCATTGCCTTCGGCCTCCGAAACTGTACCGATAAAATGGCTGTCATTCGTGAGGCGCGCCGGGTGTTGCGGCCGGGTGGGCGTTTCATGTGTCTGGAATTTTCACGCGTGCAGGTAGCCGCACTCTCGCCAATTTATGATGCATGGTCGTTCAAGGTTTTGCCGGCTATGGGCAATCTGATCGCGAAGGATCGTGCCAGCTATCAGTATCTGGCTGAGAGCATTCGGACCTTCCCTGATCAGGAAACCTTGGCTGAGATGTTCCGGGAGGCGGGTCTATCTCATGTTAGATACCAGTCTCTCTCTGGCGGTATCGCCGCCATTCATTCCGGTTGGCGCCTGTAAGAGAGGGAATGATGCAGCGGCCAATCCGGTCAGTTCTGCTGATTGTCAGTGGGAGTATTGCAGCGTTCAAGGTCCCTGATCTTGTCCGCCTCCTTCTGGCTGATGGCGTTCAGGTCCGCTGTGTTCTTACACATGCGGGAGCACAGTTTGTAACGCCACTCACTCTTCAGGCCCTGACTGGAAAGCCTGTTTATACCGAACTATTCTCACTAACCGATGAGCAAGAAATGGGCCATATTGCCCTCTCCCGCTCAGCTGACCTCATTGTCGTCTGTCCTGCGTCCGCCAATCTGTTGGCAAAAATGGTGCAGGGTTTGGCTGATGATTTGGCAAGCACTCTTCTGCTGGCGACTGACGCGCCCATTATGGTCGCTCCTGCCATGAATGTGCGTATGTGGGAACATCCCGCTACTCAAGCCAATATAGAGCAACTTCAGCAGCGTGGTGTGCATCTTATTCCACCAACCTCAGGCATCATGGCTTGTGGAGAGTTTGGCCCGGGGCGAATGGCAGAGCCTGCGGACGTAAAAGACTGTGTCATTGCCTATTTCCGGCGCAGTCTTCAGCAGGGTGGTGGCACGCTGTCAGGTAGGCGTGTGTTGGTGACCGCTGGCCCCACCCACGAGCCTATGGATCCGGTGCGTTATATTGCCAACCGTTCATCTGGCCAGCAGGGTTATGCCATAGCAAATGCGTTGGCGGACCTTGGGGCTGAAGTCACGTTGGTTAGCGGTCCGACGGCCCTGCGTAAGCCTGCGGGTGTTGCCGTGCAGGACTGTGAAACAGCACTGGAAATGCAGGCCGTGGTAGCGGCTTTACCCGTGCAAGATGTGGCAGTTTGTACTGCGGCTGTGGCGGACTGGCGCACTGCACAGAAGGTTGACCAGAAAATAAAGAAACACAGTCGCGATGACGTGCCTGCGCCTTTAGAATTGGTTCCCAACCCGGACATTCTCGCAGACCTCTCAGCGCCCTCCCCATCCCGACCGAAGCTTGTCGTTGGATTTGCAGCAGAAACCGAAAATGTTGAGGCTCATGCGCGTGCCAAACGGCTTCGTAAAGGTTGCGATTGGATTGTAGCCAATGATGTCGGTAAGAATTCTGACGTTATGGGTGGGCGTGAAAATCAGATTACGCTTATAACGGAACAGGGTAGTGAGCAGTGGCCTCGACTAGATAAAAATGACGTTGCTCAGAGGCTGGCCGCACTTATCTCTGAACGACTTTCGGGTAATATAGATCTTTAAAATAAAGATGGAGAAGAAGAATGCCGGTGCCGCACGCAGGAAAAACCCCTCTTACTGTGCGGGTGGTGCGTCTCCCTCATGCTGCTGACCTGACCTTACCCAGCTATGCCACAAAAGGTGCTGCAGGTCTGGACCTTGTTGCTGCTGTTACAGAACCTGTTCTTTTGGCTCCTGGTGAGCGTGTCCTCATACCTACAGGTTTACGAATTGCATTGCCGGAAGGTTTTGAGTTGCAGGTTAGGCCGCGATCGGGCTTGGCGCTGAAGCATGGCATTATCCTTCCCAACTCCCCTGGAACTATTGACGAAGATTATCGAGGGGAACTAGGGGTCATCATGCTCAATACGGGCAAAGACCTTTTCCGAATTGAACGCGGAGCGCGCATTGCTCAGGGGGTTATTGCGCCTGTTGAGCGGATTCAATGGGATGAATGCACAACATTGGATGAAACTGCGCGCGGTGAAGGCGGGTTTGGTAGTACAGGAACCGGAGTGCCATGAAGCGCGAGCGGCCAGATTTTACAATCAAGCCGCCCTTTTTCTCTGCCCTGAGAGGTAATGTCGCACAAGGGAGTGTAGGTTTAGTTTTCTTAGTCTGCCTGACCGGCTTTCTCGCTGCAATGGGGGTGTTTTCAGGTACTGTTATTGCGCAACACCCATCCCTTTACAAAGCGCCGGATGACCTTTCAGCTTTCAATCTATTGGCATCCATGCTTGGTACTGCGGGCCGCATGGGGGTGGCTCTTTGTTGCGCTATTATAATGGCCCTAGCGAGCGCTGTGATTGCCACGAAAAATCAGTACGCAAGATTGCTTTTGGAGCCTGCTTTAGAAATCTGCCAGTCAGTGCCTGTGTTGGGCCTGTTTTTTTTCTTTTTATTGGCCTCCCAAACCAAAATTGCAAATCATAATCTGTCGCTTGAAATTGCTACGGTCATGACGGCCACGGTGTCCGTGACATGGCGTTTGGCTGGGGCAGTCTTTCGTGCCTTGAGGGACCTTCCCGCGGATCTCAATGAAGCTGCACTTTCTCTAAGGCTTACAAGCTGGCAACGGTTATGGTCTCTTGAATTACCATATGCTTTGCCAGCATTAGTTTCGAGTTTGCGAATCTCAAGCGCAGCGGCGTGGCTAGTCATCACTTTTTGTGAGAGCGCGCGTATAGCGCCTAGCCATGGCATACTGACCGGTCTGGGTGCTTTTACCAGTGCAGCGGCCTTTCAAGGTAATGTTTGGAAAGTCGCTTATGCGCTGGTGGCGATGGGTTTGGTCTTGCTAGCCTACGACCATATCCTGTTTCGTCCGGCTGCAGCATGGGCACAGCGCTTTGAAAGTGTTCCCATATCAGACAATATTTCAGACCCGTTTTTTCTACGGTGGTATCGGCGCAGCTATATCGTAAATCTCCTCACCTTATATCTCCGTAAAACCCTGCGTCAGCTTGGTCGGTTGTCTATTGGTGCAAGGCCCTCTGCTGTATCGAGCGGTAAAAATCGTTTTGGAAGCAGAGCACAGCTTGGTTTGGTAAGGGCATTTTTTTTCTGGAGTGTCTGTGCCGTAGGAGCTGCACTTGCACTGCTTTTCTGTTTGCAGACCTATTCTCTGGCACAGTATCAGGATGTCTTGTTGAGAGGGTTGGCCACAACAGCCCGCACACTTATAGTGCTTACTTTCAGCTCTCTTCTATGGGTTCCTATAGGCGTATATGTCGGGCAAAAAGGTTACATAGCACGCAAAGTAGCGCGCCTTGCACTTTATGCCATTTCATTTCCGGCCAATCTGCTGTTCCCCTTGTTTGCTTTGGCCAACGTAAACCGTCATGAACCTGCAAGTTTATGGGTTATTGTAGGCTTATTGATAAGTGTGCAGGGGTTCATCTTGGTGAGCGTTATTGAAGGAATGAGATCTTTTCCGCCCGCTCTTCTGGAGGTTGGGCGTAACCTTCATGTCCGGGGCACACTCCTGTGGCGCAAGATTCTGGCTCCCGGTATTCTGCCATATTATGTAGTTGGTTTATCTACTGCATCGGCCATCATCTGGAATGTCACTATTGTGGCTGAGAGTATGGAATGGAGGGGGCACGCAAGCCAAGTCTACGGACTTGGGGCCTATATTGCTCAAGCAATGCAAACAGGTTCAATTCATCAAGTCGCCTTAGGGTGTGTCTGCATGACAATCATGGCCATGATGAGTAACTTGCTGATATGGCGTCCGATCATGCGCTATGTTCAGCGTACCTTCAAAATCTCTGACAAGGCACTCTAATAATGTCTCGCAGTTTGTCAGTTGCCTCAGGCAGCACAGACACTAATGCTCTTATGGAAAGTCGGCACGTAGGGCAAGCTTACCAAAAAGAGACAAGTGTTGACCTTCTGGTGCTGGACGATGTGAATCTGAGCATTCAAGAGAATGAAATTGTCGGACTTCTTGGTCGTTCTGGGTCTGGTAAATCAACGTTACTGCGTATTTTGGCAGGACTTATAAAGCCGACGTCGGGGCAGGTTTTATGGAAGGGCAAACCTTTCACTGGGCCTCTGTCCGATGTCGCTATGGTATTTCAGTCTTTCGCACTATTTCCGTGGATGACCGTTGCCGAAAATGTTGGGTTGGGTCTGGAGGCAGGCACTCTACGCGGAGTGGAACTAGAGCAGCGTATTGAAGAAACCATAGAGCTTATGGGTTTGGGGGGGTACGAAAACGCATGGCCTAAGGAGTTGTCGAATGGCATGCAGCAGCGCGTAGGCTTGGCAAGAGCGTTGGCCATAAAGCCGTCATTGTTGCTCATGGATGAGCCCTTTTCCGCTCTAGATGTCCTGACAGCAGAAAACCTACGAACGGACCTTATTGAACTTTGGAGCGACAAGCGGTTACCAATCCAGTCCATTTTATTGGTAACGCATAATATTGAAGAAGCGGTTTTGATGTGCGACCGCATTGTTATTTTTTCATCCAATCCTGGTCGTGTCGCTCACGTGTTGGAAGTTCCTTTTATACACCCCAGAAACCGTGAAAATCTTGAATTCCGACAGTTGGTTGATCATATTTATGCGTTGATGACGCAGCGTGCGCCCATAGTGTCGGAAGCTGAGTTAGCTCTCTCTCCAAAAAACTCTGTTTCTTCCCCAAGTGGATTGGTCTCCCTCCCCCCAGTCTCAATAACCATGATGATTGGTATGATGGAAGCACTGGCTGCTTCACCGTTAAATGGCAGAGCCGACTTGCCAATGCTTGCAGAAAAATTACAACTTGAGTTGGATGACCTGTTCCCGCTTGGCGAATCTCTAGAGTTGCTAGGCTTGGCTGAACTGGAAGATGGCGATATTTTTCTGACACATGAGGGCCTTCACTTCGTTTTAAGTGACTTGGAGGAACGGAAGGCTATTATGGGTCATGCCCTGATACATAATGTACCGTTGGTTAAAATGATTCAGGGCGTTTTGGACGAAAAAGCCAATCACAGTGCCTCTGCTTCCCGATTTAGAAAAAATCTGGAAGTCTGCATGTCGCCCGATTATGCCAAGCAGACTTTGCAAACCGTAATTGGCTGGGCACGCTTTGCAGAGTTATTCGATTTTGATGAAGAGACTAGTCGTTTTTATCTGGAGGATGAGGATGATATCTAAATATCATCATTGTCCTTGCGGAGGATCATTGGTAACGGCTGAAAAACGCTTTACGCATTTTGGATACTTTAGGCGCAATAACGGCAGAGCAATAACCTGTTAGAGGGTGCTTGCTATAATAATCATGGTGTAGTTCTTCAGCAGGCCAAAAGTGGTCTAGCAACGTAATTTCGGTTACGAGCTTTTGGTCCCAGATGTGACTGTTTTCTATCTCGTCTCGTACGCTTTGCGCAGTTTTCTTTTGCTGATCATCACTATAAAAAATGACGGATCTGTATTGCGTTCCACAGTCATTCCCTTGCCGGTTAAGCGTTGTGGGATCATGCAATGTAAAAAAAATACGCAATAAATCATCGTAACTCATAATGGCAGGGTCAAAGGTAACCCGTACCACTTCGGCGTGGCCGGTTGTCCCCGTACACACCTGCTCATAGGTTGGTTCCGGCGTATGCCCCCCTGCGTAGCCTGGGGTCACTGCTAAAATGCCCTTCATGCCATTCAATACAGCTTCCACACACCAGAAGCAGCCCCCGCCAAAAACAGCTTGTTCAGACATCTGTTACGCCCTCTTTGTTCTGTGTGAATATCTTGTTGTGATGTGAGCACACATCACAACAAGAACAAGGGGAAAAATTTTAGGAAATGCGCAATAGGGCTGCCTTCAAGCGGATGCTCTCTCCTTGTTGAGCAACAAGGCGCTCTCTCATTTCCTGCACAATTTCAGGTTTCGCCCTGGCAACGAAGTTTTCGTTGGCCAATTTCTTTTCTGTCTTGCCAATTTCGTCTTCTGCTTTCGTAAGCTCTTTCTGCAAACGATCACGTTCGGCCGTAATATCGATAAGACCCTCTAACGGAATGATCAGGGTTGCTTCATCCAGCACGGCTTGAGCGCATCCCTTTGGTAGATCCCCTTCCAGCGCAGCAACCTGAGAAACACGTGCCATGCGACCAATGGCCTCTTGCCACCGCTCTGCTCGCGCAACAGTTTCTGGAAGAGCATCCTTCAAAAACACGGGTGCTTTTTGTGAAGGGGGTACATTCATTTCTGAGCGCACAGTGCGCACTTCCGAGATCAGGCGGATCATCTGGTCGCATTCTGACAAGGCCGCTTCAGCATTTTGCAACTGAACAGGTGTTGGCCAAGATTCAGAAATAAGCGTTCCTTCTGCACCGAAACCAAAGGCATGCCAGAGATCGTCCGTAACAAACGGCATGACAGGCTGCAGGAGCCGCAAAATCTGTCCTAAGACATAAGCGGCTACGTTACGGATCTCGTTCGCTTCATTCTGGTTCTCAGACGCGAAAACAGGCTTTGCGAGTTCTAGGAACCAGTCACAAAAACGGTTCCATACGAAACGGTAGCATGTAAGAGCATAGTCGTCGAAGCGATAGACTTCTAAAGCCTTGGTTGCATCGGCAATTGCCTGAGAAGTTTCCGTAATGATCCATTTTCCGAGAGCGGACTGGACAGTGTGCGGATCAAAATCGGCAGAAGCTTTAACGGCATTCATTTCGCAGAAACGGGCCGCGTTCCACAGCTTTGTTACGAAAGCGCGGTAATCTTCAACTTTTTTACGGCCTAGCTTTACATCTCGCCCGATGCCCGTAAGTGAGCAAATGGTAAAGCGCATCGCGTCAGCGCCGTAATCGTCAATAAGCTCGAGAGGGTCGATCCCGTTGCCTTTGCTTTTTGACATTTTCTGGCCACGTTCATCACGCACCAGGCCATGAATAAAGACATCTTTAAAAGGCACATCCCCCATGAAGTGCTGGCCCATCATAATCATTCTGGCAACCCAGAAGAAAATAATATCAAAGCCGGTGACAAGCACATCGGTAGGGTAATATCGTGACAACTCAGGTGTTTTATCAGGCCAGCCCAATGTGGAGAATGGCCACAAACCGGAAGAGAACCACGTATCCAAGACATCTTCGTCCTGAATCAGCGGTGTTGAACTACCGTAATGCTTCGTTGCCTGCTCCTGAGCGTCTTCTTCGTTATGGGCGACAAAGACTTCACCGTCTGGCCCGTACCATGCCGGGATCCGGTGCCCCCACCAGAGCTGACGGGAAATGCACCAAGGCTGAATATCTCGCATCCACGCGAAAAACGTATTTTCCCACTGTTTGGGAATAAAATTGATCTTGCCGCTTGTCACAGCTTCCACGGCTGGAACAGCAAGCTTACCTGCATCACAATACCATTGCGTTGTAAGGCGTGGCTCTACAACAGCACCCCCACGTTCTGCATGCGGCACCTGATGGCGGTGAGGTTCAATTTTTTCCAGCCAGCCAAGTGTTTCAAGCTCGGCAACAATTGCTTTGCGTGCGTCTTCGCGTGACTGACCGATCAGAGATCGGACAAAAGCAGTGTCGGCCAAGCCATTTATGGTGTGAAGTTCAGCGTCAATATCGTCCAAAACAATGCGCGCTTCTTCATCCAGAACGGAGAGCATGGCAAGGCTATGGCGGCGGCCAACTTCAAAATCGTTGAAGTCGTGTGCAGGGGTAATTTTAACAGCGCCAGTCCCTTTTTCAGGGTCTGAGTAGTGGTCGGCTATAATAGGAATAAGGCGGCCAGTCAGCGGGAGGCGTACATTTTTACCAACAAGGTCCCCGTAACGGGCATCTTCCGGATGGACTGCAACAGCCACATCGCCCAGCATTGTTTCTGGTCTGGTGGTCGCAACTGTAATGGTTGTGTCAGGCTTACCGTCTACCGGGTAGCGGATATACCAAAGGTTGCCAGCGACATCCTTACTTTCGACTTCAAGATCCGAAATGGCAGAGCGGAATGTGGGGTCCCAGTTTACCAGGCGGCGATCGCGGTAGATCAAACCCTCTTTGTACAGTGTTACAAAGACTTCCTTGACGGCCTTGGACAATCCTTCGTCCATCGTAAAACGTTCACGGGGCCAGTCCAGCGATGCACCAAGCCGGCGGAGCTGGCGCGTAATGCCGCCGCCGGACTCTTCCTTCCATTTCCATGTACGCTTTATGAATTCATCGCGGCCAAGCTGCTGGCGGGTTGTATTTTCAGCTGCAAGGGAGCGCTCTACAACCATTTGCGTTGCAATGCCGGCGTGATCTGTTCCTGGTTGCCACAAGGTATCGTAGCCCTGCATCCGTTTCCAACGGACAAGAGTATCCTGTAACGTCATGGTCAAGGCATGCCCCATATGGAGCGTGCCAGTGACATTGGGTGGTGGGATCATGATGGTGAAAGGTTTTTTGCCGCAGTCAGGCTGGGCGGAAAAGGCCTGACGGCTTTCCCACAAACTGTAGAGGCGTTTTTCTGTTTCAGCGGGCTCAAAAGTCTTATTCAGCATCATATCCAACCAGAAAACATAAAAAAGGCGGAAGGTATTGCCACCCCCGCCCTAGCAAAGAATATCTTTGCCAAACACTATGAAACGTACCCCAACTTGCCTCTATGGAAAGACTAATTGGGGTGAGCGCTACTTTTAGATTCCACGCTGTGTCAGGCGTTCCACCTCTTCACGCACAGCAGCCTGTACGATTGTTGGCAAATTGGCATTAAGCCATTTTTTCAGGAATGCACGCACTTCCTGGCGGACGATATCTTCAACGGTCAGAGACCCTTCATTGGTAACAGCCACTTTTCTCTCCTCATAGTCTTTCAGGTATTTTTCCTGAAGGGTTTTCTGCAGCACGGCAAATGAACTGCTCGTATCGGAAATTGCTTCTTCACTCAGCGGGATAGGCAAGGAATCGGACATGGGTTTTGCCTTCTTGGTCAAGTCTGTTTGTTTAGCATGAACCATAGAAAAAGTTGGTTCGGTTTCGTCATCTTGGTCACTTGAAGGCACAGAAGCAGAATTTTGATGCGCAACAGCAGCGCTATGGCCCAATGTTTCTGCAGGGCTGCCTTGTTGCTGATTTATTGAGCCTAAACTGTTGTCGTGTCCAGATGTCTGTTCATCTGGAGTATCGGGTGTAGGCGGTTGTGGCTGCTGAGCAACTTCTTCCTGCATGTCCGGAGACAAAACCAGCATATCGTCTTCATCGTCATCATGGCCCAGGCCATTAGCCCCATCAGCGGCGCGTTCCTGCTGTAAGGTATCGCGAATGGATGCCAAGACATTTTCTATAGACTGATGTTCTTCTTTAGAATGAGGGTCTGAACTCATGAGACAATATTCCGGACAAGATAGTGGTTATCACCGACCTGGCTGATTCAGAGCATAATCATTAATGCCCCACAATCTATCTTTTACAGCCTGATAGTAAGCTTTTTCATCATATAGCGGTACACTAAGCTTAAGGTCGGAGGCTGTCAGCCGCCCAATGGCGGACGCCACGTTATAAGATGTTAAAACTAAGTTGCTTAGGCTTTGCACTAGAGCCACCTGTGCTTGCAAAAGAGTTTCCTGCTGCTGCAAAACTTCCAGCGTGGTGCTTGTGCCAACAATGGCCTGTCTTTCAACCCCATCTAAGGCGATAGTGCCGGCACGGATTGCAGCGCGATTGCTAGAGATGGCAGCCTGATAGGACACTAGCCTTTGCCAATTTGAGGCTGCACTTTGTGCTGCTGTACGTCTCTGAACATCTACCTCACGATGAGCTTCCTGCTGTTGCTGTTTTGCTTGTCGGACGGCAGAATATTCTGAACCACCTTGGTAAACGGGCATTTGAAAATTCAGAATCGCATACTTATTTTCATTAACCTGATGGTTGAGGCCCTGATTTAAATTTCGCTGATAGGATGCTTCAGCCGAAATTTTCGGCATGATCGCCGCCATAGCTACCGCAACACTATCTTTTCTGGACGCTTCAGTAAAAAGCGCGCTTATAACATCAGGATTATTGCGCACAGCGAGACTAACAGCAGATTGAGAAGAATTAACTGGCAAAACCAAGGGCTGTGGCGGAACCAGATTAGGAGGGGGTGCCATTCCTACAATCTGCATGTAAGTTGCTTGAGCTGTTTGCAGCGTGCCTTCGGACTGCTGCCTAGTCGCTTTGGCTGTTGCATAAGCAGATTCAGCCTGAGCAACGTCTGTCCGGGTAATTTCCCCGACTTTAAAGCGCTCGTTGGTTGCGCGAAGCTGCTGTTGCAAAACGCGCTCGTTATTGATGTTCAACTGGAGAAGCTGCTCATCTTGGATGACGCCAACATAAGCGTTTACAACATCCATAAAGACTTTTTGCTCAGAGGATATTAAATGAGCGCGCGCCGCCATAACCTGATTAACGGCTTGGTGTGTGGCGGCGGTTGTTTTGCCGCCAGAGTAAAGAGGTTGGGTTATCGTAACCCCGGCTTGATAGCCTGGTGTATCGTAGCGGCGGTTGTAGGCACCAGAGTCGCCTCCACCCTGATAATCACTTATACCTTTATAATAAGACAAGCCGACTGTGCCTGTTACTGTAGGCCGCCATCCGGCCAGTGCTGTCGGGACCTGTTCATCGGCCGCGCGGAGCGTGGCGCGAGCCTCCTGCAATGTTGGGTTGGTCAGATAAGCAGAGGCAAGAGCCTCTTGGAGGGTATGAGGCACAAAGGCAGGAGACCCGCTCCCGTCATATTTCTGGGCCCACGCAGTAGTGCTGCACAAGGCAGCGGCCAAGCCCACCCCATAAATATGTTTCATACCATACCCCCTGCCGCAATTTGGCACTTTATACATCATCAATTCATGGCATGAAAAGACTAGAAATTCTAGTTTTAACCAATAAAAAATACAGCAATAGAATTCCAAGAGCATACAATAAAGTTAAGATGTTTTATTGAATTTTTATGCGTTTTATTTCTTAACGATTTTGTTTCGAGGGGTGGAGGGATTTGTAGGTGTCTCGCCTCACCTTAGAACCTGCAAGAATATGATTTTTTAGAAGCGACACGGGTGTGCGCCC
Source organism: Acetobacter sp. (assembly GCF_052102375.1). Lineage (GTDB taxonomy): Bacteria > Pseudomonadota > Alphaproteobacteria > Acetobacterales > Acetobacteraceae > Acetobacter. Next base: position 145,970 of record NZ_JBQDXI010000001.1, read on the forward strand.
CTTGACCGGATGTTTAAATCAAGGCATAAAGCGCTCACGTCATCGGTCCGGTGGCAGAATGGTGATGTAGCGGACTGCAAATCCGCGTACGTGGGTTCGATTCCCGCCCGGACCTCCATTTCTCTATGCAGAGGAATGCCCCCGATTGACATATCCCGCTAAAAACTGCGCTTTAGAGCATATTCGCTATGTCGTCTTGTGCCGTGGAGAGTCGGGTTATGCATTGTAATTTGGGGGTATATCTGGGGGTATGCCCTAGACCATGGGGGTATCGATGCTGACAGACGCAGAAATCCGCCGATCCAAACCAAAAGATAAGCCGTACAAACTCTCAGACGCAGAAGGCTTGTACCTTTATATACAGCCTAATGGTAGCCGTCTTTGGCGCATGAAGTACCGCTTGGGGGGTAGAGAAAAAACCCTCTCATTCGGGAAATACCCCCTCGTCTCCCTTGCCGGAGCACGCTCAGCAAGATCAGCAGCCAAGGAAGAACTCCAAAAGGGCCGCGACCCAGCGCTTACAAGAAAGCAGCATCAGGCCGAGGCTGCCTGCACTGATAATCACCTGAAATCGGTGGGCGAGCGATGGCTCGCAATGAACAAGGACAAGTGGAGCGCTGGCCACTTAGACCAAGTTACCCGCAGTTTGGAACGGTTTGTCTGGCCTTCCCTCGGGTCAATACCCGTTACAGAGATAACCCCGCCCATGGTTCTTGGTGCTATGGAAGCCGTAGAGCGGTCCAGCGGGGCGGATATCGCGGGGCGCGTCCGCCAGCGGGTGTCCTCAATTTTTACATACGGAATCGCACGCGGGCTTACTCAGCAAGATCCAGCCGCAGTTGTGAAGGGTGCCCTGCCCTCACCCATTAAAAATAGAATGCCCGCCATAACTGACCTCGCCGAGTTGCGGGCAGCGCTGGGCATTATAGAAAGTATGCCAGCCCATCCCACGACACTTCTTGCGATTCGGTTTCTGGCGCTGACAGCCGTTCGCCCAGGTGAAGTGAATGCGATGCCGTGGGTTGAGGTTGAGGGTGACATCTGGTCAATCCCAGCCGAGCGCATGAAAATGAAACGTGGTCATGTTGTTCCCTTGTCACGTCAGGCGCTTGATGTGCTTGAGGCCGCGAAGACGCTCACCGGGAAAGGCCCAATGGTTTTCCCTAATGCACGATGGGCTCACAAGCCAATGTCGGAAAACGCTATGAGTTTCCTGCTCAAGCGGGCTGGGTTTTTCGGGAAGCATGTACCGCACGGCTTTCGGTCTTCGTTCTCGTCGATCATGAACGAACGCCACCCAGAGTTTCGCTCTATTATAGACCAGATGCTGGCCCATGCGTCTCGGAACGATGTTGAAGCGGCATATAATAGAGCGGAGCACAGAGAGCGTAGGCGTGCTTTGGCGCAAGAATGGGCCGATATACTTTTGGAAGGTTTCCCGTCTGCTTTTCAGCTACTCAATAACGCAAGAAGATAGTTGCCATCACGAGTCGCGCTGCACTAGAATCACGAGGCTACGGCGGCGTGGAAGGACACGCGTTGAATTCAATGAGAGAGAGCGGCCAAGTGTCGGCGTCATGCCCACCCAATGGCTACAATAGCCAAAGGTCTCGACGGCATCCGGTATCAAGCCCGGCCCGCAGCATAAAGCGCTGGTAGCTCAACCGGATAGAGCAACGGTCTTCTACACCGTGGGTTGAGGGTTCAAGTCCTTCTCAGCGCACCAGTTTCAAGTTCCAACTATGGGGTAAAGCCCAGCAGTTGGCGGGTGCCAGCCCCGAACCGCTCTGGGCGCAATAATCGTCCATCGGAAATGCGGGTAGTCGTCGTGTGCACGCGGCGCAGAGGTCTGGAAAACAGAGCGGTTACGCCGCAGGAGAAATCCCCCTCTAACCGTCTGGGGCTATACCGGTACGGAGACTGCGACCAGCTTTAGGGACGCAGGCAGACGATGGGAGCTCGTCACTTAAACGGGCCGCTATCCTCACCGTCCTTGTTCAAAAAGAACGCGACCCCTAAAGCCCCCATGAAAGTAAGGCCTCCCGCAAGGAAGGCCTCCACGTACCCGATCACGACGCCTGAATAGCCGCATTATCTACCGTGCATTTGGCAAACAGTGCTGCAATCTGGTCAGCGGTTGGGCCGGTTTTGCTTTTGCTCTGCTCCAGAGCGCTGGCCACGGTCTCGTAAACCTCTGGGCCATATTTCTCAGCAAGGCCTACCACGGTGGCGACTACGCCGAGAACGGCGCTAATTTCTGCTGACGTCATGGTCATTTGCTCCCGCCGATAGCTGCGCAGGCATCGGGGGTTGTTCCCGCTTTCAGGCCTGTCCAGCACGTTTCGAATGATGCGAAGGCCGCCTGTGCAGCACTTACGCTTGTCTCAGAAAGGGTATCGCCCTTCTGTGCTGATGCATTGAGGGTGGCCAGTTCGTTATACACAGACTGGCTGGCCCGCTTTGCGATGGTTTTCTGAGCATCAGTCAGATGAACGCCCGGCACTTTGCCAGCCATCACGTCCGGCATTGGGGCGGCCACGACATGATAGGCGCTTGCCGTGTCATATACGGCCTGACGCAATTTGCCCTGTTCAGTGTTCGCGCACGCAACAACACCCAGAAGGGGCAGCAGTAGGAGGAGTTTTCTCATGTCGGGGTTTCCGTTTTCTTGGGGGCAGCAGCACCGTGGGTTGTTGAAATCAACACGCCCTCGATGGCACCAATTTTGGCTTGTGAGCTGAGGTCAGAGACCCATAGAGGCAGCGTTGCTGTCAGGATGGTACCGCTGACTGCTTCGGACAGCACGCCCATTGCGTTGCCAACTAGCGCGCCCACAGTCAGGCTCAGGCCGATCAGCGTTGTGGGTTGCCGGACGTAATTCAGTATTTTTTGGCTCATGCCATTACTTTCACTGCTTGCTGGAAGAATGGCAGTGCACCCGCGACTGTTCCCTTCCCCAGCTTTGTGTTGAAATTGTCTTTCCAGAACGTGGCCTGCGCTACGGCATTCCCGTATGCGGGCAGCGATACTGGTGAGCGGTAGACATAGAGCGCGGCCATCAAGGCGGCGTAATCCAGCCGCGTGGTCAGCAGCCGTGCGTCTGGCGTTGTGCCAGCAAGTAGCCGGAGCGCCGCATTTTGCAGTTCTGGCCGGTAGCGGATGAAGTTACGCCACATGTCGTCATGTGTGGCCGGTTCCATCTGCCAAGGGCCACGCGCAGGCCCGCCGCCAATCTGCCGTAAAAACCGGTACTGGGTCTCTTTGTTGCCAATACCCAAAACAAGCTGGGCGCGGGCTGGCGTGTTGAGCGACGCAGGCAGAAATGCAAGTGCGGGATCAATCCATTCGCGCAGGACATCGCCTAGGTCCATGCCGCCGCTCATTGATGCATCCAGAAGTGTGAGACGATGCTGGCAACACCGGCTGACGTTGCAGTGACAATCGCCCAGCCTGCCCAGCCGCGCACACTACCAAGCCTTGAAACCTGATTACTGATAGTATCAATTTTCTCAGAAAGCAGACGAAAGCCGCCTTGGAAAGCCCGTTCCTGTGTCTCCGCGCGAGAACGGTTCTCACCGTTATATTCGGCCATTTTCTGTTCAAGCCGCACCTGCCCCTGCTCAAGAGCAGCCTGCCCGTTTTCGAGCGCAGAAATCCGCCGCTCGTGATCGTCTGCGCGATCCATGTAGCTGATTGGTTCTGGCATCAGTTCTGCACCGCAGAGCCATCTGCAAGGGATTTCCACGTATTACTGGAGCATCTCGCAACAACGCCGGTGCCCTTCCCCACCCCCTGCGTAGGAGTTCGCGCATCTGCCACAAACGCCAACTGGCCGTCCGTACAGGCGGCTGGCAAGGTTGCGACTGTCACAACCTGAGAAACTGTCAGTACGACAATGGGATTTGAAGGAACGCCAGCGCGCTTTCCATACGTATATGGCTCAACAGGCGCAGCGGCCTGTGTCTGTGCAAGTGCGGGCGTAACAATGAAAATGGAAGCGGCAAGCAAAAGCAATCGCATGAGAGCAACATTCGGAAGATCGAATTGTGCCGCCAGCGCGAAGCCTGCCGTGCTGTGATTCTAGTACAGGCTGGGGTACGTGGGCAAGTTATAAAAAAGCATCACCAGTTGGTATGCAGGTAAACTGCTATCCAGACGCTTGTGAGCGCCAAGATAACTACGGAGACCACATTGACCAGACGGGTGATAGCCTTGATTGCAGAACTGCCGTCAGGAGCTGATGTTTCTAGGCGAAGAAAGAGCATGGTAACCTCCGCCTCAACGGTACCATTACTTGCTTCATTTTGTACAGATTCACGGCGCATCAAGCTTACCAACGGTATTGCATTGTGCCGCCTAGACTCGTTTAAAGTCGCGCCGTAATCTGATGTTATGCGATTAAAGGGTGTGAGGCAATCGGCCTTCGGAGCCGGGTCACTACCTAGTCGGGCATCCCTTCTCGGCCTGTGTGCGGCGGATTGCTTCTGACTTGCCCATTTCATGTTCGATCATTGAGCGCTTGCGGGCGCTGATGCGCTTTGTCTTCCACTTCGCAATTTTGTCACCGGCTGCAAGGTCATCTTGCGCCAGAGCGGCACAGGTTTCCGTTGCGTAGGCGCTGGTGGGCACTTCTTCGGCTGTAAGGGGGTGGCGCAATGCGTCTGGCCGGGTGTCGCAGCCTGTCAAAAATGAGGCTGTAGCGACGAGTAAAAATAACTTCTTCATGAAATGCTCTCCTATGATGGGGAGAGCCTAACCTTTTTCCGTGTGGTTGGGGAGTCAGAAACACATCCCCATAGAGCACCCGCCGTGGGGTGGCGGGGCGAGCAGGACCGCGTAGGCTCCGTAGAGTACGAGGCCCAGCATAATAGCGGCGCAGAGGTATAGGGCGGTTAGTTTTAGCATGGTGGGAAGGGTCAGAAGGGGATTTCTGGGTCTAGGTCTGGAGGTGTACCATCGTCGCGATACCCCGGACGAGAATTAATTGCAGCGCTTCGAATATCTTGCAGTGACTGTGGGGCATAATAGTTCATGTTCTCGTCCCACTCGTTGCCGCGCTCAGAGAAATATAATTTCCCGTTACTATCTATTGCGCCAGACTCTCCAGATTTAGTTTCAAACCATACATAGTCTCTGCCGTATTTAATATTTGTAGTGGCACTATGTGAGGCTATGACGTCTCGTGCCAACAGCCTTAAATCTCTTTCCTTTCCGAAAGACTCAGATAGTTTTTCCAAAATATCGTTTGTAGATTCTTTTTCTTCGAGTGCTGACTTTATCAGTCTTTTTGCCGCCTCTTCAGCGGATGGAAGACCAGAAATAATACTGTAACGCTCCAATCTCCAAACCATACCTGGCGGCAGTAGTTGCTCGACAAGACCCTCAGTTGCCGCTTTTTCTTGCCCTCCCTCCAGCCCGACATCGAGAAGCCGCAGCATTTCCGTATTTAGGGAGTTACCGTGCTTGTTTGCCGACATAGCGACGCGCTCATGAAGCTCTTTCGGGACGCGCAATGAGAATCGGAGTGTGGTTTCTTCTTCCATAGCTCCGGCATAGCGCCTTTTTTTCTTTTTGTCTTGACGCCATCAGTGATGCCATAGATAAGGAGGGTGTGGCATCATTTGTGATGCCGTAAAGTGGAGCCATAAAGAAACTGGACACAAAGAACGGCGTTAAAACAAGCTTAAGACTTTCAACTGAACTGCACGAATGGTTGAGAGACAGGGCAAAAAACAACGCTAGAAGCCTCAATACCGAGATATTGATCCGGTTAGAGGCGATGAAAATAAATGAAGAAACGAGAGCAGCGGGAGCAAGTTTGGCGACCGAACCCGCTGTCTCTCACGCAGATAGGAAAACTGCTATGTTGAATGATAACATACCTGCGCACGAAAGGGCAAAAATCGTTTTCGATGTGCCTGATGCCTGCTGTTACAAGGGATTATCTCTTCTATCCCAAGACAATCTTCTTAAGCTTGCGCGATCTCAAATGATTACAATGGGTATCCTGATGGATGACGTAATCAGCATGCTTGTAATAGACAATCCCCCTTCACGCGAACAAATGATCAAAATCGCGGGTAGCATGCTCGACACCATTGAAGATAACGAAACAGAGCATGAGGTGTTTTACGCAGGCAAGCCAAGAGAAAGGCTACTGAGTTTGTTCCCTTCGCTTCGTGGTGAAGGAGGTGCAGCATGAGCGAGAATAAGGGTGCCCTCGTTTATAATGAGAAGAAGATCAATTTCCTTGGCGGCAATATTTGCCTGACGGATATGTGGAAGGCCGCAGGAAAGCCGGTATCAAGTTCACCCGCAGAGTGGCAACGTTCTGTGGATGGTGAAAAATTCATCGAGTTTATCAGTGAAACTCTAAACATGGGAATTTCCCATGTTATAAATTCCAAGCCCGGAAAGGGGGGTGGCACGTGGGGGCACTGGCAAGTAGCCTTTGCTTATGCGAAGAAACTCAGTCCAGAATTCCATGCTTGGGTGAACCAAGCTGCCCGTGAAAAAATGGAAGCTATAGCTGGCACACTACAGCAAGCTCCAACAGAATTGGATTTTGTGGCAGCAACTGCCCGCGCAACTGCTTTGTTTCGGTCATTTAATTTTATTGGCAAGTTAACTGGGCTGGATAAAAATCAAGCGGCCATTTCGGCTAATCAGGCTGCACATAAACATACTGGAGTTGACCTGTTGGGGGAGATAGGGGCCATTCAGCTTCCATCTCCGTCTCAGGATAACTACCTCACACCAACCCAGATTGGTGCACCTTTGGGATTATCCGCTCGTAAGGTAAACCAGATCCTCTGGCACGACCTTTATTTGCAAGTTCACACCCCAGGTTCGTCTGGTACTAGCGACTGGAGCATGACAGAAAAAGGTCTTGCTTATGGCCGCATGTTTGATACGGCCCGCAAAGGTGGGAAAGGCTCTCAGCAGCAGCTTAAATGGAAACCGTCTGTCGTTGAGCAACTGCGCCCTTTTGCTCCAACGCCAGCGAAAGCAGCCTGATACAGGCTAGCCACCCCTCCGGGGGTGGCAACGCTGGCGTATTCGCGAGGGCAGCAAGCAGGCTTGAAGAAAAGAACGCTATAATCAACCCGATCTCCGGCCATTACCAGTCGGACCACGACCTGCTCTCAGACATGGCGGTTTTTGAAGAGTATCTGGACGAGTGCCGGAACGTGGTGAGTCGGCACAGATTGCCCAGACTATCACGCGAGCAGGCGGCTGGTCTGTTCTGCCGGATTATGGAGGCCGTACCAGTACGGGGCGTTGTTGACCGGATGCGTGAATTGTTCCTGCGCCGCTATCCGGCATGGGTAGCAAATGTGCAGCGTGGCATCACTGAGTCGAAAGCAGCCAAGCGTCAGGCGCTGGCGTGACAATACGCGGCCCTTCGGGGCTGCGTAATTGATGAGAATCCTTGGTATATGCTGCATTATTCCAATGGTTCTGAACGCACACGGCATACTGATTTTCCTTCTTAAAAACAGCGGTCCTGTGGTACGGAATTACATGCTCAAAATCTTCTCAGAACCACGTAAGCCAAAGTGTTACGCAAGCGCAGCATGGGAGCCGCTAGGGGGTGAGAAATCTCCCCCGGTTCTCAAACTGACGTTTGATATCATCAACACATCAGATGATCCGGTCGAGATAGTCGAGTTCTCGGTGAGCCACCCGACGGGCGTTGAGATTGTGGGATCCCTGCCCGACCTTGTGCGCTTTATTTATGAGTTCGGCCCCAAACCTCAGCTTGCCCACACCTACGGCGTGCATGAAGAACTGGACGGCCAGAAGTACGCAGCCCGCAACCCGACAGAACGGCAGGAAGGCGGGCGCAGGGAATATTCCTTCTACTGTGTGCCGGAAGATGATGGAGACGCCCTGTTCAGCGTTGCCCGGTTAGCCATGTTTACGCAGAATATCGTAGCTTTTGTTGTCCGGTATAAACACGCAGATGAAATGGGCCGCATCCGCAAGATGACAATAGCAACAGAAGTGCCGGACTTTATGCGGTCGCCTGCTCAAACTGTTTAAGCCCTACCCCCACAGGCCTGAGGTGTGGTATGTGGGGGTATGGCAATACTCTACGTCGCAGCAGCGTTCGTGTTCTTTATGTGGTGGGCGCGGGGGTCTTTTATCCCAGCGGCCTTTCTGGCGTTTTGCTCGGGCGGGTTCATGCTGTTGATGACAGTGCTATTTGGCACATCTATGCACGATCTTACTGAAGGTGCGACCCCGTTTATTATTGCCGTTTTCTTTCTGGCTTTCGCGCCCTGGTACATCCGTCAGCAGATAGAGCGCCGCCGCGCTGATGCACTGGACCGCGCCTTGAACGGCGTCCGTTTCAACGGTGACTAACGTCTAGGCATAAGAAGGTTAATAACTTCTTGGTCCGCTCTCTGCATGTTAGTTAGTCTCCGGTTTGCCAAGGCATGATTGGCTAAGTGGTTGACTGTGTGCAGGCCTGCGCCCGCCAATCCTCCGGTTATAGCGCCGCCTTCATGCATCCCAAGCAGGCCCCCGGCTGTGCTGACAACAGCACCAACATTCCCACCTCTAATTTCTTTTTCGCGTTGCTTCATCCCGGCTTTGAATGTTTTTGATGCATTGCTTGATCGGCCTGCCGCCTGAATTTCGCGCTCTGCCAACATATCCCTATAGAGCATTCGCAAGCGCTGTTCTTGCTCTGGCGTGACGACATCTGTCCCTTTAGTTGAAACAGATACTTCGTTTTTATCAATCTGGCTGATCAAGTTTTTCAGGGCTGTATACTTTACAGCTTCCCCGCTGGCTGCATCGTTTGATGCCTGCAAAAGGCCGCGAGATTGAAGAAAGCGCAGTGAATCAATATCGCTGGATCGGCTTGAATACCCTTTTAAGTAGTCATTAAACCCCGGAGCTCCTTGCTCTATATGGTGCGCCAGATCATCCATGAACGGCGTAAGGCGGGAAGCTGCGGCCCTCATATGGCTGCTTTCACTCGCTGCCGCCTGCTGTAACCCATAACCTATGGCCTTGCGCACATTCCATAGATTAGAAGGCAGCGCAGTTCCGGTGTCATCTGATGCATCGGCTAATTCTGTCTTGGCCCGAATGAGAGCCTGCTTTACGGCAGAGTTTCCCCGGTTATCCGCAATATGTTGGTCCAAAACGTCATGCAGTGCTGTGGTTGAAACCGGGGCCTCATTCTGGAATGCGGCTTCGCGCTGTGCTGCCTCAAAAGCAGACCGCTCCTGTTCCAAGTTGGCAATGTGCTCTGGCGTCCCAATCGTATCCCGCAGGTGCTTGGTGTAGGCTTCGCCGTTAGCAAGATCCAGCGTCCGGAACGCTTCTGGGTACAAATCCCGCAAATTGTCTTCCAGCCCTGCCAGTTTCACATCGCCGTTTCTTGTCGCCTTAGTATGGAACACACCCGGAACTTGCGCCTCATAAAGCCGCGTACCGTTTTTGCTGGTAAAGGCCTGCTCAATAGCCTGCGCTGCCTTCTTAGGGTCAGAGAAAGCGCCAATTTTAGAGACCGTCTTTGTTTGTGCCTTTTGCTCTGCCTTCTGGGCTGCTGCTGATAAGGCGCTTTCGGGGGCTTCTGGGGCGCGCTGCATAACGCCGTCTGGGTCAAGGTAATTGATGATCTTGTCTGCGGTACCCTTCAGCCTGCCACCCCCTGCTGAAAGGGCTTTGCCCGCCCCATGACCAAGCGCACTTAGGCCCAAAGTGAGCGCCGCCTGATCTTTCCAGTCACCGTCAGCCAGTGCCGTCTGTACTCCAGCCGCCAAGGCATTGTTGCCCCACCGCGTAACGGCTGGCCCCTCCCCCTTTAGCAGGTTGGCCGCCACCCTGCCGCCACGCGTTCCCTCAAGCATACCCGCAGCGGGACGAACCAACCTGCCGCCCACAGCAGCAGAAAGGCCAGCCCCCAGCATCCCCCCGACTGCACCAGAAACATCGCTCCCATAGTCTCCCTTCCGAGAGTCTTCGTCCGCATTCTCTGCCGCCTCTACAGCATCGCCGATACTTGCGAGTTTACGCGATGCTGCATTGTCATAATGATGACCAGCGGACGCCAGCCAGCCAAGCAGATGCGGAACGCCTGCGCCAAATGTCTTGTCAATTTCGCGCCCCGCTGCATTTACTGTGTCATTGACTAAAGTGCCGGCCTTACCAAGAGCAGACTGCTCAGGAACATGGGCAACAGGCTTCTCTGGCCCCCACCCGTAAATGCTGTCATCCAGAGGTGCGTTCTGCGCCTTCTGTTGAGGTACATCGTCCCATCCATAGATGCTGTCATCCAACGCATCGGACGGATTAGCCGCGCCCTGCTTCTTTTCGATTTTTGCCATGTTCGCCATTACCTTGCCGGGATAGGCCCGCGTCTCATTGTTGTCCCAACGCGCCCGATCCGTGCCGCCATTATAGGCCCGCATTGCATCAGTCGGGTTGCTGTATCGCTTCAGGTTCTCATCCAGCAGCCGAGCCGCGCCATGGATGGCTTGCACTGGATCACGCGGATCAATGCCAAGTGACTTGGCTGTATCCGGCATGATCTGCATGAGACCAATTGCCCCGGCGGGGCTTTGAGCGTCCAGACGACCGCCGCTTTCCGTTTCCGCTACAGCCCTGAGCCACTTCTCATCAATGTTGTGCGCCTTTGAGGCGTCCCGAAACGCCTGATCAACACGCCTTTGAAGATCATCGGCCATTGGACGGGCCGAGTATCCGGTCAACCTGTTGCGGCGTCAGGCCGTAGTCATAGCCTTTTTCACGCTGCGCACGAGCCATGCGCCTGACAGCATCAGAATATTGCGCACGGTCTGTGATATGAGACTTTGCATATTCCCGCCCCTCTTCTGGCCCGAGCCGCTGAATGGTGGCAAATCGCGGGTCAAAATTCTGGTCGTAATCAGCAAGAGCAGAAAGGACTTTCGTGGGGTCTTTTATGGATGCTGCCAGTTTCTGCTGCCCCTGCTTATAGACCGCGGCAGTCAGTATCTCATTGGTCAAGGCGCGGGCCGCCGTTGGCGTCATGTCGATGCTGGGCGTGATATGTCCAAGATCAAGCAGGCCCGCATTAGTGTGGGGGCCGCTGCCGCCGTCCATCATCTGCTTGCGGAGTGTTGCGCCCGCTTTGTCAATTTCCTGAGCAATGGTTGCATATCCCTTGCTGCCACCCCAATCTATGCCGAATTTGCTGGCATTATTGGCAATATCTTTCAAAGTACGGGAGCGTACATTCTTCAACTCGGGAGATGACAGAAGTGCATCCAAATTGCGCAGCGTAGCAATATTCTGCGTCACATCATTCTGCTGCGCTGACAGGGCATTTTGCATATCCTGCCCTGTTTTATACTGATCAGCATAACCGGTGGGTGCGCCAGACATTGGTTCAGCCGGGCCGCCAGCCGTATTTATCCTCCGCCCGGTAAAGTTCCCGCTACCATTACTCTGGCGGAGTTCTCCCGCAGGGCGATAGACGGTGATCATCTGGCCGGTTTCTGGGTCTTTCATTGTCACCGGCAACATGATGGCGTTGCTGTCAGGCCCGACCTGTTTCTGCACAGTAGTGCTTGGCTGGAACTGCCCGCCAGTCATGGCGCTGCCCTGCGTGCCAATGATGACTTGCTGCCCGTTGTCCACGGTTGCGCCGGGAGTACCGTAGGCGTTCGCCTGCTGCCCCTTCGCGGACTGCATGGAGTTGATAAGCTGATCGATGCCGCCCTTTATCCCGTCAGGGTGCTGGGCAATCTGGTCAACAATGGCATCAATGTTCTGTCCGGGGTAAATTGACTTTGCCATACGCCCACCCGCGAATAGGTGCTCCTTATCCGGGTGCGTCCTCACGTAGGAAAGAATGGAGCCAATGGCGTTTTTCCCGGCCTCAGTGTTGGCAAGATCTTGATGCCTGATTGCGTTCTGGTCGCTCATGGCTTGCGCCGCGCCCAAAGCTGCTGCCGGGGTATGGGCCATGGTTGCGCGGGCCTTGGCATAATCCGTGCGGCCATAGGCATCGGTAGCGCCAAGCAGTGCGTTGCCCTGTGCTAACTGGGCATCATACTCCGCCTGCCGTATTTTGGTCCCGAGCAACTGGTTCTGCACCGCCGCCGCCTGCGCGATGTTGGGCATCAGGTTATTCTGCGGCTGGACTGTGCCCTGCCCAATGCCGAGCAGAGCATTGGCGTTCATGTCAAATGTTGGCATCAGGAATACCCCGCAGCAGTAATTCTGTCCTCAATCCCACTATTGGGTGTGCTCACTGATCTGGAGGAATTTCCGTTAATCAGATTATTGTAGGCTGCGTAGTTGCTGCCGTATTTTGCGGCCTGATTTCCTAGACTGTTCAGTCCATTGCCCAGACTGTTGCTCATCGCAGTAGTGCCAGCCATAGACGCGCCAACACCTGCCATCTGAGCCGCAGCACTATTGACTGCGGTGCTGGTGGCATTGCTAGCGCTGGTACCTGCGGCCTGTGATCCATAACCCAGCAACTGGTTCTCACGGTTCCAAGTGTTTGTCAGGTTGCCTTGGCTGGCATTGTTGACACCAAGCAACTGATTGGCCGTATTCAAGGTGTCGTTATACTGGTTCTGATACGTGCTATCAGCTAGCCCGCTGGCGTAGGTGGCCGCCCCTTTAAGGGCTGCACCGCTGTTTGCCAGACCGCGCGCGGCGGCGCTGTTTGTCGCTGCCTGCTCGCCCTGCGACAGGTTCCACTGGTAACCCGGCGTTGCCTTCAGGTAGTCTTCCGTCAGGCCATTCTGTAACCTGTTAAGCTGATTGCCTGCCTGATCCGTGTAAGTATTATCAATATTCCCCCACAACGGCATGTTGCTGTTGATGTTGGCGAGCATATTCTGCCCGGTCGCAACATAGGGGTTCAGATAGTTTTGCGCGGCCTCGCCAGACGCGCCGATGGCTTTGGCTTGATTGGTTCCGGTTCGGCTGGCCTTGTTCATGGCCTTCTGGGTTAAAGCCATCTGCACGGCAGTCGTCGCGGCAGTCGTCGCGGCCTGCACTCCTTGCCCTATCCCGAATACATCGCGGCATAGGCCGTACTGAGTATCGCGTGGGGCTGCGGGATGTCTCATCATGGGCGTTTCATCCGGTAAAGGCAGGTTTCACGGGTCTGGCCGTCTGGCCACGCAACGGGGAAAACCCCGTCCAGCTTAAAGCCGAGTAGCGAGTTAGTGACACGAACGGCCCTGTTGTCTCGCTTTGGTGCGGCAATAAGCTCCGTGGCGTCTGGGTGGTCTGACCAAAAATCAGCGAGGGATTGGCGCATGGCATCAAGCGCTATCTTGCCACGGGCATGCTTGGCGGCGGCACAGTGCGCCTCATAAATACCAGCCTGCTCCAGCGGCATAGTAATGCACACCACATCGCCCACGCGGTAAACCTTGCCGCCCGCCGGGACATCGCGTCCGATGATTTGCTCCACCGTCATCATGATACGACAAACCCGTTGAGGATAAGGGAAAGCCCATTACCCGAAGCCGTGAGCACATCGCCCTGAGCAAGCGAAAACGCCGCCAGTTCGGGCGGGATTGCGCTGCTATTGGGCGGGACAGACCGGCTGATAATGACAGGGAAAGTGCCACCCGCTGCGCGTGTCACGCTAACGGAGAGGGCAACAGCCGCAGTCGTGTTGTTTGCAACAACAGCGGTTGTAATAATTGTGCTGGAACCAGAGCCTGTGGCAACCGTCTGTGCGGATGCCGTCAGGTTTATACCTGGTTGGATTGCGAGCGTAGAAACGGCCATAAAATCTGACTTTGCGCGGCATTGAGCGCCGCATCATCAAGAGATTGTGCCGTTTTCGCCGTAAGGCTGCCGTACGTGAGCAGGGTTAATACTAGTACGTCCTGCGCTGCCAGTAAAGCAGATTGCGCGTCTGCCTCTGCTGTTTTCACAGCATCGCCTAAAACTGTCACCTCAGCACTGGCAGATTTTGCCTCTGTGAGCGCCATGGTCGCGGTGCCTTGTGCTGATGCTGCCTGCCCTAATGCTGATTGCGCGTCCGTTTCCGCTTTATTGGCTGTGCTGATAGCCACAGTAATACGTTGGGTATCGTAAGCCGTATCCGTGCCGGGCTCTTTGCCGGTTCTGTTAAAAATCGCCAGTTGGTAACGCGTAAAGCCTGCTGTCGGGTTGCCATTCCGGTCCGCAATCGGGCCGGAGTAATACGGCATGTAATAGCTGGATGCCTCGCTCATGTCGCCACCGTATCTGCGTCAATAAACCCGCCCATCAAAGCAGCGCCGTTACCCCCGGTCCATGTCATGCGGTACACTCGGTCACGCGCTAGACCCAGTCGCCAGACCGTGGGCCATGTATTCCCATCCTGCCCCAGCGGCATCTGCACATAGGGGTGGCTCCATGTCGCACCCCGGTCATCTGACCAGTCGAGGTGCACAACGGCCCCGCTGCCGTTCTGCATATCCAGCATGAGTTTGCGGTGGATCATGCGCCGTCCATCCCCAATAGCGTGCGGGAATGAGCGCTGGCGCTTTACTGGCGTTCCGGTCTCGGTGTCTAGATCAAGAGAGACCTCGTAAATTGCTCCTGTTTCCGGATCGCCGCAAAACACTCTCCCATATGCGCAGGCCCATGCATTAGCCCGCAGTGGCGCTTCTTCCAGCGTGTGAGGATCCAGAGAACAGCGCTCATGCCACAACCCGGTGGACAGATCATAAACCCACGTTTCCCCTGCCTTCGGGAAGGTCAGGACATAGAAGGTATGGCCACCCTGCTGGTAGATATGCCCTATAGCCGCATCGCTACCTGCATACTGCTGGATGGCGTTCTCTATCGCATATGTGCTGACGGGTTGCGCCGTTTGTCCATTCCCGAGATACACCCGCAGAAGGCCCGTTCGGTCCGCGCCTAGCCAGAGAACCACATCAGAATTTGCGGAAATGCTATAGGGGGCATTACACCCTGCGCCAATGCTCAGTGATGGCATCCGCTGGAACGGGAAATCCGCAGCGCCAGAGGTGTACCACAGCTCAGTTTCCTGCGTCCCGAACAGCCAGATCGTCTGCCCGACAACAGCGATACCGGAAATGGTATCAGGATAGCTGGTCTTGCTGGCAACATAGAGACTGTCAAAGGGTGTTGTCGCCTCGTCAGCGAACTGCGCCGGGCCCACATACCAGTTTGTCGTGTCGGGATTTGTGTAAAGAAAAAACGTATCCAGAATGGCAATCGTACGGGAGCCATAGAATGCGCTGTCCACTATCTGGGTAAGCGTGCCATATAGCCCCTGCTGCGGCTTTTTAGGCAGGGAGCAATACCAGCCACCCTTTGCCGTGCCGTCCACAATGAACAGCGTGATGCCATTGTCCTGCATACGGACCTGACCGGCCCCCGCCGAAATGGTGCCTATTTTCGTGGTGTTGCCGTTGGCCTGCGCCACATAAACCCCGCTCCCCACAACGGCGATCAGATCTCCTTGCGTGGACTGGTACAGGCACCGCACGGCACCCGCCTCTGGCGTTGCAAAAATGCGCGTTCCCGGCGTGGGGTAATGCGCGTATTGCACTGGCTCCTGTTCCTGTGCAGGCAAAGGTTCAGGGATTAGGTTCAGGCAGCGCTGTGCTGCAACTGCCGTTGACCGGGCCTGATATGCTCCTCCCGTCAGGTTGATACGAACCATCAGGGCGTTCCGTAATCGCTGGAGGAGACACCGTTTTCGAGCCAGACCATGTCCCAGTATTTCAGGGATGGAAGTGTGAATGTTATGAAGCCGCCGGATGCATCAGAGCCTGTTGCATAAGTCAGCTTCACCGGAGCCCCATGGTTCACGTCCGGGCTGGCTGTGTAGAGGTCACCAAGCGTTCCGCCTGACGTGTAGTACATCTTGACCTGAAGCGCGCCGGTGGCTGTCGGTGCGGCTGCATTGGCCGCGTTGTCATTCACGTCTGAAAACGAGGCCGCGCTCATCTGCTGGTAATTGAGCAGATGCAGGATATCGAAGCCACTCCGATGGTTCTGGAAGAGCCAGACCTTGCCAGCTGCCGCAGTCGTGCTGCCCGTAGCACCTGAGGTGATAGACGGAGCCGCTGCGGCCGAGGCACTGATGTTCAGCCGCAGCAGTTTCTCGTAGGCCACGCCAAAAGTCTGGTAGTCATACTCACCCTGCACCATGTCGGGATTAGGGCTAAGCATGTTGCCGATGGGGAAATCATCATTACTGATGAACCGCGCCCCATCACCGGGGTTCTGTTGCCCATCCACAATCCAGGCGTGATGTGCACCAGTCGCAAGCATTGCCGCTTCCTGAT
This sequence comes from Acetobacter sp., assembly GCF_052102375.1. GTDB lineage: Bacteria > Pseudomonadota > Alphaproteobacteria > Acetobacterales > Acetobacteraceae > Acetobacter. The sequence goes on from NZ_JBQDXI010000001.1 coordinate 162,256, forward strand.
ACAGGACGCCGGGTGTGTTGAAGGTGCACGCGGTGGGGCCACCATTGATGGAACATGACTTTGACGCACCGAGCGTCTTGTTCAAGCCCATATCCCAGTCGAGACCAATGTTATTGGGGGTTCTGTTCGCCCACCCCCAGACCTGCCGCGCCTTGGTCAGGAAGTCACCAAAGTTTCCAATATCAGATGGATTATTCCAGCGTTCTACGAAATGATAAGTTTCGCGTCCTGACTGAACGAGATCCTGCTCATTGTACGAACCTGCCGGGTTTAAGACCATTGGGCCGTTCACATACCCCTGAACCGTCTTCAGGAATGTGGAATATGTGGTGTCCATTATGATCCGGGACGCTTCCCAGTTCCAGAGCGCGGTATTGATCGTGCCGAACGTATCAATAAACATGCCATCAAATCCAAGACGCTGGCGCATTAACTCAGCTTGTTGACCCCAGTATGCCTGCCAATCCTTATTATTCGGGTCCATGTAAGCTATTTTGTCGTTGAATTTTAGCAGATCAGAAACCGTACATGATGACCCGCACGCTTTTGTAAACATCCCCCATGATAATTGCGCCCCTGATCCGTCGCGTGTAAACCCGGGAGAAACCCCATAATTGGCAGCATAGATCGGCATATACATCAGCGTACCCATACGAAGGGTTTTTGCTGCTGATATATGGCGCTTTATCAAATCCGTGCTGATAGTCTGTCCGTCACCATTGACCCATGACAGAGTGTCAGTCCACGGCTTATGCCAGCGGTAGAGCATGTTGTAGAATTGAAGATTGTTGCAATGATAAGCGTTGAGGCTCTGCAAATCCTGCTGCGGCGTACCGAACAAATTCGGCTTCCAGCCACCCCAGTCCGTATATGTGCCAACAACCCAGCACTGCCGAGGGTATGTCCACCAGTCGGTAGAGAGGTCAAACGCCCCTGCTTCCTGATCAAGCTGATGGCCGTTCTGGTCCGCTGCAACCAAAGTGACCAAATACCCCTGCCAGTTGGTCCGGCTCGATGGAAAGCGTAACTCTGTGGTTATCAGCCCGCCTGCCGGGAGCGCAGTCACCGCAACCGACACCGGCTGGCCAACCTGCACACCCCGCCCTGATACTGTCCCCGTCACAGTTCCCGTAAACGGTGCCCCTGTGCTGTTGGACAGAGTGACGAACATACGTATCTGCTCGCCTCCCCGATACCGTGAGAAATCAGTATTGATGGACTGGATAAGCGGGCCGGATAAATGCGGGTCAGCATGTGCCGTCAGGGGAGCGGCCGCCAAAAACCCCAAAAATATGGCCAGTCGCTTGATCATCTGCATGCGCTATCGCTCCGATAGATATCGCCTGCATCATCGACACAGACAAAATGAGCGCCAGTTAAGGGCGCGGATGTCAGCATACCGCTATTTCTGAGAGGACTGGAAACATTAACATAGCCCGTCCCTGCTGCTTCGATATTGAGCCAACTGTTCCCGACCTGTGACGCAATATACATGTTCGCATATTGATCCTGCCAGATAGAGGCAGGGTTTGTTTGACCCGGCCCAAAGAAATCCAGAACAGCACCATTCGTGCCTCCTGATGCGGTCCCATGCAGCTGCACATGGTTACCGTAAAGCGCGATACCCCCAGTCCCGTTCGAATAAATTGACGTGCTGCCGTTTGTGGACCCCGGAGACATGTAGAGACCGCCGCCAGTATCCTGCCAGAGAGAGGCTGGAATACTATTGCCCTGCCCGTACAGGTTGATCTTGGCGGCTCCTCCTGCGCCCGTATCATGCACTTCCAGAGCGCCGTTCGCAGTGTAGAACTCGAAACGCGTATTGCTTGAATTTGTCGAGAAATTCGCGTTTCCATCAGGGTCCTGCCAGAACGTCACAGGGTTTGATGAGAGCGTGGATTGCAGAGTCAACTGCGGCGCTGATGCATTCCCAATCGTCAGGCCGCTAGATACCGTGATGTTCGGGGCCAAATATAGGTTCGGCCATGTCCCCAGAATATCCCCCGCCAGAGGCTCACCGAACACGCCGTTCGGCGTGGTAATGGGGACTGTAAATGTGCAGCCAGTTGGGATGGCACCATTCCGGGTGCAGGAGAACACACTGTTGATGGTAGATTTCGCATCATTCAATGCCTGCAACCCAAAGGTTCCGTTGTTATTGAACCAACGCCAGCGGCCAAGATCAACGGAGGCGGTCGTGTCAACGCTATCCACCGTTGGTGTCGGTCCGGAGATTGTCGGGTTGCTGACCACCGGCCTGTTCACATCGGCCTTTGTCTCCATAGCGGCGTTCAGGCCGGTCGGACCATCGAGAGTGACGCGCCTGTTCATGGCCGGGACCGACTGAGCAGATGCGAAAGACGGCAAGCATAGCGCCGCCAGCAGGAGCAGGCGTTTCATAATTTCTGGATCTCCAGTCCGGGCCAGTAGAACGGATTATTGAGTGGTGTCAGGATCGCTGGCATGCCCAGCGTCGGGATTTGCATATTGGCTGACCGAATGGTCGCTAGGGCTGATTTGGTAGCCGCGACAACCGTGGGGGACGCCTCCTGACCGTAGGATGGTGCCATGCGGGCCGCCAGAGACCACATGATCGCGTCCCAATATTCGGGAGGAAGATTGATGGGGTCGGTTGCCGTGAGCGTTGTTGGCAAAATCTCCGGAACGATAATGTGGAATTCCCACAAATCAGCAGGAGGGATAGGCCACGGCCTGAATTCACCCGATGGGAACGCGGGGTTGTAGTAAAAATAATTCGGCCATGTCTTGAGCCCTTTGAGGCTGAGGCCAGCATAATCCTCGTAGGAGGGTATTGGTGTCAGCGAGTAATCAATAGGGTTCCCGGCTAATAGCCCGTCTGAGCCCGTATCGAAGTCGTTCCCGTTAAAGTCACCGCCAGAGAAATCCCCGTCCTGAGTGGCGCTTGTTCCACTCGCTAACAGGCGTGCATATGCCGCAACAACCTGCGCAGGGCGTAAGGGCATATCAAAATCACCACCCGGACCGGCGTAATAAACGGATGCGCCGGTAGACGGGCAGAACAGATCGACAAGGTTGGGTACAAGGAATTTCCGGCGCTGCCACTGCGCCAGCATCATATTCAGATGCATTACCCCATCAGCAACATCTGGTGGATTTGGAGAGGTCCCCATTGCGCCGATGCCGATCTGACGCAATGCCATGCCGACAAGATCAGATACGGTATAGCCTGTGGTTTTATCGGGGGTGCCGTCAGTTGCTCCGGCCATTGGCAGGGCGTCCCTTCCGCCGCATTACGGGCTTGGGTGGCGCGTCCCGGCGCTCAGGCACAGGGCGGCCCATCATGCGAGCTCTCACCCGCGCTTCTTCCGCTGCATCCCGAACGGTCACAGTTTCGTAACCGTTCGGGTGGTGCAGGCATTTTGGATACTGACGCATCAGCCCGCGTGGATAATATCCGGAACGATACACATCCATTCGGGGCGCAGCACACCAATACCGAACAGCACATCAAGGCGGGTTCCAAGCGTGTCGTTGGTGCCATTGTAGTAGGTCAACGTACGCATAGAGATGCCGTCGAGGTTTGCCATACCGCAATCCACGACGCCCTTATTGACCTCCATCAGGTCAACAGTCACCATCGTCATGGCCTTCTTGTTGAACAGCAGATTGCGGCGGATAGTTTCGCCCTGCTTACCGACAAGATTGATGATAGCATCAGCCTGCGGTGCCTTGTCCACAGTCTGGTACTGCGCCTGAGAGCCATCAGCAGAGGGGCCAACCAGTGCAGGGGAAACCACGATAGACGTAGCCCCAGATACCGCAGCCTGCGTCACCACAAACTGCATCGGTGTGCCGTAGGACTGCTTGGTCACACGGTTGACCTGATTGACGCCCGTAATGGTGATCACGTCACCAGCATTCAGGCCGCCATTGAGCGCAGAGCATCCAATAACGGAGTTCTGCGGGTATGCTGTCGGGCTGATCTGGCCGGGGATGGCGTTGCCAGAATTGGTGATGTTGGTCACGCTACCGGTCGCTGTTGCTTTCCCGTCATAAGACCCGGTGGTGGTGACCAAGCAAGTCTGGTCACTGATCCACTCGCGCACACCCAACAGCGGAGCCTGCATGGAGCCAGTCGTGGTCTGGTCGCCAATTTTAGCCTGAGGGTTGAACAGTCCCATCAGGCCGGAAACCGTATTGGCATCGGTATCAGGGTCCAACACAGCAAAGCGATCCATGGTCGGCGCGTGCTGCTTGGTGAGTTTGGCCTTGGCTTTGAGCCACGTATCAGACGATGGGGCAATGGTGTTGCCGTTCCCGTCAGTATTACGCACCATGTTGGCCGCACCCAGCGCAAGCTGCATGGCGATGTTAGCAACCGTGCCAGTCAGGTTGTTGACTGACGGCTCGATGTAGCGCCCGCTGAAATCGTCAATATTCAGGGTGCGTTCCTGCGTATCGAATGACAGAGAAACGTGCTTCCGGTAAGCAATTGTTAGCGGAATGGAGCGCTCAGTAATGGCCTGAGGGCTGACAACCGCACCATCGCCCACAACCGGGTCGTTCGGCAGACGGACGTTGACGGACGCGCCAATCTTCGCCCCAGACTTGCCGAAATAGCTGTCATAGGAACGGTCAACGTTCTTGATAAAACCATTGGTATCACGAAACAGCGGCAGGGCGCGTTTTGTGATGATCATGTCGTTAATAAGCTGATTAGCCACGGGTTTCGGCTCACAATATACAGTGGCGCACTTGCGCCTATCGTGCCGCTCTCGCCAAAGGCAGAACGTGTGCCGGTTACGAGCACCGGAAACAGCCGGGTTAGCGCCCCCGTGGCGTTTGCGGGGTTACTGCCCCGCGCAGGTTAGGTCCGAACGCCCGCTTTCCATAAACGGTCAAATTCAGAGGCGGAAATGTTCGGGTCATAGATTGACCGCTTCCCACCTGATGCCGCCCCAGTTGGCGCATTTACCGGCGGCGGGGCTTTTGAAACCTGAGGTGCCACAGGCTTGGTTATCTGCTGTGCCTGCTCTGGTTTCGCCAGTGTTCCCGCGAACCGTTCCAGCAAAGCAAATTGACGGCGCTCAGGAGCATCGAAAATTTCACTCGCCTTATCTGGGTCGTGAGCCAAAGCGTAGTACACCGCACCAGCATTTGGCAACTCAGAAATATCAGAAAGTAGCTGTCGGTGTGACGTTTTATTAAAATCCAAACCAGCCTGATCGCTCAGGAGTTGTGTCAAATCCCTCGCGTCCGTAGTTGGGTCGGCCTGACGTACCGCACGGGCAATAGCATTACACCGATCAACGAACGACCGCGCCTCGGTTTCCTGCTGCGCTTTCTGCTCGTATTCGCGCTGCACCTGTTCGCGTATCTGGTCAGGCGTTAATTCGGGTGCCTGCTCTTCCTCGCCGCGGGAAGCTTTCAGGGCGCGGGCATATTGGGCAGCTTCTTCCTGTGCAGCCTGCGCGCGTCGCTCAGCCTCCCGGCGCTCGAACGTCATTTTGTCAATCTTGCGCTGCATCCATGCGGGAACAGGCTTTTTCTCTTCCTGTGCTGGGGCAGTGACAGACTCTCCCTCACCGGGGGCGCTTTCGCTCCCGTGCTCTAACTGCGCATCAGAGCCCGGAGTGATATCGGTTTGGATATCAGGCGTTATCTCGGTCTGAATTTCCAGTGTGTCGCTCATACGTCAACTGCTCCATTTATGGGGTTTGGCGCGTGGATTTCACCGCCGGGAGGATTGGAGGATGGCAGGCGCGGAAGTGGTCCGGGTGGCCCGTCCTGAATAGCAGGCGCAGCACCTTCTTCCGGATCTTCTGGTGGCTGTTGAGGCCCGCCGGATAAAGCCTCAGACACCAACTGATGAACCAGAACACGCAGCGCAGCGGGGTCAGTCGAGCCAATGGCCGCCATGCGGTCCGTCTCGGCTTTATACTGGTTCGTATCCGCTGCCATCACGTCTTTGACCTTGGCATGCTGCTGGGTGGCGGCCTTGATCTGAATATCGGCAGACTTGTCTTTCAACTGCTGATGCAACTGGCCTATCTGACCCTGCAACTGCTGGATCATCTGTTGAGCCTGCCCAAGGCGTGGATCATCGGACGCTGGCTTGAGGCGGTCGGCAATCTCGTCAGCCAGTGGGAAGTCTGCGCTCAGGAATACGAGGTCGCCAATCTGCCCCATCAACTGTGGGTCTGCCTGCACAATCTGCGTCAGGGCGTTGAACGCATCCTGTCTCCGCGTTGCGAAAGCTGGACCTACATCCGCCTCAACATCATACCGGCCAATCGTGGGATTGATGGCAAGAATTGCCCCCTCAATCTGCCTCTGCTTAGCCAGTGACATGCCCTGTGGTGGCTGCTGTGGCTGTCCATCAGGCCCCGGAGGCAGCGCGACTGTGGCAGACTGCTGCAAATTCGGGTCAACGACTACGCCGGTCTGCGTACCGTCCATCCCGAGCGACTGTACTGCCCGCTGCGTATCGTAGACTTTCGGAATGGCACTGATGAGCAGACGCCCAATGTAGCGCAGCGCCATGCCCTGATTGTCGGTGTAGTGGTAATTGGCGGTGTCAGACTGGCGTTGCCGCTGCTGGATGGCCACGCCCGACTTCTCGTCGCGGAAATCTCACAGAAGGGTTGTACATCGGGTTAGATTATGAAAAAGTC
>NZ_JBQDXI010000002.1:0-156218 GCF_052102375.1 Acetobacter sp.
GGGCTCGGGCTCAGCCGCGGGCTCAGGCTCTGGCTCTGGCTCTGGCTCTGGCTCTGGCTCTGGCTCTGGCTCTGGCTCTGGGATGTGTTCGACCGGTGCCGGAACCGCAAGCTCTTTTTCCGCCGACGGCTCTCTTTTTTCTTCCGCTTGCTCAGTTTTCTGAACAGTGCCTTCCTCAGCCGTCAGCTCACCATCTGGTGTGGTATGGCGTTGCGTGTCTACGGCAGGCTCAGGCTGTGTCGGCTGAACGTCAGCCTGTGGCCCGGCTACACTTTGATGCTCTGGTTGCGCCACATCAGAGTGGGACGGTGTGTGCTCTGCCTCAAATTGCGCGGGAGCATCGGATATTACAACCGGGGCCGGGGGCTCAGGTGCTGGTGCTGGTGCTGGTGCATGAATGTGCCACTTAGTACCACATGCAGAACATTTGAGTGTCTGCCTTTTGGCAAGCAACGCTTCAGGAACCTGATAGCTAACACCACATGATGGGCAAACAATTCTCATCAAGCACTCTCTTAAACATCACGCCCGTCAGCGCCCGACAGACTATCTGTATCTGGCCTTAACACACTCACGTTCCACAAGGCCGGAGCTTCTTTTTACAAGAGGCTCTTTAGTACGCCATGCAAGTTTTACCACAAACCGGAAGAATTACACCTCTCACCATTGAATGCGGCTTATTATCGACAGCGCCCTGCGCTCTCCGCTACAGTCAGAGCATGTTTTACACTGTGCCTTACCTGCGCGTTGTGCCTGCTCTGGCTGGACCTTCAGCATGATCCGTTTGAAAAATGTTTTCTGGCAACGTGCACGCAAACAGGAAAAACCTGTTCTGTCTGACTTGAGCTTCAGCGTGCCGCAAGGTGGATTCCGCTGGTTGCTGGGGCCGTCTGGCGCGGGCAAGACCAGTTTGCTGAACCTGCTTCACATTGAAAGCCTGCCTGCGCGAGGTGAGTTGGAAATTCTGGGCAAACCCGTCTCTGCCGACACACCCCGCGCGACACTTGTACGCCTGCGGCAACGAATCGGTATGGTGCACCAGAACTATCGGCTCATGCCGGGCTTGTCCGTTGTCGATAACGTGGCACTCCCCCTCCGCTTGCAACACCGCCCGGAAGACGAGATTCATGATGAAGTCCATGCCATCCTGAAATGGGTGGGGCTGGGGGAGCGGATTGGTGTTCCGGCCGCCAACCTCTCCGGCGGCGAGCAGCAACGCACCGCCATAGCTCGTGCCATTGTCCACCGTCCGGGCCTTATATTGGCTGACGAACCCACCAATGCGCTGGAAGAACCTCAGGCCCATAAGCTGCTTGATCTGTTCGATGAACTCAGCACAATGGGCACAACGGTTCTTGTGGCAACGCATAACGAGGCCCTGATACGCCGCCTGCCGCGTCCGTCCTTATATCTGGAACGTGGCCGCCTTGTACGGGAGGGAGAATAACACCATGGCCCTCCCTTTTTCAGGCCGTAAGGATGGCCTGTCCCTCTCGGAAGCACTGCCGGACAGAAGCCTGTTCATTCTTGTTGCCATGATGAGCTTTCTGGCCGCTCTTACCCTGACAGGCGCCACTGGCGCACGTGCGCTCTCCGCCCGCTGGTCTGGTGGAGCCGCACAGCTCTTAACCATTCAGGTTACCGCACCGGACCATGTTCCTGACGGGGCCGGAAGCACCAAAAATGCCACCCAGAAAACCCGGGCCGATCTTGTTGTTGACGCTCTGGCTGCACTCCCCCCCGGCACACAGGTACACCGCCTAAACAAGGAAGAACTGGCACACCTCCTCGCGCCATGGCTGGGCGATGCAAACAATAGCGCCCTTCCTCTTCCCGCCGTTATAGAAGTGCGCCTGCCTGCTGGTACGGATAGCCCGCCAACACTGGAACAGACCCTCAATGCACAAGTACCGGGCACAGTGGTGGAACATAATGCAGAATGGAGCAGCCGTCTGCGCGCTCTTGCGGACAGTCTGCTGGCCTGCGCTGCACTAGCTTTAGCCGCCGTAGGGGGAATTGCTGCCATGATTACCGCTCTGGCAACACGCTCTGGCTTGTCCAGCCGTCGAGACATCATCAGAATTCTACATGGTCTGGGTGCTACAGATAGTTATATAGCCGGGCGTTTTGCCAGCCGTACGGGCGCTCTGGCCTTTGGGGGCGGCCTATTGGGTACGGTGCTGGCAATGGCTCCGCTGGCCCTGTTATTCAGAATGGCAGCCCCTTTTGCAGCAACCTCTTTACAAACAGCAACTGCCACTATGCCTAGCTGGGACACCCTTCCCCGCCTTTTGCCACCAGACCTCCTGATAGGCCTTGCCGGGCTACCTGTTGTTGCCGCTTTTATTGGCTGGTTTACCACGCAGGTTATGGTGCGCCTGTGGCTTCGTGGAATGCCATGAACACACATCGCCGCGCACCGCCACCTCAACAAAAAAAACAGAGGCCGCGCTTGGTACGCATGGCCATCTTCCTTATCCGGCTGACAGGCTTAGGGTGTGTCTGCCTGTTTCTGGCATTCTGCTGGTTTGCTTATGATGCGTTACAACCAAGCCCCCAGCGGCTCCCACCACACACAGATGGCATTGTGGCCCTTACGGGCGGCCAAGGCCGTATCGAGACATCCCTCAGACTTCTTGCCAGAAACAGCGGCAACAAACTGCTTATCTCCGGGGTGGACCCACAAACGGGCAGCAAGGATCTGCTTCCGCCTATGCCAGAGGCACTCAGGCAGCGCATTACTCTTGGCTACCAAGCACGCTCCACCATTGAAAATGCTGCTGAGACCGCTGCTTGGGTTGCTGATAACCATATTTACAGCCTGACGGTCGTGACAGCAGGCTACCATATGCGGCGCGCCATGCTGGAACTTGGGCGGACCCTGCCGGGTGTCACCCTTTATTCCTATGCCGTCAGACCCCCAGCACTTGAACACCCGTTCAAGACGGAAACCCTGCGGTTGCTTGGCACTGAATACATCAAATGGCTGGGTGCATTGGCGGGGTTTGTACACAACCCCTCCCACGGATAAGCCGCCTTCAGACTACCGCTTTCAGGAGGGTCGCATGATGGCGTATATGGTCCGCGGCAAAACTTTGCACGAACCAGTAAGAGTGGTCATAACCCTGCTGCTCGCGCAAAATCAGGCTTTGCCCCGCTTTCTCAGCCGCTGACTGCAAATGCCAAGGCTGAAGCTCGCGCTCCAGAAATTTGTCGGCCATGCCTTGATCTACCAGAATAGGGTTAGGGTGACGGCAACCGTCTTCAAGCAGACAAACTGCGTCATGAGCACGCCATACCTGCGGGTCCGGCCCAAGGTAGCCGGTAAAAGCCTTCTGCCCCCACGGCACAACAGACGGATGACAAATGGGCGCAAAGGCAGAGACAGAGCGCCACATCTGGGGCGCACGCAAGCCATGCACCAAAGCCCCATGTCCGCCCATGGAATGCCCCATTATGCCGCGGCGTGTACCATCAAGAGGGAAATGGGCCTCCGTCAACGCAGGCAGTTCCTGCGTGATATAGCGCCCCATACGATAATTTTGATTCCAGGGCTTTTGGGTTGCATCAAGGTAAAAACCTGCGCCTACCCCAAAGTCCCAGTTATCAGTCTCGCCCGCAGCCCCCGCTCCACGGGGTGACGTGTCCGTTGCCACAAGGGCGATCCCAAGCCGGGCAGCTTCTTCTAAAGCATGTGCCTTGATGAAAAATGTTTCTTCATTACAGGTCAGGCCAGCCAGAACATGCACAACCGGCACAGGGTTCTGAGCGCTGGCCTGCGGCGGCACAAACACAGCAAACCGGGCCGTGAGTCCTAGAGCTTCAGACTGATGTTCATAAAACCCTACAGTACTCCCCGCGCACAAACTTTCTGAACGCACGGTTATTGTTGCAACTGTCATGACGACACTCCCCCTCCCGACACCAGTCGGCAGCATGTCACAGGCCTGTTTGGATACAATTCTTTTTTATCGGGATCTTTTTATCAGAAAACACCTCACCCCTGATGCTGCCATCAATGGATTGAGAAAAAACTGACCATCATGCAGTAATGGCATACTTGGAATACGCAAATGGAAGATGTAGCGTGTCAGCCAGAAAACGAAAGACGGGGTGTTAAGCCCTGCCCGCTTTACCATCATTCTGGAACCTTCAGCAGCCCATAGCTGTTAAGTCCTTTTCCTCAACCGGAATGATACAGAATGGAGAATATGTGAATGATCGTTGACCAGAGGGTCGGCCTGCGCATCATTGGCAAAGAGATCCTTGGCGTTATCCTGCTTATGGCAGCGTGGGATTTTGCCGTGGTTATTCTGTTTCAGGTTTTCCATCAGGAATGGATGGAACAGCCCAGCCTGCCAACTTCACTCATTGGCTCTGCCCTTGCGCTGTTCATGGGCTTCCGGAGCAACAGTGCCTACGCACGCTGGTGGGAAGCCCGCACATTATGGGGTGCCATTACCAACAACTGCCGCTCGTTCGGGCGGCAGGTCGGCACCCTGCTGGGTGACCGCCCGGATCTTATGTATGGCATAGCAGCCTATCCCCATGCCCTGCGCGGCGCCTTGGGCAAAATTGATTCCTCTGAAGATGTCAAACGTCTTTTACCGCCAGAAATGGCAGAGGCCATTGTTGGGTGGCGAAACCAGCCCAACGCCATTTTATATCAGCTCGGCTTGGGTGTGAGTGAGGAAGTGGCGAAGAAAGGCATTGACGGCGCGGTTCATGGCCAGATTGACCGCATTTTATCCGATCTTGCCAACGCTCAGGGTGGCCTTGAGCGTATTCGCAACACGCCTCTTCCCATGCAGTTCTCGGCACTCCCCAGAACGCTGGTCAATATTTTCTGTATCGTGCTCCCGCTGTCCATGGTGCAGACGCTGGAATGGATTACCCCGCTGGGGTCTTCCCTTGTGGGCCTTCTGTTCCTTGTGCTCGACAAAAGTGCGGATGACCTTCAGGAACCATTCTCTAACACGCCGCACGCCCTACCTATGGCAACAATGGCCCGTACCATTGAAATTGATGTGGTCCAGCCAACGGGTACACAGTCTCCACCACCCCTGACCGCCGTAAAAGGTATTCAGGCCTAAAGCAGTAACAGAGACCGCAGGCCGGTTGCATGATGGAAGACAGGCCTGCGTTTTTGTGCTATAACCCTGTGTTATGAGCACATTCAGAACCACCCCTAAAGGCGGCGTGACAGATGCAATGGCACGCACAGCAGCAGCGGCTACCGCTGCACAGGCCAAAACCAAGGTCAAGGATGATGACCCCTTCCAGGAAGGTGACGCCATTGTTTATGCAGCCCACGGCGTAGGACGCGTTGACCGCATTGGTGTAGACGAAATTGCTGGCACCAAGCTGGAAGTCATTCAGATTTCCTTTCCCGGCAACCAGATGACCCTGCGTATCCCGCTGACCAAAGCCCGCAAGGCCGGTCTGCGGAAAATCGTCTCTCGCGAGATTGTTGATAAAGCCATGGCCATCATCAAAGGCAAGCCGCATGTCAGCAAAGGCATGTGGGCACGCCGGGCTGTTGCGTATCAGGAAAAGATCAACTCTGGTGATCTTGTCCAGATTGCAGAGGTCCTGCGTGACCTGCGCCGCAATGTGGATAGCCTGGATGGCAGCTTCAGCGAGCGCAAACTGTTTGAAGCCGCTCAGGAACGCTTTGTAGCAGAAGTTGCTGTTCTTGAGAAAAAAGAGCCGACAGACGTTCTGACTGCCCTGACCGAGGTCATGAAGGCAGCCTAAAACTGCTTTGTTGAACAGGTTATGAAAAACCGGTGCCCTTATGGGTCACCGGTTTTTTTATGACTTTGCCCTGCATGGAGCGTCTTTCCCGCCTTAAACAAGCAGGATACAGTCACGGTCATGACGCACGCTGCCCCAACCGTACTTACTCCAGACCCAACGATGCTTCGCCGCGCTCAGAGCGAAATCAAGGTCGGCAACTTTGCGTCCACGCTTGAGGCTCTGAAACCTTTTGCCCGCAGTAAAGATGAGCAGACCCAATTATTGCTTGCCGCATGCCTTGCAGGCACCGGCAAAGCTGAAAAAGCTGCGAAAATATTTTGTACTTTTGCAGCAGCCAAACCTACGGAGCAACATCCGCTCCAGCCTTTTACCGACCTGCTGATAGAACTGGGCAAGCGGGAAGAAAGCCTGCCAGTATGCCGTGCGGCTATAATTCTAACACCCGAAGATGCCAGAGTTTATGACATACTCGGCACTATACTAGTGCAAATGGGTGCGTTTGACGAAGGGGTTGATCTGCTCCGCCGCTCTGTCGCGCTCAGGCCGGACAACAGCTTTTCGGCCAACCTACTTGCTATGGCCCTATCCGAGCGCGGCGATACGGAAGAGTGCCTTGCCTTACTGGAAGCCACCCTCAAAAAAGACCCGACGCACGCAGGTACGCTGTCCAATATGGGCTGCGCGCTTTCCGCTATTGGCAGGATGGAAGATGCCTTCAATTTCTATCGCAGAGCCATTTCCCATAACCCCACACACCCGCAAATTCGTCTTAACCATTCCATTTCCCTGCTCAAAGCCGGGCGTTATGCTCAAGGCTGGAGCGAGCACGAATGGCGCCTGAAGCTGCTCGGCCATAGCAACCTGCCCTCAGCAACACTCATGCCATCTCTTGGTCCCGACAGTAATATTCGGAGCAAGCGGGTGCTCATTACGCAGGAGGAAGGGTTAGGCGATACATTGATGTATCTCCGCTATATTGAGCCTTTGGCCCAGCGCGGTGCCATACCGCACCTGTGGGTGCCAGACACATTGGGCGACCTCTGTCGCCGGGTAAACGGCGCAGCCATTGTGCAGGTTGGTGGCGATGTTCCGGAATTTGACTGGCATTGCCCGTTTATCAGCCTTCCCCGCGTGTTTTCCGCCACTCACGATGCCATGGGCGCACCCGTCCCGTACCTGAAGGCAGACACTGCGAAAATTCGGGAATTTGCAGGACTGGTCCCGCAAAACGGCAAGTTGAATGTCGGCCTGATCTGGGGAGGAGCCCCGCGCCCTACACTGGTTGGCGCCTACATGACGGACCGCAGACGCTCCATGCCGCTGGAAACACTGGCTCCACTAGCAAACGTGCAAGGCCTGAACCTGATAAGCCTGCAAAAAGGCCCCTATGCTGACCAATTGCAAACCCCGCCGGACGGCATGACGATCTACGACCCAACAGACGAATTGCACACGATGGATGACACGGCAGCCCTGCTGATGTCGCTGGATGTTCTGGTATCGGTTGATACCTCCTGTGTGCATCTGGCCGGTGCGCTTGGCAAACCTGTTTTGCTGATGGACCGTTTTGATAATTGCTGGCGTTGGCTGCACAATACCGCAAGCAGCCCTTGGTACCCTACCCTGCGTATTATTCGCCAGAGCAAGCCGCGGGAATGGAGCGATGTCGTCAATACAGTCTGTGCCGGGTTGCACGATATGGCGCGATACAAGGCCATACGGTCTGCAAAAGCGTAGAACTTGCCCCCAAACCGAGTGTGAAAGGGGCTTTCAGGCTCTCGTCTTCTGGAATACCACTCCTCATACCTTCAAGCGTTCCGGCCATGCTGGTAGGGGCTTTGTCCTCTGTCTTTTTTAGTGGCATTATCACTGCATAAACACGAAGAAGGCATACCATAATGAATGCACCCCTGACCGCTCAGCCTCATCGCCCCGTCATGCTCGTTATCCTAGATGGATTCGGATGGCGTGAAGACGATGCCGACAATGCGGTCCGCCTTGCCAAAACCCCAGTTTTTGACAGCCTGTGGCAAAACAGCCCACGCAGCTTTTTGCGCACCTGCGGTGCAGATGTCGGCCTGCCTGACGGGCAGATGGGTAACTCTGAAGTCGGGCATCTGAATATCGGCGCTGGCCGCGTTGTCATGCAGGAATTGCCGCGTATTTCTGCTGCCTTGCACGATGGCTCTGTCGCCCGCAGCCCGGTCATGGCAGAGTTTCTGGCAACATTGAAAAAATCTGGCGGCACCTGCCACCTGATGGGGCTGGTGTCCCCCGGCGGTGTCCATGCTCATCAGGACCATGCCGTTGCACTAGCAAAACTTGTAACGCAGGCAGGTATTCCGGTTGCCTTTCACGTCTTTACTGATGGGCGCGATACCGCACCCCGCTCTGCGCTGGATTATGTCGGGAAGCTGGAAGCTGCCCTCCCCTCCGGCGCAACCATTGCAACCGTTTCCGGCCGCTATTATGCCATGGACCGCGACAAACGCTGGGACCGTGTTGAAAAAAATTACAATGCGCTTGTCAGTGGTGAAGGCCCAGTCGCAGCCACCCCGCTGGATGTTATAAAACAGGCTTATGCGGCTGATATTTCAGACGAATTCATCCTGCCTACAGTGATCGGTAGCTATTCAGGCATGAAGGATGGTGACGCCATCCTGTCTTTCAATTTCCGTGCCGACCGTATCCGTCAGCTTCTGGATGCGTTGGTTGACCCTGCTTTTGACGGGTTTGCCCGCAAAAAAATCGTACAGTTTTCTGCTGTACTGGGCATGACGCATTACAGTGATGCCTTGGCCGAGCAGATTTCCATACTCTTCCCAGCCGAAACACTCACAAATATTCTGGGTGAGGTTGTTTCCCGTGCCGGGCGCACACAATTACGCATGGCCGAGACAGAAAAATATCCGCACGTCACCTACTTCCTCAATGGTGGCCGGGAAATGCTGTTTGAAGGTGAAGACCGCATTCTGGTTCCATCACCCAAAGTTGCCACCTATGACCTGCAACCAGAAATGTCTGCGCCGGAACTGACAGACAAAGCGGTTGAAGCCATTGAAAGCGGAAAATACGATCTTATCGTCCTGAACTTTGCCAACCCGGACATGGTCGGTCACACCGGCGTTCTGAAAGCCGCCATCAAAGCTGTTGAAACGGTTGATACTGGCGTAGGCCGTATTCTGGAGGCGCTCAAAAAACAGAATGGCGCTCTGCTGGTTACCGCAGATCACGGAAACTGTGAAACCATGAAAGACCCCGAAACCGGGGAAGCCCATACGGCCCATACACTCAACGAAGTGCCGCTGGTGGCCTTCAATATTGGTAAACAGACGTTGCGGGATGGCCGTCTTGCAGATCTGGCCCCCACCTTGTTGGCCATAATGGGTGTTGCCAAACCGGATGACATGACGGGCCAATCCCTGTTATCGGACTAAATGCTTTCTTCTTCCCCCTTGCCGCGCTTTCCCCACATGCATCGCCTTTGCGGCGGCGCTGGCAAGGGAGTTTTTAAAACAGCCTTAGGCTGTATGCTCCTATGCACTGCTGCAAACTCTTACGCAGCGGAGCATAAACATACGGGGGCTCATCACTCTGCTGCACGCCACAGCACCCCAAAAAGTGCCCCGCAGCCACACAAAACCTCTCCTTCCCGCAAATCTTCCTCTGCTGGGTCACATCCCGCTGCCGCACGCCCTTTGACCAAAGCGGAGGTGCAGGCAGAGCAATCCGTCAAGCAGGCGCGAGATGCGTTGCAAACTACGCAAACCCAAAGGGATGCCATAGCCAAACAGAAAGCCGCGCAGGCGGCAGCGGTTGAGGCTTCCCGCGCCAGAAGTAACGCCGCGCAGGCTCTGGCTGTGCAAAGTGCTGCTAAAGCTACCGCATTATCAGCCGCGACAGTGACCGCAACATCCCAACTGCAAACAACAGAGCAGCAGATTTCGGATCTGGATGGCCGCATTGCCACTATCCGGCAGGAGCAGGAAAAACTGCGCAGCGCACTGGCGGAAGATGCAAAAGCCCTTGCGCCTGTTTTACCCCTTGCCGAAAGATTATCCCTCTACCCGTCAGACACACTTTTGGCGGCCCCGGTTCCGCAAGGTGAGGCTGTTACCGGGTTTCTTGTTCTGAAAGGGCTTTCAAGGGAACTGGAACATCAGGCTGAAGATATGCGGACCCGGCAAACGCAACTGACAGCACTTGATACAGAACTGACCAACCACCTTGCCCAGTTAGGGACCCTGCAACACAAACAAACCACCCAGCGCGATACCGTCCGCCAGCAGGCGCTTAAAGCAAAACAGGCACAGCAGCAGGCTAACACAGCAGCCAAAGCCGCCGCACAACGATTGGCAGACGCGACACGCAAGGCCTCCAGTTTACAGGATGCCGTTGCACGGCTGGACGTATTACAGGCCGATGCCGAAAGTGCTCTACAAAAAGAAATCGCCTCGGCAGAGCGTGCCCACAAAGCCGCGCGGGATGAAGCTGCTCGTAAGCTGGCTGAAGAACGCGCTGCGGAGGCACGCCGCAAAATGGCGGCCCTGCAACGGTCTTCTGGCCCCGGCCTGAGCGAACACTCTGCCGCACAACCCTCTAAAAAAACCACCACATCTTCACCCGATACCAGTGCCTCAGTCGGCAGTGGCCCCAGTTCCGGCACGCGCCCTGTTGCAGGCCGCATTGTGGCAACATGGGGGGCTGCGACCGAGACTGGTCCTTCAACCGGCATTACCTACAGTACACCCTCGGGCGCGAGTGTGCGGACCCCCTGCTCCGGCAGGGTGGATTTTGCTGGGGCGTTCAGAACCTACGGCCAGATGGTTATTTTGAACTGTGGTCAGCACTACCGATTCATCATGGCAGGGTTAGGCGGGCTGGACGTAGAAACGGGGCAAAGCCTGACGAAAGGCGCTCCCGTCGGGCATATGAGTGGGTCTGGCACCCTCTTCATTCAGCTTAGGCACGGCCAAAAAGTCATAAATCCAGCGCCTTTCCTCTAAGAAAAGCTGGCAGGCAGTTTTCCTGACACAAAGAAACAGCTAACCTTGCCAGCTACAAGGATACGACCCGCACGGGCACCGCCCGGCGACAGGAGACGAGAACGCATGAAGTTTCGCACAGGCCTGATGCTCGGTGCCACTTTTCTGGCAGGCTTTGCCGTAGCCTCCCACACTGGAGTGCTTCCGGGCTCCTCCATGCTGGTATCTTCTGCTCTGGCGGAAAAAGCCCCTGATGCCTCCCCCACCTCCAACCACGCAGAAACCTACCGCCTGCTAACCCTGTTTGGCACCGTGCTGGATCTGGTCCGGGCAGACTATGTCGAACCCGTTTCTGACAAGGACCTGATTACCAACGCGCTGAACGGCATGTTGACCGGTCTTGACCCTCATAGCTCGTACATGACTGAAAAACAGTACGAAGACATGATGACGCAGATGAAAGGCGAGTTCGGCGGGCTGGGGCTGGAGCTGCAACAGCAGGACGGCCATATCCGTGTTGTCTCCCCCGTTGATGGCACACCGGGCTTCCGGGCTGGTATCAAGCCGGGTGATTATATCATTGCTGTTGACGGACACCCTGTTGATGGTACGCCGCTGGATGAAGCCGTGAAGAAAATGCGCGGCAAACCCAACACCAAGATCACGCTGACGCTGGTGCGTGAAAAAACGCCCAAACCGATTATCCTCACCCTGACGCGTGAGATCATCCATATCGAGGTCATCAAGTCTGCCCTGTATGACCGCGTTGGCTATATCCGTATTGCCCAGTTCAACGAAGAAACGGAAAAAGGCCTGCTCAAAGCCTACAACCAGCTCAAACAGCAGGCGGGCGGCACACTGGCGGGACTGGTTCTTGACTTGCGGAGTGACCCCGGTGGCCTTCTGAATCAGGCTATTGAAGTCTCTTCCAACTTCATCCGTTCTGGTGAGATCGTCTCCACCCGCGCGCGCCACCCCAAGGATAGCCAGCGTTGGGATGCACATGGGACAGATATTACCAATGGCCTCCCCATTGTCGTGCTGATTAATGGTGGATCAGCCTCCGCCTCCGAAATCGTGTCCGGCGCTTTGCAGGACCATAAACGGGCTGTGCTGCTGGGTACTCGCTCCTTCGGCAAAGGGTCTGTGCAGTCCATTATCCCCATACCCGGCAATGGCGCTGTACGCCTGACCACGGCGCGCTATTACACGCCATCAGGGCGTTCTATTCAGGCTCTGGGCATCACTCCTGATATTACAGTCAAGGAATCCCGCGAAGATCCGGGCTTCAGCCTGCACGAGGCTGACCTTGAACATATTCTGAAGAATCAGGGTGGGAACCAGACCAAAGCCACACCTCGCACGGATCTTCCCGCTATCGCCAAGGATATACCTAACGAGCCCCCGGCAAACTGGCCAGAATTTGACTATCTGAAGCCAAAGACAGACTTCCAGCTTCAGGAAGGCTTACGGGTTGTACGGTCCATGGCGGGGCTGCCAGCGCTTGACCCAGCCGCCGCATTGCCCCCGGCAAAGCCGGTGGACAAGAAAGACGAGAGTAAAGCACCGTCAAAATAACGCCGGTTGGTAAGGAAAATGACAATGCACAGCGCGTCCCTCTGGCAACAAATGCCATCTTCCGGGCGTCTTTTTGTACGCTTCTGGGGCGGCTGTGCCGTTGCCGCTGGCGTATTGGCCATTGGCCTGCAAATTGCGGGCCCTCCACCAATGGGCGGTGACGATATTGACGTCTCCACTCCTGCACTTAACCCGGCGGATAAATCTGATATTCCCGGCTTGCAGGCTGATCTGCTGGAAAAAAGGTCTGGCCCTAACGGGTACCCACTGCCGCGCCGGGGGCAGCATGGCCATGTGGCACGGCAGGTTTACGCGGCTCCTGCAGTGGATGTTCCGGCAGGAGAAGCCCAGATTGCTCTGGTCGTGACTGGTGTAGGGGATGCGCGTGCCCTGACGGACGAAGCCCTGACCTCCCTACCCGGCGCGGTCTCTCTGGTAATTTCTCCCTATGCGCCGGATATGAAGCACTTGCTGGAGGAGGCACGTGCCAACAAACACGAAACCCTGCTGTCTCTGCCCATCCAGCCGAACAAAGGCGGTGCTGAGACAACCGCTTCTTTAGCCGGCCCAAATGCTTTGGGAAGTGATCTTTCCGCACGCCAGAACCTGCAAAACTACCAGTGGGCACTGTCCAGCCTTGCCGGTTATGTTGGCGTAACAAATGCAGCGCCCGGCGCAAACCAGAGTGACTTTACACACTCCGCAGCCTTCAGCCCCCTGCTGGACGATATTGATAAGCGCGGCCTTCTGTACCTGAACGCCACCCCCAACACGACGTTACCCAGCAAAACCGGGGTCACAGGGACTGCCGATATTGCCGTGAATACGGATACGGATATCGTCAATATTGATATTCAGCTTCTCAAGCTGCAACAGGCTGCCCGCCGCAATGGTCGTGCCATTGGTGTTATGGGGCCACTGCGTCCCGTTGCTCTGGCCTGCCTCCGCGCCTGGATTCCACATCTGAAGGACGTAGGGATTACACTGGTGCCGGTCAGTATGCTGGTTGCTCCAGTAGCCCAACCACAAGCGGCCCCGCCCTCTTCCAGTTCAGGACCGACGATGGATAACGGAGCAATGCGCGTTCACCTGACCAACCCACGAATGGGCAAACAGCAGTAAGATATTTTTCTTACTTTCGCCCGACAGAAGAAGAACGAGCCACGCTGAGCATGTTACCACAAGACCTCCCCTACCGCCCCAATGTGAGTGCTCTTATTGTACGCGCAGATGGTAAATT
The DNA here is from genome assembly GCF_052102375.1 of Acetobacter sp. Classification (GTDB taxonomy): domain Bacteria; phylum Pseudomonadota; class Alphaproteobacteria; order Acetobacterales; family Acetobacteraceae; genus Acetobacter. Next base: position 13,564 of record NZ_JBQDXI010000002.1, read on the forward strand.
ACTGGCTGCGCGACGCACAGATATGCCCGGAGCAGGCGGCCCTTTGTCTGAAGGTATTTGGCAATGCCCTCAGGGCGGCATTGATGCAGGCGAGGACACGCGCCACGCAGTATTGCGTGAGCTGCACGAAGAACTCGGGACAGACAAATTCATTATAAAATACGAATATCCCGAATGGATCCCGTACGACTTGCCAGAGCATCTCATCGGTAAGGCACTGGGTGGGCGTTACAAAGGGCAGACGCAGAAATGGTTTGTTGTTGAATTCCTCGGCAAGGATTCAGACATAAACCTTGCTTTTCAGAACCCTCCGGAATTTGACGTTTTCCAATGGGTATCACCAGCCGAGTTTCTAGCGTTGGATCTTGGTTTCAAAAAAGCGCTCTATGAGCATGTCTTGGCACATTACGTCTCACGCCCGTAACGCATGAACTCTATCGGCTGATAGCCTCTTATTGGGCTTTATGAAGCTTTGCTAAACGCTGCGCCATCTTTCTACGCTAATATTGAGAATACTCGCATAGCTAAGCGCGTTACTTAAATTGCACCATCTCTATCAATAAAAAAGGGCCTGCACACCGGATGTACAGGCCCTTTTTGTGCTCAGTTAAAAACTTAATGTGCTGCACCTGGCTTGCCATTTCCCCGCACCGGAGAAAACAGGAAGCAGAATGGAACACACAAAAACGCCCCTACACCCAAAATCATGAACACTTCATTGTAAGTCAGCAACGCAACCTGTTGGGAGAAGCGCACAAACTGCACATGCTCCGCTATTGCCTGCGCTGTTTGCGGCAAGGCTCCATTGGCTTCTGCCGCTGTTTTTACATGGTTCAGGTAGTCATTATAGGGCTGATGGAACGGGGTCATCCAATGCACCATATGGGCCTGATGCGCCTGCCTGCGTTCGGTCAACAAAGCTGTTGCACCAGAAATTGCCAAAGACCCCAGCACGTTACGCGACATACTGAACAACGCTGACGCATCCGCATTCATCTTCTCAGGGATGGTGGAATACGCAATGGTTGAGAGCGGCACAAACAGAAAGGCCAAACAGGCCGTCTGGATCATGCGGAAGAAGACCAGATGCTTGAAGTCAAGCGCGGGTACAAGATTGGCGGAGGTATAAAGCGCTATCCCCATCAGGAAGAACCCCAGCGCAATCACGTTACGAACGCTCGTAAGCGACATAAGCTTTCCGACAATGGGGATGAGAATAATAACGGCAATCCCACCCGGCGAAAGAATCAGGCCGGACAGTGTAGCCGTGTACCCCATCACCTGCTGGGCAAACTGCGGGACAATGATAGCCGATGCATAGAGCAAAGCCCCCATAGCCCCGATAAGCGCTGTGCCTACTGCGAAATTACGGTCCTTGAAGACACGCAGGTCCACGGCAGGTTTGTCCGTATGCAGCAGCCACATAATGGCACCACCAATGCCAAGCACTGCCAGAACAGCCATAATACGAATGAAGGTTGAACCAAACCAGTCAGCATCCTCACCACGGTCAACCATCACTTCAAGGCAGCTAAAGCCCAGCGTGATCAAGCTTATGCCTATGACGTCAACCGGCGCTTTGCGCTTTCTGGCCCATGGCGGGTCTTCCACCATGGTGGCAACACCCAATGTTGTCAGGAAGCCAAAGGGAACGTTGATGAAGAAGATCCAGCGCCATGAGAAGTTATCAGTAATCCAGCCACCCAGCGTTGGGCCAATAACCGGCCCCACCACAGCGGCAATGGCTGTCAGGCCAAAGGCAGCCGCCCGCTTTTCCGGCGGGAAGCTGTCAAGAATGATGGACTGCTGATTGGGCTGCAATCCCCCGCCAAAGAAGCCCTGCATCATACGGAAGATGATGAGCTCCACCAGAGATGTGGCCATACCGCAAAGAAACGAGGAGACAGTAAACATGACAATACAGATCATGAAATACTGTTTTCGACCAAAGACTTTTCCCAACCATCCGGAAATGGTCAGAACAATACCGTTAGCAACAAGATAGGCGGTCAGTGTCCATGTTGCATCGTCATAAGTACTTGAAAGACTGCCAGCAATATGTGGCAGGGACACGTTAACAATTGTCGTGTCCAGAATTTCCATAAAGGCCGCCATGGTTACCACGAAGGCAACGGCCCACGGGTTGTGGCGGGGCTTCCACCCCGCCTTAGCTGTGTCGGCCTGTCCGCTCATTGCGCAATATGCTCATGAGCTGGTTGCGCCGCAGTGTGTGCCGGGGCATCAGAATGGCCATCTGTATCGATATGCACGACCGGCACCACGGAAAGCCCCAGAGCCAATGGCAGGTTGGGATCCAACCCGTCATCAATCAGAATCTTTACCGGCACACGCTGTACAATTTTCACATAGTTGCCGGTTGCGTTTTCTGGCGGGAATGCACTGAAGGTTGCGCCCGTTCCCTTCTGCAAGGAGTCAACATGACCATGCAGTTTAAGGGAGGGATACGCATCGACCTTCACATCCACGGCTTGGCCGGGACGGATGTGCGTGAGCTGCGTTTCTTTATAGTTAGCAACAACCCATACTTCCGGTTCTACAATAGACAGCACATGCTGGCCTGCAGCCACATAGTTGCCGCGCTCCAGATTACGCTGGGAAATCCAGCCGTCACAGGGGGCACGCAGTTCCGTCCATTCAAGGTTCAGGGCAGCGTTATCAAGGTCAGCCTGAGCAGACTTAACCTGCCCTTCCTGCTGGCTGACACGAATTTTGGTGTTGTTGATGTTTGGCAGAACAGGTGTAGCAGTCTGTACCGCACCCTGGGCTTCCATAACCTGCGCTTTGGCAGACTCCAGCGCGGCGCGCGCGTAGTCAATATCCTGCTGCGATGTTGCGGCACGCTCAACAGAACGCTGGCGTTTGTAATCTGCTTCAGCTTTCAGGGCCTGCGCTTTGGCGGCTGCCAGATTACCCTGCGCCTGCGTCAGACGACCCGGGAATTCAAGGGCGGCAACATCCCGCAGCATCTCAGACGCCTGAAACCCAGCCTGCGCCTGCTCCAGCACACCTGCCGCTTTATCACGCGCAGCTTTCCAGTCCCTCGGGTCAATACGAGCCAGCAACTGACCTTTGTGAACATACTGGTTATCGTTCACCAGCAGCTCAGTCACATAACCACCAACGTGGGGAGAAATGGTAACGGCGCGGCCTGCGGTAAAGGCGTCATCCGTCTCTACCTCGTTGCGGGTCAGGAACCAGTAAACCCCTGCGGCAACAGCCAGAACCAGAATAACGACCGTAAGAATGATCTTACCGCGCGCACTCTTTTTCTTCCCAGCAGGCTTTGTCCCGTTCTCAGCCTCTTCACCAGACTGTTCGTTATGGTCGTCAGCCATCCTGTTCCCCGTCTTTCAAACGCAATACCGCACTCACTTCCGGCCATGAGCGCATACCTCGCACGCCACTGACCGATCGGTTCGGTCAGTATGTGACACGATCAGAAGAGCGCTTCAAGCAGGCATAACGTGCCCTGCCTGATTTTCACCTACGCCCGGCCAAATGGAGCCTGAGAAAAGGTCTACGGAAACAATCCCTTAAACCAATTCTCCGGCACTTCTCTTTTTAACGCTCCAGCCCCTGGGTACGCACCAGACGGGCATAGAGACCATCCTGCGCCATCAGGCTTTCATGGGTACCGCTCTCCAGCGCACACCCCTCAGCCAGTACAACCACAAGATCGGCTGACCGGACGGTAGAAAGCCGATGCGCGACAATAATCGTGGTCCGCTTATCCCGCATCTGCGCCAGTGCCTGCTGTACAGCGGCCTCGTTTTCACTATCCAGCGCACTGGTCGCCTCATCAAGCAGCAACAACCGCGGGTCGCGCAAAAGAGCACGTGCCAGCGCCACACGTTGCCGCTGACCGCCAGAAAGGCGCTGCCCCCCCGGCCCCACCCCTGTTTGGTAACCATCTGGCAAGCTTTGAATAAAGGAGTCTGCTGCGGCCGCCTGAGCGGCTTGCTCTACGGCCTGCTCAGATGCATCGGGCTTGCCGATAAGAATATTTTCCCGCACGGAATAGTCAAACAGCAACGGGTCCTGACTGACATAAGCAATAGCGCCACGCAGGCTCTCAAGCTTTAAAGTCCGTAAATCCTGCCCGTCCAGAAGGATGCGGCCAGACGTGACATCATGCAAACGCGGCACCAGAGACAACGCAGTGGACTTTCCCGCACCGGAGAGGCCGACCAACGCCACGGTCTGCCCCGGCAAAGCCTCAAAGCTCAGTTTATCAAGCCCTACGCGGCCATCACTGTAGACAAAACCGACATCCTCAAACACCAGATGGCCCTTCCCCGGCGGCAGGTCTACTGCATGGGGGCTATCAGTCACCGCAGTTTTCTCATCAATAATGCTGAAAATGCGGATCAGACCAGCCAGCCCCTCCTGCACTGCTGCATTGAGAGACCCCAGCGCACGCAGCGGGCGGGCAGCGAGCAACAACGCTGCAACAAACCCGGAAAAATCGCCGAGTGTGGCCCCTCCCATAGCAGCACGCCACCCGGCAAAACCCAGCACGGCAGCCACAGCAGCACCGCCCAGAGCTTCAAGCAACGGGTCAACACGCGCACGCCCTTTGGTGATGCTGAGCATAGCAAGATACAGTCGATCGAAAGACAGTGTAGCCCTTGCTTTTTCGCCCTGCTCCATCCCGTACACACGCACCGTCCGCGCCTGAGAGAAACTCTCCGTCAGGAAGGCAGCAGTTTCGCCAATACGTTCCTGCATCCCACCGGAAGCCCTGCGAACGCGCTTACCCAGTTTTTGAATAGGCACCGCAGCTATGGGGTAGAGCAAACCCGCAATCAGGCTCAGCTCCCAATCCATGTAGAACATGGAGACAATCAATCCCACGACCGTCACAACGTCCCCTAAGGAGTTGACGGCCCGTATCATGGCTTCGCGAATAGACACGGCATCTGTTGTAAAGCGGGCTGCCAGCTTGGCCGGGGCCTCGCTTTCAATACGGGTAATGTCTGTTTGCACAAGATGCTCGAACATCGTGCCCTGCAAACCGCGTATTACCACCAGAACCAACCCTTGTGCGGCCAAGGTCTGGGCGTATTGAGAAATTGCCTTTGCCAGCGTAATCAGCACCACCAACATGGGCACCTGATACAGAATACGCGGGTCGCGTTCTGCAAACATGTCCAGCGCACGCTGGATCACCAACGGATACAGCGCAGTAAACACGGCAGTGAGCACTGTCAGGCCGATAACAGCAATAATACGACTGGGGTAAAGCCGAACCTGCTCGCGCCACAACCGCCCCAGCAACACGCGCGTATCATCAGCGGAGAGAGCCGCTTTTTCGCGCTTCTTCTTTTTAGGGGAGCCTTCATCAGTCTGCCGTACTGCGGCAGAGGGTTCATGCTGCTGCGCCTGCACAGATGCGCGAGAAGACGGAGATGGTACAAGTGGGTCAGAAGAGCTCATGCTGCTTCCTCTACCAGCCTCTTCCCCACGCGTGAAAGCCGCAGAGCCTAAAAAAAATTTTTACCCAGCCGAACTCACAAGACCAAACCCGCATAAGCAAGGCACGCCTGCCGGGATGCCACACAGCCCCCTTGCTGCCACCAGTGCCGAATATGCGCCAATATACGCCCGACTTCTGGCCCCGGCGGTAAACCGGCGGCAAGCAGGTCTCTCCCTGCCAGAGGGAAGACGGGGGCATCCATGGTAGCAAGCCTGTGACGCACCCGCTCAAACTGAGCTTTTTCTGCGTCTGACTGAGGCTTATCGCGCTTGAAGTCAGCCTGCGCCAACCATGTCCGCCCGATCAGAATAGCGGCTGGCGTATCAGATAACAGGCACCGTAACGCCGCGTCATCCATATCAGGTGCCGGAACAGGTTGCTCAGTTAAAGCTTTTAGAGAAAATTCGTCCGCACGGGAAAATTTTAGCCCTCGCGCAAGGGTCGTCACATCCCCTTGCACAAGGGCGGCAAGACGCAGCACCGCATCGGCAGGAGGCATCAGATCCATCAAGGCGCTAAAACGCTCTAGTGTAACCCCTTGCGGAAACAATGCCCCCAGCACACCAAGTTCCGCCATAAGAGCCAACTGCCCTGCTGGCGCTGGCCCGCTCAAGAGCCGCTGCAACTCTGACCAGATGCGCTCCACAGAAAGGCGCGCCAACAACCCAACCCGGTCTGCTATGGCTTTCACAGCGTCCGGGTCTGGCTGACCTTGGCCATAGCGAGCCTGAAACCGAAAAAAACGCAAAATGCGCAGAGCATCTTCTTCTATTCGGAGCCCTGCCTGCCCGACAAAGCGCACATGTCCGGCAAGAAGGTCTGCCTGCCCGCCAAAATAATCATGAAGCAGCCCCTCTTTGTCACGGGACATGGCATTGATGGTAAAATCTCGCCTTAAAGCGTCTTCTCGCCAGTCCTGTGTCCAGCATACAATGGCGTGGCGTCCATCCGTTTCCGTATCCCGGCGCAAGGTCGTAATTTCATACGGTGCAGCCCCGATAACAGCCGTTACGGTCCCATGGGACAGCCCAGTCGGCACCACTTTTATCCCGGCGGCTTCCAGCTTTTCCTGCACCTGTTCTGGTGGCTCCGGTGTGGCCAGATCAACATCCGCAACGGTGCGGCCTACCATCAGGTCACGCACAACACCACCAACCAGCCGGGCCTCTGGCAGAATATGCCAAATTTCAGCCAAAGCCTGACGCTGCGGTGGGCTTAACCCCTCACTTCCCTTCGTCAACACAGGCTGCAATTTTTCCTTCGCCATGAATCAACTTTCCGCGGGCATACGGGAAAGCGGAAAAAAACAGTCACAACTCCACACGCCCATACAGGGCACACCATTGCACTGGCCGGGCTCAGCCAAAGCAGCAAGCTCGTACCAGACAGAACGGGAAAGACGCGCCTCTATGGGAAACCGACCATCCCCAGCGCGCACGGTGATATAGGGCGGGCAACCACCCTCAGCGCATGCATCCGGCGGAACGTCCCACTGCGCGCGAATCGGGTTCTCACGACTGGCAACCACTGGTTCGTCCACATTGGTGCAAAAACAGAGCTTTTGCATCCGCCCACAGCCCTTCCAGTCCAGCCCTACCGCCAAAAACGGTACATCCTCTACCTCAATGCATCCACTCTCAAACGGAGTGCGGAGGAGATATGCCCCCTTATCATCCCGCGTGAGCATGGACCCGAATAAACAGACCATGGCTTTGCGTTTGATAGGTGTACCCTTATAGAGCCAGACACCATCACGCTTTATCAAAAAGGGCAGTTTTCTGTCAGTTTCGCCGCGTGCGGCTTCCTCCGGTCCTGCGGTATGGCAGGGCACCGCGCTCTGTTGGAATGGGCCTTCATCGTGCACTGGCAGATAATCCTGTTATGACTGTTTCACTGCGTAGACCATGATATAGGGATGATACCCCGCTTGATGTAAGCCCCGTATCTGCCCAGATTGGACCCATGACCGCATCAGACCCTCAGCCCATCACCGGCCAGACCGCCACAGCAACCCCAGATGTGCGTGAGGCTGACCGCCTTTGCGCCCACCTGAAAACAGTGCAGCAAGAAATTGCGCGCATTATTTTTGGGCAGGAACGGGTTATCAACCAGACCCTGACAGCTATACTGGCAGGCGGGCACGGGCTGCTAGTTGGCGCTCCGGGCCTTGGCAAAACCCTGCTGGTAACAACACTTGGCACTGTGCTTGGGCTTGATGCCCGGCGCGTGCAGTTTACCCCAGACCTGATGCCCTCCGACATTACCGGCAGTGAAATTCTGGACGAAGACGCGGCCGGTCATCGGAGTTTTCGTTTTGTGCCTGGGCCAGTCTTCTGTCAGCTTCTGATGGCCGATGAAATTAACCGTGCCAGCCCGCGTACCCAGTCCGCCCTGCTTCAGGCCATGCAGGAACGGCGCGTTGCCATTGCTGGCACGGACCATGCCCTGCCGTATCCCTTCCATGTACTGGCAACCCAGAACCCGCTGGAGCAGGAAGGCACCTACCCTCTGCCAGAAGCCCAGCTTGACCGCTTCATGCTGCAAATTCCGCTCAACTTCCCAGATGAAGCTGCCGAGCGGGCCATGCTGCTGGCCACAACAGGAGCCGAAAGCACCACCGCCCAACCGGTCATGACACCGCAGGACTTGCTGGCCGCACAATTCCTTGTCCGCACCCTCCCGGTTGGTGACAAAGTGGTGGATGCCATTCTGAAGCTGGTCCGCTCCGCACGGCCGGAAACCACGTATGATGACACCCTCCGCAACCAAATTGCATGGGGCCCCGGCCCACGTGCAGCGCAGGCCCTCATGCTTGCCACACGGGCCCGCGCCCTTCTGGATGGACGCCTCTCCCCCAATCTGGACGACGTGATTGCTCTGGCGCACCCTGTTCTGGCCCACCGTATGTCTTTAACATTTGCGGCGCGGGCGGATGGGGTGCAGCTTGATGCTGTCATTACCCAGCTCCTCAAACATTTGGGCTGACATCTTGCTTTCTCCCGCCAGTCTCCTGCAACGCCTGAAGGGGCGCACCAGTCAGGCCACGTCCTTACTGAAGGGGAGCGATAGGGCTGCCACGCAGGATTTTTCTGCGTCTCTGCACGGGAGGCAGCCTGATGACAGTGGCAACAATGCCCTCGGCTTGCAGGGCACTCACCTTGGTCCACAGGCAGCGGCTCTTGCTGCCCGCTTGCCCGACATGTTGCTCAAAGCCAATCGTATTGCGGCTACACTTCATGCGGGTCAGCACGGGCAACGGCGTGGTGGGTGGGGCGAAGCCTTCTGGCAATACAGGCAAGCACAGCCGGGAGAACCTGCGGCCCATATCGACTGGCGGCAATCCGCCCGAAGCACACAGACATACGTGCGTGAAACTGAGGCCGAGGCACCACAGACCCTCCTTTTGTGGTGCGACCTCTCTCCGTCCATGCAGTGGTGCTCTCACAGTAGTCTACCGGAAAAGCGTGATCGTGCTCTGCTGTTACAACTTACGGTAGCAGCGCTCCTTTTGCGTTCCGGAGAACGCGTACGCCTGTTGACGCCCGCTGGGCTGGCCACCCTTCCCACAGGGGGAAGCCCCTTGGAACGCTTGGCATTGGGTTTGTTGCGCCTTGCAGAAACAGCCGAGCATTCGTGCCCCGCTCTTCCTATAGCAGCCTATATTCCTCGTCACGCGCACCTCCTGATAACAAGCGATTTTTTGTGCGAGGATGCGGCTTTGCACACGGCACTCCGCCAACTGGCGGGCGTCCCTTCCGCAGCGCATCTCATCCATATTTATGACCCGGCAGAACGAACCCTCCCTTATCAGGGCCGTGTTTCATTTGAAGGGCTGGAGCAGGAAGCACCGCTCGATCTACCACATGTGCAATCGCTGCGGGCCGATTACGAAAAACAGTTTCTGGCACGTCACAATGCCCTCGCGGCACAGGCCGCACGTTATGGCCATTCGCTGGTAACTCACTGCACGCAGGACTCGCCGCTAAGTTGCCTGCTCGCAGTTCAAAACACCATACGCCATAAGGCCGCACAGAAGGGAGACCGCCTATGATCTTCCTAACGCCTCTCGCCCTGTTGGGGCTGTTAAGCCTGCCGGTTGTTTGGTTTCTGCTCCGGGCTACGCCACCCCGGCCACGCAGGCAGAGTTTTCCTGCTATCCAGATCTTACGTAGCCTCCATCCGCAGGAAGTGGATGCCAGTCGTGCGCCTCTATGGTTGTTGCTTATACGGCTGTGCGCGGTGACATTGCTGGTTTTGGGTTTAGCTCGCCCTGTTATCACGGGGGATGCCCTCCCCTCCGTCGGGCATGGCCCCATTGCCTTGGTACTGGATGATGACATGCTGTCCGCTGCAAGTTGGCCCGAACGGCTAGCCGTGGCACAAAGCCTTGTTGATGATGCAGACCACGCTAAGAGACCCATTCTGCTGTTACGCACAGCGGGCACGAGTACTGAAGACGCTACTGACGCCCCCTCAGTACTCCGCCCGGCAAGCGTGGTCAGGCAGGAACTGGCCTCCCTCCGTCCCTCCCCATGGGAAACAGATCGCACCGCTCTGGCTCGCAAACTTTCTGCGCACAGCCTGCCGACCTTCGGAAACGTGATTTACATCGCTAACGGTGTAGCCAGTGACGGAGATGCCCTGTTGGCAAAAAGCCTGCAGGCGCTTGGCCCGGTACAGGAAATACGCATTCCGGACAGTGCCATCTACGCCCTGCAACCGGCGCACTCCCACACAGGGGCTGTCATGGGGCATCTTCTTGCCCTGCCCACCGATGCCCCAAGGGCTGTTACCGTGCACGTTCATACACAGGATGGCGGAACGCTAGCCGTTGTTCCTGTCACACTCCCCGCCAAAAGTGGTGGAACAGATATTGTGGTAGATCTCCCTACCACCGTGCGTAACCGGATTGACCGGTTATCTCTCTCTGGTCAACCCAGTGCCGCCACCACTCTTTTGCTTGATGAAGGTGACCGCCTGCGCCCGGTTGGTCTCATGACGACAGGCGCTGCTGATACACCTCTCATAGGCCCGCTTTTCTACCTTCGCCGTGCTTTAGCCCCGACAGCAGATTTGCATGAAGGCCCTGCCGCAACCCTGCTATCACAACCCTTTTCTGTGCTAATTGCACCAGACGGCGCCTTGGCAGACCCTGCCCTGCGCCAGAAAGTAGCGGAATGGGTCAAAAATGGCGGTACGCTTATTCGGTTTGCAGGCCCGGCTCTTGCTGGTGCCCAGCACGATGGTAGCACGCCCCCTCCAGCCGATGCCCCAACTGGTACAGATCCTTTGGATAATGGTCACGATGCACTGCTCCCCGTTGCCTTACTAGACGGGTCGCGGCAGCTTGGCGGCACCATGACCTGGGGCACACCGCAGAAGCTTGCTCCGTTTGACGCCTCCTCTCCTTTTCACGGGTTGGCCATTCCGTCAGATGTCACAATTTCCCGGCAGGTTCTGGCCAGCCCTATGGCAGACCTATCTGCCCATAGCTGGGCACGGCTGGCAGATGGCACACCGCTTGTCACCCATAAAGAACTTGGCAAAGGCGAGGTCATTCTCTTTCATGTCAGCAGCACGGCAGACTGGTCTAACCTGCCCCTGTCCGGCCTTTTTGTCAGCATGTTGCAACGCCTGACGGAACACGCCAATGGTGTGAGCATGCCAGCGGATAACAGCATTCTCTCTCCTGTGCTGACATTGGATGGAGACGGCGCTCTTGGCCCTCCGCCTGCTACAGCCAAGGGCTTACAGGCCGATGCCTTTGCCACCACGCAGGCATCTGCAGCACATCCACCGGGCCTGTACGGTCCACGCGCCACACGCCGTGCCCTTAATGCAGCGACACAGTTGCACATGTTAACCCCAGCGGCAGCGTTTGGGGTCATAACCAGCCCATCTGGTCATAGGCCAGACACGCCGTTAGGCCGCTATTGCCTGCTGGCAGCCCTTGCGCTGCTTCTGCTGGACGCCCTGCTGGTCCTAGCCATGCGACAAGGCTTAAAACTGGGCAAACAGACCTTTAGCCGTCGTGGCAGTGTCGCCATGGTGCTTGTTCTGTTGTGCTCCGCGCACCCCGCCGCACAAGCACAGACGCCTGTGGCACCAACTAACAGCGCGCCAGCACCGGCGCATGTTCCCGGTGGAGCGCTTGAAACCCGGCTGGCTTATGTTCTGACTGGCCATACCGACATTGATACCGTCTCCCGGCAGGGTCTTCAGGGGTTGTCTGATTATGCCAATGCCCGCACCTCCGCCATGCTTGGGCACCCGGACGGAGTGACCCTCGGGCAGGATGATTTGAGTTACTACCCCCTGCTTTACTGGCCGATTACGGCAGATGCACACATCACCCCACAGCAGACCGCTGCGTTAACAGCCTTTATGGCGCATGGCGGCATTTTGCTGATTGATACGCAAGGGCAGGATTCCGGCAACGCAGAGTCTACTGACCCTTCTGCTGGCTTTGCCGGGGATGCCCCCGGGTCACGCTCCGCCCTGCGGCGCGTGACGAATGGCCTACCCATTCCGCCGCTCAGCGTTATGACCGACCACCACCTTCTGGCGCATACTTTTTATATGCTGCACGACTTTCCGGGCCGTTATGCTGGGCAAAATATATGGGTGGCGCGTGAAGGCGTTGCTGAGAATGATGATGTCAGCCCCGTTATCATTGGTTCGGGTGACTGGGCGCACGCATGGGCGGTAGATGAAAACGGCAACACCCCCTATGCCGTTATTCCCGGCGGCACGGAGCAGAGGCAACTGGCATATCGCTTCGGGGTTAATGCCGTTATCTACGCCCTGACTGGCAACTATAAAGCAGATCAAGTGCACGTGCCCATGCTGCTTAAACGGCTGGGGGAATAAGAGGCCATGCTCACTCACCTCACCTCCAGCTTGGGTTTTGCCCCTCTTGTGCCGTTATGGGCTCTCATCGCACTGGGCTGTGCCGCTCTTGCCCTGTGCGGGTATGCGTTACGCCACCGTACAAAAGGCGCGATGTTTCGGCTGGCCGCTATCCTCTCTGTTCTTGTGTGGCTGGCAGGACCGCAACGCCTGCATGAAAGCTGGCATATGCTGCCAGAAACAGCGCTGCTGGTGGTGGACCAATCCCCCTCCATGTCACTGGGCCAACGCGCTGCACTGGCACAACAGGCAGAACATCTGTTGGCCAATGATAAAAAGCAGGGCCTGAACCTTCGCACAGTGACAGTGCGGAATTCCGGCCACGATGGTACACGCCTGTTTGAGGCGCTGGATCAAGCTGCGGCAGATATTCCCTCTGACCAGTTTGCCGGAGCTATCATGCTAACGGATGGTCAGGTTGCGGACACACCACAAAGCCTGCCCGAAAAACTGACTCCCACCGCCCCGGATGATCGTAAAACCACACTGCCACTGCATGTTATTCTTCCCGCCAAAGGGGAGGAAAGTGATCGTCGGCTAAGGGTTCTGCAAGCCCCGCCTTATGCCATTGTGGGCCAACCCGCCACCGTGCGTGTGCAGGCTGATGATTCCGGTCCCGGTACGGCAAAAGGGACCGCAGCCACCCTGACGGTGCGTGTGAATGGGGATGCCCCTTTCACCTTACCAATTACAACAGGTACACCACAGGATATTGAAATACCGGCCTCACACCCAGGCCAAATTCTTGTCAGCCTTGCGGTGTCCCCTCTGGAGGGCGAAGTCTCCAACCTGAACAACCAGACCGTTACCCGGATGAATGGCATACGCGATCGGCTCCGCGTTCTGTTGATCTCCGGCACCCCCAATCAGGGAGAGCGCGTCTGGCGGCGTCTGCTGAAAGCTGACCCTTCTGTCGATCTCATACACTTCACCATTCTGCGGCCACCGGATAAGGATGATGGTACCCCCCTGTCCGACCTCGCTCTGATCGCCTTCCCGGTTCGGGAGCTTTTTCAGGAAAAGATTGATCAGTTTGATCTGATCATTCTGGACGGGTTTGAAAATCAGAACATTCTACCGCCCAGCTACCTACGCAACATTGCAAATTTTGTGCGTAAAGGGGGCGGCCTGCTGCTGACTGCCGGGCCGGAATTTGTCGGCCCCGGTACGTTACAGGACACTGCGGTAGGCGATATTCTGCCTGCGCATGTTCCGCTTGATGGCAGCATGGTAGAGCAGGCCTTCCGCCCGCGTCTGACAGCAGAGGGGCAAAATCACCCTGTTACGGCCGCTTTACCGGGTGCTCCAACGCCCGCCACCGGCACACAGGCTGACACGGCGCACACCATCACAGGCCAATGGGGGCCATGGTATCGGTCTCTCAAACCCAGTTCCACACATGGCCAAACCTTGCTCAGTGGGCCAGACAATGCGCCGCTCCTGATATTAGACCGGGTGGATCAAGGCCGGGTCGCCCTTCTGCTCTCTGACCAAATATGGCTCTGGTCACGCGGGGAAGGAGGCGGAGGCCCACAGGCTGAGCTGTTACGGCGTATTTCTCACTGGCTTATGAAAGAGCCGGAGTTGGAAGAAGAACAACTGACAGCACAGAATGAAGGGGGCGTACTCACAGTCACACGCCGCAGTGCTTCTGGCAGCACTCCCCCCACTGTAACAGTCACAGCACCGGATGGGCAGACACACCCTCTGGCCCTGAAGACTGCTGAGCCAGATAAAGCTGCGTCCACTTCCTCTCCTGTAAAAAGTGGCATTGCCACTGGCCACATGCAGGCGGAGCAAGCCGGAATTTGGCAGGTCGATGACGGAACCCACAAGGCATTTGCTGCGGCCATGCCGCCTGACCCACAGGAATTTACCGATATCCGGGCAACGGCCTCGCGCCTCGCCCCACTCAGTACCGCCAGTGGCGGGGGCATTTTCTGGACTGGGGTTCCGGCGCAGGTACCAAGCCTTAAACTGGTAGAGGGTTCTTCCTTTCACGGGGCCGATTGGGCAGGGTTTCCTCACAGGAATGCTCATGTCGTCACGGGCCGAACCGCAACACCGCTCCTGCCTGCGTGGCTTATGCTTATAGTCTCACTCAGCCTTCTTTTTATAGGCTGGTGGCGGGAAGGACGTTCTTGAGCGGCTTCTTCTTCCCGCCGTCCTGCCAATGTGATAGTTTGGCTGTTATCGTTTTCCGTATGGACAGAACATGACCCGCTTGTTCCGCATTCTTCCGGCTACTCTGGCCTGCTCTGGTTTTCTGGCAGTTGCCCTCCCTGCCTCTGCCTGGGCGCAATCCGCCCGTGAGCAGGAGCAACAGGCCGCTGCGGAAGAAGCCCAGCAAAAAGCTGAGGCTGCCAAAGAAGCCAAACGCGCAGCCCCACCGGCCGCCATTCCCGGCGCGGGGAATGATGAAGATGACGGTGAGCATGCCAATGCGGACATGGAGCCAACAGCAGCCCTGTTTGACGCCATCAATCGTGGCAGCGTGAGTGCTGCCAAAGAATCTATCAACCGTGGCGCGGATATGTATCACCGGAATATTCTGGGACAGACCCCGCTTGAAATGTCTATTGACCTGAACCGTAACCCCATCACCTTTCTGCTGCTCTCCCTCCGCAGTGCGGACGAACAGGGGGCACGCACCGCTGTGGCAACCGGTGAGCCACGTATGAGCGTGGAAAACGGTTCGGGCCACCTTACAATCGGCGCGGGTAAGGCTCCGAGCAAAACGTCACGCTACGGTAATCGTTATGATCAGTCCGGCGGCACACCGAAACCGGAAGTCGGTTTTCTCGGGTTTGGCGGCAGATAAGCCTGACCTGCCCAAACAAAAAAAGCCGCTCATAAGAGCGGCTTTTTTATTGCGTAAGCAGTTGTTTTTAGCCAACAGCCGTTTTTAACGCCATTTCCATAGTCTCTTGTGCCAAGGCGAGACTTTCCTGCCGCAGCACGTCCAGAGGCAGCAACTCTCCATTCCGCTCAAAGTGCCAGAATGTCCAGCCGTTGCAGGAAGGAGCATTTGTCAGCATAGCGCCCATTTTGTGAATGGAGCCGCGCTTTGTACCGCTAACAAGCGTGCCATCTGGTGCAACAGTGGCTTGAACGCGCTGTTTCTTGTCACACAAAGCAACACCGGCACCAATAAGCCCCTGCTCTACCAGACTGCCAAACGGTACACGGGGCGTTTCGCGCTTATCAGGTGTGGCCTGCACGGCGTCCTCGGCGAGAGGCACTTCACGCTCAACACGGTCTCGTGCCGCCGCAACATAGTCCGGGTGACGCTCAATACCAATAAAACGGCGGCGCAACCGGCGAGCCATAGCCGGTGTGGTGCCTGTGCCCGTGAAGGGATCAAGCACAACATCCCCAACAGCCGTGGAGGCCAGAATAACCCGGTGCAGCAAGCTTTCGGGCTTCTGGGTTGGGTGCAGCTTCAGGCCGTGCTCGTTCCGCAAGCGCTCATTCCCCGTGCAGAGGGGCAGATACCAGTCTGACCGCATCTGCACATCATCATTCAGTGCTTTCATGGCCTGATAGTTGAAGCGGTAACGGCTCGTCTCGCTTTTAGCCACCCAGATCATGGTTTCGTGCGCATTGGTAAAGCGCCGCCCACGGAAATTGGGCATAGGGTTGGACTTGCGCCACACAATATCATTCAGGATCCAGAACCCGAGGTCCTGCAGAATAGCCCCGATCCGGAAAATATTGTGGTAAGAGCCAATCACCCACATGGTGCCGTCTTTATGAAGCACCCGGTGGGCTTCCGTCAGCCAGTCCCGCGTAAATTTGTCGTAGGCCTGAAGGTCTGTAAATTTATCCCAGTCATCATCCACCCCATCAACAAGGGAGTCATCTGGGCGGCGCAATTCACCACGCAACTGAAGGTTGTAAGGTGGGTCTGCAAAAATGCAATCCACGGAGCCTGAAGGCAGGCCACGCATGGTTTCCACACATTCGCCGCGCAGAATCTGGTCCAGAGGCAGTTCCATGCCCATTGATTGTGCGCCGCTCATGCCCGGCCCTCCCTGTTAAAAAGTTCAAGTTGCCGGCGTACTGTGCCGAAAGTTTTACGATGATGCGGCGTGACACCCACTGTAGTCAGCGCATGGCGATGCACAGGCGTGCCGTAACCGGCATTCCTATCCCACCCATAAGCGGGCCAGCGGGCATCCAGACGCGCCATAATGCGGTCGCGCACCACTTTTGCAATGATGGACGCCGCCGCGATAGACAGACTCAGGCCGTCACCGCCAACCAGCGTTTGTGTGCTGCACCCAAAATCCGGGGTCTTGTTGCCATCCACCAGCACGTGGTCCGGCACACTTGGCAGGCGCGCAACAGCACGCTGCATGGCCAGATGTGCGGCATGATGGATATTCATGTCGTCAATTTCAGAGGTCGAGGCTGCGCCAAGCCCGATTTCAATACCCGGCACAGTGGGCAAGCGTGCGGCTATAGCCTCACGCAGCATTGGCTTCAGTTTTTTGGAATCATCAATAACGGCAGCCAGATCATCCGGCACGCCAGCGGCAAACACGACTGCGGCAGCCACGACAGGACCAGCAAGTGGGCCACGACCCACTTCATCCACTCCCGCCACACGCCCACCGTGTTGCATTTCCCGCGTAAAATCTGGCATTGCCCCTCTTTCGACTGATTTGGAACGACTCGGTTAAAATTACCGAGTCGCACCATCACCGACTCTGTGAGGCAAGGAGAATCACTTTTTGACTCCGAGCGCAAGACTCGGAGTCGGTATTTTTTTAGGAACGCTTGCCACGTGGGAAAAGCAGCCAGCCAACCAGCAGGCCAACTACGGACACAATACCCAGTGACAGCAGGGGTTTATCGCGCACGAAGGTCACAGCTTTTTCCACTACGCCTTCACCTTCTTCGTACAGGTCAGCAAAGTCCTGCTGGGCTGCACCGGTAAACTGGTCAAATTTACCTTCAGCCTGCAAACCGAGATCACCCGTCAGACCACCCACAGCGTCTTTGACGCGTCCTTTGGTTTCGTCAACCAGACCTTCAACCTTGTTGGACACGTTTTTCAGTTTATCGTCAGCCATTTGGCGTCTCCTTTTGTTATCGTTTTCCCACACACATCCGCTTAAAAAAGCGGTAATAGTGTGTGGTCGGATGTTGCATCAGACCGCAAAAACGCGTCTCTGACTAGCATGGTGTCACTTAGTCGCGTTCATCTCACAGCCCTTATTGTCGCTTCCATGCTATTTATGGAGCAACTTGATGGCACCATTCTTTCAACAGCCCTCCCATCCATTGCTAACAGTTTACATGTGGATACGGTTGCAACCTCTGTTGCGCTGACTGCATATATTATTGGTTTGGCCATATTTATTCCCGCTTCCGGCGCTTTAGCAGACAGGCTGGGCAGCCGCACTGTGCTGAGCGGGGCCATTATTATGTTTGTCTTGTGCTCGGTTGCCTGTGCATCCGCGCACAGCCTCACGTTTCTGGCTTGTATGCGCACATTGCAAGGCATTGGCGGGGCATTAATGGTGCCAGTAGGCCGACTTGTTGTATTACGCAGCACCCCTCGGGAAGAGCTTGTCCGCACCATGACGTGGATGATGCTTCCCGCAACACTTGGCCCCCTGCTCGGGCCGGTTGTGGGCGGCTTTATCACCACCTACCTTTCTTGGCGGTGGAATTTTTACCTTAATATACCGGTTGGTATTATCGGCCTTATTCTGACCCGACGCTTCATTCCAGAAGTCAGAGAGAAACAACCACCGCCGTTTGACCTCAAGGGCATGTTTCTTGCCGGGGGTGGCCTGGCGCTTCTCTCCCTTGTAGCGGAGCTATTCAGCCATAATGAGGGGACTAAAACCCTCATCCTCACTCTTCTGCTCATGGGTGCTGGCCTGATGAGCATTTACGGCCTCCATGCCCAACGCATCCGGTCTCCGTTGCTGGACTTCCGCCTTCTGGCCACAGACACCTTCCGCATTTCTGTTATCGGGGGTGCTGCATCCCGCATTGCCGTGGGGGCCTTTCCCTTTCTGCTGCCAACCTTCCTACAAATTGGCACTGGCATGACGGCAGCCCAAAGCGGCATGGTGACTTTTCTGGCCCCTGTTGGCGCTATCGGGATAAGGCCATTTGTGCCTGCCATACTCCGCAAATGGGGGTTCCGGCGGGTTTTGGTCACAAACGGACTTTCCGCAGGCATACTGGCAGCACTTTTAGCCCAGTATCACCGCGGACAATCACTCTGGGTTTTGGCAGCTATCCTGCTGGCATCCGGCATGGCACAATCCGTACAGTTTTCAGCCTATAACACCATTGCCTATGCTGATATTCCTGCAAGCCGCATGAGTGCCGCAACCAGCTTTTATGCCACCATGCAGCAACTGATGCTCTCTTTGGGCATTTGCATCGCGGCTGGCACCCTGACTCTGACAGGCATCTTGAATGTCCATCCCGAGCCCACGCCACATGACTTTGTCATAGCGTTTCTGGTGGTTGGGTTTATCTCGTTACTTGCCACCCCGGCAGCGGCTCGGCTCGCGCCAAATGCGGGCGCCGTTTTAACTGGCAAAAAGGCATAAAATCAGCGCCTTTCTGCTTATTTGCATATGTCATTTTTTATATAAACTCTGTTTTAAGCCCATTGTCCTTGGCCCCCCTCCCAAACTTGGATAGGCTAAACTGCTTTTCATTCTTGGGAGCTATGCGTTTGTGCTTTTATTTGTTTCTTATTGGCACTGACTCTGGCATAGCTATCTACCTGCCCGGCACGCCGTCAAAAGCCGGTGCGGCTATTTCGTATGTTTCCAGTCAATAATTTCAGGTGAACGACCAAGCGCGCCCTATGGATAACCATACCACGGACCCTCGATCCGATTCACCCCACCCTCCCCGCACATCTGGCAAGAAAAAACGCCTCATCTGGAGCGGTGTTGCCGTTGCTGGCGTATGCCTTCTGGCCTTTGCTTTCTGGCCACACGGAGCCAAGCAGACAACAGGCAAGCACCACCGGCATAATGCTGCCACCCAAGCCAGCACTGCCCCCGGAGCCAATGCCGGAGCATCAGACGCACAACCCGTCGCGGTTGAAGTTGTCCAGCACGGCACCATGCCTGTTGTGCTAACTGAACTTGGCACAGTGGTCCCCATCACCAATGTCACGGTACAAACCCGCGTTGAGGGCTACCTGACGGATGTTCTGTTTACGGAAGGGCAGCACGTTCATAAGGGCGACCTTCTGGCCATTATCGACCCACGCCCCTATCAGGTTTTGCTGGACCAGTATGAAGGCCAGCTAGCGCGCGACAAGGCACAACTGGCGCAGGCCCGCGTCGATAACGGTCGCTACCAGCGCCTTATCAAGCAGGACAGTATTGACGCCAAAACCGCACGTGATCAGGAATTTATGGTCGAACAGCTTGAAGGGACTGTAAAGTCTGATCAGGCGCTGGTAGATGCCCAGAAACTTCAGCTTGTTTACTGTCACATTGTGGCCCCTGTGGATGGCCGCATAGGTATTCGTGCAGTGGATAAAGGCAACTACCTCTCAGCAGGTCAGTCAGGCGGCCTTGCTGTCCTGACACAGATGCAGCCTATTTCTGTCATTTTCACCCTGCCGCAAGATCAGTTGCCGCAGGTAGCGGAACAGCTCCGCGCTACAGGTTCATTGCCTGTTGAGGCATGGGACAGCTCCAACACCAAAAAAATTGCAGACGGCACGGTCAGTGTTCTGGATAGCCAGATTGACACCGCTACAGGCACCGTACGCCTGCGCGCCATCTACTCCAATACGGATGAACATCTGTTCCCCAACCAGTTCGTTAATGCACGCCTGCTGGTCAAAACCTTGCAGGATGTCATCCTTGTTCCTGCTGCCTCTCTTCAAACAGGGCCATCCGGTCAGTTTGTCTATGTGGTGAAGGATGACAACACGGTAGACGTCCGCACTGTCACCATTGGTATTTCCGATGGCACACGCACTGTCGTCAGCTCCGGCCTTAAAGTTGGTGACCGGGTTGTAACAGACGGCACGGACCATCTGCGCGGTGGGGCTAAAGTCACCATTCCAGCCGCGACCAAAACCGATAAAACCGACACCCCAGCAGGCACGTCAGCGCAGTGAACCCTTCTGCCCTCTTTATCCGCAGGCCGGTAGCCACAACCCTGCTCATGTTTGCCATCCTGATGGCGGGTTTGCTGGGTTATCATTTTCTGCCCATTTCCGCCCTGCCACAGGTAGATTATCCAACCGTTACGGTTGAGACCTTCTACCCCGGTGCTGGGCCGGATGTTATGGCAACATCGGTCACTGCACCGCTGGAAACGCAGTTCGGGCAAATGCCGGGCCTTGACCAGATGACGTCCCGCTCATCTGGTGGCGCCTCGGTCATCACCCTGCGTTTCAACCTGACCATGTCCATGGATGTGGCAGAACAGGAAGTACAGGCCGCCATCAATCAGGCAAACTCGCTCCTGCCGAGCGACCTGCCTGCGCCGCCAATTTACGCCAAGGTAAACCCAGCTGATACCCCCGTATTAACATTGGGCATCACGTCCGCCACCATTCCCCTGCCAGAGGTGGAAGACTACGTTGATACGCGACTGGCCCAGAAAATCAGCCAGATTTCTGGCGTCGGCCTTGTCTCTCTGTCAGGCGGCAACCGCAAGGCTATCCGGGTTCAGGTCAATATTCCTAAGCTGACCTCCTACGGCATTGATCTGGATACACTGCGGACAACCATTGGCAACGTGAACGTCAATTCCCCCACCGGGACATTTGATGGCGCAACCCGTGCGGCGACCCTGCGCGTTGACGGGCAGATTACCTCCATAGACACCCTGCTAAATCAGGTCATTGCGTATCAGAACAGCGGCCCCATTCGCTTGCGGGATGTTGCCTCTGTGGTGATTGGGGCGGAAAATACCCAACTGGCTGCATGGTCCAACCTGACACCAGCACTGATCATGAACGTCCAGCGTCAGCCGGGTGCCAACGTGATTGCTGTTGTGGACAACATTAAGGATGCCCTCCCTCAGCTCCGTAAATCGCTCCCTCCGGGTATTGATATCGTCCCCCTGACGGACCGGACCACAACCATCCGCGCCTCCGTTGCGGATGTTGAGTTCGAGCTGTTTATGGCGCTGGTTCTGGTTGTTGCTGTTATTTTTGTCTTCCTGCGCAATGTCCCGGCAACCATCATTCCCAGCCTGTCCGTGCCGCTGTCTATCGTGGGCACACTGGCCATCATGTATCTACTTGGTTTCTCGCTGGATAACCTCTCCCTTATGGCGCTGACCATCGCAACGGGCTTTGTTGTGGATGATGCCATCGTCATGATCGAGAACATTTCGCGTTATGTCGAAATGGGTGAAGACCGTATGTCCGCCTCCATCAAAGGGGCTGGGGAAATCGGGTTTACCATTATCTCGCTGACCATCTCTCTTATCGCGGTGCTCATCCCGCTCCTGTTCATGGGCGATGTTGTTGGGCGGCTGTTCCATGAATTCGCTCTGACACTGTCCGTCACCATTGTTCTGTCAGCCATAGTCTCTCTTACGCTGGTGCCCATGATGTGCGCCCGTATTCTGACCGAGCGCCCGCACGATGCCAGCAGCGCAACCACTCGCTTTCAGCGTTGGTCCGCAAAAGTTGAGATTGCGACAGAGAAGCTGATTGCGGCCTATGACCGGGCGTTGGACGTTGTGCTTGCCTACCGCGTAACAACCCTTCTGGTTGCGGTAGGAACACTGGTTCTGACCGGTGTGCTGGCCTATGTCATACCCAAGGGTTTCTTCCCGCAGCAGGACACAGGCGTTATTCAGGGTATCTCTGTTGCTGCACAGTCCATCTCTTTTGAGAGCATGAAAACCCATCAGCAGGATCTGGCCAAAGTTATTCTTAAAGATCCGGATGTCGTGTCCATTTCCTCCTTCGTGGGGGTAGATGGTCAGAACGCAACCCTTAATCAGGGCCGTTTTCTGATCAACCTGAAAGACCATGACGCCCGCTCCAGCAGCGCTGCCGAGATTGCACGCCGCCTGTCACAGGAAACAGCGCAGGTTACTGGCATCAAGCTCTACATGCAGCCAGTGCAAGATCTTTCACTGGATACAACGGTTACAGCAACGCAGTACCAGTTCCTGCTTGAGAACCCGGAATATAACGCTTTCAACACATGGGTACCAAAGCTGCTGGAACGCCTGCGGGCAGAACCTGCGCTTTCTGATGTCACATCGGATCTTCAGGCACAGGGCCTAGTGGCCAAGGTTACGCTCGACCGTACAACAGGTGCGCGGTATTCCATCACACCGCAAACAATCGACAACGTGTTGTATGACTCTTTTGGCCAGCGTCAGATCTCTACCATCTACACGCAGTCCAACCAGTACCGTGTCATTCTGGAAGCAGACCCCCGCTTTCAGAGCAGCCTGTTCTCACTCAACCAGCTTTATCTGCCCGGCATTAGCGGAAACTCGGGCGAGAGTGCATCCGGCCCAACGCGTTCTCCAACGTCTGGGCTGGTGCCCCTACCAGCGGTTACAACTGTTACTCATGATACTGCACCGCTACTCATTACCCATTTCGGGCAGTTTCCAGCCACAACCATTTCGTTCAACCTTGCTCCCGGCTATTCTTTGGGGGACGCAACGGCAGCCATCCGCAAGGTGGAAGAAGAGATCAAACTACCAGCCTCTTTCCAGACATCCTTTCAGGGGACTGCGGCTGCGTTTGAAGGCTCTCTCAGCAACGAAATCTTCTTGGTCGCGGCAGCACTTATCGCCGTTTATATTGTGCTGGGTATTTTGTACGAGAGCTTCATTCACCCTGTTACCATTCTCTCTACCCTGCCCTCTGCTGCCATTGGGGCGCTGTTGACACTGTGGGTTGCCGGTGCCGGGCTGGATGTCATGGGTATTATCGGCATTGTGCTGCTGATTGGTATTGTGAAGAAAAACGCCATCATGATGATCGACTTCGCGCTGGAAGCGGAGCGTGAGCATGGCATGGACTCTCTGCAATCCATACGGCAGGCCGCAACACTGCGTTTCCGCCCCATTCTCATGACAACCCTTGCCGCCATGCTGGGGGCTGTGCCTATGGTCATTTCACAAGGCACCGGGTCCGAACTGCGTTATCCACTGGGTTTGGCTATTATCGGCGGCCTTGCGCTCTCGCAACTTCTCACCCTGTTCACCACCCCGGTCATTTACCTCACGCTTGATACGTGGGGTCATCGCTGGGCAACATGGCGGCAGGGCAAACAGACGCATCACCCGGAACAGGCTGCGCCGTGAACATAAGCCGGATCTTTATTGACCGGCCAGTTGCCACGACGCTCATGACTGTGGCGTTACTGCTGGCAGGCTTGATGGGATATAGAAGCCTGCCCGTAGCGGACCTGCCGAATGTCGATTTTCCGGTCATTCAGGTGCAGGCCCGCCAACCTGGTGGCTCTCCAGAGGAAATAGCCAGCGCCGTAGCCGGACCACTGGAGCGGCATCTGGGCCAGATTGCAGACCTCACGGAAATGACGTCTCAATCCTCCCAGAACACCACGCGCATTACACTACAATTTGCCTTATCTCGGGATATTAACGGTGCCGCGCGCGATGTTGAGGCTGCTCTTCAGGCTGCTCATGCAGACCTCCCGACATCTCTGCGCCAGAACCCCAGCTATTCCAAAGCAAACCCCAACGGTGCGCCTGTGCTTATTCTGGCGCTTACGTCAGATACCCATACGCAGCCCCAGCTTTACGATTACGCAACCAATGTTCTGGTGCAGCAGCTTTCACAAATCCGGGGTGTGGGTCAGGTTGAAATTGGCGGCAGCTCACTTCCCGCAGTACGCGTGGAAATCAACCCGCTGCCGCTCTTCCGGTACGGGATCGGGTTTGAGGATATTCGTGCAGCTCTGGCGTCTGCCAATGCACACACGCCCAAAGGGATTATTGACCAGAACGGCTACCGCTTTACGCTGGATACCAACGATCAGGCGCGGGACGCACAATCCTACCGTGACCTGATTATTGCGTGGCGCAACAACCGCCCTGTCAGGCTATCCGATGTCGCACGGGTAGATGATAGCGTTGAAGACCTACACAACGCCGGTTTTTTTAATAATTCCCGCTCTGTCATTGGCATCGTGTTCCCGCAAGCCGGGGCCAATGTTATTCAGACCGTGGATGAAATTAACGCCAAATTACCGCTCCTGCGCTCAGCTTTACCCGGAGGCGTTGACCTGCATATTGGGCTGGACAGGTCTCTGACCATCCGTGCCTCTTTGGCAGATACACAACTCACCCTCATTATCTCGGTTGTGCTGGTTATTCTTGTTGTGCTGGTCTTCCTGCACTCTATCCGTATGACGCTTATTCCAGCCATTGTTGTCCCAACGTCTATTGTCGCGACATTCGGCGCTATGAAGCTTCTGGGGTATTCGCTAGATAACATGTCCCTCATGGCGCTCACCGTCTCAACCGGTTTTGTGGTTGATGATGCCATTGTGGTTGTGGAAAATATTGCGCGTTATATTGAAGAAGGCCTGTCCCCCAGAGATGCCGCTTTGAAGGGAAGTCAGGAAGTTGCCTTTACGGTTATTTCCATTTCCATTTCGCTCATTGCAGTTTTTCTTCCCATTCTGCTGTTGGGCGGTTTGGCTGGTCGGCTTTTTCATGAATTTGCCATGACTGTGTCTATCACCATTCTTATTTCAATGGTGCTTTCCCTGACACTTACCCCAATGATGGCAGCGCAAATCCTTAAATCAACACCGCCGGAACACCGCAGAAAATATAGCTTTCTTTCCAAAATATCCGCTGGCATCACCCGTTTTCTGGATAATGTTCAGGAGCAATACACCCGCTCTTTGGATGTTGCCTTGCGGCACTATTGGTTGGTGCTTCTGTCACTACCAGTAACACTTGTTATGATCGTCGCGTTATTTGTGCAGATGCCAAAAGGCTTTTTCCCAACAGAAGACACGGGAATGTTGATGGGCCATTTACGTGGCGACCAAGGCATTTCCTTTAAAGCCCTGTCAAAAAAGCTTACGCAGGTACAAAACATTATCAAAAGCGACCCGGATGTAAAAAGTGTTGCGAGCTTTATGGGCGGACGCGGTTCTTCCAACTCTGCCAATATGTTTTTACAACTCAAGGACAAATCAGAACGTCACGATACGCCAACCGAGTTGATTGCGCGCATTGAAAGCAAATTCACCTCTATGGTCGGCGCTCAGTTTTTCCTGATGCAGCCCGGTGCGGTCCGTGCCGGAGCACGCCAAAGCAGCGCCTCTTACCAGTACACGCTGGAAGGAGAAGATGCCTCAGAGGTGTATTCATGGACCAGCAAACTGCAGGCCGAGTTGCAAAAACATAAGGAATTGACGGAAGTTACCTCCGATGTTGAGCAAGGCGGCTCCGCCATCAGTGTCATGATTAGTCGTGACACGGCAGCGCGTGTGAATGTTACCCCGCAAATGCTGTCCAACACGCTTTATGATGCGTTTGGTCAGCGTGCGGCCTCTGTCATTTATAATCCGCTCAACCAGTATCGCGTTGTCATGGAAGCTGACCCCGCCTTCTGGTCTTCTCCCAATGACCTGCATCAGGTTTGGGTTAGTGTTTCCGGCGGCTCCGCTGGTGGGGGAACGCGCGCCAACACCATCCGCGTACGCAACACCAAAGGGCGGGATTCAGCCGGGAACAATGTTGCATCCAGCCTGAGCACACAATCTTTCAAGAACCAGATTGCCAATGCATTGGCCGGTGGTAGCGGAGCATCCAATGGTTCTGCCGTCTCTACGTCCTCTTCCTCCGTCGTCCCTCTGACTTTTATATCGCAACTTAAACAGACCAAAACGCCCCTCTCGGTTAATCACCAGGGGCAATCTGTCGCCTCTACAATCTCGTTCAATCTAGCTCAGAACGTCTCTCTAGGCGCTGCTACGCAAAGTATCGAAGCCGCACAGGTTGCACTGCACATGCCCCCCACCATCCATGGCAGTTTTGCTGGCAACGCGGCACAGTTCCAGAAAACCGTTAACGATGAGCCTCTGCTGATTCTGGCCGCCCTAGTAGCCGTCTATGTGGTGCTGGGCGTACTCTATGAAAGCTATGCTCACCCCCTTACCATCCTTTCCACCTTGCCCTCCGCAGGTGTAGGAGCTCTTCTGGCACTCCAGATTGCGGGCGAAGAATTTTCACTCATTGCCATGATCGGCGTTATTCTTCTGATTGGCATTGTAAAGAAAAATGCAATCATGCTCGTAGATTTTGCTATTGCGGCAGAGCGCGAGCAGAACCTTTCGTCGTTGGAAGCCATTCGGACCGCGTGCCTGCTGCGTTTCCGCCCGATTATGATGACTTCCCTTGCCGCGGCCCTCGGGGCCGCACCGCTTATTGTCGCCAATGGCTATGGCGCTGAGCTGCGCCGCCCTCTGGGTATTGCGATTGTTGGCGGACTTGTCGTCAGCCAAGCGCTGACACTTTACACAACGCCTGTTATTTATTTGCTGATAGACGGCCTGCGCCTGCGTATAGAACAGGGTAGACTGTGGCGCCTTCCTTTTTCCCGTAACCTGCAAGATACCTGAAATACCGCCGATGAAGCTTTCTCCTTTCCGTCCGCTCTCACGCCGTTTGGGTATCCTGCTGGCACCGCTGGTTTTTACCGGCTGTATGGTTGGACCATCTTACAAACGCCCTACACCCATCGTATCCTCAAAATTCAAGGAACTGCGCCCTGCCCCCGGCTGGAACTACGCCAACCCGGCTTTGGCTGAACTTCCTAAAGGCACATGGTGGACCATTTATAATGACCCCGTGCTGAACCAGCTTGAAGCTCAGGTTGAACTGAACAACCAGAATGTGAAGGAATATGAGTCCCGCTACCGCGCAGCACGGGCCAGCATTAATTCCATCCGCGCGCAGCTTTACCCTACCCTGAGCGGGTCTCTCACTTTTAACCGGCAAAGTGCAGGGCGTGGCTCCCGCTCCTCTGGTACAGTTGTCAGCAACGGTGGCACGACAGACGTCGGTGGGGCAGCGCCGTCTAATAGTACAGCAAATACGTATGGGATGGGGCCTAGTGCCTCCTGGGACCTTGATCTCTGGGGCAAAATCCGCAGGCAGATTCAGGCTCAGGTTACGGAAACACAGGCAAGTGCGGCTGACTTAGCCAATGCCAAACTGTCCTATCAGGCCCAGTTGGCAACCGCTTATTTCAACATGCGGTATCAGGACAGCCTGCATGACCTGCTGCAACGCAACGTAAAGTTCTACGAACGCTCTTACGATATCACCCGTAACCAGTATGAAGCTGGCACAGCGGACCCTACAACTCTGCTGCAAGCCAAAACCCAGCTTGAACAGACCCGCGCTCAGGCAACAGCTACTCAGGTTAGCCGGGCACAGTATGAGCATGCTGTTGCCATTCTGATTGGTAAGGCCCCGGCAGACGAGTCGATTGCTCCCGGCGCACTCCCTCGGGATATTCCCGCCATTCCGGTCTCCGTGCCAGCTCAACTGCTTGAAAGACGGCCGGATGTAGCCGCTGCAGAACGACGTATGGAAGAATATAACGCTCAGATTGGTGCTGCCATTGCCGCGTTTTATCCAGAAGTTAAGCTAAGTGCTTCTTACTCTTACAGTGGCGACCCGGTAGGTACATTGGTACAGGTTGCAAACCGTATCTGGTCACTTGGGGCTTCTGCAACTGAGACACTTTTTGCGGGTGGCAGCCGTACAGCCGCCGTGCATCAAGCTGACGCGAACTATGACCTGTACGTGGCCACCTACCGCCAGACAGTACTGACTGCATTACAAGGAGTGGAAGATCAGCTCTCAAACCTGCGTATTCTTGCACAGCAGGCAGACGAACAGAAAGTGGCGTTAGAGGCTGCTAACAAAGCCGTTACTGTTGCCCTGAACCAATATATGGCTGGCACCCAGATTTATACGACGGTCATTACGTCTGAAGTAACAGCTCTTTCAAATGCCCAGACGGCACTCCAAATTCAGCAAAGCCGCGTTTTGGATTCAGTGGCACTTATCCAGAACCTTGGTGGCGGTTGGGATATCACCACTCTGCCAAGCAAAAATTCCATGCAGAAAGATAACCCCTTCCTGCCAAGCTTTATCCAAAAAGATAAAAACTTTCTGCCCAGCAACCGCTGAAGTTAGACGTTATCCGTACGCAAAAAAGCCTCTCCCACTTTCATGGGAGAGGCTTTTTTTATGACGCTTGTTCAAAAAGAACGCAGCATCATCTCATAATGGTGCGACCTGCCAAAAGCGCCACAACCAGAAACACAACAAACAGGACAATGGCGATAAAGAACAGGATTTTTGCCATACCGGCGGCTGCATCGGAAATGCCACCAAATCCGAACAACGCGGCGATGATAGAAATCACCAAAAAGAAAAGAGCCATTTTCAGCATAAGAGTACGTCCTTAAAAAAGAGCTGTTACTAGATTAAAGTTTGCGTTTTAGAACAGCACCAAGCAGAAAACTTGCAGCCCCCGCCACGCCAACAGCGAGGAGTGGTTGGTCAACAATTGTGTCTCGCACCGCATCCAGTGCCGTGCAGCTTTTAACGCCGCTCACAAAGTCATCCGTTGCAGTATCGGCTTTATCAAACAGCTTGTCCGCACCGTCTTGCAGGCGGCCTACACCGTCTTCCAGTTTGTGCTGAATGTCATCTGCCTTGTCACTCATTACGCCTACTCCCTTCTAATAACTTCTTCTAACGCAGCATTTTGCGCTGGGATGCGTGGTCGCATCAAATTTTTGATAAAATACCTAAATTTGGCCGGAGTACCAATAAGGAGCCCCACCCGGATCTGCCTCACCCGCGATCATGGCGCGTAAACGGGCAGAGTTGATACGAAACGCTTCCGAGAGCGGGTCTTTCTGACTTTCGGGCACCTCCAGAACTCCAGCAATACCTGCCGGTGCACCAGAAAGCACGACTATGCGTGTTGCAAGCTTGAGTGCCTCTTCTATGTCATGGGTTACAAACAGAACGGTTTTATGAGTTTGCTCCCATATCCTGAGCAACTCATCCTGCAAATTAAGCCGTGTTACCGGGTCTAGTGCGCCAAATGGTTCGTCCATCAACAGCAGATCCGGGTCAACTGTCAGGGCGCGTGCCACCCCAACACGCTGGCGTTGTCCACCAGAAAGCTGGCGGGGCCATCGTTCAGCGGCCTGCTCCAGCCCTACAAGCTTCAGCGCTTGCAAGACACGAGATGCTTTTTCTTCTCGTGTCAAATGCAGGCCTTCAAGCCCAAACGCCACATTCTGTGCAACGTTACGCCACGGCATGAGGCGTGCATCCTGAAACACAAGAGCTTGAGCGCGCCGTTTGGCTTTTTCCTGTGGCAGCTTTCCGGCTTCATCCGATAAAACCACGCGGCCTTCGGATGGTGCTGTGAGCCCCATAAACACTCGCAGAACCGTGGACTTGCCAACGCCAGACGGGCCAAGCAGGGCCACAAACTCATTTCTATGTAACGTCAGGCTAACATGACGAAGAATAAAATTCTTTCCGCCATCATAAGACAGGCCAACGTTTTCAAGCCCGGCAATCTGGTCTGCGTTGCTCATGGTTGCCACCGCAAAACGTATTTTCTCACAAACCCGAACAGGAAATCTGTCAGCGCATAAAGCAAAGCCATGGTCAACATATAGACAACGACCACATCTGTTGCCAGAAGGCTAGAGGCCTGCATCATTCTGGCGCCAATACCCGGCACCCCGAACAGCTCTGCGGCCACAACAGACATCCAGCCTTGCCCTAGCCCGGTACGTAGACCGGCCATGAGACCGGGGGCGGAAGCGGGTAAGACAACCTTGAACAAACGGCCAAAAAAACTGCCATGCCCAAAAGAGGCTGCAAGCTCATAAAACTCAGGATCCACGCTTTTTACAGCGGCATAGGCTGCGTAAAAATTAATCCAGAACACTGAGATGGCGATAACAAATGTCGCCCCTGCGGTATTGAGCCCAAACCACAGAATGGCAAACGGCACCCATGCCAACCCCGGCACAGGCCGCAACAATCGCACAACGCCATCCAGCAGACCATCCAGCACAGCAAGCATGCCGCACAGCAGCCCCAAGAGGGCGCCAAAAACTGAGCCTATGGCCAAGCCTAGAAGGTAGTGGCCTAAACTGTCCTTGATGGCCTGTTGCCAAAATCCACCCTGCACTTCGTCTCGCCATGCTTGCCAGAGCGAACTAGGTGCCGGGACCATACCAGCAGGAAGCAGGCCAGTCCTGACCGATGCCTCCCAAGTCCCAAAAAAGAAAAGTAATCCGACAGCCGATAGGAGCCATCTGCTTTTAGCCGAAACTGTGTGACTCACTGTTTGACACGCCGCCATAAATCAAGATCAAACAGATCATCTACCGGCTGTGCCTTGCGTAACAAGCCCTGCTCAACTTCAAAATCCTGCAACTGCCGCACACCCTCGACTATTCTTGTGGGGTCACTGACAAACCGGGAGGCCGAATGTTCAAGCGCTTTTTTGAGGGTCTCCTCACTCAGAATGCCTCCGCCAAGAGCTTTCGTAACAAAAGGCGCAGCCTCATCTGGCTGAGTGGCAAGAAGTGTTGTGGCTTTCACAAACAACTCTGCCAGTTTTTGAGACCACGCCTGATGTTCCGGAGCCTCAGGCTTGACGATAGCAAGGACTGATCCGGGCTGGTCGGGTAACAGGTCATGGCCGGTCGCAAGCGTTCTTGTTTCGGGCAGACGTGACCGGACAACCGTTAAGGCAGGTTCACGCAGAACGGCTGCATCTACCGCACCTGCAAGAAAAGCCTGCTGTGCTGCATCAATATCAACCCCGACGATGCTGACCGTATTGGCCAACGGCGTGGGAATGTTCACCCGTTTCTGGAGCCAGTAACGCAACAGCGTATCCGGCACTGATCCGGCAGGCTGAGCAGCCACACGCGGTGGCCGTGACTGCTGCGCCTTGAAGCTATCGAAGGCCGTTTTAACAGCGGATACCGGTACATCCCCATCCTGCTGCTTGGGGAGTGCTTCAGCCAGCTTGCCGCGCGCTACAACCTCTAACTCCTCTACAGAGGCAGCGGTGACAACCTTGACATCCGCACCATGCGCACGTGCCTGCAATAAAGGCAGCACCCCCGCTACGTAGGCATCAATACGCCCCGACACCAGAGCCTGAATGGCTTGCGGGCCAGACGTGAAGCGCACAAGCTGTAAATCCAACCCGGCAGATTTAGCCCAGCCCTCTCCATCCACCACAAACAAGGCGGATGAGCCAAGGACCGGTATATAACCAACCTTTATAGGCGTACCTGCATTAGCTGGCACTGCAAACGCCGAGAGAGCTACAGCGCCCAGCAGCGCCAATCTGGAAAACAAACGCTTCATGTGTTTTACGCCTATCTGCGGATAAGTGACAAATATTACCATGCAATAGTGGTAATATCTCCTTTTATGTCAATCATACGCAGTATGTGGTATATTACGATCACATTCTTGCAACGAGTATTTTACCGCCCTACTCCGCAAATTAAGCCAGAAAACCATTCCCTGTTGCGGCCCAAAAAAAAGGCGCAAGGGATAAAGCCCTTACGCCCTTCCTAGGCATATACTGTGAGACGTCGAAATTTTTTACTGATTTCCCGCAGCGTGCAAAGCAGCTTCACGGTCGGACTGGGAGACTGCCTCAGACCGGCGGATATAAGCTCGTGCTTCGGGAGAGACCGTAATGGCAAGTGTCATCACAGCGGAAAGCACATAAAGACCACTGAAAATCCAGATGACACCTTCAACGCCGTGCCACCCTTCAAACCATGTCACAATGGCAGGACCAACCCATGTGCTTGCACCAGCGCCAAGACCCAATATTGACAATGCGGCCGCTTTTTCCTTGGGGCAGACCTGAGGCATAAGCCCGGAGAGTGGGACAAATGCAGCCAAAGATGCCCCATAGAGAATGCCCATAGCGGCAGCAATAGGAAAGTTATGCGGCATTGAGAGCGGTACATAATAAAATAACGGGACAGAAATGGCAGCACCAAGACCCCCACCGACTGCCACAACCGCACGTGGTCCAAACCGGTCTGCCATCATGCCTGACAACAGGTTGAAGATAATGTTGCTAAGGAAAACAATAGACAAAAGCTGAAGCCACTGTTCCAGCGAAAAGCCAACCACCTTTGTAAAGACACCCGGCATAATAACCAGAAACGCATATTCAGAAGAAGTGTTGATGGTACGCACCAACCCAGCAATCAGCGTTTTTGGTTCACGCCAGATAATGCTGATAGACCCAAACATGGCCTGTTTCAGCGTCACATCTGGCGGGCTCAAGCGTTGGGTCCCACGCGGTTCGTGTGTGCACAGGAGCGCAACAAGTCCGCCCACCATCACAAGCGCCAGAGACGACCAGAAAGTGCCCATTTCACCAATGCGGGGAATGGCAAAACTCGCAAACAGAGAACCAAGCGTGGGCAGTCCCCCCGAGAATGCAAACCAGAACCACCCTGCGGCAGACCCCAATTGCCGTGCTGGGGTTGCAGCAGCAATCCATACCAGAAAGCCATAGGCGAACAGCGGATAACCCAAGCCTCGTGCCGTGTAGGCGGCAATCATCAGAGGATAATTATTGGGTTGAAGACCAAAAACCAGAAAAAAGACTTCAAAAATACCCCAAATCCACAGGCCAACCCACATGACCTTTTTAGGTCCCCAAAGGTCTGACAGCGGGCCGGAAAGCCATGATGAAAGAGAAACAGCAACACCATAAATGGTAAAAAGCAGGGCTACCTGTGTAGAGGAATGTCCCTGCCCTTCAAGAAAAGGGGCCAAATAGCCGGCTTCAACGCCATCCCCGATCATGAAAAGTAATAAACCAATAAAGCCCCAAAGCAGAGGCCGTGGAATACCTATTCGATCTGCGAGGGATTGTTTTTCCTGCTGGGCTGCTGTTTGCATCTACATGCTCTCCTTAGACGCGATAACGGCATAGGCCATGTGCCTCATTGCACAGGACTAAAGCGCATTATCAATACGAACCATGGCGGGAGTGCTCACCTAGTTCGTGAAAAAAGATTTTGGGTTGGGTACCGCTACAAAGCGCGGATTAGACAGATCTGGAAAGATCTCACCCACACAACATTGAATGGAGCAAACTCAACATTCGCAGTTGCTTATATCTGCCTACCAACGGAGGTAAACAGACGCCTTATAAAAAAGGCAAAGGGAGCCGAAAACTACGGCTCCCCAAACATCTCAGCCTATTAAGCTGCGAGGTCCTGTGTTTCCGCAACTTCTGGGCGCGGGCCGCTATCCTGGCCTTTTGCGCTGATGTCACGGTCAACAAGTTCGATAACAGCCATGTCAGCTGCATCGCCATAACGCATACCAGCACGCATCACGCGGGAGTAACCGCCTGTGCGACCTTTGTAGCGTTCAGCAATTGCGGAGAAGAGTTTCTTCACAATTACATCGTCACGCAGTAGAGCGTGAGCCTGACGACGAGCATGGAGGTCACCACGCTTGCCCAAAGTGATCAGCTTTTCCACAACCGGACGCAGTTCTTTTGCTTTCGGCAGGGTTGTTGTGATCTGTTCATGTTTGATCAGAGCAACTGCCATGTTGCGGAACATGGCAGCGCGGTGAGAAGAAGTAACGCCGAGCTTACGGCCGGCAATACGGTGACGCATAGTTCAGTTCCTAGTCGTAAGAAGTGGGCTTAGAACGGCTCATCAAGCCGTTTTGCCAGATCTTCAATATTTTCCGGCGGCCAAGCCGGCACATTCATACCCAGGGAAAGCCCCATAGAAGTCAGGACTTCCTTGATCTCGTTCAGAGACTTACGGCCAAAGTTCGGAGTCCGCAGCATTTCCTGCTCGCTCTTCTGGACGAGATCCCCGATATAGATGATGTTGTCGTTCTTCAGGCAATTCGCACTACGAACAGACAATTCAAGCTCATCAACCTTACGCAACAGATTGCGGTTGAATGGCAGGTCATCCTGCGGCTCTTCAGCCTGTACCGGACGCGGTTCATCAAAGTTGATGAACAACTGCAACTGATCCTGCAGGATCCGTGCAGCAAGCGCAACCGCATCTTCAGGCGTGATAGCACCGTTTGTTTCTACCGTCAGCAGCAGCTTATCGTAGTCGGTAACCTGACCAACACGGGTCGGCTCAACTTTATAAGATACACGCTTGACCGGAGAATAGATGGCGTCAACCGGAATAAGACCGATTGGAGCATCTTCCGGACGGTTAGCAGCAGCTGGCACATAGCCTTTGCCCATACCAACCACAAGTTCCATACCCAGCTTCACACCGTCATCCAGTGTGCAGATAACCAGATCAGGGTTCATGATTTCAATGTCATGACCTGTCTGGATCTGGCCGGCACGAACTTCGCCGGGGCCTGTTGCCGTTAGCACCATGCGCTTCGGGCCTTCGCCGTGCATACGCAGAGCAAGCTGTTTGATGTTCAGGACAATGTCCGTCACATCTTCACGTACACCCGCCACAGACGAGAATTCGTGCAGCACGCCATCAATCTGCACTGCGGTAACAGCCGCGCCCTGCAGGGAAGACAGCAGCACGCGACGCAGGGCATTGCCCAAGGTCATCCCGAAACCACGTTCCAGCGGCTCAGCAACAACCGTTGCAATACGTGTCGGCTCCACTCCGGATTCGACCTCAAGCTTTTCAGGCTTGATCAGAGATTGCCAGTTTTTCTGAAGGACCAAGGTGCAGGCCTTTCAATACGAAAAACCACTGCTGAAGCAGCGATTTCTCTGAGCTTTAACAAACAAGACCAAAAACAGTGGCTACAGTAATGCAGCCACTCATTTTCACTCTTAGACGCGACGACGCTTACGCGGGCGGCAACCGTTGTGCGGAACGGGTGTCATGTCACGGATAGAGGTGATGGAGAAGCCCACAGCCTGAAGAGCACGCAGTGCGCTTTCACGGCCTGATCCTGGACCGGACACTTCAATTTCCAGCGTTTCCATACCGTGCTCACGTGCCTTGCGGCCCGCATCTTCTGCTGCAACCTGAGCAGCATACGGTGTGGACTTACGTGACCCCTTAAAGCCCTGAGCACCTGCTGAAGACCAGGAGATAGCATTCCCCTGAGCATCTGAAATGGTGATCATGGTGTTGTTGAACGTGGACAGAACGTGTGCCACGCCAGAAATAATGTTCTTGCGCTCTTTTTTACGAATACGCGGTGCTGCGGCTTTCGCCATAATTTTCTACCTCAGTCCCTACCCAGAAGCCCGCAAAAGCCGTCCGGAGTTTTTCAACAACACGGATTAGCGTGCTACTTTCTTCTTACCAGCAATCGCAACAGCCTTACCTTTACGGGTACGGGCGTTGGTATGGGTACGCTGGCCGCGAACAGGCAGGCCACGACGATGACGCAGGCCGCGGTAGCAACCCAGATCCATCAGGCGTTTAATGTTCATAGCAACTTCACGACGCAGATCGCCTTCAACGCGATACTGGGTATCAATCAGCTCACGCAGCTTCATGATTTCGTCGTCGCTCAGTTCGTTAACGCGTTTCGCGTCAGGAATACCCGCTTCCGTGCAGATCTGGGCTGCTTTGGTTGCGCCAATTCCGTAAATATACTGAAGCCCGATAACAACCCGTTTGTTCGTCGGGACATTCACGCCGGCAATACGTGCCACGCCTTACACTCCTGTAGACATCCACCCGAAGGCAGATTCTCATAGCTTCCATGCACGGAAGCAGATTTCACTCAGTGGCCGCGAGATATACCGGCCACTCGCACAAGTCAACGAAAACAGATCACTTTTTCGTGATCTGTTACTGTCCAGCCATAACTGTTTCTATCTGAGCCGTAACTTCAGACGTCGGCAGCATTCCATTAATGGCATGAAGACGACCTGTTTTTTCATAAAACGGCAAAATAGGTGCAGTCAGTTTCCGGTACTCTTTCAAACGCTCAACAACGGTCTCACGTTTGTCATCAGCCCGGCGTTTGAACTCATGGCTACCGCACGAATCACAAACACCATCCTGTTTGGGTGGGTTCGAGACCTCGTTGTAGGTCGCTCCACACTTTGCGCATGTGAAACGGCCGGAAATACGGTCAGCCAGAATATCTTCGTCCACGTCCAGGAACAGGACGACATCAATATGCTTGTTGCTTGCTTTAAGCATCGCATCAAGCGCTTCTGCCTGCCCTGTTGTCCGCGGAAACCCATCCAGAATGAACCCTTTGGCACAATCTGGCTGAGCAATTCTGGACTCAAGCATTTTGATGATCAGGTCATCTGGAACCAGACGTCCGGTCTCCATAAGGCTTTTAGCCTGCTGGCCTGTCTCAGAGCCACGCGCAACTTCCGCGCGTAGCATGTCTCCAGTAGAAATCTGGACAAGGCCGTAGCGCTCTTCCAGAAGCTTCGACTGCGTACCTTTGCCTGCGCCCGGCGGGCCAAGAAAGATAATGTTCATCGCCGGATAATCCTCTGCTTTCTCCCACCACGAGACTTCTTCATAAGCCCCTGATACTGGTGCGCAACCAAATGGGATTGAATCTGCGTTACCGTATCAATGGTTACAGAGACAATAATGATCAGACTGGTCCCGCCAAAATAGAAGGGAACATTGTAACGGCTGATCAGAATTTGCGGCAGCAGGCAGACAAGAACCATATACGCAGCACCAATGGTGGTAAGGCGTGTCAGGATTTTGTCAAAATATACTGCCGTGGCAGCACCTGGGCGAATGCCAGGAATAAAGCCCCCCTGCTTACGCAGGTTATCCGCAGTCTCTGTCGGGTTAAACGTCACAGCAGCGTAGAAGTAAGAGAAAAACACGATCATTGCTGCATAGAACAGCATGTAGAGCGGTTGCCCCTGCCCCATTTCTTCTCCCAGGAACGACAGCCAACCGGGCATGGACTTACCGTTCATGAAACCGGAAATCGTAACAGGGATAAGCAGCACTGAAGACGCAAAAATAGGAGGAATCACACCTGCCGTGTTCACTTTCAGCGGCATATGTGTGGTGTCACCACCAAACATTCTCTGTCCCATCTGGCGTTTGGGGTACTGAATAACCACCCGACGCTGGGCCTGTTCCATAAACACAATGAACGTAATGGTAATCGCTGCCAGCACAAGAAACAGAAGGACAAAAATAGGAGACAATGCCCCCGTATAGCCCAACTGAAACAAGCTTGCTAAAGCATGCGGCAAGTTCGCAACAATGCCCGCAAAAATAATCAGCGAAATACCGTTGCCCACACCACGAGATGTGATTTGTTCACCGATCCACATCAGAAACATTGTTCCGCCAACCAGCGTTGTCACGCATGATGCCAGAAAAAATGGACCTGGGCTTACAACCGCAGCACCCGCAGCACTTCTCATGCTTTCAAGCCCAACGGCAATGCCATAAGCCTGAAATAACGCAATGAAGACTGTGAGATAGCGTGTGTATTCGTTCAGTTTTTTACGACCAGCATCACCCTCTTTCTTGAGTGTCTCAAGAGACGGTATTGCCGTGGACATAAGCTGAACAATGATGGAAGCAGAGATGTAGGGCATAATGTTCAGCGCGAACACAGTCATGCGCCCAAGCGCACCACCTGTGAACATATTGAACATGCCGAGTATGCCGCCCTGATGTTGTGCCAGAAGCTGGCCCATGACGGTCGCATCTACACCAGGAACGGGGATATACGTTCCGAGACGATAAATGATCAATGCGCCAAGCGTGAACCAAATCCGCTTTTTGAGTTCAGTTGCCTTGGCAAAGGAGCCCACATTGAAGTTGGCAGCCAGCTGTTCGGCCGCGGAAGCCATGCATCCGTCCTTTCACACAAACAGCGCCGCCGCACTTAATGCGGGACGCTGGCATGATAGTCTAAAAGCTAAACCAGAAAAAATCTCTGGAAAAACAGACTGAAAGGAGAGACTGCCAAAAACAGCCTCCCCTCTCCATCGCATTAGGATGCGCTAGCTTCAGCTGCTTTCGGAGCAAGAACCTTAACGGAGCCACCAGCTTTTTCTACAGCTGCTACAGCAGATGCAGAAGCGCCGGAAACTTCAAAGGTAACTGCACGTGTCAGTTCGCCTTCACCCAAGATGCGCACACCAGCGTATTTGCCCGTTCCTACAAGACCTACTGTTTTCAGCAGATCTTCTGTAACAACAGCACCGGCTTCAATCTTGCCATCCGCAATAGCTTTATCAACTGCACCAAGGTTAACTGGAGCATAAACCTTGCGGAAGATGTTCTTGAAGCCACGCTTTGGCAAACGACGGTAAAGCGGCAGCTGACCACCTTCGAAGCCGTTAAGGGAAACACCTTCACGTGCTTTCTGCCCCTTAACACCTTTACCAGATGTCTTGCCTTTACCTGAGCCGATACCACGCCCAAGACGTTTTTTGCGATAACGAGAACCCTCGTTGTCGCGAAGCTCGTTCAGATTCATATCAATCCTCCACCTTCACAAGGTGGGCCACTTTGCTGACCATACCGCGCGTTGACGGGGTATCTTCCAGAACCTTCTCGCGCCCGATCTTGTTAAGACCAAGCCCGATCAATGTTGCCTGCTGGCCAGGCTTGCGACCGTTACCGGAAGCAATCTGAGTAACCTTAAAGGTTTTTGCTTCAGACATCTGCAGACTCCCCTGCAACAGCTGCCTGATCACGTTTACCGAAGATTTCTGCAACCTTCTTACCGCGACGGTTAGCAACTGAACGTGGGCTTGCGCAACGTGTCAGAGCATCAAACGTGGCTTTCACCATGTTGTGCGGGTTACGCGTCCCGAGGGACTTCGCAACCACGTCATTGATGCCTAGGCTTTCGAAGACGGCACGCATTGGGCCACCCGCGATGATACCCGTACCAGCTTCAGCCGAGCGCAGAACAACCTTACCGGCACCAAAGTGACCAGCAACGTCATGATGCAGGGTACGACCTTCTTTCATCGGTACACGGATCATGCCGCGTTTCGCACGTTCCGTAGCCTTACGAATTGCTTCAGGCACTTCACGAGCTTTACCCGCACCATAACCAACGCGACCTTTCTGGTCACCTACAACAACCAGTGCTGCAAAAGCGAAACGACGTCCGCCTTTTACAACCTTGGCAACGCGATTGATGGTGACCAGTTTATCAACCAGTTCATCACCTTCGCGTTCGCGATCACGGCCGCCTCGACCGCCTTCTCTTGGTTCACGAGCCATTACGTGATCCTTTCCTCAGAAGGAGAGACCGCCCTCGCGGGCAGCCTCCGCCAGCGCCTTCACGCGCCCATGATAAAGATATTCCCCACGGTCAAACACAACCAGAGAGACGCCTGCAGCAACAGCACGCTGGGCAACCAGCTTACCAACAGCGTTTGCGCTGTCTTTTGTTGCGCCCGTCTTCAGGGCTTCACGCAGTTCTTTATCCAGGCTGGAGGCAGCAGCGAGGGTACGCCCCTGCACATCATCAATGACCTGCGCATAAATGTTTTTGCCAGACCGGAAGACCGATAGACGCGGACGACCACCAGCCTTGCGACGGAGCTGAAAACGGAGACGTGCACGCCGCCGATTCCGCAGTTCCTGCTGAGTGCTCATTATTTCTTCTTGCCTTCCTTGCGACGAATGGTTTCCGTATCGTAACGCACGCCCTTGCCTTTATATGGCTCTGGCTTGCGGTAGCTGCGAATATCAAGAGCAACCTGACCTACGCGCTGCTTGTCGATACCTTCAACAACAATCGCGGTCGGACGCGGCGTGGAGATCTTGATACCCTGCGGAATCGGGTAAACCACGTCGTGAGAGAAACCGAGGTTCATCACAAGGTTGGAACCCTGAACAGCAGCACGATAACCTGTGCCGTTGATTTCCAGAGTTTTTGAGAACCCATCAGAAACGCCTTTAACTGCTGTTGCAATCAAAGCGCGCGTTGTGCCCCACATCATGCGAGCCTGAGCGGCTGTGCCTACGGGTTTAACCGAGACCTTACCGTCTTCAATAGCCGCTTCAATGTGAGAAGACAGCGGCAGCGAAAGTTCGCCAAGCTTGCCTTTTGCCTTGAAAATACCATCTGCAATCGAGACGGTCACCCCACCAGGAACTTCGACGGGATATTTGCCTACACGTGACATCTATCGCTCCTCAGAAGACGCGGCAGAGAACTTCACCACCAACATTGGCAGTGCGAGCCTCGACATCGGACAGAACACCGCGTGGCGTAGACAGGATGGAAACACCCAAACCTGCACAAACCCGTGGCAGTTCTTTAATTTTAGAATAGACACGACGGCCCGGACGGGACACGCGGTGAATTTCTTTAATAACCGGCTCACCTTCAGAGTATTTCAGCTCGATATGAAGCTGAGTCACACCCTTACGGACTTCTTCATGCTTATAGCCACGAATGTAGCCTTCACGCTGAAGAGCATCCAGAACGTTTGAACGCAGGTTAGAAGCCGGAGACACACAGGACGCATGACGCGCACGCTGTGCGTTACGGATACGGGTGAGCATATCACCCAACGGATCAGAAAGTGACATTGTGCGCCCTTACCAGCTTGCTTTGACCAGGCCTGGGATCTGGCCACCAGAAGCTAGATCACGCAGTGCAATGCGGCACAGTTCGAATTTACGATAGTTACCGCGAGAACGACCCGTAAGTTTGCAACGCAGACGTACACGTACGCGAGACCCGTTACGAGGCAGTTCAGCCAGCTTCAAAGACGCATCGAACCGATCTTCCACAGGAAGCGTACGGTCCATAACAATGTTTTTCAGCGCGGCACGCTTTTCTTTATCACGCGCGGACATACGTGCCCGTTTGGCATTCCGCGTGATGGCAGAAGTCTTAGCCATATAAATCTATCCTCCGGAACCCTTCGAAAACCTTCGACGGTTTTCCAAGACAACAACACCTGAAAACAGGTAGACTATTTCCCTTAGGCTGCAAAGGGAAGTTCGAATGCTTTAAGAAGCGCCTTAGCTTCAGCATCCGTTTTTGCGCTGGTCACGAACACAATGTCCATACCACGGATATCATCCACTTTATCGTAGTCAATTTCCGGGAAAACAAGCTGTTCTTTCAAACCGAGAGCAAAGTTGCCACGTCCGTCGAACCCTTTGTTTGCAGGCAAACCGCGGAAGTCACGGATGCGTGGCATAGCGATCGTTACGAGACGATCAAGGAATTCGTACATCTGCACGCGGCGCAGAGTAACTTTACAACCAATCGGCAGACCTTCACGAATCTTGAAGCCTGCAATAGCTTTTTTAGCCACAGTCTTGACTGGCTTTTGACCAGCAATCAGTGTCATTTCAGCAACAGCCGCATCAAGCTTCTTCTGGTCACCAGCAGCTTCACCAACGCCCATATTCAGGACGATTTTTTCAAGCCGCGGAACCTGCATAACGTTTGTGTAACCAAACTGCTCACGAAGCTTCGCACGCAGTTCGTTTTCATAACGCTCCTGAAGACGAGGAACGGAACGAACGCTCTTAGACTCAGTCATTCTCGCCCCCTCAGCCTTCGATTACTTCGCCGGTTGCCTTAGCAACGCGGACTTTGCGGCCATCTTCCAGAACACGGAAACCAACGCGGGTAGGCTTCTTGGAAGCAGGATCGACCAGCTTCAGGTTTGAAAGATGAATCGGGGCTTCACGAGAAATGATGCCGCCTTCTCCACCCATGCGAGTCGCTTTCTGGTGACGCTTAACGATAGCAACACCGCGCACGATGGCGCGATTTTCTGCCGGACGCACAGAAAGCACTTCACCTTGAGTCCCTTTTGAGGAACCAGTGATAACAACGACCGTGTCGCCTTTTTTAATACGCGCAGCCATTATAGCACCTCCGGCGCCAGAGAGATGATTTTCATGAACTTGCGCGCACGCAGTTCACGAACAACCGGGCCAAAGATACGCGTACCAATCGGCTCCTGCTGCTTGTTGATCAGAACGGCAGCATTCTTATCAAAACGGATTGCGCTGCCATCAGGACGGCGAACCGGATAAGAGGTACGAACGATCACAGCTTGGTGGACGTCGCCTTTTTTCACCTTCCCACGGGGGATGGCTTCCTTGACGGAAACGACGATCACGTCGCCGACCGAGGCAGACTTCCGTTTGGAGCCGCCCAGCACCTTGATGCACTGCACCTGACGAGCACCTGAGTTATCGGCAACGTCGAGGTTGGTCTCGGGATGGATCATGTCTTAGATATCCTTAAACTTAAGCCGACACGCCAGCGGCAGAAGCGTCAACGGTTTCGCCATTGCGAGAAACCACAGCCCACGTCTTACGCCGGGAAATCGGGGTGCACTCAATAATTCGCACCGCATCACCCACCTTGCAGACATTTTCTTCATCATGCGCCGCATATTTTTTAGAGCGACGGATGAACTTCTTATACAGCGGATGCATGACGCGACGATCGACAAGAACCGTAACGGTCTTGTCCATCTTGTCGCTAGTCACACGCCCGGTAAGGACGCGCCTTGGCATCGTCCAACTCCCTTCAGGAAATGGCAGCAGATGTTTTTGCACCTGCTGCAGTCTTTTCATTTTGCGCGACAATCGTCTTGATGCGCGCAATTTCACGACGGACAACCCGAACACGGCTCTGGCCTTCGGTTTGCCCGGTTGCCTGCTGGAAACGGAGGTTGAGCTGTTCGCGCTTCAGCTCAATCAGAAGCGCGTTCAGTTCATCGGCCGTTTTGGCACGCAGATCAGCTGGCTTTGTTGCCTTTGCCATCTCACGCATCTCCAATTCGGGTCACAAACTTGGTCTTAATCGGCAGCTTTGCAGCACCAAGAGCCAGCGCTTCACGCGCGACTTCTGGTGGCACACCTTCGATTTCGAACAGAATGCGACCTGGCTTCACACGGGCTACCCAGTATTCGGGAGATCCCTTGCCGGACCCCATACGCACTTCTGCAGGCTTTGTCGAGACCGGAAGGTCAGGAAAAATACGAATCCATACCCGACCCGCACGTTTCATAGCCCTGGTAATAGCACGACGGGATGCTTCGATCTGGCGTGCCGTAATACGTTCGGGCTGAAGAGCCTTCAGACCGAACGTACCAAAGTTAAGCGTTGTACCGCTTTTGGCGAGGCCGTGAATACGACCTTTATGCGCCTTACGGAATTTTGTCCGCTTTGGAGAAAGCATTATCTTTTATCCTTCGCCTCAGCGCTGAGGAGCCTGTTCGGCTGCCCGGCGGTCCTGAGCCATGGGGTCATGCGCGAGGATCTCACCTTTGAAGATCCAAACCTTCACACCGCAAGCACCATAGGTGGTCTGTGCGGTTGCCGTACCGTAGTCGATGTCAGCACGCAGCGTGTGAAGAGGCACGCGACCTTCGCGGTACCACTCGATACGAGCGATTTCCGCGCCACCAAGACGACCAGAGCAGTTGATACGAATACCCTGTGCGCCAAGACGCATAGCGGACTGCACAGCGCGCTTCATGGCACGACGGAAAGCCACACGACGTTCCAGCTGCTGAGCAATGTTGTCAGCAACCAGCGTCGCATCGATTTCCGGCTTACGGATTTCGACGATGTTCAGTGCAACTTCGGTACCGGCCATCCGGGTCAGCTCTTTACGCAGAGCGTCAATATCCTGACCTTTTTTACCAATCACGACGCCTGGGCGTGCTGCATAAATCGTAACGCGCGGCTTTTTAGCCGGACGTTCGATAACAACACGAGACACGCCTGCACCAGAAAGCTTGCGGCGCAGGAATGCGCGCAGCTTCAGGTCTTCATGCAGCAGGCGGGAGTAGTCGGCATCAGCGTACC
Organism: Acetobacter sp.; assembly: GCF_052102375.1. Taxonomy (GTDB): domain Bacteria; phylum Pseudomonadota; class Alphaproteobacteria; order Acetobacterales; family Acetobacteraceae; genus Acetobacter. The sequence continues at coordinate 57,791 of NZ_JBQDXI010000002.1, forward strand.
AACGGCTATCCCACGTGCGATTGATCCCGAGCCGAAGCCCGATTGGATTAACTTTGTGTCCCATACCTCAGGCCGCCTTCTGCTCAGTAGAAGCTGCTTCAGGCTCAGGAGCCCGCTCTGCAACGACAATCTTCAGATGGCTGAAGAATTTTTCCACACGGGCGGAACGACCACGGCCACGGGCGTGGAAACGCCGCATGACAATAGACTTCCCAACCTCAGCTGTCTTGACCACCAGCTGATCAACATCAAGCTGATGATTGTTCTCGGCGTTCGCGATTGCACTTTCGAGGGTCTTTTTGACCTGCTGCGCAATACGACGCTTAGAGAACGTCAAGGTGGCGACTGCCTGAGACGCTGGCTTGTTGCGGATAAGACCCGCAACAAGGTTCAACTTACGGGGACTAACCCGAATGTTGCGCGTAACGGCCTGCGCTTCTGTTTCCGCGAGCGTGCGCGGCTGCTTCGGCTTGCTCATTGTTAGCCCCGCTTCGACTTTTTGTCGGCCCCATGCCCGTGGAATGTACGGGTGGGAGAGAATTCACCGAACTTGTGTCCGACCATGTTCTCTGTCACCTGCACAGGCAGGAACTTATGACCATTATAAACACCGAACGTCAGTCCTACGAACTGCGGAAGGATCGTGGAACGACGTGACCAGATCTTGATCACTTCGTTACGACCCGACGCGCGGGACGCTTCGGCTTTGCTCAGCAGATACCCGTCGACGAACGGGCCTTTCCAGACGGAACGTGCCATCTTCTATTGCCCCTTACTTGCCGGTCTTGCGACGACGGATAATCAGACTGTCCGTACGCTTATTGACCCGAGTTTTGTAACCTTTGGTGGGCTTGCCCCACGGTGTGACCGGATGGCGACCACCAGACGTACGGCCTTCACCACCACCATGCGGATGGTCAACCGGGTTCATGACGACGCCACGGTTATGTGGACGACGGCCCAACCAACGGGCACGACCGGCTTTACCCAGATGCTGGTTCATGTTGTCTGGGTTGGACACGGCACCAACGGTAGCCATGCATTCACCACGGACAATACGAAGCTCGCCAGACTGCAATTTGATCTGTGCGGAGCCAGCGTCTTTACCCACGAGCTGAGCATAGGTCCCTGCAGAGCGTGCCATTTTGCCGCCCGCACCCTGTTTCAGCTCAATGTTGTGCACAATGGTACCGACCGGAATAGCGGCCAGCGGCATTGCGTTACCTGGCTTAATGTCAACGCGTGCGCCAGCGATAACATTATCACCAACTTTCAGACGCTGCGGAGCCAGAATGTAAGCCAGTTCACCGTCTTCATACTTCACAAGCGCAATGAACGCTGTGCGGTTGGGGTCATATTCCAGACGCTCAACCGTACCCAGCACGTCAAACTTGCGACGCTTGAAGTCAATGTAACGGTAAGACTGTTTGTGACCACCGCCACGGAAGAAAGAAGTCGTACGGCCGTTATTGTTACGACCACCCGTCTTGTTCTTACCTTCGGTCAGCTGCTTGACTGGCTTACCTTTCCAAAGGTCAGCGCGGTCAATCAGAACCGTACCACGAAGGCTCGGCGTGACGGGATTAAAGTGCTTCAGTGCCATATGTTCCTACCCCACGTCAGGCCAGTTTGGCGGTCAGGTCAATAGACTGACCTTCTGCAAGCTGAACGAACGCCTTTTTGATGTCAGAACGCTGCCCCAGACGCCCTTTAAAGCGCTTGGCCTTGCCCTTCTGGACAAGGGTGTTAACACCAACAACCTTGACGCCAAACAGTGTTTCCACTGCGACTTTGATTTCAGGTTTGGTTGCTGTCATGGCAACCTTGAATGCAACCTGATTTTTTTCGGAAAGCGCGGTTGCCTTTTCCGTGATCAGCGGCGCACGAATGATGTCGTACAATGCTTCACGGGAAAGACGCTCAGCTTTCTTGCGCACTGCAAGAATGTTGGTCATGCCAGGCGCTCCTTCAGACCTTCGAGACCTGCCTGGGTGATGGCCAGAACCTCGTGGTTAAGAATGTCATAAACGTTGGCGCCGATGGTCGGTAGAACATCGATTTTAGGCAGGTTACGTGCAGCACGTACGAAGCCTTCATCAACAGCAGCGTCAACAATGAGGGCGGATTTAAGGCCGAGGTTCTTCAGCTTAACAGCCAGTTCGCTCGTGCGTTCAATGCCAGAAGCAGACTGCAGAACAATCAGCTTGCCGTCCTGAGCTTTCTGTGAAAGCGCAGAGATCAGGCCCATACGACGGATTTTCTTTGGCAGATCATAGCCGTGGTCGCGAACAACCGGCCCATGAACAACACCACCCGTACGATACTGAGGCGAACGCAGAGAGCCCTGACGAGCGCTACCTGTGCCTTTCTGCTTGTATGGCTTTTTGGTCGTGCCGGACACTTCGCCCATGCCTTTGACCTTGTGTGTACCAGCGCGGCGTTTTGCCAACTGCCAGTGAACAACACGCGCCATAATGTCTGCACGCGGAGCAACCGCAAACAGCTCATCAGGGAGAGTAGCAGACCCTGCTGTGCCGTTATCAAGCGTTTTGATTTCGATTTCCATGACCTCAGCCCTCCGCCGTCACGAGAGCTGCCGGATATGGCGCATCGACATGGCGGGCTTTTTTGATCGCATCACGAATCAGGACGGTGCTGTTTTTTGCACCGGGAATGGAGCCACGCACCATAACCAGATTCTTTTCCGGATCGATCGCTGCAATTTCAAGATTCAGGGTGGTGATACGTTCGTCACCCAGATGGCCTGCCATCTTTTTGTTCTTGAAGGTTTTGCCGGGATCCTGACGGTTACCGGTAGAACCATGAGAACGGTGTGAGATCGAAACACCATGGCTGGCTTCCAGACCGGCAAAGTTCCAGCGCTTCATGGCGCCTGCGAAACCTTTACCTTTACTGGTGCCGGTCACGTCCACTTTCTGGCCAACAACGAAGTGTGAAGCAGAAAGAGTTGCGCCGATCTCAAGCGTTGCATCATCAGCAACACGAAATTCGCGAACAACTTTTTTCGGCTCAACCTTCGTGCGGGCAAAATGGCCGCGGTTGGGCTGGGTGACATTTTTCACCTTGGCTTTGCCCATACCCAACTGAACAGCTGTATAGCCATCACGTTCCTGAGTACGGACATCAACCACCTGCAACGCATCTACGTGCAGGACGGTGACGGGCACATGCGTGCCATCTTCCTTGAAGAGTCGGGACATGCCCAACTTTTTTGCGATCAATCCGGTGCGCATCGTCTGGACCTTAAAGTTTGATCTCGACATCTACGCCAGCGGCGAGGTCGAGTTTCATGAGGGCGTCCACGGTCTGCGGAGTTGGCTCGACAATATCGAGCAAGCGGCGGTGAGTCCGAATTTCGAACTGTTCGCGGCTTTTTTTGTCCACGTGGGGAGAGCGGTTAACAGTAAACCGTTCGATATGCGTCGGCAGCGGGATAGGACCCCGAACCCGCGCACCCGTACGCTTCGCCGTGTTTACGATCTCTTTTGTGCTGTTATCAAGCACGCGGTGATCGTACGCCTTTAGGCGAATGCGGATGTTCTGGTTGTCCATTGTTTTTTAGTCCAACACTTTAACTTGTCCGGGGAAACCCGGCCGCCAAGTAAGACCCCGGCTGAGTGACTCAGCCGGGGCCATACAGTCCTTGGCCTCTTTACCGAAATTATTCGGAGATGGAAGCCACAACGCCTGCACCAACGGTACGGCCGCCTTCGCGAATAGCGAAACGCAGGCCTTCATCCATGGCGATCGGCGCAATCAGTTCAACATCCATAGCGCAGTTATCGCCAGGCATGACCATTTCCGTACCTTCTGGCAGGTGCACAACACCCGTCACGTCGGTTGTACGGAAGTAGAACTGCGGACGATAGTTTGTGAAGAACGGAGTATGACGGCCGCCTTCTTCTTTCGTCAGGATGTAAGCTTCAGCTTTAAACTTCTTGTGCGGGGTGATTGAACCCGGCTTAGCAAGAACCTGGCCACGCTCAACGTCTTCACGCTTCGTACCACGAACCAGCGCACCGATGTTGTCACCAGCTTCACCGCGATCAAGCAGCTTACGGAACATTTCAACGCCTGTAACAGTCGTCTTCACGGTGTCTTTCAGACCCACGATTTCAACTTCGTCACCAACGTTAACAACACCACGCTCAACGCGACCCGTCACCACGGTACCACGACCGGAGATGGAGAACACGTCTTCGATCGGCATCAGGAACGGACGGTCAACCGGACGTTCTGGCTGCGGGATGTAGGCATCAACTGCATCCATCAGGTCGCGAACGCGGTTTTCACCAATTTCCGGATCACCATCTTCGAGGGTTACCAGAGCAGACCCTTTGATGATGGGGATATCGTCGCCAGGGAACTGGTAAGAAGACAGAAGTTCACGGACTTCCATTTCAACCAGCTCAAGCAGTTCCGGATCGTCAACCTGATCAACTTTGTTCAGGAACACAACCAGAGCAGGCACACCAACCTGACGAGCAAGCAGGATGTGCTCACGGGTCTGTGGCATTGGGCCGTCAGCTGCGGACACAACCAGGATTGCGCCGTCCATCTGAGCAGCACCGGTGATCATGTTCTTCACATAGTCAGCGTGTCCGGGGCAGTCCACGTGAGCATAGTGACGGTTAGCAGTTTCATATTCCACGTGAGCCGTAGAAATGGTGATACCACGAGCGCGTTCTTCAGGAGCAGCATCGATCTGGTCGTATGCTTTGAATTCTGCGCCACCAGCTTTCGCCAGCGTCTTGGTGATGGCAGCCGTCAGAGACGTCTTACCATGGTCAACGTGACCAATGGTACCAATGTTACAGTGCGGTTTATTCCGCTCAAACTTAGCCTTAGCCATTTTTCCACTCCATACCCCTCGCCACATGCAAGGAGCAGTTTCCAAATAAGTCTACCAGCACCCCAAAACAAGGGAGCGCCAGCATACTCGAATGATTACCAGCGATAGTGACTGAATGCCTTGTTGGCTTCAGCCATACGGTGGGTATCTTCGCGCTTCTTAACAGCAGCACCACGGTTGTTTACGGCATCAAGCAGCTCGTTAGACAACCGGTCCTGCATGGTGTTTTCGCCCCGCTTGCGAGAAGCATCAATCACCCAGCGAATAGCCAGCGCCTGACGGCGCTCTGCACGGACCTCAACAGGCACCTGGTAGGTCGCACCACCAACACGGCGAGAACGAACCTCTACTGCAGGCTTAACGTTATCCAGAGCATTGTGGAACAATGCAACCGGATCCGCAGAAGCTCCACTCCGGCGCACAAGCGCCTCAAGAGCTCCATATACGATCCCTTCCGCAGTGGATTTCTTGCCATCATACATGAGCGCGTTCATGAAACGCGTGATGACAATATCTCCGAACTTCGGATCAGGAAGAATCTCACGCTTAACAGCGCGGTGACGGCGGCTCATACCTTAACCTTCCCTTACTTCGGACGCTTAGCGCCATAAAGCGAACGCCGCTGGCGACGCTTTGCGATACCCTGGGTATCGAGAACACCGCGAAGGATATGGTAACGCACACCCGGAAGATCTTTTACACGACCGCCACGGATTAGCACGACGCTATGTTCCTGAAGGTTATGGCCTTCACCCGGAATATAGCTAACCACCTCATAGCCGTTCGTCAGACGCACCTTGGCAACTTTACGCAGGGCGGAGTTCGGCTTTTTAGGCGTCGTCGTATAAACACGGGTGCAAACACCACGTTTCTGAGGGCAACTCTGCAGAGCAGGCACTTTATTGCGCTTAACTGCAGGCTTGCGCCCTTTGGCAATGAGCTGGTTGATGGTCGGCATGCGCCTTTCCCGATCCTTACACAGTTCGGTCGGCTAGTCTTTTCATCGACTGCCGACTGTCATTTGAAAATCCCATCGAGCAAAACGCTCATATGGGGCTATGTTGACATCCGGCGTTGCTTCCTGCCGGAAGCCAACCGCATGTTTTACAAAGAATTACGATTTACCCCTGCCCCTGCAATGGAGCGGAGCTGAGGGCTGCTACCTAACCCTGTGCCCACGCGAAGTCAAGCGGAGAGACGCGATTCTTAAGGTTTTCAGCCGATAACCCTCTATAAAATAGAAAAAGGGGCCGGAGCGTTAGCCCCGACCCCCTATTCCGAGCCTAGTGCCCTCTATTAAGGCTTACTCAGCCGCAGAGGAGCGTCCTACGCGCTGACGGTCCTGAGATGCCGCAATGGCACGCAGACGGTTCATGACGCTTCCTGTCCCCGCAGGGATGAGGCGGCCAACAATCACGTTTTCTTTCAGGCCATTCAGGCGGTCAACCTTACCTGCCGTAGCAGCTTCGGTGAGAACGCGCGTTGTTTCCTGGAAGGACGCGGCAGAGATGAAGGACTGAGTTTGCAGTGATGCCTTGGTAATACCCTGCAGCACGGGCATGGCTACGGCAGGCCGCTCACCAGCATTCATGCATTTGGTATTCTCGACATCAAACTCAATCCGGTCAACTGTTTCGCCAATCAGGTAAGTCGTGTCGCCTGGCTCCAGAATTTCAACTTTCTGGAGCATTTGACGCACGATAACCTCGATGTGCTTATCGTTAATCTTAACGCCCTGCAGACGATAAACATCCTGAATTTCATTCACAAGGTAATCGGACAGAGCCTCAACACCCATGACCTTCAGAATGTCGTGCGGAACACGAGGACCGTCGACCAGCGGATCGCCTTTTTCGACAAAGTCCCCTTCCTGAACGGACACATGCTTGCCTTTGGGAATCAGATATTCAGTCTCATGGCCGCTTTCATCATTTTTCACGATGATACGACGCTTGGACTTATAGTCCTTCCCAAATTCAACGCGACCTTCCATCTCCGCAATAATCGCATGGTCTTTCGGACGACGAGCTTCAAAAAGCTCGGCGACACGCGGCAGACCACCAGTAATATCGCGGGTCTTGGAGCCTTCACGTGGCAAGCGGGCCAATACGTCACCTGCATGGACTTCTGCACCGTTTTCAACGGAAAGAAGTGTTTCAGGCGACAGGAAGTAACGGGCATCGCTGCCGTTATCCAGTTTCATGACTTCGCCGTTCGGACCTTTAAGCTGCAAGCGCGGACGCAGATCTACACCCTTCCCTGCCTGCTTGTAGTCCACCACCACTTTTGCAGTAAGGCCCGTCACTTCGTCCATACGCTCAACAAGCGTAATGGAGTCGATCAGATCAAGATACTCAACCTTACCTGCCTTTTCGGTAATGATAGGCAGTGTGTAGGGGTCCCACTCAGCCAGTTTCTGACCGCGTGAAACAGCTTCGCCTTCCGTTGTCAGCAGTCGTGCACCGTAAGGCACACGGTAACGTGCTTTTTCTGAACCGTTTTCATCCGTGATCAGAATTTCACAGTTACGCGCCATGACGATCGGCACGTTCTGAGAGTTATGCACCACGTTACGGTTACGGATAACGACCAGACCATCACGAGAGGCTTCAATTGCTGACTGCTCAGCACCACGCTGTGCCGCACCACCAATATGGAAGGTACGCATTGTCAGCTGTGTGCCAGGCTCACCAATTGACTGAGCCGCAATAACACCAACCGCTTCACCGATATTGACTGGCGTACCACGCGCAAGGTCACGACCATAGCAATGACCGCACACGCCAATCCGGCTATCACAGGTCAGAACAGAACGAATGAAAGCAGATTCTATACCGGCATTTTCAATACGCTCTGCATCAGCTTCTTCAATGAGCTGATTACGGGCGACAATCACTTCACCCGATGCTGGGTCAACAATGTCTGCTGCGGCTGTACGTCCCAGAATACGCTCGGAGAGGGAAGCCACAACTTCACCACCGTCTAGCACCGCACGCACAGTCAGGCCGCGCTCGGTACCGCAATCATTTTCGATAATGATGCTGTCCTGAGCAACGTCCACCAGACGACGGGTCAAGTAACCGGAGTTAGCCGTTTTAAGCGCAGTATCGGCCAGCCCCTTACGCGCACCGTGAGTGGACGTAAAGTAATCGAGAACCGACAAACCTTCTTTAAAGTTTGCGATAATCGGCTGTTCGATAATCTCACCAGATGGTTTGGCCATCAGACCGCGCATACCAGCAAGCTGCTTCATCTGTGCTGGTGACCCACGCGCACCGGAGTGGCTCATCATCCAGACAGAGTTGATCGGCTTACCAATTTCCTGACGGGAAATTTCTTTGGTCATGGCTGCCTGCACTTCATCCGTGCAACGTGACCATGCGTCAACCACTTTGTTATAGCGTTCGCCAGCGGTGATCAGACCATCCTGATACTGCTGTTCAAATTCCTTAACTTCAGCAGCAGTCTTCTCAACAAAAATCTTTTTCTCTTCAGGGATGATCATATCATCTTTACCGAAGGAAATACCGGCTTTTGCTGCGTGACGGAAACCAAGAGCCATCAGACGGTCACAGAAGATAACCGCTTCTTTCTGACCACAGTGACGATAAACCGTATCAATAACGTCAGATACAGCTTTTTTGGTCAACTGCTTGTTGATCAGAGAGAACGGAATAGCTTCGCTAAGTGGCAGGATCTGCGCAATCAGAACGCGACCAGGTGTCGTGACGATTGTTTCGTAGGTTTTCTTGCCGTCTTTGATGGTTTCAAAACGTGCACGGATTTTGTCGTGCAGTTTTAAAGCACCTGCATTCAGAGCATATTCAACTTCCCCAATGGATGAGAAAGAAGGCGCCCCGGCTTTGATCAGCTCACCTGTCGTGTTGTCGTATTCATTACGGTCAGGTGTTGCCGCAAACTCAGGTAGTTCAAGGCTGAGATAGTAGAGACCCAGAACAATATCCTGAGACGGCACGATAATGGGCTTACCGTTTGCCGGGCTAAGAATGTTGTTCGTAGACATCATCAGGACACGTGCTTCAAGCTGAGCTTCAAGACTCAGGGGCACGTGTACCGCCATCTGGTCACCGTCAAAGTCTGCGTTGAACGCAGTACAGACGAGCGGATGAAGCTGAATAGCCTTCCCTTCTACCAGAATGGGCTCAAACGCCTGAATACCAAGACGGTGAAGCGTAGGCGCACGGTTAAGCATAACCGGGTGCTCACGGATAACCTCTTCAAGGATATCCCACACTTCAGGACGCTCTTTTTCAACCATACGCTTTGCAGCTTTAATGGTTGTGGCGTGACCGTATTTTTCCAACTTGGAATAAATGAACGGCTTGAACAGTTCCAGAGCCATCTTCTTGGGAAGACCGCACTGATGCAGCTTCATTTCCGGGCCAACCACGATGACCGAACGGCCTGAGTAGTCAACACGTTTACCAAGAAGGTTCTGACGGAAACGGCCCTGCTTGCCTTTCAGCATGTCAGACAGAGACTTCAGCGGACGCTTGTTGGCACCGGTAATCGCACGACCGCGACGACCGTTATCAAACAGAGCGTCAACAGCTTCCTGAAGCATACGCTTTTCGTTACGCACGATGATATCGGGCGCACGCAGTTCCATCAGACGCTTCAGACGGTTATTACGGTTGATAACGCGACGATACAGATCGTTCAGATCAGACGTTGCGAAACGACCACCATCAAGCGGTACAAGCGGACGCAGTTCCGGTGGAATAACCGGTACGTAGTCAAGGATCATCCATTCCGGACGAGAACCGCTTTCTGCAAACGCTTCAACCAGTTTGAGACGTTTGACCAGCTTTTTGCGTTTGGCTTCTGAAGTGGTTTCCTTCAGTTCCTGACGCAGTTCTACTTTTTCAGCATCGCAATCAATCCGCTCAAGAACTTTCTTGATGGCTTCTGCGCCGATACCGACTTCAACGCCTTCTTCGCTATATTCATCCATAGCATCGAGGTACTGTTCCTCGGTCAGGAGAGAATACTGCTTAAGCGGAGAGGTACCGGGTTCAAGCACCAGATAGTTCTCAAAATAGAGAACCTTTTCCAGATCTTTCAAGGTCATATCGACCATGAGACCGATACGGCTTGGCAAAGATTTCAGGAACCAGATGTGTGCAACAGGGCTTGCAAGCTGAATATGACCCATGCGCTCACGGCGCACTTTGGCCAGTGTAACTTCCACGCCGCACTTTTCGCACACAATACCACGGAATTTCATCCGCTTGTATTTGCCGCAAAGGCACTCGTAATCTTTGATCGGGCCAAAGATACGGGCACAGAAAAGACCATCACGCTCCGGCTTGAATGTCCGGTAGTTGATCGTCTCGGGCTTCTTGATTTCGCCGAATGACCAAGACCGGATCTGCTCTGGTGATGCCAGCTGGATCTTGATCTGATCGAAGGTCATCGCCTGGCCGGTCTGGCCAAGAATTTTCATGAGTTCATTCATGTGCCGAAGCCCCCAAAGGGAAATGGGGTGCCGGACGTGTCAGTCCGGCTGCCCCTTCAAAATAAAAACGGAGAGTGATGCTAGAGCGTGTTGTCATGCCTACCTTTACTCGCCCCCCTGCTCCAACTCAACATTCAGACCAAGAGACTTCAGTTCCTTGATCAGAACGTTAAAGCTTTCCGGAATGCCGGCTTCAAAGTCATCATGCTCGCGCACAATGGCTTCATAGACCTTGGTACGACCAGAAACGTCATCTGATTTAACCGTTAGCATTTCCTGCAGTGTGTAAGCGGCACCATAAGCTTCAAGAGCCCACACTTCCATCTCACCAAAACGCTGGCCACCAAACTGTGCCTTACCACCCAGCGGCTGCTGCGTAACAAGAGAGTATGGACCAATGGAACGAGCATGGATCTTGTCGTCAACAAGGTGATGCAGCTTGAGCATGTAAATGTAACCAACGGTGGTCACACGTTCAAACGGCTCACCCGTACGCCCGTCAATCAACTGGGACTGACCAGATTTATTGACACCAGCTTTCTCAAGCATGGCTTCAATCTCAGGGATAGAAGCGCCGTCGAACACTGGAGTGGCTATGGGCACACCTTTGCGCAGATTATTGGCAAGTTCTACCAACTCATCATTGCTCATGTTGGCAATGGCTTCGTCGTAGATTTCATCGCCGTACACGTCTTTCAGACGGTCCAGCAATTCCTGCCGCTTTTCACCATTGCGCTGGTAATCATCAACAAGATCACCAATGCCACGGCCAAGGTTCGCACAAGCCCAGCCAAGATGCGTTTCCAGAATCTGCCCCACGTTCATACGTGATGGCACACCCAGAGGGTTCAGCACGATGTCAACAGACGTACCGTCTTCGAGGAACGGCATGTCTTCCACCGGAACGACGCGGGAGACCACACCCTTGTTCCCGTGACGACCAGCCATCTTGTCACCAGGCTGAAGCTTACGCTTCACGGCAACAAACACCTTGACCATCTTCATCACGCCAGGTGGCAGTTCATCACCGCGCTGGAGTTTTTCAACCTTGCTTTCAAAACGGCCCTGAATTTTCTGCACGGAAGCATCAAATTCGCGACGCAGTGTTTCCAGCTCAGCCATAACGGAGTCAGACGCTACAACGATATTGCGCCATGCACCGCGAGGATGCTCATCCAGCACTTCATCGGTAATTTCTGTGCCAGAACGGATACCTTTGAAACCTGCGCCAGCAACCTGACCCAGCAGCTTTTCGCGCAGACGGCTGTAGAAAGAGCGTTCCTGAATAGCACGTTCGTCATCGCGGTCTTTAGACAGACGTTCAATTTCGGCCCGTTCGATGGCCATTGCACGTTCGTCTTTATCAACGCCACGACGGGAGAAGACGCGCACGTCAACGATCGTACCCGTTGTGCCTGGCGGCAGACGCAGAGATGTATCACGTACGTCAGATGCTTTTTCACCAAAGATGGCGCGCAGAAGTTTTTCTTCGGGCGTCATCGGGCTTTCACCCTTTGGCGTGACCTTACCGATGAGAATATCACCGGGGTTCACTTCCGCACCAACGTAAACGATGCCAGCTTCGTCGAGGTTACGCAGCGCTTCTTCACCCACATTCGGGATATCGCGCGTAATTTCTTCCTGACCCAGCTTGGTATCACGCGCCATGACTTCGAATTCTTCGATATGAATCGAAGTAAACACGTCGTCTTTAGCGATACGCTCAGAAATCAGGATGGAGTCTTCGAAGTTGTAACCGTTCCAAGGCATAAACGCGACCAGCACGTTACGACCCAGAGCCAATTCACCCAATTCGGTTGACGGACCGTCAGCAATGATATCGCCAGCTTTAACCTGATTACCGACATGCACCAGTGGACGCTGGTTGATGCAGGTAGACTGGTTGGAGCGGGAATATTTACGCAGACGGTAAATATCAACGCCTTGAGTAGCACCTGTTGAATCGGTTGCACGCACAACGATACGGGCACCGTCAATCTGGTCCACAATACCATCACGTTTTGCAACGATGGTAGCGCCAGAGTCATGCGCAACGGCAGCTTCCATACCTGTGCCGACCAACGGCGCATCAGAGCGCACGAGCGGCACAGCCTGACGCTGCATGTTGGAACCCATCAGTGCACGGTTCGCGTCATCGTTCTCAAGGAACGGAATGAGCGCTGCTGCGACAGAAACCAGCTGCTTGGGCGACACGTCACACGCTGTCACTTCGGTTGGTGGCACCAGACGGAAGTCACCACCACGGCGAACTGAAACCAGTTCGTCGGTCAAAGCGCCATCAGCACTTTGCTTGGCGTCAGCCTGTGCAACGATCAGCTTTTCCTCTTCCATGGCGGAAAGATATTTCCAACCATCCTGAAGAACGCCGTCTTTTACAAGGCGATACGGGGTTTCAATGAAGCCATATTTATTCACCTTGGCATAGGTTGCCAGAGAGTTGATCAGACCGATGTTCGGGCCTTCTGGCGTTTCAATCGGGCAGATACGACCATAATGCGTTGGGTGAACGTCACGCACTTCAAAGCCTGCACGCTCACGGGTCAGACCACCCGGACCAAGCGCTGAAAGACGACGCTTATGCGTGACTTCAGACAGTGGGTTGGTCTGGTCCATAAACTGGCTGAGCTGGGAAGAACCGAAGAACTCACGCACAGCAGCAGCGGCCGGTTTTGCATTAATAAGATCATGCGGCATGACCGTATCAATATCAACGGACCCCATGCGCTCACGAATAGCGCGTTCCATACGGAGCAGACCAACGCGATACTGGTTTTCCATCAATTCGCCAACGGAGCGAACACGACGGTTACCCAGGTTATCAATGTCGTCAATCTGGCCGCGACCGTCTTTCAGGTCACACATGACTTTGATGGTGCGCAGGATGTCTTCCTTACGCAGCACGCGCAGGGTGTCAGGCACATCAATATCAAGACGCATGTTCATCTTGACGCGACCAACGGAAGACAGATCGTAACGGTCGCCGTCAAAGAACAGACCATGGAACATGGCATCTGCGGTTTCAGCCGTTGGCGGCTCACCTGGACGCATGACACGATAGATGTCGATCAGCGCCTCATCACGAGAGCTGTTCTTATCAACAGTCAGGGTATTGCGGATCCATGGACCATTGGCAGCATCAATCGCCAGCAGAGGAAGATCTGTAACACCAGCTTCTTCCAACGCAGCGAGGCGAGCTTCGGTAATTTCCTCACCAGCTTCGCCGTAAATTTCACCGGTATCGTAGTTCACGATATCATGCGCGATGAAACGACCCAGAAGATCGATATCACCGACAAGCACTTCACGGGTTTTTTCGGCAATTTTACGGACGGCGCGCGCTGTCAGCTTGGCTTCTGCCTCTGCAACAACTTCACCTGTTTCTGCATCAACCAGAGGAGCAAGCAGCTTAAGACCTCGGAATGCATCCGCATCAAAGGGGCGAGCCCAGCCTTTTGCTGTTTTGGTGAAAATGACTTTGCCGTAGAAATAGGCAAGAATTTCATTGTCATCCATGCCTTTGATGTCGAGCAGGTCAACATCACCACCCTCTGCCAGCTTGGCTTTACGAGCGGCTTCAGAAGCAGCACCTTCAAGCGCATAGAGCAGGGTTGTAACAGGCAGCTTACGCTTACGGTCGATACGAACGTAGATCAGATCTTTCGCATCGAATTCGAAATCGAGCCAAGACCCACGGTAGGGAATAACGCGTGCGGCAAACAGGTATTTGCCGGATGAGTGCGTTTTGCCTTTATCGTGGTCAAAAAATACACCAGGTGAACGGTGCATCTGGCTAACGATAACACGCTCGGTTCCATTAATGATAAACGTACCGTTTTCGGTCATCAGGGGCATGTCGCCCATATAGACCGGCTGCTCCTTGATATCGCGGATGGAGCGAGACCCTGTGTCTTCGTCCACATCCCACACGATAAGGCGCAGAATCACTTTCAGCGGCGCAGAAAATGTCAGGCCACGCTGGATGCATTCTTCAACATCATATTTTGGCTCTTCGAATTCGTAGCTTACGAATTCAAGACGCCCCCGACCTGCAAAGTCATTGATCGGGAAAACAGAACGGAAAACCTCCTGCAAACCTGTTGGTGTACGTGCATCAGGAGATACATTCGCCTGAAGAAACGTCTCATAAGACGCACGTTGCACATCAATCAGATTCGGCATCGGAGCGATTTCGGGGATCCGCCCGAAACTCTTGCGAATTCGCTTCCGTCCTGTGAACGATTTGGTGATTGCGTTCATCGTCGCTCCTGCCCCGCCCTTAACTACTCGGACCATCAGGCCTGCCGCTTACCCGCAGGCCTGATGGTCCGACCTTTGATTTAGGCCTTAATACACACCAAGGAAAGCCCTGGCATCATACCCACCCCGGATAAAGAACCCGGAACAGGCAAACGGGCAGAGGCATACATACCTCCACCCGAAAACCTTTTTCTCATCATCCCACCGCAGACGCAGCGGATATGGTGAGAACTTATTTGATTTCGACGCTTGCGCCGTTGTCTTCAAGAAGCTTCTTGATTTTTTCGGCTTCGTCTTTCGTAGCGCCTTCTTTAACGGTCTTCGGTGCGCCTTCAACCAGATCCTTAGCTTCTTTCAGGCCAAGACCGGTGATGCCACGGATTTCCTTAATGACGTTGATTTTCTTGTCACCAGCTTTGGTGAGAACAACGTCAAATTCGGTTTTTTCTTCTGCAGGAGCAGCAGCGGCAGCAGCCGGACCAGCAGCAACAGCAACTGGAGCAGCAGCAGAAACGCCCCATTTTTCTTCGAGCAGCTTGGAGAGTTCAGCAGCTTCAAGAACCGTCAGAGCGGACAGTTCGTCAACGAGCTTGTTCAGATCAGCCATGATTAGACTTCCTAATGTAAACACTGGTTTGCAAAGCGCAACCCCTCAACAGAAAGGCTGCACCTTAAAGACATCACACTCTCTTGTAAGAGCGTGTTTTTAGGCGGCTTCCGCCTCACCCGTTTTGGCATAGGCCCCAAAAACCCGAGCAAGCTGGCCAGCCGGTTCCTTGGTAACGCAGGCAATACGCGTAGCAGGCGTGGAGATAAGACCCACGAGCTGCGCGCGCAGCGTATCCAGAGACGGCAGTCCGGCAAGAGCCTTGACACCATCGGCGCTAAGCACCTGAGAGCCAAGAGAACCGCCAAGCAGCACGAGCTTGTCATTGGTTTTGGCGAACTCGACAATCACCTTTGCAACTGCAACAGGATCTTCCGCCCACGCAAGCGCGGTCGGGCCTTTAAGCAGCGGCTTGATGCCGTCGAACTGGGTCCCATCCAGGGCGAGAGTTGCCAGCCGGTTTTTCGCGACTTTATACGTTGCGCCCGCTGCACGCACTTTGCGTCGCAGATCCGTCACATCAGCCACTGTCAGCCCGTCATTACGGGTTACAACGACCATGGACGTTTCGGCAAACACGGCGGCAAGGGAAGCAATGAAGTCCCGCTTTTCCGTACGGTTCAAATCCCGTCTCCGTCTTGTTCTGCCTGACAAAAGCCAGTCAGAACGGGTTGCCCTTAGAGCTTCATGAACGCCATGAAACTCAGCTCGCCTGTCCTTGAAACGGAATAACCGGAGCCACCGAAAAACGATGAACAACCAGCATCCCCATCTTACCACCCGCAAGCCCCGAAGGCTCATTAAGGCCGTGCCGCGTGTGGTCTCGGACAGGTTTAGAAAATCAGACCGAAATCAGATTTCCTCATGATACTGTGCCAGAGCAAAACCCTGGCACAGCAACATTCAGTCTCAGCCTGCGAAAGCTGAGAGATCCAGCTGAACGCCCGGACCCATGGTAGAAGACAGACCAGCCTTCTTCATGTAGGTGCCTTTTGCACCGGTCGGACGAGCTTTCTGCACGGCATCAACAAATGCACGTACGTTTTCAGCCAGTTTAGCAGCATCGAAAGATGCTTTACCAACGCCAGCGTGAACAATACCAGCTTTTTCAGCACGGTATTCAACCTGACCGGACTTGGCAGCTTCAATAGCGCCTTTAACGTCCATTGTCACGGTGCCCAGCTTGGGGTTTGGCATCAGACCACGCGGACCGAGGATTTTACCCAGACGACCAACCAGAGCCATCATGTCCGGGGTTGCAATGCAGCGGTCGAAATTGATTTCGCCAGCCTGCACTTTTTCCATCAGGTCTTCTGCGCCCACAACGTCTGCACCAGCGGCCTGAGCTTCTTCAGCTTTAGCGCCACGAGCAAACACACCAACGCGCAGGGTTTTACCCGTGCCGTTTGGCAGAGACACAAAACCGCGGACCATCTGGTCAGCATGACGCGGATCGATACCCAGATTCAGGGAGATTTCGATCGTTTCGTCAAACTTTGCCGTTGCGTTACCCTTTACCAGAGCAATCGCTTCGTCCAGACCATAAGCCTGCGCGCTATTTACTTTCGCCTGTGCAGCGGCGAGACGCTTTTTAGTAGCCATGCTCTCAGCCCTCCACCGTCAGACCCATGGAGCGTGCGGAGCCAACCAGCATCCGAACTGCACCATCGATATCGTTGGCGTTCATGTCTTTGGATTTCTCTGCTGCGATTTCGCGCAGCTGATCCATGGTCACTTTACCCACAGCGGCACTTTTACCAACCGTCTGGCTGCCTTTGGAAATTTTGGCAGCTTTAAGCAGGAAGTACGTGTTCGGCGGGGTTTTGGTGATGAAGCTGAACGTACGGTCTGCATAAGCGGTGATGACGACCGGAATCGGCATACCTGGCTCAAGACCCTGGGTCTTGGCGTTAAATTCTTTACAGAACTGCATAATGTTCAGACCGCGCTGACCGAGCGCAGGACCAACTGGAGGCGAAGGATTAGCCTTACCAGCAGGAATCTGAAGCTTGATGTAGCCAACAACTTTTTTGGCCATATCCGGGACTCCTCATAATGAACCCGAACCGCGGTTTACGGCCCACCCTGCACCACACGAAGCATGGTGCGAGTCAGACCTCCCGCGTTCGATTGGAGTGCCGCGCTTAGCGGCGCTGACTGCGGGTGTCAAGGGGTTGCGACGTTTTTTCCTCTCTCACGAGGTCTGCTGAAGCAGGATCTGTTTGAGTTGTCACACCTGCAACGGGTCCAGCATGGCGCAGATTGCCATACTGAAGAGGGCTAAACGGCATGATCTGGTCCGCCTTAGGCAGATCAGCCCGCGACCAGCCGCCACCCAGCGCCCTTACAAGCTGCACTCGGGCATCTATGGCACGGGTTTGCACCTGCACCAGCGCAATGCGCGCCTGCAGTGCTGCTACCTGCGCGACAACCACATCCAGATAATTTGTCAGGCCGCCTGTGTAGAGCGCCATAGTCATGGTTTGCGTTCGCACTGCGGCATCCACGGCGTTGCTCTGCTGCGCTTCTTCCGTTTTCAGCCGAGTTGTACGGGTGAGGTTATCCTGCACCTCCTGAAAGGCGCTCAGCACTGTAGAACGGTAGAGGTCTTCTTCCTGCCGGTATTGAGACCAGTTGCGCTGCAATTCAGCACGCCTCAGCCCCCCCTGAAACAACGGCATGAGCGCCTGAACGCCAAACTGGTACATGGAATTGGAGAGAGACGCGAGGTCAAACCCGTTATCCATAAACCCCGTCATGGCGTTAAAGGTGACATGAGGATAGAAAGCCGCACGTGAAACCCCGATTGCACGGTTTGCCTGCGCCATGCGGCGCTCTGCTGCCGCAATATCGGGCCGCCGCTCCAGCAAGGTTGCGGGCAATGCAACGGGCGGCATAGTTGCTGCAAAATTCAAACGTGTTGTTGGCGCAATATGAAACGATGACGGCGCCTGATTAACCAACACAGCAATGGCGTGCTCCACAACCTCGCGCTGGGTCTGGATTTCCGTCTCTTGCGCCTGAGTGGCATAGAGCTGAGCTTCGGCACGCGATACGTCCATACCGGGCGCAATAGCCCCCGCCAGACGCATTTTAGTGACCTGCACTGCCGTTTGATAATACCGAATAGAATCACGATACACAGCACTCTGTGCATCAAAGCCGCGCAGCAAAACGTAGTCACTCGCAAGCTCAGCCTGCAAGCTCAGACGCCCCAAGGCATACTCTGCTGCCGCTTCTTGCGAGCGCTGCTTGGTCATACGAACCCGGTTACGGATGGCAGACCAAAAATCAGGCTCCCAAGAGGCTGTGGCTGAATACTGCTCAGAGGACATATAAACCGGCCCCTGAGACCCTCCCCCACGCCAAAGCCTGTGCCGGGAGCCTTTGTTCTTATCCCCCGATGCGGCCCCATTAAGCTGCGGGTACAGGTGAGACTTGGCTTCCATTGCCACTTCACGGGACTGCATGAATGCCTCTGCCTGCGCCTGCAGGTCTGGGTTCAGGCGCATAGCCTGCTCTTCCAACTGGTTAAGCAGAGGGTCCCCCAGCATAGTCCACCAGTCAGAGCGGATGACATCATCAGCCGGGCTTGCCTGCTTGAGTACCCCTGTATTCCCCCAGCTTTCCGGCACCTTGAGCGGCACGGGCTGGTACTTAGGGGCCATATCACAGCCAGAGAGCATGGTTGCGAAAGACAGCCCTACCAACACACTGTATCGGTAGGTTTTACGCGCCATCATGCCATGCGTCATGGACGACCTCCGGCCTCAGCCGCAGGCGTATTGTCTTCAGGCATAGCGCGCGTGTTATCCTGTGACGCAGAGTTACCTTCTGCCTTATTAGCTGGCGCTGGTTTTTTAGGGGGCATGTTGTAGCCGGGCGTTCCTTTAACCACCCGCACCTTCTGACCATCCAACAAACCTGCTGATGGGTTATTGATAATACGGTCTGTTTTCTTCACCCCGCTGAGAATTTGCAGTGTGGTGCCCAAGTTGGTGCCAACAGTCACATTCACCAGATGCACGTGGTCCGTCTCATCCACCAACGCAACCTGCGTACCTTCTGCGCGGAAAATCAAAGCACCTTCCGGCAGGATCAACATATTTGTGTCACCGGGGGCGCGAAAACGAGCGGTCGCGTAGGAGTTGGGCCATAGCTCGCCAGATTTATTATCCAGCGTAAGCTCCGTTGTTACGGTGCGGGTCGAAGCATTGAACGCTGTAGCTGTGGCTAGAAATCTGGCCTTAAACTTACGCCCCGGATATTGCGGCACTTCCAGATCGGCCTCAAGCCGTGGGGAAATAATATCCGCGTAGTCCTGCGGTACAGCTACGAACACGCGCATGGCATGAACATCGGCAACGCTGAACAGTTCAGTGGCATTGCCGTGAGAATCAACATCTCCACGGCCAGCGTTCACGTAGTCCCCCACATCCGCAAAACGAGATGTCACGACGCCATCAAACGGTGCGACAATCCGCTTGAAGCCTTCAAGGGCTGCATAACGCTCAACATCGTGTTCCGCCGCTTCAACTTGCGCTTTCTGGGCTTCCGCATTGGCAGCCTGCACGTCCACTTCCTGCTGCGAAACAGCCTGAGTGCCCTGAAGAGCCTTCCAGCGTTTGGCGGTAATTTGAGCCAGCTTGTACCGCGCCTGCGCCACATTCAGGTTGGCTTTTGCGGCTGCGTACTGGGCATCCAGTCCCGGCGTATCAATTTCAGCCAGAACATCGCCCGCTTTCACAACGGCACCGAAGTCCTTGTACCACATTTTCACGTAGCCAGAGACCTGCGCGTAAATGGGTGCCTGATACCATGCAGCGATATTGGCTGGCAGAGAGAGACGACGCTCATTGGGGCCGGGTTGTGGCGCAATGACCTGCACCGCGGGAATGGACTCAATTGCCATTTCCTGTGCCAGATTCATGTAGTGCGAATGGCGCGACACAATACCGGCAACCGCCAGAACCACAGCAGCACCCCCCACAAGAACGAGCGCAAGCTTACGCCGTGGCGGAGAAGGCGGCGGAGTCTGGCTGTCATGGAGGCCGTTCTGGTCATGACTGCCGTAATTCTGCGCGCTCATGCGCTTTCTCCCTTTTGCATCGTCTCTGGTTTTTTGCGGTTATGCAGCATGGCGAACACGCAGGGCACAAACAGCAGGGTTGCTACTGTTGCGACCATCAGGCCACCCATAACCGCTTTGCCAAGCGGTGCGTTCTGCGAGTTACTTAAGGACATTGGCAACATGCCAATAATCATGGCGGACGCTGTCATCAGCACGGGTCGGATACGCTCAAAGCCTGCCTCAAGGGCCGCTGCAATGGCATCACCATGCTCGTCCAGCCGCTCCCTTGCAAAGGACACCACAAGAATGGCGTTGGCTGTTGCCGTACCCATGCACATGATGGCGCCGGTGAGAGCCGGAACAGACAGCGTAGTGCCTGTCAGGAACAGGCTCCAGGCAATGCCAGCCAAAGCACCTGGGAGCGCCGTGATGATAATGAAAGGGTCGAGCCAAGATTGAAAATTAACGACAATCAGCAGGTAAACCAGCAGAACCGACATAGCCAAGCCACCCAGCAACTGCGCGTAAGCACTGTTCATGGTGACTGCCTGACCGCGCACTTCCAGCGTTGACCCCTTTGGCAGGTCTGGCCGTATTTCATCCACAATCCGGCTGACTTCCCGCGAGACCGTACCCAGATCAATCCCCTCATTCGTGGCGTAAATATCAAACACCGGCATGATATTATAATGTGCGATCTCACCAGGTGTGCCCACCTGTTCGATGCTACTTAAGCCACCAAGGATCTGTGGATTTTGCCCGTTCGGGTTGCCGTCCCCTTTATCAATTGGGGTTAGTTCCAGATCGTTCATGGTTTGCAGGAAGGTGGCAGGCGTCTGAATATCAATCAGATGGGAGACCCCGGTCTTGGTATCCAGCCAATAAACCTGCCCAACCTGAGAACTGCCGGAGAGTGAAACCAGTGCGTTGTTGGCAACATCTGATTCCGTAATACCCGTTCCCAAAGCGTAGGTTCTCTGGGCGTTCACGCGCAGGGTGGGTGTTGTCATGGGCTGCTGTACCGACACATCGGTCAGGCCAGTCACATGGCGCAGCCTGTCGGCCAGTCGGTTTGCAAACTTGAAGTTGTCAGACAGGTTGCGGCCGACAATCTGCACATCTATCGGCGCAGGCAGGCCAAAGTTCAGAATTTTAGCGGTCAGATCTCCGGGCAGGAAGGAGATTTGCGTACCCGGGAACATCTCGTTCAGGTTGTGCCGCAGTTTTTTGCGGTACTCCGCAACAGGAGAGTCAGCTTCCTTGAGGGAGACTGTGATATCGCAGTCCTGCGTTCCTACTGTTGGTGTAGGAATGAAGGCCTGATTAAGCGGGCTGAACGGCAGGCCACAGTTATCAACTATGCTCTCAACCTGCCCGGCCAACGTGCGCTCAATTTCAGCATTCACCAACTGGGATATTTTACCCGATTCAGACAACTTGGTGCCGAGCGGCGCACGCATGTGAATAGCCATAGTGTCCGAATTGATCTCGGGGAAAAAGTCCTGCCCAACAAAGAACAGTAACCCCAGAGACCCGAGAGAACACAGAACAAACACAGGCACAAACGTACCACGAATGGAAACCAGGTGCTTGAGCAGGTCATGATATGCATGACGGAACCGCTCAAACCTGCGCTCAAACCCTTTCTGGAAACGGCCAAAAACTGTTTTTGGCTCCTGCGGGCCATGGGCATGCGCCGCCACCTGTGCTGCCAGCATATATTTAGCCATGGTGGGCACAAGCGTACGGGACAGGATGAAAGACGCCATCATGGCAAAAATGATAGCTTCTGCCATTGGCATGAACAGCCAACCTGCAACGCCCGTCAACTGGAACAGCGGCATCCAGACGATACAAATGCAGAGTGTTGAGACAAAGGTTGGAATAACAATCTGGTTGGCAGCATCAATGATGGCCGTTTCCAGATCTTTATCCATCTCAAGGTGAGCATCGATATTCTCGATCATCACCGTGGCGTCATCCACCAGAATACCAACCGCCAGTGCAAGGCCACCCAGCGTCATGACGTTAATGGTCTGCCCAGCCCAGCCCAGCCCGATAATGGAGCACAGCATGGCCAAGGGGATGGATGTGGCAATAATAACCGTGGAGCGCCATGACCCAAGGAAGAGCAGAACCACAAGCCCGGTCAGGCAGGCCGCTGTCAGCATTTCGCGCAGCACGTCCTGCACGGATTCCTTCACAAAGGTTGAGGCGTCATTCAGCACCTTGATGCTGACGCCCTCCGGCAAGGTCTTGATAATACCTGGCAGCAGAGCCTTAACCCCGGACACAACCTCTAGGGTAGAGGCATCGCCGCTCTTCATCACAACAATCAGAACACCCTGCTGGCCTTTAACCAGCACAAGGTTGGTCTGCGGCGGGCCACCCTGATGCACCCATGCGACGTCCTGCAACCGGACAACAGCGCCCCCCACCTGTTTGATGGGGATCATGTTCATCTCATCCAACGCACGGGGGGAGGCGTTGGTCTGGACCATCCAGTCAAAAGTGCCAATTCTCTGGTCACCCGCGGGCAGCACGATGTTCTGGCTGTTAAGGGCCTTGGAAACATCAACGGGAGAGAGCTTGTGCGCCAGCAGTTTTATGGGGTCCAGATCCACCATGACGTTACCCGGCTGACCCCCGTAAGGGTTGGGAATAGCCGCACCAGCCACCGACACAAGGGCCGGACGGATGAGGTTGGAGGACATGTCATAAATCTGGGATGCCGTCATGGAGGTGGAAGACACCTGCAACGTAATGACCGGCACGGAGGAGGCATTATACGTCAAGACCAGCGGCGGTGTGGACCCCGTGGGCATCTGCTTGATGACGGTTTGCGA
Organism: Acetobacter sp.; assembly: GCF_052102375.1. Lineage (GTDB taxonomy): Bacteria > Pseudomonadota > Alphaproteobacteria > Acetobacterales > Acetobacteraceae > Acetobacter. The sequence goes on from NZ_JBQDXI010000002.1 coordinate 80,945, forward strand.
CACAGAGGTAATCTGCGTCTGTGCAACGGCGGTATCCGTGCCCGGCTGGAAGAAGATTTTGACAATACCACGGCCGTAATAAGACTGGCTTTCGATATGCTCGATATTGTTGACCGTGGCGGTCAACGCGCGCTCATAATAATAAACAACGCGACCGGACATATCTTCAGGCATCAGGCCCGTATAGGTCCACACAACAGCAACGACCGGAATCTTGATGCTGGGGAACACGTCCGTTGGTGTATTGAAAATCCCTCTGATGCCGAACACCAGAATGAGGATAGAGAGAACGACGAACGTGTAGGGCTTTTTCAGCGCCGTAACGACAATTTCATTCATGCGCGTTTACCCCCGGTAAGCGCACACAAAAGGCTGCATCCAGATGAATCGGTCATGACTCTTTGAGATACAGATATCCCCTGCTTGCGCCAATAAAAATGGTTTTAATAAGACTAAAAGCCGCCGTTCGTCATGAAAATGTAATACGAAACAGCGTGCCCTGCCCGTCTGGTCCGGCTTCAATCGTCACGGTAGCCTCATGCAGGTGCGCTATGGCCAGAACAAGGCTCAGCCCCAACCCGCTTCCCGGTACATGTCGGCTTTTGTCAGAGCGGTAAAAACGAGACATCACAGCCTGCCGCTCCTCCACAGCAATTCCTATACCGGTGTCTGTCACAATCAATTCCGGCGTGGTGCCCTGCCGGATAACAGATACAGTCACCGTGCCTCCATCCGGTGTAAACTTGATGGCATTATCCACCAGATTGGCTAGCAGTTCGACCAGCAAATGACGGTCCCCGTCTATACAGACCGGAACCGAACTGACCCTAGTCAGCAAGGCAATGCCTTCCGTCTCGGCAATTGGCTCGTACAGATCCACCACATCGGCAACCAGTTCAGCCAAATTGACTACGCCGAAGCCCGCGCGCCTGCGGCTGCTCTCAATTTCGGCAATACGCAATAAGGCCGTGATAATGCCAAGACATTGGTCAAGGTCATCTACCGCACGTGATACCGCATCTTCCAGCACCTCTCCCGTACTGCCTGTGGACAGGGCACGCTCAAGCTTGGCGCGCACACGGGAAAGCGGTGTACGAAGGTCATGCGCTATGTCGTTACCAACCTCGCGCATACCATCCATCAGATTTTCCAGCCGGTCGAGCATGCGATTAACGCTTCCCGCCAGCCGTTCAAGGTCGTCACGCTCTTTCCCGGCGGGCAGACGCTCGTGAATATCCCCCGCCATGATCAGGTCTATGGCTTCATGCATATCCTTAACACGGGACAGAGCACGATGGCTGAGGACCATGCCGAGCAATAGAGCGAACAGCAACGTGGGAATGGCGGCCAAAACCGTTGCGTGGCGGAGCATAAGTTTTTGCTCTGCCAGAAGATGGAAACTTCTTCCCAGCACCAGAATAGTGCCGTCCGGCATGGTTTCAGCCAGAAGCCGCAGCGGATAGGGTGCGCCTTCTTCCGGATAAATTTCAATATTATGCGGCTTGCCGTCCGCCTTAAGGCCGTGAGGCCAAGCCCGCAGGTCACCGGCGATCAAAGCGTGACTGGCATCAAACAACCCGGCACTACTGATAACCAACCGCATATCATCGGTTGCGCGTTTACGAACCACATATTCAAGATGCTCTGGCGTCATTTGCGCCAGAAGTTCGGCCTCACCCCGCAAGAGGGCAGTTGAACGGTGAGATTCAACTGCTTCCATCTGTGTGTAAACCAGACCAAACTGCATCACCATCACACCGGCCATGGCGGCAACCGCCATGAGCGTGAGGCGAAACGCCGCAGTGCGGCAAAGTTCAGTCAGCCACACGTAACAGGAATCCGGTACCGCGAATGCTCTTGATCAAAGGCTCCTCACCGGGGCTATCAACCTTGCGGCGCAGCTTGCCTATATGCACATCAACCAGATTTGTTCTGGGAATAAAGCGGTACTGCCACACATCCTCCAGCAGCATGGAGCGTGTCAGCACCTGATCAGGGCGCCGCATAAGGTACTCCAGCAAACGAAACTCTCGCGGCAGCAGGTCAATTTCACGCCCTCCCCGCCAGACCCGACGCTCGATCAGGTCCATCTCCAGAGGGCCCACGCACAGCTTTGTGCTCCGCGTATCGTCCGGGCGGCGCAGCAATGCTTCCACACGGGCCAGAAGTTCTTCCATGGCAAAGGGTTTGGTCAGGTAATCATCCCCGCCCGCCTTCAGGCCTGTTACCCGGTCATCAACGGCGGAAAGAGCGGACAGCACCAGAACTGGCGTCCGAATACCGCGCTGGCGCAGTGTCTCAATAACGCTCAGCCCGTCCAGGCCAGGCAACAGGCGGTCAACCACCAACACATCGGCTCCGCCAGCAAGGGCCGCAGCCAAGCCGGAATCCCCTGTGGCACGGTGCAGAACGTCAAGACCATGGCCGGTAAGTTCGGCCACAATTTCCTCAGCAATCGTGCTGTCATCTTCAATCAGAAGAACAGATCCACGGGCAATACGCCCGGCCTGCTTGTCTGACTGGTCCTGCTGATCGTCATGGTGTGTGTGTTCAGTCATAATACCCTGATGCTGCTTTCTTGCGGGGTGCGCCAGTAAAATTCATTTCAGACTAGTGGAGGATAGCGGTGTGGGAAACCTGTCAGATTTATAATCCCAAAACCGATCACAAAGCCTGCATTCCGATCACACCATCGAGAACAGAGGCACTAAGCGCAACACCAAGTATAGAAAATGCATTACTCCTTTCTGACAGGGGTTCTCCCAAAGATCAGAGAGGCTTCTATGCAACAACCCACCGCCTAAAGTGTTGATCCATCACGATAATGCAATGACATGCGCTGTTTCTGGGTGATATAGGTTTTTCAGAAGCAGAAAACGATAAACAATAATAACAATTCAGAACAGGGAAATACTAGCGTGGATCTGCCCAATCCCTCAGCGTTATCCGCCTCTTCACCCTCCTCGTCATCCCGCCATAAAGCACTTTACTTGCAGGTTATCGCTGCTGTTTTGATTGGGATTCTGGTCGGCTATTTCTTTCCTAACCTTGGCAGTGCGCTCCGCCCATTGGGCGATGGGTTTGTCAAACTGATTAAAATGGTGATTGCGCCAGTCATTTTCCTGACGGTGTGCACTGGCATTGCGGGCATGGCCGACCTGAAACAGACAGGCCGCGTTGCAGGCAAGGCCATGGGGTACTTCCTGTTTTTCTCCACTTTTGCGCTTGTTATTGGCATGATTGTTGCCAACGTGGTGAGGCCGGGTTCCGGGCTGCATATTGACCCTAAATCACTGAATTCAAGCTCTGTTGCTTCCTTCGTGACAGAAGCGCATGCCCATTCCTTCACAGATTTCCTGATGCGCATCATTCCCGTCACAACAGCGGGGGCCTTTACATCTGGGGAAATTCTACAGGTTTTGCTGGTTGCCATCCTGTTTGGTGTCAGTCTGGCGCAAATGGGGCCTAAGGGTGAAAAAGTACTCTCCCTGTTCCGCCAACTGACCGAACTTGTTTTCGGGGTTGTGCGGCTGGTCATGTATGCGGCCCCTATCGGGGCGTTTGGCGCCATGGCCTTCACGGTTGGGCGCTTTGGCGTAAGCTCTATTGGCAACCTGCTGGAACTAATCCTGACCTTCTATTTCACTGCCTTTGTGTTTGTCTTTGGGGTGCTGGGTGTGGTGTCCCGTATGATGGGGTTCAGCATATTCCGTCTGGCACGGTACCTGAAAGAAGAATTGCTGATTGTACTGGGGACCAGCTCTTCTGAATCCGCTCTGCCCGGGCTTATTGCCAAGCTGGAAAACGCGGGCTGCCCGCAGGGGGTGGTCGGGCTGGTTGTGCCTATGGGCTACTCCTTCAATCTGGACGGCACAAATATCTACATGACACTGGCCGCCCTGTTTATTGCTCAGGCAACTGATGTGCATCTGAGCCTTGGGGAGCAGGTGGCTCTGCTGTTGGTCGCCATGGTCAGTTCCAAAGGGGCTGCTGGCGTCACCGGGGCTGGCTTTATCACGTTGGCAGCCACTCTATCTGTTGTGCCTAATGTGCCTGTTGCAGGCATGGCGCTCATTCTGGGCATTGACCGCTTTATGTCTGAATGCCGCTCCCTGACCAACCTAATGGGGAACGCGGTGGCTGCAATTGTTGTTTCCCGTTGGGAAAAGACGCTGGATACAGCGCAACTGCACAAAGCCCTTGAACATAAGCCCGCTCCTTAACCCGTTTTGGAACGGCCACTTCCTTCTGACCACACCTTGAAGACGCCCCTTGCCCGTTCAGGAAACGTGCTAACAACAGGATAATGCTCATATGAATACGGCTCAGCGCGTTCGCGGCATTCTGGCAGGTTCAGCCGGCAACTTACTGGAATATTACGACTGGTACGTTTATTCCTCCTTCACCATTTATTTTGCCCACTCCTTCTTTCCTCGAGGGGACAAAACGGCAGAACTGCTGAACGCTGCGGCAATTTTTGCCGTTGGGTTTTTTATGCGGCCTATTGGCGGCTGGCTCCTTGGCTCCGCCGCAGACCGCTATGGCCGACGCGCCGCGCTCACCATATCTGTCACGGCCATGTGTCTTGGGTCTCTGGCCATTGCGGTCTGCCCCAGCTACCAGCAGATCGGCCTGTTAGCGCCAATTGTGCTCTTGGTGGCCCGCCTTGTGCAGGGCCTGAGCCTTGGGGGCGAGTACGGCGCGTCCGCTACCTATCTTGCGGAAATGGCCACCCCCAGTAATCGTGGTTTCTGGTCCGGTTTTCTCTATGTCACACTGGTTATGGGCCAGCTATTGGCCATGATCATCCTGCTGCTTATGCAGTATATTTTCCTCACACCGCAGCAGATTGAGTCGTGGGGCTGGCGCATTCCCTTCTTCTTGGGGGCTACAGGCGCTGTGCTGGTCTTTTGGCTACGCCGACAGATGGTCGAAAGCGAACGCTTTGAAAAAAGTCAGGAAAAAAAGGAAAAAGGTGGCCTTGCCATGCTGGTGCAGCACAAACGTGCTGTCCTGACGGTTTGTGGCATGACGCTTGGCGGCACGGTGGCGTTTTATACCTACACCATCTACATGCAGAAATATCTCGCTAACACCTTGGGCTTTCCCAAAGATACAGCAACGCTTGTCTCCTCAGCATCGCTCGTTGTCTTCGCACTTATTCAGCCAGCGTTCGGGGCGCTTTCAGACCGTATCGGCCGCAAACCTTTGCTGATCTATTTTGGCGTGTGCGCCACGTTGGGTACAATTCCACTTCTGTCTGCTCTGTCTGGTGTGCACTCGCCGTGGGCAGCATTCGGCCTGATTACCTGCGCCCTCTTTATCGCGTCTGGCTACACGTCCATTAACGCGATTGTTAAGGCGGAACTTTTCCCTACTCAGGTCCGGGCTTTGGGTGTGGGCTTTCCCTACGCGGTAACCGTCTCCGTCTTTGGCGGCACCACCGAATATATTGCTCTCTGGTGCAAGCAGGCCGGGCATGAAGGCTGGTTTTCCTACTATGTATCAGCCTGTGCAGCCGTAACCCTGCTGACGGTTTTGACACTCAGAAAGACCACAACACTGAATGAGACGACTGACCACACCGCCTAAAGCCGGCAAATAACCAGTTCCTGCAAGGGCCTAAAATAGGCCCTTAACCGGCCTTTAAATTGCCATGACTCGCGCCTTATTAAAGAATTAGAAACGGAGGGCCTGCTCTCCGCTTCCTGTTTGAAGGAGGCATTTCATGCGCCGTTTGACAAAAACTCTTCTCGCTCTGCCGCTCATTGCAGGCACAATGCTGGCAACTGTTCCGGCAGCTCAGGCGCACCCCGGCGGCCCTTATGGTTGGGGAGGCGGTGGCCGCCATTGGGGCGGCCCACCACCGCCACGTTATGCAGGTGGCTGGGGCCCACGTGGTGGTTATGGCTATCGTCACGGCGGTGGGCATGGCGGGGCAATTGCAGGCGCCTTGATCGGGGGGCTGGCAATTGGTGCTTTGGCAGGGGCCGCAATGAGCGGACCTTCCGTTCCACCACCCATGGCGTATGGGCCTCCGCCTCCCCCTCCGCCACCAGTCTATGCGGTGCCAGCCGTGCCGGTCGTCCCCGTTGCACCGGCTCCGGGCTATTACGCTCCGGGCAGCTACTATTATGGCGGCTACTGAGACACGAAACTGAACGTCGATCTCTAAATCCGGAACAGGGCGCTCAAGCGCCCTGTTTTCGTTTATGCGTCTAGAGGCTCTTGGCAGCTTCTAGCACGGCGTCAACATGACCCGGCACTTTCACCTTGCGCCAGATACGAGCAATTTTGCCATCGGCTCCCACAAGAAAAGTCGTCCGATCAATACCCATATAGGTTTTGCCATAAAGGGACTTTTCCACCCAGACGCCATAGGCTTCCGTTACACTCCCTTCCTCATCAGAGGCCAGAGGAAATGTCAGGTCATATTTCTCTGCAAATTTATCCAATTTGCTGACAGGGTCGCGGGAAACACCAATAATCGTCAGCCCGGCCCCTTCAAACTCACGCAAGGTTTCGTTAAAGCCGCAGGCCTCTTTGGTACAACCGGGCGTATCGGCCTTCGGGTAAAAATACAGCACAAACGGTTTGCCTTTCAGTTCCTGTGAACTGACACGCCGGTTCCTGCTGGCGGGCATAGAAAATTCCGGAGCGACTGCCCCCTCCTGTAAAAGATGATCCTGAGACATGCTGCTTCGTTTCCCTCTTCTAGCGTAGTGTAAAAAATAAGCTCACCGCGTTTTTCAGCCGCCCTCTACCATCACTTCGGCAAAGGCATCTCCCTCCGCAACGGGGCCAATAAGCCTATTGAAGCAATGACGCACCGCACGGGCCATGGCACTGGACTGGCTTACCAGATCCGGCAGGGTTTCAACCCGCATGGCCCGCAGAACAACAGCGCGGGATGGCGGAGCGAGTTCCTTTTCCAGATCAAGTGGTGGCACAGGCCCACATAACAGCCGCAATACCCCCTGCAAGCGCCGCCATGCACTATCCGCTTGTAACAGCAATCTGAGATCGGCTGCTTCTATCAGTCCCGCCTTTCCCAGCTTGACCAGCGCCCGCCGTGTACAGGTGTCTCGCACTGCTTTGTCAGCCCCAACGAGTTGCAGAGTTTGGGCGATAAATTCCACTTCCATCAGCCCACCAGCACGCCGCTTTACATCCCACGGGCCGGTAGCAGGCAGGTCACGGGCAAGCCGTGCCCGCATGGCACACGCATCGGCCAAAATGGTTGCAGTCTCTGCGCTTGGCACACGCGTACGGCCTTCCAGAATGGCGGCAATGTCCTCAGAAAAAGCTTTACGCAACGCTACCGGGGCCGTGATGATACGTGCGCGGGTCAAGGCCATGCGCTCCCATGTCCATGCGGCGTCCCGATGATATTGCATAAGCCCACGGCGCGGTACGGCAACAGGACCCGCAGCACCAGAAGGACGCAACCGCATATCCACGGCATACAGGGGGCCTTCCGGGCCCGGTGCCGTAAGCGCTGCAATAAAAGCATGAGCAAGACGCGTATAATACTGACTAACCGCCACACTACGGGGGGCCGCAAGAGGCAGCCCCTCGGCCGTAACCCGCCGGACGGCTTTACCCACCTGACTGACCAACTGGTCTTCCGGATGGTCAAACACCAGTAGCAGATCAAGGTCCGACCCCGGCATCATCTCCCGTGAGCCAACCTTGCCCAAGGCAATCACCGCCATGCTTCCGCCGGGCACGCGGCCATACCGGCGAATATGATCTTTCTCGACCGCCTGTTTCAAAATCGTCATTATGGTATCAGCAAGGGCGGTCCGGGCCCGCTCGGCCTCATCCTCACTCATACGCGCTTCCAACACAGCAACAGAGAGACGAAACTCTTCCCCACGCAGGAGGGGGCGGAGCGCTGTCACCAGCATTTCCGTATCTTCTACTTCCTGCGCCAACTGGCGCAGGCGCGCCTGCACGTTGCGCCCTTCCTCAGGTTCCGGCTCCAGAAGTCCTTCCAGTGCTGACGGCGTGTCGGCCAGATGATCTGCCAGAAAGGCAGAGGCATCAAAAAGTGCTGTAATCCGATCAATCAAGGCCGGGTTCCGCTCGAACAAGGACAGAAGCTGCACCCCGGCATGTTGGCGTGTGAGCAAGGCATCAAACCGCCGCAGGCATGCAAGCGGGTTGCTCCGTGCCGTGAAGCTGGCCAGCAGCGCCGGAAGCAGGGTGCGTAACAACGCATGGGCTCGCTCCGAGCGCAGAGCCCGCAAACTGTTACCCTGCCACCGGGCCAAAACCTGTGCAGCATCTGCTGCCTGATGTTGTGGGAAACCGAGTTTTTGAAGAATTACGGGCGAATTTTCATTATCTGGCGCAACGGCAAGAAGTGCTTGGTCCTGCTCATCTGCCGGATGAGGTTGGGTTACAAAATGTCGTTCAAAAATACGTCTGGCTTCCCGCATGCGCGGGAGGAGATCAAGCGCCAGAGCCGCCCCATCTGCAAAGCCCATGAAAACACCAAACGCGTCAAACGCTTCAGCCTGCTCTGGCAGGGAGTGGGTTTGTTGGTCCGAACGCATTTGCAGCCGGTGCTCAGCATCCCGCAACAGCCGGTAGGTACGGGCCAGAACCTCAGCCTCCTCTCGCGGTAGGTAAGCCAGCCGCACCAGCTTTTTTAGAGCACCAAATGTCGTTTTCTCGCGCAGGTCCGGGTCTCGTCCACCCCATACAAGCTGCATGGCTTGGGCAATAAACTCGATTTCCCGAATACCGCCCTGCCCTAATTTGAGGTTATGCCCCAGCAACCACGCCATACTGGCTTGAGGGTCTGCCACAACGCTTTCAGATAAAGTTGCCAGCCCGGTGCGCCCGGTATTGCGGTAGTGGTCTATCCGCGCCTTCATGGTGTGGATGTCATCAATCAGCGCAAAATCGAGGTGCCTGCGCCACACGAACGGCCGAATAGCGGCCAGAAAGCTACGTCCCAGAGCCAGATCCCCTGCAACAGGGCGCGCCTTGATCATAGCGGCCCGTTCCCATGTCTGGCCGAGGCTCTCATAGTAAACGATTGCAGCCTGAACAGAAACCGCTGGCGGGGTTGATGCCGGGTCCGGCCGGAGGCGTAAATCGGTGCGAAAAACGTAACCATCCGCATCTCGTGCTTCCATGAGGCGAACAAGATCGCTAGTCATACGAATGAACACACGCCGCATCGCATCCGGCTGCTTGTGCCCGGAGGGGTCATAGAGCACCATCAGGTCTATATCTGAGGAGAAATTCAGTTCCCGTGCCCCCAGCTTCCCCATTGCCAGCACAAAAAAACCACATCCATATGTTGGACGTTTGGGGTCTTTCACCTGTATCTGACCGGACTGATGAGCGGCCCACATCAAATGCCTGAGAGCAACTTCCAGCGTAACATCCGCCAGACGGCTCAGGGTTTGCGTAACATCCTCCAGCGGCCAGAATCCGCCAAGATCAGCCACAGCACACAACAGTGCCACCCGTTTTTTGGCGATACGCAGGGTTTGCGCCACGTGGTCATAACTTATGGTGATGTCGCACGCGGTCAGTGTGGCAAACACTTCCGCAGCACAGACGCTCGGGCCTTTTTCCAGCAACGCCGCGAAGAAAACCGCATCCTGCAACGCAAGATCAGACAAATATGGGCTGTTGCCACCCAGGCAGTCCAGCAGGGCATCCGTACCTGCCATAGCCAGAACGACCTCCCGCCCCTGCGCGTGCAAGGCCTGTTGCATGTCGTCCCTGAAAAGGGATGCCGAGCGCGCATTGGCCGCGGCTGGCCATGCCGCATCCGGCCAGATACGCTGGGTACGAGCACTTCTGGTCTGGCGGATATCTTTAAACAGGGGCTGTGTGACGGGCTGCATAGTCTGACCATTCTGGTGAAGAACAAAGGGTTGCTGCGTTGACTTCAACAGGTCAAGACCTCCCGCGCCCTTTGCACAAAAAGCTGCTTCGCATTGGCCTGATTGTTGTAGCGTGTAGCGTAGGCGTCCCGCTTGCTACCGGAGGTGCATTGCTGGTGCGGATGACATTCGGGCCAGTAAACATTACGCCTGTCGTCCGCCCTTTCCTGCCCTTGACCGTGCAGGAGGGCGCTCACGGCCACCCGCCAGCAGCAACGCTGACACTGAAGCACGCCCAAATCCGCTGGAACGGCCTGCATGACGGTTTGGGCGCACCATTAGTGCTCTCCCTCCGGAATGTGCAGATGATAAAAGCGGATCACTCTGCCCCGGATATCATTGAGCACGCAGACGCAACACTGGACCCGCTGGCCCTGGCGCGCGGTGCCATCGGCCTGCGTATGCTTGATGTGAGCGGAGTGCACCTTGCACTGCGCAGAGGGAAAGATGGCAGTGTAACACTTGCGGCTCTGAAACCTGACCAGAACCCAACACAGGATAAGACAGGCAAAACATCCGCAATACCTGATTTTCTGGATATTACGCGGCTGAGCCTCCACAATGCCACCATCACGATGGATGATCAGCTGACGGGTACCCACTGGACTGCTGCGCCAGTTGAAGGGGACGTAACCGTCACCCAAACTGATGGAAAATACGGTGTAACCGGCACAGGCAGCCTGACACTAACCGGTGCAAAGTCCGGTGCAAAGCTGAACCTGACAGCGACCGGCACCCGTATGCCAGACAAAACCCTGCAGTGGCATATTGCCCTTGCGCCCGCCCAGCCTGCGCAATTTGCTGTTCTGGCCCCGGCGCTCGCCACCATAAAGAACACTGTAGCTCTGACGGCTGATGCTGTTTTTGCCTCTGCCCCCGACAGTACGTGGCTTTTGCCAACAGCACTTGACCTGACCGCAGATATTGGCGCGGGCCCGCTAGAAGCTGCTCATTCTCGTTTTCTGCTGAAACACGGCCATGCAGCTGTGCATGTTGACCTGAACCATCAGTCAGGCACCCACGTACCTGCCGTTCTGGCCGTTAAGGGTCTAACGCTAGACCTCCTGGATCCCGACAAACCAGACGCACCCGAAAAAGGGGTCAGCATTCAGGCGCGCGGCACGCTTAATGCGTCAGATCTATTTAGCCCGCAGGCATTGGCCGGACAGGTGGATGTTGATATCCCGCATGTTGACTTTGATAATATAGCCCAGTTCTGGCCAACAAAAATGGCCAAAGGTGGCCGTGAGTGGGTGATGAAAAACATCACCACCGGGCAGGCGCGGGACTTGCATGTTACCCTAGCCCTGCATAGCCCGCAGGGCTGGAAAGGGCTGGATGTTACAGGAGCTACTGGCGGAGTAGATGCCTCCGGCCTCACTGTTCACTGGCTCCGCCCCATTTCTCCGCTGCTAGGCATGGACGCCCACCTGTCTGTCTCTGATCTCGATACGCTGAAAATCACGTTTGATCATGGCTACCAACTGGTCAATCTGGCTGACAAGAATGTAGGCGCAACCGGCGTTGGCCGTGTAGATGCCGGGGCCGGAAGCATGACAATCTTTGGCCTGACCAAAAAAGACCAGACCGCCACCATTGCGACCGAGCTGCATGGGAATTTACGGGATATTCTGGCACTTCTGGCCGAGCCTCGGCTGCATCTGCTTTCACGCCACCCGCTTAGCTTTACCGCACCTTCCGGCAAAGCAACTGCCGCCTTTACACTTAGCCTCCCCTTGGAGAGCACTGTCACCACAGACCAGATGAGCGTGGATGCGCACGCCACTGTTACGCAAACACATCTTGGCAATGTTGTCATGGGCCGCGCCATTACCAATGGTAGCTTCAAGATTAATGCTACCACTGAAAAAATGGATCTCAGCGGCCATGCTGCGCTGGGTGGGCTACCGGCAGATGTCTCCTATTTCATGGATTTCAGGTCTCTCAAACCAACAGAGATTTCAGAAAAAGCCCACGTTTTGGCGCACATCACCCCTGCTTCTGCCGCCAGCGCAGGCTTTGCTGCGGGGGATCATTTCGATGGGAGCGCCACGCTGGCAGTAGACTACGCCAAGCTGGAAAATAAACAGGCCACCGTAGGCCTGAATCTTGACCTGACACCCGCCAGAATACGTATTCCGCTCTGGCACAAGGCCGCAGGGCGCTCTGCCAAGGCTTCCGCCCAACTCAACCTCTTTGACGGTACCATTACGGGCGTTGACAAGCTTGCCGCGTCTGGCCCCAATCTGGCGGTAGAGGGACATGCGCTTCTGCAACCCAACAAAGCGCCAGAACTGCTTATTTCCTCGTTCCATATTGAACGCTCACAGGGGCACGCTCGGCTTATCCTGCCTTACAACACGCCTGACAAAACCATTCAGGTTGGTGTGTACGCCTCCATGCTGGATCTGACACCACTGCTGGAAAATGACCCGGCAACGCCTGCTCCCGCTGGTAAAGCTGGTGGCGGCTATCATGTGCCGGAAGCCGCCAGTGGCACTCTGCATGGGCCGCCCGGTAACGCGTGGGTCATTGATCTGCAAAGTGATGCGCTGCTCTATAACTACACCAAACCAGCCCTGAGTATGGTGAAAGGTCATTTTGAACATAACGGGCTAAGGCTGGAAAAAATGCGGTTCAGCATGAGTGGCCCTGCGCCTGCCACCATGCATCTGACCCCTGAGGGAGCCAAACGCAGCCTGCATGTCACCATTCCGGACATGGGCGGTTTTCTGACAGCGTTCAACATCATGCCCAATGTCAAAGGGGGTCATGCCTCGTTAGAGGGAACATTTGATGACACACTTGCTTCAGCACCCTTTAGCGGTGTTCTGAAAGTCAGCCCCTTTGTGCTTACCAAAGCACCAGAGACTGTTCTTCTGGCCCGCAACCTGTCCCTTTACGGCTGGATCAACAGCCGTAAATCTCCGGAATTTGAGATCACGCACCTCAGTATGCCGGTCACGTTTTCAGATGGAGTGCTGCGTATTCATGACAGCAGCACAGGCAACGATGCCCTTGGTGCCACGCTGGAAGGCGATATTGATCTTGACCACGGCAAGCTGGATCTGGACGGCACAGTTGTGCCTATTTTTGCACTCAACCGCCTACCCGGCCGCTTGCCGGGCATTGGGCGGCTGTTCAGCCCAGAGAAAAATGGCGGCCTGCTGGCCATGACCTTTAACTTGTCCGGCAAGCTGGATAACCCGGATTTTCACGTCAACCCGCTTTCCATCCTGCTACCGGGCCTCTTGCGTAAGATTTTTTAGGGTTTTGGCGGCGCGTCCGGGTCTTCAATATCGGCGTCACTTTCGGTCAAAAACACCGTGTCATGCAAACGACCCTGCACACGCGCAATGAGATGATCGGCGGTAATGGCATGACGTAGTGTGGCGTCTTCATCCCCAAAGGATGTATCCACCCCGTTACCGCTCACCTCTCCCACCGGATGAAACTTGGTTTCCGTCTGCGGCTTGACCGGGTTCACCAACCAGTGGCGCGTGTGGGACACAACCGTTGAGGCATCCGCTATGCCACAAGGCTGAGCCTTGGTCAGGGTGACGGTCTCAGTCGTGACAAAGGCCTGCGCCGTATGACCACCCGGCCCTGTAGCGGCTTCAAACACTGTACCGGATGGCACGACCAGCAGAGAAGTAGGCTGTTGTTCGTCCTGCGAAGTGGTCAGACAGACGGACACACCGCCCTGCCCTGTAACAATCGGCGCAAGGGTACCGGCAGCAGGCCCTTTCTCGGGTGCTTGCGCCAGAACCGGAGCGGAAAAACAGGACGCCGCGGCTAATAATACCGCGAATATAGCACCGTATGACTGAACTGTTTTCTGCTTTATCATCATCACTCCGCAACCCTGTCGTTCCGGATACGGGCCGGGTGGCCTGCGTTTTAAGGCGTTGCCGGAGCTTCCTGACGCAGCCCTGCCGGAATGGCAAAAACCGAGTCAGGCTGCGGGCTTCGGCTTACGCTCAGGGCGCGTACCGTAATCTGTTGCCCTTGCGCTACCTGCAACAGCAAACCGTCTGACGTATAACATACGTCATTGGCATGTCCGTCCGTATCCTTTGTCCGCCATACTGTGCAGCTTTCCCCCGCCACTATGGAACTCCCCAAACGCGCATAGGTGCCTATCATGGCCGGATGGCCGGGCGGAGTCAGGTTCTGGCTTGGGGCAGGCATTGTACTTTGCTTGTGCCGGGGCACATCCACCACGCTCAGTGTATGCTCCGGCCACGATGTCACCATGAAAACAGAAGAATTTTCAGGGTCTAGCCGTTGCCGAAGGGAGGCAACCTGCCACCGCATCCGCTGCTTCATGGTGGCATCCCCAGTAGGGGACGCCAGTTCGTAGAGCACATCTGCATCGGTTGAAGGCGTAATGCAGGGAGCAGTCTGATTACAGGCGTCAGAAGACGCTGGCGCTACAGAGGGCGGTACAGTCTGAGCCTGAACTGAAACAGCAAGCCCCCCCACTAGCAGCACGCTTCCTGCCGCAAGAACACATGCCGGAAGCGCACGACCCAGTCGCACAAACCTCATTGCGTCGGCCCATCGGCTGGGACGGGGGGCTGTGTATCGGTTGTAGGGGCAGACGGTACTGTTGTGGTCGGACCTACACCGCCGGGAATGGGCTGCGCTGCGGGGGCTTTCTCCGCACTCTCGCCCTCCGTTGGTGCGCCTTTCGGAGCATGAATCCGTACTTCCTGATACCCGGTTGGCGGTGTGAACACGCTTGCGGGCAGAGCGTCATAGGAAATGCGAATGGCTTTGAGGTGGCCATTCAGCCCATCAACATCCACACCGTCCTGCTCAAGCACAAACCCATCTTCCGTAACACAGGCTGTTCCCTTGCCTTGCGCGCTCTGAACATCCCACAGTGTGCAGGCCTGCCCGATAACCTGAGAAGCCCCTTTGCGGGCAAACTGCATGGACATATCCAGCAGGAATGAATTACGCGCCACATCCTGCTGCACCAGACGCGTATAAATTTTCTGGTCGTCCCGAATGATAATGACCTCTTGCGCCGCACGATTGATAATAACCGAGCCACGCGAGTTATCGTTTGTCATGTCTTTCAGGTAACGGATGCGCATCAACCCGCCATCGCCGGAGAACAGAACCTGCACATGCCGCTCGGGTGCGGCCACAGGTGGCGTAGCTGTTTGGGCCGCACCTGCTGGCGGTTTAGGTTGAAAAATATAATCCACAATCGCATCCCGCGCGGGGGTAAGCCGGGGGTGCTCCGCCGGTGCGGCTGGTGCCGCTGGTGTGGCAGACGCGGCGGGCGCATCTTCAGCAAAAACCCGCGATGGTACTGTCACGCCCATACCAAGCGATATGCCTGCCAGAAGGCAGCAACGGGTCAGAAGGCCCGTCTTCTGGCGGAAGTGGCTAAGTGTCATAACGCGTCTGTTCCCTTATTATCGCTTGGTCATTGCCGCGAGTGGTCTCAACCACTCCGCATGGCCTTTATTTCGGCTCTTAGCATATCGTCTGGCACTATATTACGCCAACATGGCAGCATCTGGACAGCCCGTTCCAGTGTTGACTTATAGTCATCCGCCGGGATTTCAACGCCACCAAAACGCGAGAGGTGGTCTGTACCAAACTGTGTGTCCAGCACCAAAAAACCCTGTAACCGCAAGCGGGCGACAAGATGGACCAATGCCACCTTGGAGGCATCGGTTGCGCGGCTGAACATGCTCTCACCAAAAAAGGCACCACCCAACGCTACGCCATACAAACCACCCACCAATTCTCCATTCTGCCAGCATTCCACACTATGCGCATATCCCATCTGGTTCAGAGCACAGAACAACCGGAAAATTTCCTGATTGATCCATGTTTCCTCCCGTCCCGGTGCCGGGGTGGCACAGCCCTTCATGACAGCGGGAAAATCCTGATCTGTAGTAACGGCAAACCGGTCTGACAGAACCGTCCGCTGCAACCGTTTGGGCAAATGGAAACCGTCCAGCGGTAAAATGCCGCGGGGGTCTGGGTCGTACCACTGCAATTCTGGGTCTTCTGCACTGGCAGCCATAGGAAAAAGGCCCGCGGCATAGGCACCCAGTAAGATTTCCGGCGTTAACCCCTGCTCTGCCATGCTACCTTCCTGCTCCCTCATCCGCTTTTGCGTTTTGCGCTGCCATACAACCAGTCACGATAGTGTTGACGAAAGAGCGTGCCCAAGCCCTTTCCTTTCTGGTTATGCCGCCCCATGATCTTTTGTAAGCACCATGCTAGCGTGGCTGTGCAAAAACTCAATCTTACCTTCTTTTTCAGGACTGCTCATGTCTGCTGATAAACCGCGCCTTATCCGCTCCATTCGCCTGCTGTCCGCTGCTGAAAAACGCATTGAGACGGAATTTCAGGCGCCACCGTCTCCTGCCGCGCCGCTGGATACAGCGGCCATCCTCAAACTTGCGCGAGATTTCCAGCCCTCAGCCATCCTCGTTACCCATCATGCTCCTTTAAAAGGAGAGGATGTTGCAGCCCTGCCAGACTGCGTAAAACTGGTAGCGACTGTGAGCGTGGGTCTGGACCACCTTGACGTACCGGCCCTACTGGCCCGCGGCATTGCGGTCTCTAACACCCCCGATGTTTTGACCGACTGTAATGCTGATCTAACCATGATGCTGATTATTGCCGCCTGCCGCAGGGCTGCGGAATATTATACCCTAATGAAGAAAGGCTGGGGCCATACCTTAGGTATGGATGAGATGTTGGGCCATCGCGTAAGTGGCAAGACACTTGGCATTGTTGGCATGGGCCGTATTGGGCAGGCCGTTGCACAGCGCGCCCGCGGGTTTGGCATGACTGTGCTGTACCACAACCGCCGCCAGCTTGATGCCGCGCAGGAACAAGGCGCGACATATTACGCTAACCTTGAAGATATGCTGCCCAAATGCAACATTCTCACACTGCACATGCCCGGTGCCCCTAACGGCCCACCGCTCATGACTGCGCGCACATTGGGGCTGCTCCCACGCGGTAGCGTGCTGGTTAATGCCGCCCGTGGCTCCCTTATTGATGAACGCGCCTTGATAGACGCCTTGCGCTCCGGGCAACTGGCTGGCGCTGGTCTGGATGTTTACCAGAACGAGCCCAACCCCGACCCCCGTATTCTGGCTTTACCCAATGTGTTCATGACCCCCCATGTTGGCAGCGCAACAGTGGAAACCCGTACAGCAATGTGTATGTTAGCGCTTGATAACGTTGCGGCCATGGCAGCAGGCACACCACTGCCCTCGCCGGTGACTGCATAAGCGCTACAAACAAGACTGGCACAGGAGAACACACCCACCATGCAAATGACACTGCGCCTGGCCTGCGTTATTGGCATTGTTCTGGCAGGGCTTTTGAGAGTCTGTGCCCCTCATTATCATCTGACTGCAGAAATTATAGCGGGGCTTCTGCTACTGTTTGCGCTGGTTGCAACCGTTGTAATTGATGAAACAAAACCAGCGGGAATAAATCAAAAAGGCTAAAAACCAGCCCCAGTTGTGCGCGCTGCACAGGGGCAGGACATCCATAAGCTTGCGGCTCGTGCCCGCGTGTCACAAGCTTATGCCTCCGGCCTCCCGCATGAGTACGGCCACCAGTTCTGCGGCAGGCAGAGTACGTGCCAAAGGCGCACCTTGCCCTGCCCATTGCGCTACAAACCCATATTCACCATGGGCTTTAGCTGCGGCATGCAGAGCTTTGGCAGCATCGTACGCCACGGGGTACGCTGGGACCTCATGCACAGGCCGTTCACCAAAATGTTCCATAAACCTGTTCGGCAAGGTACGAGCAGGTCTGCCTGAGATCACCGGTGTCATGCGCGTATGGTAAGCGCCCGGACCGATCAAAGCGGCACGGTACGCTGCATCGGCAGCAGATTCAGGGCAGCCGATAAATGCTGTCCCTAACTGCGACGCTACTGCGCCAGATGCCCGGGCTGCTGCCATACCGTACCCATCCATGATGCCGCCTGCTGCAATAATGGGAACCTGACAGGCCCGCACAAGCAGACGGGTAAGCACCAAAGTACTCAGTTGGTCGTCCGGACTGTTGGGGTCAAACATGCCCCTATGCCCTCCGGCTTCAAAGCCTTGGGCGATAATGGCGTCAATTCCGGCTTTTTCCAGCAGCTGAGCTTCCCGTAGGCAGGTGGCCGTTGCCAGCAGGAAAATACCCTCCGCTTTCAGGGCAGCGCAGATGGCCGCAGATGGCACACCAAAATGAAAACTGACGACTGCCGGCCTTTCTTCCACAAGCAGGCGAACCATTTCCGGGTTATCCAGAGAACTGGTGTAAATTTCCTGCAAGATTGATGGAGGCGTAGCGCCAAATTTTTCAAACACAGACCCAGCCTGTTTTAACCATGCCTGCTCCCGCGCCACATCCCGCTGTGGAGCGGCGTGAATAAACACGTTCAGATTAAACGGGCCGTGCGTTTGGGCTTTGAGTGCTGCAACCATCTGCCGGGCCTGCACAACAGTCGATGCACCCAACCCCAGAGAGCCAAGCCCTCCTGCATTGGAAACGGCCGCCGCTAAAGCTGGCGTTGCAACCCCTGCCATAGGGGCCTGAATAAGCGGCAGAGTTAGAGGTAGCTTTTCCCACATTGGCTGAAACAGTCACTCTGGTTTTCCCGACTAGCGGGAGGGGCACAGCCGTTTCCTCCCTCCCGCTATGGAAAACAGGAGGCGCGGCTGCTCAGAAAGTTCTAGCTTTTTGGCTGGTTCCGCATGGCAATGGCTGTATCCCGCACGACAGGACCATGCTCCCGCTCCAGACGGCGGATGGTAAAGTGCGCCCGCGCCAAAGCCTGATAATGGTTTAAAAATGCTGTGTTCAGAGACGCGCCACACAAGGCACCTGCTACGGGCATGAGCTGAAGCGAGATTTTGTGACCAAGAGCCAACCCATAGTGAGACGCCACTTCAGAGATCAGCATGACCACGGGGCGGCCACGCAATAGGGCACGAGCCGAGAAATAGCCAAGTTCATTTTCTTCCTCGGAGCGCGCATTGGGGAATGCGCGGAGGGCGAATACTTCAAGGCAGGCTATACGGGCATCCGGGTCTGACAGGTCTTCCCCTTCCTCACGCGCAATGCGCGCAATTTCCCGCATGATGGTAAGCGTGGTGAAGCCAATATCCGGTGCCAGACCAGCCAGACCAGCAAACCCGCCGACAGCACCAGAAACCGCAACAGCCGCCTGAAGGGCGGGAGTACGCCACGCATTCGCTTCTGCCGGGCTATCATCAACAGAGCGCATACCCAGAACTGCCACGTCAAAAGCGCGGGCAATGGCACTTTCTGCAAGGCCCTGAAGTTTGGTTTCAAAGCTGGGGGCCATGCCCAACCCACGCAACCCAAGGCGTGCTGCATGACCAACCGCTCCGCCCATAAGGTCTGCCAGCCGCACAAGCACCCCTTTACCAGCCTCAACCCGTGCCAGTGCGTTTTCCAACTCGGTCAGGTCTTGGCCGCTAAGCTTGAGTGAGACCATATCGCTGCTGGCTGTGTCATTGGTGCTCATTTGTGCCTCTTTTCTTTCATGGCCGCCACGCTACCGCCGTATCGACCAACCGCGCAGTGTGTGCGCCGCGCTCTCATATTCGGTTGTCGTGTCTCTATCATATCACTGCTTAAAGAAACACAACGTGCTGGCAGGGCATATGCTCTGCGTGTTTCTCATAAAAGCGTGGCGGCGCAATAAGTTTCACACTGCAGAAACAGGGCGCAGCTTACAAATCCGGGGGAACAGGCAGGAGAGCACACCCAGCCCTCTGCTCTGTCAGGTATCTGCATTGCAGCAGGCGCAGGCAGCAGCATTGTAACCATCGCCCGAAGGTTTTACAGAACTGAACCGTGTTTTTCTCTGCGCCAACGGCGCCACAACAGGAGTCGAGTCATGCCAGAGCCACGACGCTCTTCCCTCCCCCTGCGTTTCCGCACAGCCCTGCATGCGGGCTGTGTTCTGACCCTGCTGAGTGTTACGGCCTGCGCGCTCACGCCGCAGCAACAAGCTGAGCAAGACGCACTGAAATCTGCCCAGACTGGGTCAGATTACTGCTATTCCCCGCGCTATAACGGCCTTCTGGCTGAGGCATGGCAGCGTGCACGGGATGAAGATAACGGACAGAAAAGCGTTGCAAGCACACCTGCGGCGGCCCTGCCACCTGTACAGGTTACGGCTGCAACCCCTATGCCGGATATCAATGTTCCCCCTTATTCCCGCCGCTCCTGCCGCATGACCATAAAGGTCGGGAATGCTGCCCCAGAAACAGGCTTTCTGACCTTCACCTATCTGGTCAAGCAGGGCAAAACCCAGTCTGCTCTCGCAGAATGGTATTCTGATGCCTTTGTAGAAAAAGACTACAATGACACCATGAAAGAAATTAATTCCGGGCTAAACCTGAACGAGCCGGAACTTAAAGCCTGCATTGCACGGCACCCGGAAATCAGTTCCGATATCAAAGACCCCATGGTGCAGAAAGCTGCTTTTGACCTGCGGGCCCACCTTGTGCGCCGGTGCATGGCCACCAAGGCTGCTTTGAAAAACCTGTATTCGGATCTTTACTTCATTCGTGGCTAAGCCGTCTGCTTTTCCACTCTAGTCAGGATATAAACAATGGTTGCCTATCGCGCTCTTTCAGACAGTTTTGTTGTCGCTCCCCAAATCACGGTTCAGGACATTCCCGCCATCCGTGATGCCGGGTTCAAGACCATTATCTGCACACGCCCGGACCATGAAGACCCGGGCCAGCCCACAGCACAAACCGTTGCAGAAGCTGCACAGGCTGCTGGTCTGTCCTTTATTGCCATTCCTGTGGTTGGCGGTCAGGCACCGTCATCCGATGCGGTCATTGAGATGCAGGAAGCATTGAACACACTGCCCGGGCCAATCTTCAGCTATTGCCGCTCGGGCAACCGCGCAGGCCAGTTGTGGACGCTTGCCACACAAGGCTGAGCCTGCCCGCACAGGCACTCCATAAACTGGGTGCCTGTGCTTATAAAACTTAGGCCGGTGTTTTCAGCCCACCCATCTGGGACAGAATGCGCCAGTGCTCGGCTGAGACCGGGCAGACCGAAAGGCGGGACTGACGTATCAACGCCATGTCTTCCAGTTCTGGCGTCTGTTTAATAGTCGCCAGTGTTACAGGCAGCGGCACCGCCTCTACTGTTTTGACATCCACACACACCCACTGTCCGCTTTCTGCCGTTGGGTCGGGGTAGGCTTCCCGCACAATCTCTACCACACCAACAATGGCTCTCTGCACGTTGGAATGGTAGAAAAAGGCCTTATCCCCCACTTTCATGCTGGCAAGATTCTTTTTGGCCTGATGGTTTCTCACCCCGGTCCAGGGTTCGACCCCGTTGACCACCTGTTCGTCCCAGCTAAAAGCGTCGGGCTCACTTTTTACCAGCCAGTATGCCATGGGCTACTCCACCAGCGCGCCATCACGGAAAACCGTGCGGAGTGGACGAATAACCACACTTTCAAACAGCCCTACCTTTGCGTAGGGGTCTGCTGCGGCAAAGCCTTCGGCAGCGGCACGATCAGCCACGTCAAGAAGGACCAGACTGCCACTCGGGGCGCCGTTCACATCGAGTTGAGGTCCCGCAAACTGGATTGATGCCTTGTATTGGTCCAGAAACGCCACATGTTCCGCGCGTGTAGCCTTACGGGTTTCAAGCGCATTCGGGCGGTCGGTACAGATAACGGCAAACAGCATCATGCTCTCCTGTTGTGTTGTGCAGGCAGGACGCCCATGAACAACGGCCTCGTGTCAAGAGGGGCTGAATGATATAGGAGAAGATGTGAGCACACGTCTTGACGCCCCCCAAAGAGCAGATGATGGTGCCGCTCTACTGGTTTTGAAAACGAAACGGACACACCCTTGACCGCCCCACAGTCTCTTGTTGCACGTACTGGCAGCCTGTTTCATCGGTATGCCAACCCCGGCCGATTTTTAAGACTGGCTGCGCGGCTGCAACCGTGGCTGACCGGGCTTGCGCTCCTTTTCACCTTTGCGGGTCTTGGCTGGGGGCTCTTCTTTGCTCCGGCAGACTGGCAGCAGGGGGATTCCGTGCGTATCATGTACGTGCATGTTCCAACCGCCATTCTGGCATCCAGCGGCTACGCGGCCCTTGCCGTATGTGGGCTTCTTTCGCTGGTCTGGCGGCACCCCTTGGCAGACCTTGCTGCGGTGGAAATCGGGCCTGTAGGGGCATGTATTACGGCGGTCTGCCTTGCTACAGGGTCACTCTGGGGTAAGCCCATGTGGGGGACATGGTGGGTGTGGGACGCACGCCTGACCTCTGTCCTGGTGCTGTTTTTCCTGTATCTGGGCCACATAGCGCTTATCCGGGCGTTTGATGACCCACAACGTGGCTACCGTGCCGCAGCCATTCTGGCACTTGCCGGTGCTGTTGACCTGCCTATCATTAAATTCAGTGTACAGTGGTGGAACACACTGCACCAGCCGGACAGCATTACCCTGACAGGCGCACCAACAATGTCTAGCAGCATGTTGTGGCCCCTTGGCCTGTCCATGCTGGGTATTTCGCTGGGCTTTGCTGCCATTGTTATTGCCCGCCTGAGGGCTGCTGTTATGGAAAGCCGGGTGCGTAGCCTGCTCTCCAACCCACGCCGCCGGGGAGAAGCCGCATGACCCATCTGCCTTATATTCTTGCCAGCTACGGCCTGTTTGCCGGTCTGGCCATTGCGCTGACAGTAAACGCCGCCCTGCGCCTTAAAACAGCACGGGCCAGACTGGCTCTACTTGAACGTCCTTCTTCGCGCCCTTCAGGAGCTTCTTCTTCTCCATGACCCGCAAGACCCGCCGTCTCTGGCTTGTTATCGCCTGTGTGACCTGCCTTGGTGCCGCCGCTGCCCTTATGCTTCAGGCGTTCTCATCCGATATCGTGTTTTTTGTCACACCGTCTCAGGTTGAGACCAAGCCCCCGCCTGCCGACCGTACGGTCCGGTTAGGTGGCATGGTTGTCGCTGGGTCTGTAAAACAGGAAAAACAGGGCGAAACCCCCGTTTCCCGTTTTGACGTGACAGACGGTCAGGCTGCCGTCACGGTACGGTTTGAAGGTATTCTGCCTGACCTGTTCCGGGAAGGGCAAAGCGTTGTGGCTGTTGGCACCATGCATAAGGATGGTTTTGTTGCCAGCGAGGTCCTTGCCAAGCATGATGAAACTTACATGCCTAAGGAAGTGGCTGAAGCCTTGAAAAAATCCGGCAAGTGGGACCCGCGTTTCGGGCCACCACCCAGCGCAGAAAGCTGGAACACCATGACCGCGCAGGATGCCCAGAAGACCAAGGCAAACCCGGATTCTCCCGCACCGGCAGCCCGCTAAACCCTGACCTGACAGTTTTTTAAGCCCCCGGGAGTTACCCCCCAGATATGCTGAGCCCCGAACTCGGACATTATGCCCTAGCACTTGCCTGTATTTTTGCTGCCGCACAGGGCATTTTCCCGCTAATAGGCGCGCACCGGCGCGACAGACGAGTCATGATGCTTGCACCGGGGCTGGCCATTGGTCAGCTTATTGGGCTGGCTGTGTCCTTCCTGTGTCTGATCTATGCCGCAGTTACAAATGACTTCTCCGTTCAGAACATTGCGGCCAATAGTGCTGTCTCCAAGCCCCTTCTTTATAAAATCACGGGCGTATGGGGTAACCATGAGGGTTCAGTTCTGCTTTGGGCGCTCATTCTGGGCATTTGCGGTGCTGCTGTAGCCGCCTTTGGGCGTAACCTGCCCACAGCCTTACGGGCACGGGTTATTGCCGTGCTGGGCCTTGTTGCTGCCGGGTTTGAACTTTTCTGCCTGACTACGTCTGACCCCTTTGCCCGTGTCTGGCCCGCCCCGATGGACGGTCAGGGCATGAACCCGCTGCTGCAAGACCCCGGCCTGGCCTTCCATCCCCCTATTCTCTACACCGGCTATGTTGGCTTTGCCGTACCGTTTGCCTTTGCCATAGCTGCTCTTATGGAAGGCCGGGTCGATGCAGCATGGGGCCGTTGGGTGCGCCCATGGGCTGTTGCCGCCTGGTGCTTTTTGACCTGTGGTATCGCGCTAGGGTCCTGGTGGTCCTATTACGTGCTGGGCTGGGGCGGCTACTGGTTCTGGGACCCGGTAGAAAACGCGTCTCTCATTCCATGGCTCACCGGCACGGCACTCGTGCACTCCGCCATTGTGGTTGAAAAACGCGAAGGCCTGAAAATCTGGACAGTCCTGCTGGCCATTGCCACCTTCTCCTTCTCCCTATCCGGAACATTTCTGGTTCGTTCAGGCATTCTGAATTCTGTTCATGCCTTTGCGAATGACCCCGCACGCGGCATCTTTATTCTTGGCTTGCTGGCTGCTGTTATTGGCGGCTCTCTGGCTCTGTTCGCCTATCGCGCCCCGGCTCTTACTGCGGGCGGTCTGTTTGCCCCTGTATCCCGTGAGGGAGCCTTGGTGCTCAACAACATTCTGTTGTGCTCCATCTGCGCCGTTGTGGTGACAGGCACCATGTACCCTCCTTTCATGTCTCTGCTGTTTGACCGCACCATTTCTGTGGGCAAACCGTTTTTTGATGCCACCACCATTCCGCTGGCACTACCATTATTCATGTTCATGGGTTTTGGTCCCATGCTCCCATGGAAGCGGGCACAACTTTGGCCAGTTCTGCAACGACTCTGGATTGCTGCCCTTCTGACCGCTCTGGCCTGCGCTGTGGCCTTCTATGGCGTTTCTGGCGTGTTGCCTGCTCTTTCCTGCGCTGTGGCGGTTTGGATCATTGCTGCCAGCATTACGGATATTGTCGAGCGTATAAAGCTGTTCCGTATGCCTTTGGCAGGCAGCCTGCAACGCGCCCGGATGCTGCCGCGCTCCATTTTTGGGACCGCTCTGGCTCATGCCGGGGTGGGTGTTACCGTACTCGGTCTGGCAGCCATGTCTCAGGCCCAGCACAAGATTGTGGATGTTCCCATTGGTACGACGGAGCATCTGGCTGGTTATGACTGGACCCTGCAAAAGGTAGAGCAGGAACCCGGCCCCAATTATACCGCCATGGTCGCCACGCTGGAGGTCCGACATAACGGGAAAATTGTAACCGTTATGCACCCTTCAAAACGTAGCTTTAACAGCCAGAACCAGACGACAACCGAAGTCTCCATTCACACCAACCTGCTTTCAGACTTGTATGGCGTTCTAGGTGACAAGCACGGTACGGAGGCTGCGCCAACTTATGTGCTGCGCCTGCACTACAACCCCCTTGCTCCGTGGATGTGGCTTGGCGCCCTGATTATGGCGCTGGGTGGCGCACTCTCCCTTTCTGACCGACGGATGCGGGTGGGCGCACCCCGCCGGGCCCGCAATGCCTCTACCAGCACGGTGACAGCAGCATGACCCTCCAACCGCAACAACCACAGTCTTCTCTCACGCGCCGCAGGCTCATGATGGGCCTTCCCCTTGCCGGGGCGGCGGTGCTGGGGGTTGGATTCTGGAAAATGTTGGCCGGGATGCAAAGCGGGTCCTTCAACCCGCATGATGTGAATGCCCCGGTCCTCAACCGCCCTGTGCCAGACTTCACACTCCCTGACCAAGCCCCCGGTCAGGGCTTTGCAACGCAGGACCTTAAAGCGTTGACCAAACCTGTTTTGGTCAACTTCTTTGCCTCATGGTGTATTCCCTGCCTTGCGGAAATGCCAACGCTGGTTGCCCTAAAAGATGACCTTGAACTTTGGGGCGTTGCCTACAAAGACCGCCCGGAAAACGCGGCCAACTTCTTAAAACATTCCGGTAACCCCTTCACGCGCCTTGGCAGCGACCGGGATGGACGCGTGGGTATTGAATGGGGAATTTCGGGCGTGCCGGAAACATTTCTGATCGGGCCGGGTGGTATTATCCGCTGGCATACGGCCACCCCGCTTGAGGTAGACACAATCCGCCAGACGCTTGTGCCCTTACTGGCAAAGTTGAAAACACCATGAACTGTCTGCCATCCTTCCGCCTACGTCGCCTCATACCCGCTTTCCTGCTGGGCCTGAGCGTTCTAATGGCACCGGTTCTGGTGCTGGCCGTAGATGACCCGTCCGAAATGCTGCCAGACGCCAAGCAGGAAGCCCGCGCCGAGGCCATTGGCTCCCAGTTGCGCTGCCTTGTCTGCCAGAATGAATCTATTGAAGACAGCAGTGCTGGCCTTGCGCGAGACCTGCGCCGCGTTGTGCGGGAACATGTTGCCAAAGGTGAAACAGACCGTCAGGTCATGGACTGGATGGTCGAGCGGTATGGCAACTTCATCCGCTTAAGCCCTCCACTATCAGCGGGAACATTGCTGTTGTGGGGGATGCCTGCTCTGGCGCTGAGTATTGGGCTGGCACTGGCGTTTTTTGCCTACCGCCGTCGTGCCGCCTCTCCCAAAGCGCCGCCCCCCCTTTCGGACGAAGAAAAAGCCCGTCTTGCCAAGCTGACGAAGGAATGAGCACATGATCTGGCTCTCCATTGCTCTTTTAAGCCTTCTGGCTCTCACTCCCGCAGCCGTGCCCCTCTGGCGGCGCACACGCCTGATCCGGGATGAACGCAGCGCAGCTCTTGCCCTGCATGAAGCTCAACTTTCAGAAATTGACCGCGACCTTGCCATAGGCCTGATTGCCCCGACCGAACACGATATTGCCCGTCTGGAAATTCAACGACGCATTCTGACAGCAGATACAGCACCAACCGAGGCGCGTGATGCCATAGCCTCCCCTCTGGTCTGGGTTGGGCTTGGGGTAATCCCGTTTGCTGCCATCGGGCTTTATCTGACTAACGGTGTACCAAGCCTGCCAGCGCAGCCCCTTGGCCCACGGCTTGTTGCACAACACATGGAAAACACCCGGAACGATGGTGTGTTGGCCCGCCTGCGGCAAACTCTGGCCCAACTTCCTGACACAGACCCTAACCGACGTCAGGGCTATCTGCTCTTGGGTCAGGCTGAAGCGTCCCGCGCGCATTATGCAGAAGCGGCAGAGGCTTGGACCCACGCACTCCAGATCAGCTTTGACCCTGAAGTTGCCGCCCGCACTGCTGAAGCCATGACACGCGCCAATAACCACGTGACCCCAGAGGCGCTTGAATTGTTCCGTAAAGCGCTGGATGCTGCGCCTAAAGATGCACCATGGCGCAGTTCTGCGCAGGCCCGCATAGCACAAGGCGAGCACGATCAGGATAATCCCTGATTTTCAGCTAAAACCTGCACGCATAAAAATTGGAATATACGTGCAGGCCTCAAGCCCGTTAGGGAGCAAGCCGCCCGGTGCGGGACATAAGCACCATCAGTGCGCCAAGCAGCCCTAGACCCAGCCCGGCGACAGAGACCATGGGATAGCCTAGCCCAAGAGACAGAACGGCACCGCCCAAACCTGCCCCGAGCGCGTTCCCAAGATTAAACGCACCAATATTAACGGCTGAAGCCAAAGCCGGGGCATCGTGCGCAGCCGTCATGGTCCGGATCTGTAAGGCCGGTGTAAGGGAAAAACAGGCCACGCCCCATAGAAACACACCCACCAAAGCCCCCACGGGTGTACGCGCAGCAAATGGGAAGATGAGCATAATTGCGCCGAGCAGCGGGAATACCGTCAGCAGTGTGCCAACCAGAGACCTGTCCGCAGCGCGTCCGCCCAGACTGTTCCCAACACTAAAACCAACACCAATAAGCATCAGCGCTGCCGTTATGAGCGTAGGGCCTGCTTTTGTAATCGTCTCCAACATGGGCACGATGTAAGTATAAAGCTCAAACATCGCCCCTGCCCCTATCACCGTGACACCGAGCGCCATGAGGGTATTGGGCCGTAGAATAGCTTTCAGTTCTGCCCGGACATCGGGCCTTGGGCCAGCCTCCGCCAACGGCAGTGCGCTCCACAACGCCACACCGGCAATCAAACCAAGAGAGGATATGGTCGCAAACGCAGAACGCCAACCCAACGTGTCCCCCAGCCATGTGGCCGCAGGCACACCAAAGATATTGGCAACAGTCAGCCCCATGAACATGCTGGCCACAGCGCTAGCCTGACGGTTGGGTGCAACAAGACTTGCGGCCTCAACAGCACCCAACCCAAAGAAGGCACCATGGGCACAACTTGTCAGGACACGCGCCCACAACAACTGGCTATAACTCCCACTCATGGCAGAGGCCAGGTTACCAATGGCGTACAGAACCATGAGCCCGATCAACGCATATTTACGCGGGTACCGTGCCAGAAACAGCGTGATAACAGGGGCACCCCCCATGACGCCAAAGGCATAAGCACTTACCAAACCGCCTGCCTTAGGCACACTGACATGCACTCCTTCAGCAAGCACTGGCAGTAGCCCCATTGGGGTAAACTCCGTCACACCAATTGCAAATGCACCACATGCCAGAGAAAGCAGTGCTAATTTTGCGGAGTACACTTTCTGGGCCGGTTCTCTCGTGTTTGTCGTGGTCACACGCTTGTCCTTAATGGCTTAGAAAAAAGGAAGGTAAAGCCGCACCTTTAAGAAGGCCGGGCTGCTTTTGCTCGGATTAGTCAGGCAAACGCCAATGGTGGTTTATGCTGGCATCAGACCAACAGAAAAATTTTTAAGAGGGACGGCCTATTTGGGAGGAGCCCGTAGGGCCCGCCCCATATCTGTAAGGCGGCCCAACGCGGCTCTCTATTACCGTACTCAATACAGGTTCAGACCAGAACCTGTCAGAAATTAGTTTGTACCTACTTCACGCAGATGGCGTGCCCAGACATCCTCACGCGCACGTGCTTTGGGTGGGCGGGGCTGACAGGAAATCAGATACAAGCCAACCACAAAAACCAGGTTGGACAGGGCATTAAACCACATTGGCATAAAATACGGCGGGGGTACAGTATAGGCCTGATATAGCGTATAAAGCGTAAAGGGGATGGACATAAGCCTAACCCCTTGCAGCATATACCGGAAAGGGTTTGGGTGCCCGGGTTTGACCAGAACCCGCATACGGGTCAGAGCAACAAAAAAAGTAATGCACAGGCCCCATATCAGCACATTAAAAATCATGTTGCTGAAATCACTCATGCCATTCAGCACAAAAACTGCAATGATGGAGACCGCCGAAAAGAGCAGAGACCCCAACTGAAAACTCATGCCCAGATCAAGCGCATTTAGCTTGTCAGGCAGGCGGTCAGCAAGGGGTTGGCACGCTTTATCCAGCAGCCAAGTATCTATTGCGGTTATGCGTTCACCTAAACTCATGTGTCCACCATAGCGGATTATGGTCCTGAACGCAGCTTGCACTTTCTCCAGCTTTACAGTCAGCCGGAATACGCGTCTTTCAGGTGGGGGATATCTCTGCCCCCACCTGAAAGACGCAATGCAGTTCAGGCGTCTTTGGTTGGAGCCTGTGCAGGCAAGGTGCCATCAGGCGTGGTTTTGTCCACTGCGGCAGGCAGGAAATGTGCCACGGCTGTTAAAACAGCATCTGCTGGCAGGCCGGTACGTGCCACAAGATCATGCACCGTGCTGCTGCCCAGAATTTCCCGAATTTCATCAGGTGTTGCTGGCAGGTTTTCACC
Organism: Acetobacter sp.; assembly: GCF_052102375.1. Lineage (GTDB taxonomy): Bacteria > Pseudomonadota > Alphaproteobacteria > Acetobacterales > Acetobacteraceae > Acetobacter. The sequence goes on from NZ_JBQDXI010000002.1 coordinate 110,423, forward strand.
ATGCCCAATCCAGGAACGTACCTTATCACCCAGACCGGCGTCGTCCGCTTTGGATAAAATGTTTTCCAGTGTGCCGGGCTGTAGCAGGCTCTGTAACTGCTGCTGGACAGCGCCAGACAGGCTGGTCCCCAGTGCGCTCTCTACCTTTCCAACAAGACCGGAAAGAAAATCGGACATCAGGCTGGTCTCCACTTAATTCTCTCTGTCAGGCACCATACTAGCCTGCACCCGCAGCAAGAATGGTTACGATACTTCATCATGGACCAAATAGCTGACATATGCGAGAGCTATAACCCGGCCATTCTGGAAAACCATCCGCCGCATTAGGCTTTACGATAGCTGATATGCAGAGGACACCCCAAGGAAATTTCCGGGAATCGCGCTAAGTTCCATACCTTCACCTCGCCTCACAGCCGCAGTCAGTAAAGTACCTGCTTTGCCAAGTCTTCCGCTCTTCATTCTGGACCGTATTGGTCCATTGCGCCATTTCCGTCCCTTGCGGCGCCCCGGCGAGCAGCAGAACATGCGGCTGCAATGGCTTTTTGCCCCCTCTCTGCCTGCTTTGGGCTTTGCTATCCGCACAACCATAGCGGCACTGATCTCGCTGGTCATTGCGTTATGGATGGAATTGGATGACCCGCAATGGGCCGCCATGACAGTCTGGATTGTAGCCCAAGGCTCCCGCGGGGAGAGTTTGTCCAAAGCACGGTGGCGTCTGGTGGGCACAGGTGTGGGGGTGGTTATGTCCATCACCCTCATTTCGGCTTTCATACAGCAGGCATGGCTGTTTTTTCCAGCACTGGCCATCTGGGTTGGGCTGTGCTGCGGGCTGGCAACGCTGGTCCGTAATTTTCGCTCCTATGCGCTGGTGCTGGCAGGATATACCTGCGCCATTATTGCCATCGGGGCCATTAACAACCCGGAAAACGTCTTTATCACCGCCATGTCCCGCGCAACTTACATTGTGCTTGGCATTGTCTGTGAAAGCGCTGTTGCGGGCATATTTGCCCATAATCTGGCCACAACGGCCCGGCTGAACATTCGGGATAAATTGCGCACGGCACTGGGAAATGTCTCAAATTCCGTTGCCAGCCTGCTTTCAGGGGATGACGAGGCGCTGGTGCGGTCACGCGCCATGTTCGGCCCTTTGCTGTCCATTAATGATCAGATCGAATTTTCAGAAGTAGAAATGGGCCCCCACGGCCACGAGGGGGACCACGCACGGGCGGCTTTGGCTGCTGTTTCCGTACTGCTTTCGCGCGGCTTGGGTATGGCGGTCCGTCTGCAATATCTGGATACAGACCAAGCCAGTTTCCGCCAGACAGCCGTACGGGTCAGCACGTTTCTGAACACCCTGTCCCCGCAACTCGAGACAGATGAAAGTGTGCAGGAACTACTCCGCAACCTGCAACTTTTGCGTGCAGAGTGCCGTCAGCAGATTGTTGACGCTTTGACTCATGAAATCAGCCTCTCGGCGGACCAGCGTAATGAGGATGCCATTCAGGTGCTGCTGGATGGGCGCATCCTGCATAATGCTCTGGACGAGCTATTGGGTGAGCTTGAACAAGCTATACGGGAATATGATGCCAGCCAGCATTTTATTCGCGGTGATCACTTCCACTTCCGCCTCCAATCCCATGTTGACCGGCGCGAAGCTGCCTCAAACGGTATTCGGGCAACCGTTGCCATTGCCTGTGCCGGGTTAGTTTGGGAAGTGACGGCATGGTCCGATGGCCTGACCTTCATTACCTTTGTGGCCATTGTCTGCGGACTTTTTGCCACCCGGGAAAACCCGGTCGTGGCCAGCACCCAGTTCATGATTGGCAGCATGTGGGCTGCACTGGTTTCGTTCTTTCTGGTGTTTGTCGTGCTTCCGACACAGGCCAATTACGAAATGCTTGTAGCGTCTCTGGCCATTCCCATGATTGCTGGCGGTCTGGCTGCCCGGAATGCTGCAACTGCGCTCCATTCTGCCGCCTACACCTTGTTGCTGCCAAATTTCGTGCACCCACTGAACCAGGGCAGACAGAACGAACTGGGGTGGTTTAATTCCACAACCGCCATTTTGCTGGGGGTGGCGTTTGCAGTGGTCATGTTCCGGTCCATCCTGCCTTTCAGTAGTGCTGCGGAACGGTGGCGGATGCGCCGCACCATGCTGCGGGATTTGCGTACTTTGGCCTCAGCAGAACCCATGCCGCAAACCCGCGACTGGATTGGCCGCAACATTGACCGGTTTGCGCGCCTTATTCGCCACGCTGGCCCCACACCCACCCCAACAATTGAGGGCTGCCTGCAAGGGACACTGGCAGCCATGACAATCGGGTTGAATATTATTCGGCTCCGCACGTTGCTAGCCAGAGACCAGTTACCCCCCAATGCCCGCCGCCCGATTGAAGTGGTGATGCAACGCATGAGCCGCTTTACAGGGAAGTACGGGCGCACCTCCCGCTCCGCCCGCATTGCCACACAAACCCTGCGCCGCATTGAAGCCATGGAGCCAAACATTACGACCCGTATCGAGATGACACGCGCCATCGCCTACCTGATTGTGGTGTCCCATGAACTGGAGGCCAATGCCGTCTTCCTTGATGCGTCCAAACCCTACAAGGCCGTTTGAACACACCCAAAACCCCTTCTTGTAAGGGGCGCTCCCTCGCTATTTGAAAAACTATTTTAACATCGTCCGCTTCTTCCACTTCGTGTTATAACAAGGAAGGAGGACATGTCTGACCCGTGCTTGTATTTTCTTTGATGGCCCTTTTTCCTCAGCGCTTACGCAACTGGGTTTATAATACGGCACGCGCTCCCTCCGGTTTATCTGAAAACACGCCGCTTGCTTGGCTCTTTGCGCCATCACCCGCCAATTTGGGGTTTGCGTTACGCACCACCTGTGCAGCACTGCTTGCTCTGACGCTGGCCTTCTGGATGGAAATGGACAGCCCCCAATGGGCCGCCATGACAACTTGGATTGTGGCTCAGAACTCCCGTGGTCAAAGCCTTTCCAAGGCACGCTGGCGGTTGATCGGAACATTTATTGGCGCTGTTGCGGGCATTGCTTTTCTGGCCGCGTTTCCGCAAAGCCCGTGGCTGCTTTTTCCGCTTCTGGCATTGGGTACCGGGGCGTGCTGCGCGTGGGCCACCTTCCTGAGGAACTTTCGCTCTTACGCTCTGGTTTTGGTCGCTTTTACCTGCACTATCATTGTATTGAGCGCCGCCAACCAGCCAGACAATGTTTTTATGATTGCACTTTCCCGCACAACCTACATTACGCTGGGTATTGTGTGTGAAAGTGCATTGGCGGGTCTTTTCGCACCACGCCTCGACAAAGTCGCCCAGCAGGAAATACGCACCCGCCTGCAAGATGCCCTATGCGGTGCAAGCCGCAGCATGACAGACCTTCTTTTAGGGCAACAGGATGGTTTGATGCGTTCTCGCGCACTGCTTGGCAGCATCCCATCCCTCGCGGACCAAACAGAGTTCAGCGATATTGAAATGGGCCGACATAGCCATGCGGGTGACCACACGCGTGCAGCTCTTGCCGCTATTTCCACTTTTCTGGCGCGGGGGCTTAGCTTCCAACGCCATATGCAGGCCACCCCGCTCCTGCCGGATTTCTTTCAGGATAGGTTACGCGCCCTCTCCCTCCTGCTCAGTCAGATCCCCAATAGGTTGAAAGGGGCAGACCCTGTTGCCGCCGCAAAAACCATACGGGACGATCTGCAACGCTATCGGTCAGACTCTCTTCAACGCTCTGTTGACTATCTGACCGAATTTGAACGCTTGCGGGTGCTGTCTGACACCCCAACGCCTTTCATGCGCGAACTGCTCGAATGCCGTATTCTCGAAGCTGCACTGACAAAACTGCTTCTGGAATTTGACGTAGCTCTGGCGCACTTCATTGCCACTCAGGAGCCGCCCGCCAAAGACCATTTCCATTTTGACCGCCACCCGGAAAAAGATTTTACTCTTGCCCTGAATAATGGCTTACGCGCGGCCGTTGCCATCTGTCTGGGGGGGCTTTTGTGGGAGGTGACCGCATGGCCGGAGGGGGCCACCGTGGCCATGTTTGTTGCGGTTACCAGCACACGATTTGCGTCCTTCGAAAACCCTGTTCTGGCATCCGGTGGTTTTTTGCGTGGCGCAGCATGGGCAGCCGTTGTTTCGTTTTTTCTTGTTTTTCTGGTGCTACCGCAACAGGCCAGTAACGAGACACTTCTAGCCTCCCTGTTCTTCCCCATGCTTGTTGGTGGACTGGCCGTAAGAGCCCCAAACTCCATTGGTACAGCCGCAGCTTATAACAATTTTCTGCCTTTTATGGTGGGGCCTGCCAACCACATGCGCCTGAACGAAATGGTGTGGTTTAACACCACAACAGCCGTAGTGTTTGGCATAGGGCTAGGCGTGTGGGTCTTCCGGCTGGTGTTGCCTTTTGATGCTGCTGGTGAGCGGTGGCGCTTGCGATGCAAACTGGTGCGCGACCTGCGCCATGTTGCTGCATCAGACACCCAGTGTACTGCCTCCGACTGGATTGCACGGTCTGGCAGTAGGTTGGCACAAATTATCCGCCATGCCGGTAACACCCCGGATGCCACAACAGAAGCCTATCTGGCTGGGGCCATGGGTCTGATGACAGTAGGGCTGCTGGTGCTACGCCTCCGGCATGTGCTGGCAGGTGGTAGCTTGACCGCCGAACAGGAAGAACCAGTCCGCGCAGTGCTGGAGAGCATTGCCCATATCAGGGGTTACACGCTTAAGCCTGCCCAGAATGCAACGCGCGCGCTCAACCAGCTCCTGCCGGTTGCCTTATCAGAGGGCAATCTCTCCGTTCACCTTGAACTCACACGGGTTATCAGTTGTCTGGAAGTCATCGGGTACGAACTGGAGACCAATGCGGTCTTTCTGGACACAACCCGCCGTTTCCGCGTCTCACCCCAACAGCACCCCTAACAGGCCGTCAGGGCGGCGCATGGTGGGTTGCATGTTCCTCAATGTCATGAAAGCGGGTGTAGTCCACAGAAATACGACCGTCCGGGCGTGACACCACAATATCCACAAACCGATGATTGTGGCGGACATGGTCAAAACGATACGCGGTGCGGGCAAAAACTGTCTGCCCCAAGGCTTCATCTGTTCCGGTAACGGTTACGACTATTTCCGCTTCTTCCTGCTCCAGTTCTGCAACTGTTTTACCGTGTAACGGACTGTCCGGACCAATCACATGCGCCATGACAAACGCAAACCGCAGAACCGGCACATGGGACTGCACAATAAGCAATTGGTCAAACTGCCTGACCAGATGACCGTTTTTGCTCATAACCAGCCGTGAGAGGGCGACCTCAACATCCACCGACAAAATAACACTGACACGTAGATTGGCGATACGAATACACAGTGCAGGCACACCGTTTTCATTACTGATAACGGCGGTATTACTGAACATGATGCGCGCCCGTGGGCGTGCAAAACGGGCAAAAACCACGCCTGTTGCCAAAGCGTTGATCATCATGCCTGCCAGCACTTCAAAAGACACAACCGTGTTGGAATACAGCCCCACGGGCACCATCCCACCATAGCCAACGGTTGAAAGCGTCTGCACGCTGAAGAAGAACAGAGACAGCAAGGTATGCTGACCATCCCCTGTCACCTGATCCGGCGCGATCCAGTAAAGCAAGGCAAAGAACAAGTTTATCAGAAAATAAAAAATCACCGCGGAATAGGCAAAAGCTGGCCAACTTGCGGTAAGAGCATGGTGGTAGAAGTCGGTCCATATACTGTCCCGCAAACCCACACGCACAATGTCCCGGTGTGTTTTTTCTTCAACCAGTGCATGCGCCTTGAACCGCCTGACGGCCTCTTTAGTGCTGAGGTGCAGCTTGTGGTGAGAGCCTGTTTTGGCGTCTTCTGGTGCGGCCATCTCATCCAACGGCGTGTAGCGGGCCGCAAGCCGCGCCTCCCGCTTGTCTTTTAGCCGTCGCCACATGCTCTTCATGCTGTTTGCCTTTATGCTACCCGCAAAGGTGATACACGCGCCCCTGCCAGTGCAAAGCCTCCAAAAGCGCATGGAACCGTTGCGTTGTGGCGCATAACATTTACATGATCGGTTTTGCTCTCAGCCTTCAGGACCCTGTGTATGACCCAGCCTCCCCGCCACGCTGCCTTGCGTGGATGCTTCATCACGTTCCGGGGCAACCCTTTTACCATGCCGCCGGAAGACGCCCTGCATGTAGAGGAAGACGGGCTTATCCTGATAAGGGATGGCATCATTACACACTGCGGGCCTTATACGCAGGTTAGGCCATTTGTGCCGCACAACTGCCCCATCACGCATTACCCGGACAGCATCATCACCGCCGGGTTTATTGACACACATGTCCACTACCCACAAATGCCGGTTATCGCCTCTTGGGGGGAAGAACTTCTGGCATGGCTGAAACACTACGTGTTCCCTGCTGAAGCGCGCTTTGAAGATAAAGCCTTGGCACAAGCCGTTGCGCGTAGCTTCATGACCGAATTGCTGCGTAACGGCACCACCACTGCTGCCGTTTATTGCACCGTTCACCCTCAGTCTGTTGATGCTTTTTTTGAAGAATCCAGCCGTCTTGGTACCCGCATGATTGCCGGAAAAGTGCTGATGGACCGCAATGCACCCGATGCAGTGCGGGACACTGCGCAGCAGGGCTATGCGGACTCTGTCGCTCTTATTGACCGTTGGCATCAAAACGGCCGCCAGCTTTATGCCGTGACCCCCCGCTTTGCCATTACCAGCACGCCTGAACAGCTTGAAATGGCAGGGGCGCTTTTTAAAAGCCGGAATGACCTGTTCATGCAAACGCATCTGGCGGAAACACAGCAGGAATGTGCGGATGTCGCGACACTTTTCCCTAACAGATCCTCCTATCTGGATGTCTATGACAAAGCCGGTCTTGCTGGCCCCCGCGCCCTGTTTGGCCATGGTATTTACCTGAACGAGCACGACCTTCAGCGATGTCACACAGCAGACTGCACACTCTGCCACTGCCCGACCTCCAACCTGTTTCTGGGGAGCGGTATTTTCAGGCTTTTCGACGTAACCTCAAAAACACGCCCTGTGCGCACTGGTCTGGGCACGGATGTAGGCGCTGGCACCAGCCTGTCCCTGCTGGCAACCATGGCGGAAGCCTACAAGGTGTCACTTCTTGCCGGGGGTACCAAACTGCATGCCATTCAGGCCTTCTGGCTGGCCACGGCAGGCGGCGCGCAGGCTCTGCATCTGGCTGATAAAATTGGCACCATTGCACCGGGTCTGGAGGCTGATCTTTGCATCCTGAACCCCAATGCAACTCCTCTGCTCACGCAGCGGGTCAAAACCAGTAACAGTATGGCAGATGTTCTGTTTGCCCTCATGATGCTGGGGGACGACAGATGCATACAGGCAACGTGGGTCCATGGGACCTGTGTTCATGAAATCTGACAAATTCATGAAAGCAGCAGGCCCCCTCCTTTGCCCGCCTTAAATCTGTGTCAATTCCCCTGTATACCTAGTTTCATGAAACAGATTTACGGGCTTTGCACCGCTTTATTGGTTACGGCTTTCTCTCCTCTTCAGCCTGCTCAGGCTCGGCCTTTGGAGGACGCCTTCCGATCACTCCCTAACTGTACAGGGGGTGCGCTCACCAAAGAGCAAAGCGATGTGCTGAAAACATATGTCCAAAAATTTCACGCATCACGAAATGGGGTTAAGACAACGCCCTTTGAAACACTGCTGGACCATGGTGCGGCTGTTGTGTCCGTTGCGACCCTCCGCCAAGGCCACGATGACGTGTTGATTTATCTGATTTCCAAAGACTTCTGTGCGTCTGGCGGGTGCGGTATGCTGATTTTGAATCAGATATCATCCCACCCAGAAAAACCGGAAAACAGGTACCGGGTAGTGGGGCATGTGGCTTCTGCCCACCTTCCCATTCAGGTGCTGCCCAGCGAGCATTATAAATGGCCCGACCTCGGGTTTGGAAACGCTGATACAGGCCGGGAGCAGGGTTACGCTGAACGGCTGGAGTTCAGTGGCCGCCATTATCCCAGCACGACCACACAGGTCCCCCGTTACGAGAAGAAAAAACTGGCCGCCGGTCGCGAACTTATTGGGACAGACATAAGCGATTTTTCACACTTATGCCGCCTGAAATAACACAGCCTGCTTAAAGGCAATCAGGCTTTAGTTGGTCTTTGGCTTCTCAAAGGGGTGAAGCAGCACACCACCAGCCTGCTGGCTCCATAGCGCGGCATCACTCTGTGCTGTATGGGGGTTGCCGCGGCTAATAGCGCCATGAGCCAAGGTAGCTGCATCACCCTGCGCTTCATCACTGGCTTGCATAGCGGCACTTTGCGCCGCCCGCGCCCACAGGCTTTTGGCCTGTGCCGTGTCCCCCATGCGGCTGGCCGCCGTGCCACTTAATGCCAAAGCGCGAGACATATCCCGGTAAGAGGCGTCATCCCGCCATAGGTCCGCTGCGTGTTTGGCAAGACTAAGCGCCGTTGCGGGGGTGGAGGACAGAGCCACACGAGCCGCTATTTCTGCCTGACCTGCCTGTACACTGCGCGTAAGTGGCTTTTTAAAGCCCTGCAAAACTGTATTGGCGCGCTGCAAGGCTGCACTATCGCCTGCATCGTCCGCGGCAAGACCCATAATCAGCGCGGCTCGGCCTGCTAAGGCTTGGTCGCTATCCCCAACGGCGCGCTCCGCCGCGTCAATGGACTGGGCTGTATTATGCAACCGGTAGAATGCTGCGGCCTGCACAAGGTCAAAGGACGCTGTATGCGTATCGCCCCGCGCAGCAGCAGCCTGACGGGCTGCCTGAAGTGTTTGCAGGGCGTCTTGGGGCTGGTCTGCCGCAAGTTGCGCTACCGCCAGATCATACCCTGCCTCACTGGCCGCCACACCATCATCGCGCAGCAAGGCCAGACTGGCAGCCCTTCGGTACTGACTGATGGCAACACTATAGCGCCCGAGATCAAAGGCGCTTTTCCCTGCTGTCATGGCCTGATCCCATTGCGCATCATCACGCGCTGTTGGGGCCTCCTGCGCCCCGCCGCAGGCTGCCAGCGTCAGGGGGGCAAGCAGGGCCAGAACTCTCAGTTGCATCATGGGCGCACCTGCTGTGGTGCCAGACGGTTCTTGCTATCCACTTTAGAGCCTCCCAACAGCCACATCCCACGGAGCTGGTCAGTCAGCTTTTCAAGGCCATACAAGGTGGCCTGCGCCTGCGCCAACATGGCGGGCAAGTCTGCCGTACTGGCCTCAAGGCTGCCAGCAATAGCGGGCAGATGCGGTGTAGCACCTTTAAGGTCGTGCGTGGCGGATTTGATATTACCCATCGTTGAATCAGTTTTTGCCATGATGCCAGACATCTGCTTTTCAAGAGGCTTCAACCGCTCAATAATCGTGTTGAGCGACACAGCCGCAGACTGCGCCTGACGGATCAGATCATCATTGGTCATTAACTGGCCAATTGTGCCCTTACCGGCATGCATGTCTGTAATAGTGGCATCCATCTGGGCCATCATGTGGCGCGCATTCCCCAGCGCAGGCATAATTTCGGCCTGAATGTCATTCAGTGTTGCCGTAATCATATCAGCAGGGTTAGGCGCGGGCGTTGCGCTGATAACAGCGTAATCCCAGTCCATGGCGTCTCCGTGGCCACGGTTGAGGTCTAGGTAGGCTGACCCGGCCACAATAAACTGCTTGCGGATAAGGGCTGTACTGTCCCGCCGGATGAACGGCTTGGCCTGTGGGTCAAGGTCCACCATCACATACATATCGCCAGAAGGATTAAGCTTGATGGACCGGATAGTCCCGGCATGTGCACCCAGAAGCTGTACATCCCCCCCCACGGTCAGGCCACCAACACCGCCGTCTGGCAGGGTTACCCGAAGTTTGGCAGGCGGTGTCAGCCAGTCCCGCAGCACCCCGGCCTCAATCACGGCGCCTGCAAAAAGCACCAGACTCAGAAGTACAAGGAAGCCCACCCACTCATCCGCATAGCGAAGAGAGATCAGCGGTTTTACTTTTTGTCGTAAGCGGATCTGGAACATTACCCCGTCCGTACTGCTACTAGCCCGTCATCGGCGAGACGCCACATACTGGTTATACCCTGCCGGTAGCCTTGCCATACGGCATTATTGCGCACCAGCCAGATAACACCAGCCCCCTTATCCCGCGCCGTTGTCAGCGCGCCAAGAAAGGCGGCCTCCAGGTCTGCGGGGCTTGCTTCCAGCGGGTCTTCCAGAAGCAGAAGGCGCGGACGGCCCATAAAAGCCCGCACACAGGCCGCCCGCAACAAATCTCCATCCGAGAGCATGGTTGGCCGCAACACCGGCAAACCGGGCAACCCAAACCATTCACTCAGTCGTGTTGCTTCAGCCACCACATCTTCCACGTCCCGCGTGGTGTGGTGCAACTGCTGAAGCATAATTCCCATATGCGTGCCCAGAAAATCCGCCCAGCTCTGCCGCCGTGTCATGCGGCCTATACGGCCACGCAGGGCGTTTGTTTCCCGGTCGTGCAGTTCGTTCCAATCCAGCCCCATGAACTTAACTGTGCCATCTGTCAGCGGCACCAGACCGGAACACATATCTGCAAAAATGGTGGTACGGGAGGCATCGCGTGCTTCCACAACGGCACAGTCCCCCGGCATGAGCCGCATGCTGAAGGGCACAGGTGGCAGGCCACTTTCATCAAAGGAGGGAACGGCCTTGTTCAACTCGAGAACCGGGCCAGTGGCGCGTGTATCCATGGCGTTACAGATCCAGACTGAACAGAACGCTCACGGCCATAACAATCAACAGGCCACGAGAAAACCCCCGGGGGAGCAAGGTGCGCAGATTATCCTGATTAGTTGCCGTAAGCCCGGTCAGGCACCCACCAACGCCAACCACAAACCCCACGGTAATAAACTTGAGCGGTATGATGATATAATCCGCACCGGACATGCCGCCCACCACATCATAAAAAAATGTCCAGACCGGATTAGTAATCACGCCCGAAATTCGGCTGATGACATACCCTGTTACCAATGATGCAAACGAGAACAGAATACCGAGCGTGAACCCGCCCACCGTAAAGGCCAATGTACGCGGCAGAACCAGAAGCAGAAACGGGTCTAACCCCTGAGCCTGAAAGGACCGGATTTGCCCGCTGGTGGTCAGCAACCCCAGCTCGGTTACGGACAACATGCCATTCCGGCCCAGCAGCAGAATACCAACCAGAATGGGGGCAATTTCCCGCACTACCACGTTGACCAGAATAGACCCGGTCATTTTGGCCAACCCAGCCAGACCCAGCCAGTAAATGGTTTGGGAAACTGCTGCAACGCCAGTCAGTGTGCCTGCAAACAGGGTCGCTATCAGGCCGCCGCCAACAACACTGTTCAGTGTCACTCCAAATTCGTACCGAACCGTCCTGCGCCAGGAATGCGCACGAAAGCTCTCAAACACAACACCCCAGCAGGCCCCCAGCATGATGAGGAAAAACCAGAGTTGATGCCGCGTGAGCCGCCCCAGCACTGCCAGTTTCTGCCGGACCCACACATGCAGCACAAAAGGGGTCTGCTGTATCTGCCGCTTGCTCTCTGCTTCCAGAATAGGGTCCCGGTCGCCGCCCGGTTCACGCGGGTTAGCGTTACTCTCACTCATCGGCGCGCGGCCAGAATATAAGCACGGGCAAGGCCTAGATGCGGTGCAAAGAAGGCTCCACGGCTTCTGAACAGGTAGCGGTCCCGCAGTTCAGTATAGACCCGCTCCGTCACCTGAATGGTTCCCGCATCTGATGCTCCCTGCGCCATCAACTCGGCCACAGACACAGTTTGCCCCCACAGGTTAAAGACCTTGGGTTCTTCCCCCACTGCGCCACCAAAGGCCGCGCCGTAGTCCAGCCCCATTGTAAACACGGGTTCAAGGTTGGAGGCGGATAATGCGGCCATAAAGGTTTCACGCATTGTCAGAGCAGCATCTGCCATACGGACAAGGGCGGTCGGGTCCTCCTCCGCCGTACAACCTGCCATACAAATCAGCCTGTGACCGGCCACTTCTACAGCAAAAAGATGACGCTCCAGTGCAATACGCTGCACTTCTGTTGCCAGATGGTCGATAAGCGCCAGAAGCTGTGCTGTTTCTGCACTGCCATCCACAACCGGGTCACTAAAGGTAATGACCAGAACAGCCACTGCCGGATAAATGCCGGAGGCTGACACACCGCCCATTTGCGGTGCGCGCATGAGCATATTGTCAAATCGGGTTGCAGGCAGAGATGCCGCTTGCAGAAGCGTCTGATGCATTGCATCCGCATTGCTCTGCGCATCTGGTTGATCTGCTGCCCGGTTATAAATAGAGGCCAGACGTACACCGGTAATGGAGCCGACAAGGTCAACAAAATAAACCAGATGCTCCGCCATGCTGGCATCTTCCAGCACCAGTGCTCCTACAATACCCTCGGCATTATGTACTGGGTGCACGGAGAGTTCCCGCGTACCAACCTCGCGCATGACCAAGCGCTCAAATTGTGCCGTGCGAGGGTCTACCGCAGCGCGGGCAACGGTAAAGGCCTCGCCTTCCTCAATCGCCTGAAAAAATGCGTCCATTTCCGAACGGGACATTTCAAAGCCGCCGGAATGGGTATCTTGTTTCAGGTCGTAGGAATCCTCGCAGATCATGGCAGAGCCATCATGCAGAAAGCGCCAGATGCTGGCTCTACGCGCCTGCGCCATTTGGGCTAGCTGCTCGGTCAGAACCAGAGAATCATTGGACAGTTCAAACAGGCGCGGCGTGACAGCCACCTTCTGTACCGCTGAGACCTCCCGCGAAATCTGGGTTGCCTGAGCTTCCAGCCTGCGATCACTGCGCTCAGAACGCCGCACCTGCCGTACCAGAAGGCCTGCCAGCACAATGGAGAAAACAATAATAATGCCCGCAAACTGAAGGCTTTGGCGGCTGCTTTGTTCTGCAAAACTTGAAAAGTCACTCTCCGGCGCGGAAAGCAGCAAAATCCAGCCTTCAGAAGAATTAGGCAGCAACGACGCTATAGTGACATAGCGTTTGCCATTCAGGGCAAAGCTATGTGCGCCAACCCCACGGACACGGTAATGGTCAAAACCACGTGCAAAAACCGGGTGCGTCTTGGGGTTAAGGACCATCTTGTTGGGGTCCCACCCGGCGGCCTCGGCCTGCTGCATCAAATGCCGACCGGCCATAACCCGGCCTTTGCTATCCAGAATAATCGCGTTACCTGTCTTGCCGACCTTGATTTTATCCAAAAACCCACTGAGTTCATTCAGGGAAATATTGGTGGCAAAAACCAGCGTATGACCGTCCTGCGCTTTGAAGCGCATAGAACTGGTCATGACAAACTGCTTATCTGCCGCAAACAGATAAGGCTGTGTCCATTTTATCTCGTCACTGTTTTCAGTGTTCTTGTACCATGGGCGGTTGCGTGGGTCATAATCCTTGGCATCGTCATCGGCCTCGCCAATTTTTTCCCCATCATCTGTATAGTAATCATGATGGAATACCTTATGGCCATTCCGCACCTGTAGCGTTGTCCGCTCCTGGTTTTTGCCATCCTTACGGCGCGTAATAAGCGTGAAGTGCCCTTCATCATCGGCAAGGTAAAAAGACTGAATCTGCGGCACGCTCCGCAGCATTGCACCGCCGTAGGAATAGAAAACACGCTCCTGCACAGCAGCAGGCACATGCCCTATCATACCCGCAGCAATAATATTCCCTGCCGCGGCCGGCATAATGTAATCTGAAACTTCCTGCCCAATATAATGCTGCACCGCACCCAGCAGTTCGTGCGTGAGAGACTGAACCCCTGCCCGCGTGGTGCGGTAGGAATGCACTCCTATCAACACAACAGCCAGAATACCCAGCACAAGGGCCAATAAAGGCAGGACAAGATGCAGTAGCACCCGCCGTATTGAAACATCGTGCTGAAAGGTAGGATCAACTATTTCATCAGAAGACACAGGCTATTTTCCACTGACTGCTGGTCAGGCACATCCCATTGCATAGGTCCGTGCCGCTTATTTCCACCCCTTGACGAGCAGATGCCGAAAACAGGTGCGTCTCTGCCAAATTGGCCTAGAACCATCAGGTCTGTCCAGCCTTAAAGAACCCGCTGCCTAGAGCGGTAGCGCCAGACTGGACAAACTCTGTTGGGTCAAGTTTTACTTAGCGTCGTGCTCGGCCTCAACCAGACGTGTCATGACAGAAAGCGCCTGCCCTAAGCGGCTCAAGCCACGCCCGACACTTTCCCCCTTAACCGCAACGCGGGACGTTTCAAGCCGAAGCACAAGCTCTTTCTGCTCCCATGCCAGTTCCGTTCCATCCAGCAAAATTGCTGTGCCGCCTGAGACAGAATAGGCCAACCGAAGCGTCTGCCCCAACACGACAGCCTGCTTCCACGCTGCTTCATCCAACAAAGCGCGGGAAGACGCCAGAAAAGTTGCGTTCATGTCAACGGCGTATCGCACGGCGAGAGCCAAAGCCAACCATGCGCGTGCTTCATGGTCAAACCCTACCCCCTGCACACGCAGAATACGCCAGTAGGTCTGCTCAGCACGATATTCCGGGTGATCGTGACTACCAACATCCGAAAGCCAGCACGCAATATGCCGCAAATGCTGCTGGCGCTCAGTTTCTTTGGCAAAAAGTGGTGCAGTCCATTTTATGAGGGCTTTTGGTAACTTATTGCTCCGGCCCAGACGGGCACACATATCCTGCGCCACAGCCTGCATGGGGTCCTGTGGCAGGCAATCCGGCGCGACATTGAGCATATACCAGCCTTCACGCAGGCCATCGACACAAAACACGACCCGGTCTGGCTGTACCTTACGCAGCAAACGGCGCAGCACTGTGGCGGCAAAAGGCACGTCATCCAGCCGTTTTTTGGGAGCACCAGGCAAACGCTCAAGCGCACGGCGGGGTGCGTGAAGCAGCCAGCCTGTCATTTCCCGCGCTTCTTCCGTTGCCAGAGTATAGTAGTGCACAATATTAAGCGGATACTGCATCCGGGCAATGTGCAACCGCGCCATGGCACGGAAGGCACCGCCTACCAGATACAGCGTGTCCCCTTTAACTTTGGACAGCCACTCAACGCCGTTGATGTCCGCATCCGCCAGATTTTTAGCGACTGTTAAATCACCTTTGGACCGATCACCCAGCCGAATAACACCCAGAGGCAGGGTATTGGCATCGTGCCTGCCGTCACTGGTCAGGCGAATCAGCTCCAGTGAGCCGCCGCCAACATCAGCAACCAGACCGGAGGCTCCGGGAATACCGCACATCACCCCAATAGCGGAGTGATCGGCCTCTTCTTCCCCGGACAGAATACGAATGGGGACATCAGGCATATTAGCGCGCAGGGCCGCCACAAATTCGGGACCATTTGCAGCATCCCGCACAGCGGCTGTTGCCAGAATTTCAAACGGGTCTGCACTCATACCCCGCGCAATGGCATGGAAGCGATTAAGCACTTCCATGGCCATACTGACGCCCTCTTCATTCAGGCGGCCAGTGGTGGTCAGCCCACGCCCAAGGCGCAGGACTGCCTTTTCGTTAAAAATAGGAACTGGATTGCGCGATACACCCTCAAACACCACAAGGCGCACTGAGTTTGAACCAAGGTCTACAACCGCCGAACGGCGTGGCGTATCAGTCTGCATTCCAGCTTTCTACTCTGTAAAAGGAGCAGCGAAAACCCCGCCACTCCTGTTCAGGTGTGCTTATTCACCAAACATTAAGCCTTTGGAAGCAGGTAAGGAGGCAGGAGCACGAATTGGCCCTTCATGCGCTGCAGAACCGCGGCCAGAAAGAGAGGGATGTGTCATGAACCAGTCATGCGCCGAGAAAGGCCGCGCCCCCGGCGAAAGCCTGCGCCACACGCCATTCTGCTCCAACGCCCAAGACTGTAGATTGTCTTTCATATTGGAGACCATAATCTGGTTGAGCATTTGTGCGTGCACGGTCTCGTTCGTGACTGGCACCATGCTTTCAACCCGCCAGTCCATATTGCGGGTCATCCAGTCAGCGGAAGACAAATACACTTTTGCGTAACGCGATGGTACGCGATGGCCATTTCCAAATACAAAGATACGGGAATGTTCCAGAAACCGCCCCACAATGGATTTGACGCGGATATTCTCTGACAGGCCCGGAACACCCGGCCGCAGGCAGCAGATACCCCGTATAACCGCCGCAATTTTCACACCGGCACAGGAAGCCCGATAGAGGTGGTCAATCAGCGTTGGGTCCACCAGTGAGTTCATTTTCAGCCAGATATTGGCAGGCCTACCCGCCTTGGCATGCGCCATTTCCTGCTCAATCAACTCTACCAGAGTTGAGCGGATGGTGATGGGTGAGAAGGAAATAGCTTCCATTTCCGCAGGCATGGCGTAGCCGGTCACATAGTTGAACAGGCGCGCTGAATCCCGTGCCAACTCCGGCTTGCAGGTGAAAAAGGAAAGATCCGTATAAATCTTGGCCGTAATGGGGTGGTAGTTGCCGGTCCCAAAGTGGGCGTAGGACCGAACCTGATTTCCTTCCCGCCGCACAACCAAACTGAGCTTTGCATGGGTTTTGAGGTCCGAGAACCCGAACACCACCTGCACGCCCGCTGCCTCAAGCGCCCGCGCCAGACGGATGTTGGCTTCCTCATCAAACCGAGCGCGCAGTTCAACCATAGCTGTGACAGATTTACCGGCTTCCGCAGCCTCAATCAGCGCTTTGACAATTGGGGAGTCGCGGGATGTTCGGTAAAGTGTCTGCTTGATTGCAATAACGTTTGGGTCCAGCGCAGCCTGACGCAGGAACTGCACAACCACATCAAAGCTCTCGAACGGATGGTGGACCAGAAGGTCTTTAGCCCGGATAGCCGCAAAGCAGTCACCGTTGAAATCCAGAATACGCTCCGGAAAACGGGGCGTATAGGGAGGGAACAATAGATCCGGCCGGTCATCCACAATCATCTGCTTGAGGTCAACCACACCAATCATGCCAGAATGGATGGCAATTTCTTCCGGCGGCAGATCAAGGTCAGACGCAATAGCCTCGGCCAGTTCATCTGGTACGCGCTTCTCCATATCCAGATGAATGACCACACCCCGCCGACGGCGTTTGAGGGCACTTTCATAAGAGCGGACGAGGTCTTCCGCCTCGTCTTCAAACTCAACGTCCGTATCCCGCACAACGCGCATCATACCGCTTTCCCCTACGGTCAGACCGGGGAAAAGCTTGTCCATGCACAGCGTGATGAGATCTTCCAGACGAATAAAGCGTATGGAGCGCGCACCATCGGCCGAACTTGGCAGGCGAATAAACCGCTCAACCTGTGCTGGCAGCAGAATAAGGGCGTTCATGGCAAACGCGCCGTTATCGGCTGACAAAAGGCGCAGCCCGAGAGCCAGCCCCATATTGGGAATGAAAGGCAGTGGATGTGCAGGGTCAACAGCCAGCGGCGTCAGGACCGGGAAAACCCTGTCCATAAAGCAGTTTTCCAACCATGCACGGTCGGCATCGTTCAGGTCTGCTGGTTCACATAAAACAATACCATCATCAGCCAGAAGGCCGCGCAGTTCGGTCCATATGCGCTGCTGCTCGCGCAACAGGGACGCACAGCGCTCACGCACGGCCTCAAGCTGCTCAACCGGTGTCAGGCCATCGGGGGAAAGTTTTACCAACCCTTCCCGCACCTGCCCGACCAGACCGGCGATACGCACCGAGTAAAATTCGTCCAGATTGCTGGCGCTGATAGAGAGAAACCGAAGCCGCTCAAGCAAAGGATTGCGAGAATTATCTGCCTCTTCCACCACGCGCTGGTTGAAGTCCAGCCAAGAGAGCTCACGGTTGATAAAGCGTTGTGGCGTCTCCAGTGTATAAGCGGGAGCTGCTGGCTTTTTAGGCACGACAGAACGGCTGGGAGCACGCCGCTTTCTTGCTGAGGTGGCGGTAGCGGGCTTTCTTGTTGTTTTACCCTGTGCCGTCACTGCTCTTTTCTCCCTTGCGTCATATTTATCTGGTGCCAATTGCAGGCACCAGCCCACTTCAAGTGTAGGTAAGCAAAGCATAACGCAAAGCATTTGCACAGGAAAAGCGCAGCAAGTGTTACCTTTTTATGTCAGCCAAAAACGCAACAACCCACCGGAAACTTCTTCCCGGTGGGCTGAGCATCTAGCTTACCAAAAGGCTAGTGGGCATGCGCTACCTATTACAGGTGGCCCGTCACAAGTTCGTTAGCCAGAGCCTGATTTTTGTAAACGGATTTCAAGGATTCCAGAATGGCAGCACTATCAACAGCGACCGCACGGTTGGTGCTCTCATCGTAATAGAAGTCCCCACCCAAAGAATGGATGTTGCCGTCAAAAATAAGACCAACAGCATGACCCTGCGCGTCAATAACCGGAGAACCGGAATTACCACCAATGATGTCATTGGTTGATGCAAAATCAAACGGTGTCTGCATGTTCAGATGGTTTTTCGCATCTACCCATGGCTTGCTGAGTTTGAACGGGTCAGAGCCGGTTGCACGATCATACAGACCAGAGAAGTAGGTGAAGGGTGGCACTTCTTTACCGTTTTCATCCCAGCCTTTTACCTGACCAAAAGACAGACGCTGCGTGAACGTGGCATCCGGGTAGGATGTCATGCCTTTCATGGCAAAGCGGGCTTTGGCCATGGCTTCCGTAGCCTGGCGGGATGGGGCCAGAACATCATCATCCATCTGTTTCCGCAGGGCGCGTGCCACAGGCTCCACCTTGCGGGCCAGAACGATCATGGGGTCTTGAGAGGCCTCGATAGCTTTTGCGCCACCTTTCCACAAAGCCAGACGGACTTTGGGGTCAGCCAGTTTGGTACCATTTACCAGCGCCACAGCCAGTTCATCAGGGGAAGACTTACCCAGAACCAGCTTTACGTTGTCATCATCCGCACCCAGAATCTGACGCAATTTGGTGAGCGAGAAGGCCAGTTCGGTCTTTTCCAGATCTGGATAAACCGGAGCCGTTGACCCAAGCTCAGCTTCCAGTGCAGGCAGGCGGCCATCATGGTAAGCGCTAAGGCGCTCAGCATCCGGCTTCTGGCGTTCGTTAGCCGCACGTACCAGCATAGAGGCGTAGCTGAACAGGTCACCCTGAATACCAAAAGACCCTTCGAGCATAGCATACGGCTTGAAGATACGCCGTTTGACGGCAAGAGCCTGTGCATTTTTAGCCCATGGATCTCCGTAAGTTGCTTTACGGCTTGGGTCCGCGTTGATCCAGTCGCGCAGTTCGGCTTCGCTCTTGGCTTTGGCTGTCAGCAGTTTGGGGTCTGCCAGCACAGAAACACGGCCACGATAAACCTTCAGGCTATTTTCAATGCCGAACACGCGTTCCTGCGCTTCCTGATGGTGCGCAGCACTCTCACGGCTATACTGCCACAGGGCACCGTTAAGCGCAGAGTAATTGTCGATTACGAAAGGTACGGAGATATTTCTGGAAAACTCCAGATCCGCCAAAAGCACTTCACGCTCGGTTGAGCCGGGGTTGCCTGATGTGAAAACCAGTTGGCCAGCTTTTGGGCCTGCACCATCAAACGGCAGATAAGCTGAAACCTTTGCCGGCTTGCCGTTATCGTAAACACGCAGGAACGCCATATCCAGATCGTAGCGCGGGAAATTGAAATTATCTGGGTCACCACCAAAGAACGCGGCGTTCTGATCTGGTGCCATAACCATACGAACGTCCTGATAACGCCGATATTTGTACAGCGCGATACGCCCACCATGATACAGGCTGATAACATCGCAACGCCATACCTTGGCATCTGACCCTGCGCATTCTTTCTCAATCGCGCTTTCTTCTGCCTGACGGGCTTTTGTATAGGCCTCGCCTTCCTTACCTTTCAGGGCAGTCTGCACGCGATCTGTTACATCTGTAATGGAATCAAGCTGGTTCAGCTCCATCGCCGGGCAGCGCTGCTCGGCAGCGGCCGTTTTGGCGGAATAACCATCCTGAAAATAATTGTGCGTTTTGTCGGATAACTGCTGAAGGCATTCATTCGCGCAGTGATGATTGGTCATGACCAGGCCATCGGCTGAGACGAAAGATGCAGAGCAGCCTAACGCCAAACGGGTAGAGGCTTTGGTAACGCGCTCTATCCACTCTTTAGAGGGTGTGAAATGATAGCGCTCTTCCATCTGCTTGATGGGCAGATTATCCATTGTCCACATGCCTTCATCAGCATGGGCATAAGGCACCGTCAGGGGAGCGCACGCCAAAAGCGCCAACGGCACAAGGGCTCGCCCTATAATTTTTGCCATGTTCAGACACACTTTCTTTTAAGAATGTTACACCATAACATTTCGGTGTCCGAACTGTGACTCAGATGCGCTGACAGAGCAAGCGCAGGAGCGCAGTATTTACTGTTTTTAGCGTCTCCACCACTCAACCCGCCTTATGGCAGAGTGCGTTTATAGCAAAGATCTAAGCCGCAATTCCTCTTTGCTCGATAATCTTGCCGCTGCTGATAAGCTGAGGCTAAGAAATTTTTTATTATGACGCGCGTGATATGTTGTTTTTTTATAAGGGGGCGCGGGTCTACATCCTTCTAATGTGAAGTTGGAGTTTTAAAACAGTGTCACGGTTTGCACGCTGACACCTCTGTATTAGCGGGCGTAGTTATCTTTGCCCCTAGACCATATAAGCGACCCGCCCCTTGATGGAACTTACCCATTAGCTTGGGTTCTCACCATACTTACGACACCGTTCATTACTTTCCGGTTACTCATATGAGTTTTGCTATGGTGTATCGCACTTAACGAAAAACTAAGATGTCATAAGGAATATTCTATGGTCTCGAGTATATTTTTTTGAAAAATTATAATAAACCAATTAATATGCCATTACACCAAGTAATGACAGCAGCTTACCTTACCAGACAACCAAATATTAACACGCAACAACTCCCAATAGGAATGCCTTTGGCTCCTGAAGCTAAAGATACATCCATACGTAATAGCGCACGTAACCGGAAAGAAAAATCAGGCCGAACGCTATTCTAAGACTTGCACCAAAAGGAAAAGCAGTCGTTATCAAGACCTACCAGATTAGCCGTATATTTACCTGTGGAAGCGTCTGTAGATCCTATTCTCATTAAAAAACATTCATAAAAATACAGGAATTAGAGAAAAACGCTGCATCATCTAATACTTCATTAATTTAATTTGCAAAACGACTTTTTGTTACATATTGCATAACGTTCTTGTATTTCTAAGGTATGATTTATGATTGCTAAAAATTTACACAATACATTATGGAACGGGCAAAACCCTTTTGCAAATTTTCCACATAAGCTGATAGCTCCCGATATGCAGGGCTGGACGTCTCAACATGTTTTCTTGACCGATTCAATTCAGGAAATAAAACCAAAAATCATTGTTGAAATTGGTGTCTGGAAAGGTGGGTCTACAATGACTATGGCCCACAAGCTTAAAGAACTTAAGCTTGATGCCGCTGTCATTTCTGTAGATACATGGCTTGGTGCGTGGGATCATTGGGTTAATACTCAATGGAAAGAAGAATTATGCTTTATGAACGGATATCCTCGCTTATTTGAAAAATTTCAGTCCAATATTTTACACAATGGGCTACAGGACTTTGTAGTGCCGTTGCCTCTTGATTCCGTTAACGCTGCACAGGTAGTCAACCACTTTGGAATATCCGCCGACATCATCCATATAGATGGCGGGCATGATTATGCAGCCGTATCTAACGATTTGCATTCATGGTGGAAAATATTACGCCCGGGCGGCATCCTGATACTTGATGATTACGTTGAAAATGGAGATCATTGGCCAGAGGTATTTTCTGCAACCAACGATTTTCTTGCAAAAGTATCCCATTCCGATTTTCAAGCTCACAGCGGGAAATGTCGCTTGACCAAGATATAAATAAAGAAAAACATATTAACCCTCTCACTCTAAAATTTAGAGGGTTAATATCTTTAAATTTGAGATGAATAGGATTATTTTATAGAAATAATAACCACTAAAAATACTCTCTTTATAAACACATTTACTTCTTTCATTTCTTACCATAGTGAAAAATAGCAGCCTAACACTCACCGATTTTTCTGGCTCTTAGAAAGGAAGTTTCCGAAACTCTATAGTTAGACAAATAACAAAAATTTCGACAATCAGAAATTTCAAAGAGTTTAACAGCAATCACTCACTTGATCGGCATCACTCGCGTTACTTTGAGGATCGCCTAACGAGTATGCACTACGTGCTATGTTCGCAAAAAGCAGACCTCACAATGCATACAATACTTGTCGTATGGCTCCAGCCATAAGCAGTCTTGTGTGCTCACACCCATGGCAAACATATGCACACCTCAGCACATCTGCCGACCAATTAGCTCTCCTATGCCAGCTTACATATAAACTGTACTGAGTTGGGGTTACAAATCGTCTTCAGTGTCCGGTTCATGCTGGGCTGCTTCCAGAATACTCTGAGCAAGAGCGCGTGTAATTTTTCCGCCCGATGCAAGGGCAGCATGGTCCAGTCGTTCCGCCATTTCTCGTATTGCATGTGCGGTACGTGGCAGGCGGCGCAAAAGCCACTCGGTCACCGGTTGCGCCACAACAAGCTGCCGTTCTGCCAGCAAGCGTAAAAAGAGGCGGCGCAATAAAGCCTCTTCAGCCTGACCAATTGGCACGGAAGACGTTGCACGCACTCGGCTCGCTAGATCCGGCAGAGTGTTGCGCCAGCGTGAGGGGGCAGTCCGGGCCGCCATGAGCAGCACCATACGCCGCTCCCGAACGAGATTGATCAAATGCAGCAGGTCTCGCTCGTTTTGTACGCGGTCCGCGTTATCCAACGCCAGCGCCCTGAAGCCGCCCTCTTCGAACAAGGCAGCAACATCGTGAGCATTCAATAAGCTGCCTTCCACAACGGGTGCCCCGTGGCGCGCAGCCCAAGTGGAGAGTAAATGGGTTTTGCCGGTTCCCTTGTCTCCCCACAACACCATGCGCCCTTCCGGCCAGCGCCATTGTGCTTCTGCATCCAGCACCCATGCACGCGCCGCTGCGTTGGAGGGGGCTGCAACAAAATCTGAGCGTCCGAATCGGGGGCGATAAGCAAAAGGCAGCGCAATCTGAGCTGGGCCGCGGAGTGACTCCTGCACAGTTGGCATATCCTCATCTGGCATTAATGGGGCGGAATGCCCCTCTCCGCCCCCTCCGCATAAGGCCTCGCCCTGCCTGGATGGGACAATAACAGGCTTCTGCACTGCTTTTGTTCCTGTATTCTGTGTCATGCCGCTTTGCGTGTCGCTTCACCTGCCGTAAAGACTACCCGCAGGGAATCTACCCTACCCAGCCCGTTGCATCGACCCTTAATAATTAAGAGTGCCGCCATGACCTCTTCTCCCTCCACCCCATCTTCTAGCCTGACCTACCGTGACTCTGGTGTGGATATTGAAGCTGGAGAAGCTCTGATTGATGCCATCCGTCCAGCAGCTAAGGCAACGGATCGCCCCGGCACAATGGGTGGTTTGGGTGGCTTTGGCGCTTTGTTTGACCTGAAAGCCGCCGGGTTCAAAGACCCCGTACTGGTTTCCTGCACGGATGGTGTTGGCACCAAACTGAATCTGGCCATCGACACCGATCTGCACGAAACCGTTGGCATTGACCTTGTGGCCATGTGCGTCAACGACCTTATTGTGCAAGGCGCTGAGCCTCTGTTCTTTCTGGATTACTTTGCCACGGGCCGCCTGTCTGTAGAAAGTGCCGCCAAGGTTGTGCGAGGCATTGCACAAGGCTGCGAACAGTCCGGCTGTGCCCTCGTGGGGGGCGAGACAGCAGAAATGCCCGGCATGTACGCAGATGGGCATTACGACCTTGCTGGCTTTTCAGTGGGTGCCGCAGAACGCGGTGCTCTTCTGCCGGGTGCCATTGCCGAGGGAGATGCGCTGATTGCCTTGCCGTCATCCGGTGTGCATTCCAACGGTTTCTCTCTGGTTCGCCGGATCGTAGCCGATGCCCATCTGGCATGGACGGACCCCGCAGGGTTTGCCCCTAACCAGCAGTTAGGGGAAGCGCTGCTCACCCCAACACGGCTGTATGTCAATTCCGTTCTGGCGTTGCACCGGGCCGGGCTGCTCCATGCTGCTGCACACATTACCGGCGGCGGCCTGCCGGGTAACCTGCCCCGCGTTCTGCCCAACGGGCTGGATGCCGTTATTACGGCTGAGTGGCCTGTGCCCCCCGTGTTCAAGTGGCTGGCCCGCACCGGCAACGTAGCGAACGAAGAAATGCTGCGCGTGTTCAACTGCGGTGTAGGCATGGTGCTTGTCACGCCAAAGCCTGATGACGTTCTGGCGCTACTAAAAGATATGGGTGAGCCCGCAACACTTATCGGCCATATTGCCAAAGGCGCGGACAGCACTGCCAAACCGGCCCTGCACATGGAAGCCTGCCCGGATTTCCACGCAGCATGACCGTTCACAAAATACCTGTTGCCCTGCTACTCAGTGGCCGGGGCAGCAATGCCACGGCCCTGATCCGGGCGTGCGAAGACCCGGATTTTCCTGCCCGCATCTGCCTTGTCATCAGCAACAACCCGGACGCACCGGGGCTAGATATGGCGCGCGCGGCTGGCCTGCCCGTCAAAGCTATTGACCACAGGCTTTTTAAAAAAGACCGCGAAGCTCATGAGCGGGCAATAGATGCCTGCCTGCGGGAGAGTGGAGCTGAAGCAGTATGCCTTGCCGGGTATATGCGGCTGCTCACACCCTTCCTCACGCAGGCATGGGCTGGGAAAATGCTCAACATCCATCCCAGCCTACTTCCCTCCTTCCCGGGCCTGCATACACACGAGCGGGCTTTGGAGGCTGGCGTACGACTTCATGGCTGCACGGTACATCTGGTGACCGAAGACATGGATGAAGGCCCCATTCTTGGTCAGGCGGCTGTACCCGTGCTGCCTACGGACACACCAGAAACCCTTGGCGCACGTGTTTTACGCCAGGAACACCAGCTTTACCCGACCGTGCTGCGGCATTTTCTGGACAAATCAGCCGCTTCCTGCCAAGCCGAAGCCGCATTGCTGGTGGGCTGACCACCAACACGGCCTAGCCATTTTATTTTTGCCAGACCCGATAGAGAGTTGATGACAGCAGAATCCCGCCCCCGCAAACCCAGACAGCGCAGCACGTCCCGTTCAGGGAATGCCCCTCAGCCTGCTGACCCAACGCGGGATGTGGCCTTTGATATCCTGTGTGGCGTGGTTGAAAACCGGCGTATGCTGGAAAACAGCCTCTCCCGCTCCGCCACAGACCATCACGCTCCCCCGCGTGACCGCGCTGCGGCCCATCGTCTTGCCGCAGCCACACTGCGCCATATGGGAACATTGCGGACTCTGCTGGAACCATTTTTGCGCAAAGAGCCACCGGAGCCAGTGCGCGTCGCGTTGATGATGGGCTGTGCGCAACTGCTCTTTCTTGAAACGCCACCTCATGCAGCGGTAGGCACCACAGTATCTCTCTTGCGCCGCCGCAAGCTGGCACCATTTGCCGGACTAGCCAACGCTGTTTTACGAAAAGTGGCTGACCAAGGCCCTACGCTGTTGGAAGGGTTGGACCAAAACCGCCTGAATATTCCCCAGTGGCTTTGGAGTTCATGGAACGGTCTGGGCCGTGGTGTGCCCCGTGCTATTGCGCGTGGTATTAGCCATGAAGCCCCGCTTGACATTACACTCCGCCCCGGTGCTGCCGCACCAGAAGGAGGAGAACTGCTTCCAAATGGCTCTGTCCGCCTGCCCGCTGGAACACGCGTTACAGAACTACCGGGTTATGAAGAGGGTGCATTCTGGGTGCAGGACGCCGCTGCTACCCTACCTGCCCGTTTGCTGAACGCCCAACCGGGAGAACATGTTACAGACCTCTGCGCCGCACCGGGAGGCAAAACCGCCCAGTTGGCCGCTACTGGCGCGAAGGTAACGGCAGTTGAACAGAACCCCAATCGTCTGACACGCCTGCGCGAGAATATTGCCCGCCTGAATTATCCGGTAGAGGTGGTGGAAGCCGATGCCACAACATGGAAGCCGAATGTATTGCAGGACGCTATCCTGCTGGATGCCCCCTGTTCTGCTACCGGCACGGCCCGCCGTCACCCGGACGTGCTGTGGGTCAAACGTCCGCGGGATCTGACCGCTCTTGTCGCCGGGCAGGACGCCATGCTGGAAGCCGCAAAGGCCATGCTTAAACCGGGCGGACGCCTGATATATGCCGTGTGCTCCCTGCAGGAAGAGGAAGGGCCAGCCCGCGCCCGTGCCGCCCTTGCCATGGGGTGGCAGGCTTCACCGTTTACACCAGAAGAACTCCCTTTCCTGCCTGAGGCAATTACACCGGAAGGCTGGCTACGTACCCACCCCGGCATGTGGGCTGACAAAGGTAGTATGGATGGGTTCTTTGCCGCCCGCTTTATTCGCCCTGCTGACTAAGGTTTTTATTACACAACACAGTTGCGCCGTGCTGCGGTATTGCGGATAACCAAACCATGACATCCGTAGCACGCCCCCTTATTGCTCCAAGCATTCTCGCAGCCGACTTCTCCCGTTTGGGAGAAGAGGTTGCCGCCGTTGCCAAAGCTGGCGCGGACTGGATTCATCTTGACGTCATGGACGGGCATTTTGTGCCCAACATTTCGTTTGGCCCGCAGGTTGTCAAAGCTCTGCGCCCGCACACAACCTTGCCGTTTGACGTGCATTTGATGATTGAGCCAGCAGACCCGTACCTTGAGGCTTTTGCCAAGGCCGGGGCTGACAACATCCTTATCCATATTGAAGCAGGCCCCCATGCCCACCGCTCCTTGCAGCACATTCGTGCTCTTGGGGCCAAACCTGGCATTGTGCTCTGCCCCGCCACCCCACCTGAAGCCGTGAGCGAGCTTATGGATGTGGTGGATGTCATTCTGGTCATGACCGTGAACCCCGGCTTTGGAGGTCAGAAATTTCTGACCAGCCAACTTTCCAAAATCAGCCGCCTGCGCGACATGATTACCAAAAGCGGTCGGGATATCCGCCTTGCTGTCGATGGTGGCATAGATGCCACAACAGCTCCCCTTGCCGTAAAAGCTGGCGCAGATGTGCTGATTGCAGGCAGCGCCATTTACGCCCATGCTGATTATGCTGCTGCCATAGCCGCCCTTAAACCGCAGAGTGCCGGATAACACCCGGCCTCGCCTTTCCCGTCCTCTTGCTCCGGAGCAGAAAATTTCCAATGTCGTTGCGCCGCTGGACCCGTGATGCCCGCCTGACCCTTGCCATGCGTAACCCGCTGGGGGGCTTTGGCCGTGTTCCGTCTACCCCGGCCCAGACATTGCGGGACCCGTGGCCCGGCAACCCTACGGTCGGGGAACGGTTTGTGCGCAACCAGACGCTGTTTGATGGCACTACGCGCCATCTCCAGCATGGCCGATGGGATAATCCAAACTGGCCTGAGTCTTACCGGCGTTGGCTACAAAGCTTTGAATGGCTCCGTGACCTGCGTGAACTGGGGGCGGAGTCAGCCCGCATTAAAGCCCGCAGTCTTGTGGCAACATGGGTGAGCATTCCGGGGCCAGAACGCCCTGTGTCTGACCCCGCCATTACGGGTGCACGGCTTGCGTCCTGGCTGTCCTACTACGAATTTTTTGCCGCTGCGGCAGATGAGCATTTCCGCCAGTCCCTTATGGCTGCCCTTATTATGGAGGGGCGCTCTATCATGGCGCTCATGCCTGAAGGTGCTGAGAACTGGCATGCCCTGACCGCCCTGAAAGGACTGCTTGCCGTAGCGGTAGCCCTGCCCGAACAGCAGGAGTTTCTGCAGCGCTACCTTAAACTGATTGATGCAGCCATTACGCAGCAGTTTCTGCCAGACGGCAGCCATATAACCCGTAACCCGGAAAACCAGCTTCAGGCCGTGCGTGAAATGGCCGAAATGCTGAGCATTCTTCAGGCTTCCCGCTTACCACTCCCCACAGCGTTAATGGAAACCGCCAACCGCGCTGCCCCCGTGCTCCGCGCCATGCGCCATAGTGATGGTGGCTTGATGGTGTTTAATGGCAGCACCGAGCGGGACCCAAACTGGGTTGAGCATGTTTTAAGCCGGGCGTCCCGCAGCCGTGTCATGGCGGCCAGCCAACCAGAAAGCGGGTATGTACGGCTGGCAAGCGGCCGGACTTTATTGCTGGCCGATGCCGGAACCGCCCCCCCGGCAGGGCATGACACCACGGCCCACGCGGGTATGCTGTCTTTTGAATTTTCGTCTGGCAAGCAACGTATTATTGTCAATTGCGGCTCCAGCAGCCAACCGGGCTGGGCACAAGCGCTGCGCCATGCGGCCGCTCACTCCGTTCTGGAATTTAAAGATCTTTCCCCACTTGATCTGACAGCAGCAGGCGGTGTGGCGCGTCGGCCAAAAGTGACCCGCAACAATGCTAGCCTTGATGGCGCACACTGGCTGTACATGACGCATGACGGGTACACCAAACAGGGGGGCGGAACCTACACGCGCCAGATTTATCTGGGCCGCGAGGGCCAGACCCTACGCGGGGAAGAAACTCTACCGGGCGGCACCCGCACGGATTTCTGCGTGCGGTTTCACCTGCACCCCGATGTTACGATTGAACAGACGGAAAACGGCTTCCTTCTTTATACGGAAGAAGAAAGCTGGCTCTTTCAGTCAGATGCCCACGCAACAATAGAAGAAAGTGTCTATCTGGGTGGCCCGCATCGTGCGTCTACCTACCAGATTGTTCTTACGCCCCTTCTCCCGCCCGTGGCGGAGGGAGTGGACCCTGTGCCCGATGGTGAAGAGCACGTCGCGGCACAGGATGAAATAGCACATAACGATTCCCACCCTGATGCAGAACAGGAGCATCCGGTTTCAGACTATCAGGAAGACCCACAGTTCCTGCATCATGACACTCCCGACCATGACGCCTACGCCGCATATCCTGAAGAGCCGCAGCATTTTGAACCGGCGATACAGGAGCATACCCCTGCACCACAGCAGGTAGACGCGGAAGATGACGATTACGCGCCTATCCCGCGTGATCCCCCCCCAGCCGACAGTGTCCCGACCCTTTTAGCAGGGGTGACACATCTACATTATTCCACCACTCACGCCCGTACGGCCAGCATGGCGGAAACGCTGTTTGCAGAACAGGCCCGTGCGGAAGAAGCCGCAGCACGTCAGGCCCGCCGCGTGGAAGAAGCCCGCGCAGCCGCAGCAGAAGATGTCTCCTCCCCGCTGCCTTTTGCACACCCTACGCAACCCCAGCCACTTCCCTGCCCGCCTATTCGCTGGGCACTGTCTCTTGTGAGCGAATGAGCCTTTTGTGAAAATTCTCGAAATTACCAATGTCGATTTCGCACTCACGCAATTTATCCTCCCTCTCATGCGGAGCCTTCGGGATGAGGGGCATGAGGTCATTGGCGTATGTGCAGATGGACCATTTCTCAAACAGCCCAGAGCCGAGGGGTTCCGGGTTGAGACGCTGCCTTTTGTCCGGTCTTTTTCTCCAATAGGTCAGGCTAAAGCTTTTCTGGCATTGGTGCGTCTTATCCGCCGTGAAAAACCGGATATGGTGCACGCTCATATGCCTATTTCAGGCATTCTGGCACGTGTTGCAGCCAAGCTGTGCGGCGTGCCGCACATTGCCTACACATGCCACGGCTTTTTGTTCAACCAGCCCGGCTCCAAGGGCAGACGCCTGCTCTCTCTTGTGCTTGAGAAACTATGCGGGTCGCTTACCAATACCTATCTTACCGTCTCAAACGAAGAAGCTGCCGACGCACGCCGACTTCACATTCACCGCAAGCCCATTGCCATTGGCAACGGCCGGGACGGCACACGCTTTAAACCTGACCCCATTGCACGCACCCGCATCCGTCAGGAATTGGGCGCAGATGATGGCACACCGGTCATTATCGCGGTCTCCCGTCTTGTGCGCCACAAAGGCTACCCTGAGTTGCTTGAGGCCATGGAGAGCGTGCCACAGGCCCAGCTCTGGGTTGTGGGAGACCGTCTGGACTCTGACCACGGCTCAGTGATGAACACCAGTTTCACTAAAGCGCGTGCTGCTTTGGGCTCACGTCTGAAATGTCTGGGGTATCGAACTGACATTCCAGCACTTTTGGCAGCGGCGGATATTTTTACGCTGCCCAGCCATTTTGAAGGCCTGCCGATGTCTATTATCGAGGCTATGCTGACAGGCCTGCCCGTAGTCAGCACCGATATTCGTGGCCCGAGGGAGCAGGTTGTGCAAAACGAGACGGGTCTGCTTGTGCCACCAGCAAAAGTAGCCCCACTGGCCTCGGCCCTACGGACTTTGGCGCTTAACCCGGCTTTACGGCACAGGATGGGTGCTGCCGGTCGGCAGAGAGCGTTGCTTTATTTTGAAGAAAGCACAGTCTTGCGTAATACGGTGCAACACTTGATGCGGCGGTAAACCGGCTTACAGAAAGCAGGAAAATCTCTTGTCCGGCACGGGCCTTGACCCTACCGGACCATCAGAGAAACTGCGGGAAGCCCCTTTATTTGGTGGGGGATGCCGCTGGTTTGGATCCCTCTTTGGCTGAGGCAGCGCCTTTCACCAAACGGATGGTCAGGCGTTCGGGCGATGCCGCCAACCGGGCACCACTCCGGGTGTAATCCAACCGGATGCGCACACCGTTATCGTTTTCCATCAGCACACCGCTGACACCACGGCCAACGGTCGCTTCTCCGGTCAAAGCCCAGAACGTACCGGCAAAATCTTCTACGCGGTTCAGGTTGTACACCTTGCCAACGCTCGCACCGCTTGAATAGCCGATAGCCGCAGCGGATGCGCCTTTGATGGTGAACGGATACGTACGGTCACCGTAGGTCAAAATCCCTTGGCCCCACGTGTATCCTACACCCAGGTCTGCTGACCGCGTGTGGAAAGAAACCTTGCCCGTTTCCGGCCCCAATGGCGACTGAGCGCATGCGGTAAGGGACCACATGCTGGCCAAAGCCATAGCAGCAAACACGCGAACAGATGCAGAACGCATCAAGAGGCTCCTTACATTACGACTGGCGGACCATATCCTTGCCCGGCAGAGGCCTGAAAAACTGACGTCATACTGTTGTGCCATGTTTTAGAAGAAGAAGAAACACAACGCCACTCACAAATACCACTGACAAAAAAATAGTACTCGTTGGAACCTTTACGTATTCCAGACAGCATCACTCAATTTTTCAACAAAGGCGCTGTGTGCCGCCATTTCTTGAGGGGTAGGAACAACACGCACGACCTGACGGCGAGTTGGCGCATCATAAATAACACTGGGTGCCTGACCGCCCTCCGCCACCAGACCCAACCCATGCTGGCGGCCCCCCATCAGTTCAACATACACTTCCGCCAACAATTTGCAGTCAAGCAAGGCGTTGTGAGTTGTACGGGCAGACAGATCCACCCCAAAACGACGGCACAGGGCATCCAAGCTGTTGGGCATACCGGGAAAACGCTCACGCGCCATATCCAGTGTATCCACCATGCGCCCCATATCCAGCGGCTTGTGCCCCGCCAGTTTCAGTTCCGCATTCAGGAAGCCAAAGTCAAAACGGGCATTATGGGCAATCAGCGCGTCATCCCCGATGAACGCCATGAAGTCCTGCACCACCTCTGCAAACTTGGGTTTTCCCTCAAGGTCGGCGCGTGTAAAACCATGCACGCGGCTGGCTTCCTCCGGCACATCCCGCTCAGGGTCAAGCAGCACATGGAAAGTGTTGCCGGTTGGCAGATCACCCACCAGTTCAAGCGCTGCAATTTCAATCACTCTATCGCCGGTAGCCGGGTCTAGCCCCGTGGTTTCCGTATCAAACAGGATAGAGCGTTTCATGATGTCAGAACTTTCAGGAAAGAGCGCACCTGCCGCCGGGTTTCTGGCAACGCTACGCCGGTTTCTATAACTGTATCAGCCAGCAGCCTTTTACGGGCATCCGGCATTTGGCGGGCAATCAGCTTGCGGGCCTCCACCACCGGCACACCACGCCTGCGGGCAATACGGGCTGCCTGTAGCAACGCGGGAGCAGACACAACCAGAACATGGTCACATATCCGGTTGCTCCCGGTTTCAAACAGTAAAGGAACATCCAGCACAACCCACGGTGTGCCAATGCGCCGATGGTAGGAGAGAAAGCGGTTGCGCGCCGCCCATACCAGCGGGTGCATCACACGCTCAAGTTGCCGGAGCAAGCCGGGCTGCGCAACAACGGCGCGGCGTAAAACCCCGCGATCCAGATGATCATGCTGCACAGCCCCAGGCACAAGCGCCTTGATGGCAGGCAATGCTGCTCCGCCATCAGCCTGAAGCGCACGCACTGTTGCATCGGCATCAAAGACAGGTAGGCCAGCGCGCGCCAGCATGTTTGCAACCGTGCTCTTGCCCATCCCCATACCGCCAGTCAGGCCAAGAACGTGCAAACCACCATGACACTGCCTATGCCGGAACACCTGCCATACTGCCATAGCCCCTACTTACCAAAGCTGCGTTGGTTACAGACTGGCGCGTACATAAGCCTCAAGCTCAGCATCCACTTCCGGGTCGTGCCCATACCATTCCCTGAAACCCAGCCGCGCCTGATGCAGGAGCATACCAAGCCCGCCAACGGTTTTCAGGCCTTTTTGCTCAGCCTCCGCTAAAAGTGGCGTCAAGCGCGGGACATAGACAATGTCAGCCACAACCAGATGAGGTGCGGCATGCTGTAAACTGGGGCGGAACATCGGGTCCGGGCCGCCCTCCATCCCGAGGGACGTGGTGTTGACCAGTAGGTCGTAGGATCCCAACTGCTCCTCCCACATGTCCCAAGGCACAACGTCAAGACCGGATAAAGCCTGAGCAAGGGCCTCTGCGCGGTCCTGTGTCCGGTTACTGACAGCAACCTGAACCCCACGGTCCTGCAAGGCCGCGGCGACAGACCGCGCAGCCCCGCCCGCCCCAAGCAGCAAAGCCTTCCCTGTCGGGGCATGGCCTGCACTTTCCAGACTCGCAACAAACCCATCCCCATCCGTTGAAAGCCCGCGAATGGAACCATTTTCTTCAAAAATAAAAGTGTTTACAGCTCCTGCACGGCGGGCAGAGTGATCTAGCTCATCCGCCAGAGCATAAGCGGCCTCTTTATGCGGTATGGTGACATTTGCGCCCCTGAACCCGGCAGCCTGCAAGCCTTTGACAGCCTGAGCAAACTGTTCCGGCTTTACGGGCAGAGGCACATAAACCCCATCAATCCCATACCGGGCCAGCCAGTAATTATGCAGGCGCGGCGAACGGGAATGGGAAACCGGCCACCCCAGCACACCGGCAAGGCGTGCCTTGCCCGTTACAATCTGGCGTGGAAGGGCGGTCAGGTCTGGTTGCTTGCTGCTCATACCGTTGCATCCTGCATCTGAGCGGTGTGATGGGGTACAGGGTACTGCGCGCAAAACAGCGCCCATGCTTTTGGAAGCAGGCGAGCAAGGCGCTCAGCCCATTCTTCCTGCCCCTCCGGCTGGGTAATCAGGTCTTGTCTTATCTCAATTTCCACATGTGGTAGACCACGCTGCTCACCATGTTTGGGAATAGTGTAATCCGATGTTTCTGTGAGCGCGTAAGGTTGATTATCCCCAACTGTCAGACCTTCCTGTGCCAGAAGGTCAATCATAATATGGGCAAGGCGTGGGTCCCGGTTATGCAGCAAACCCACCTGCCAAGGCCGTGCAACAGCTTTCATGCTGGGCGTAAAGCTATGCAGCGCCACAACAACCGTGGGCCTACCCACCCGGGCATCCAGCTCCTGCGTAATCCGATCATGATACGGGTGAAGAATGGCATTTTCCCGCGCAACGCGCTGCGCCGCTGTCAGGTCCTGATTGGCAGGGACCCGTGTCCCATCACTGACCGTTACGATGGATGTAGGGTGCCCAGGTGCCCGGTTACAATCAATCACCAGACGGGAATAAACCTGCTCTATCAGCACACAGTGTAATTTACGGGACAAGGCACGGCCTACCCCGTCAATCCCGATATCCCACCCGATGTGCCGTGCGCGCTCAGCAGCACTCAGCCCCAAACCGTCCATCTCCGGGGGAACGGCCTGCCCCGCATGGTCACTAACCAGCACAAACGGGCTACCTCCATCCGTGCCGAACACTGCAACGCATGGGGGAAAATCCGTTTCTAATGCCGCCATAACCTTATCTGCTCCGTTTTCTCTCACGCCTTGCGCTGGTGGGCGCACCTTGACTGGCCGCATGCGCCACACAGCCGTAACTGGAGCACCTTCCGCTTAAAGGCGCTCCAGCAGCATAGTTTTAGTTTTTGGGGGTGGAGGTAAAGACGCCAACTTCCTCGGCGCGGTCCCGTACAAGACCGGCATCACCGCCAGCCAGCCCTTCTTCATCCAGCCCGGAGTCGGTCAGGTTGTAAACAAGGTAGGCTGGGTCTTGCGCATCAAGCGAGTTTTCACCGCCTTCTGCGTAAACACGGCTGCTCACGTACTCCGCGCCCCGCATTTTGGTTTCAAGGCGCTTTACGGCTTCAATGGCATTGGGTGCGCGGATCACTTCCAGCAGGACGTTGGGGCCGGGGTCTATCACGCCGAATGTCTCAAGTTTCTGGGTGGTGCTCATAAAAACAAACTCCTGAAATAACGCGTTAATCCTACTCTGTCAGGATAACTTCTCTGCGGCTAGGCCAAAAGCGGTTGGCGTAACAAGGCTGCCCCGCTACCAAAACAGATGGGAATTATGCTGCCGTGTGCAACTGCCGTTTGCGCCAGCGGCGTTGCATCAGTAGGGTGCGGGGTTTCTCCCATCAGGTTTTTTTCTAAGGACACGGGTAAGGGCTGGATATGGCTGCGGGTAGCGACAACACAACAGAAACGCCATCAAAGGCAGACGCCAACATGCAGTGGGGTGGCCGTTTTGCAGGCGGGCCATCCCAGATCATGCAGGCTATCAATGCGTCAATCGGGTTTGATAAAGCCATGTGGCGGCAGGATATTGCCGGTTCTCTGGCCCACGCTGCCATGCTGGCCCATACCGGCATTATCTCGAAAGAGGACGAAGCAACCATCCGCAAAGGCCTGAACGCCATCGGGCAGGATATTGAGGCTGGCAACTTTGAATTTTCAGAGGCGCTGGAAGATATTCACATGAATATCGAAGCCCGCCTGTCTGACCGGATTGGAGAAGCAGGCAAACGCTTGCATACCGCCCGCTCCCGTAATGATCAGGTTGCAACAGACTTCCGCCTGTGGGTGCGGGATGCCATTGACGGGCTGGACCAGCAGGTGGCGTCCCTCATGCGTGCGCTGGCACAGCGGGCGGAAACCCATGCGTCTGACCCTATGCCCGGCTTCACGCACCTGCAAACAGCCCAGCCTGTGACGTTCGGCCACCATTTGATGGCGTATGTGGAAATGCTGGCCCGTGACCGGGGCCGTCTGGCAGACACGCGTAAACGCCTGAACGAGTGCCCCCTTGGTTCCGCAGCCCTTGCCGGAACATCCTTCCCCATTGACCGCAAAATGACAGCCGGGCTGCTGGGTTTTGACCGACCAACCGCAAATTCTCTCGATTCCGTCTCTGACCGGGATTTTGCGCTGGAATATCTCTCTGCCCTGTCCATCATGGCCATGCACCTCTCCCGTCTAGCGGAAGAAATTGTCATCTGGTGCTCGTCCCCCTTCTCCTTTATCCGGCTGTCGGATGCCTTCACCACGGGCTCTTCCATCATGCCGCAAAAGCGCAACCCGGACGCTGCTGAACTGGTGCGCGCCAAGACTGGCCGCATAACCGGCAGCCTTGTTAGCCTGCTCACGGTGATGAAAGGGCTGCCACTGGCCTACGCCAAGGACATGCAGGAAGATAAAGAACCGGTTTTTGCTGCAACAGATGCTGCGGCCCTGTCCTTAGCCGCCTGTGACGGCATGATACGGGACATGACAGCCAATACCGCCCAGATGCGTGCTCTGGCCGGGTCCGGCTATTCCACAGCCACAGATATTGCGGACTGGCTGGTGCGGGTACTCAAAACCCCCTTCCGTACGGCCCATCACGTGACAGGCCGTCTGGTTGCCAAGGCTGAAGCCAAGGGCGTTGATCTGGTAGAACTGACGCTGGCAGAAATGCAGGAAGAAGAGCCCGGCATTACACAGGACATTTATTCCGTTCTAACCGTTGAAGCCTCCATTGCCTCCCGCACAAGCGAGGGCGGCACAGCAGGCAGCAATGTGCAGCGCGAAGCCCGTAAATGGCTTGAGTTGCTCAGCACACCAACAGACAAGGCTTAAACGCATGATGCGCCTCACCCTTGGTCTTCTGGCCCTGACCCTGCTGGCACTCCCGCTGGCTGGGTGTGGCAAAAAGGGATCTCCCCACGCGCCCGGCCCTGCGGATAAAATCATTTATCCACGCACTTACCCGGCGAACGACTGAGGGACTCCCCCGCACGACATAGCCAGCCTGCCGTGCGGGGTGTGGTCTTTTTACCCCTGCACGGGTAAGACTTCGTGCGTGTAGGGCGGGGTAAATCGACCATTTATTGCCAGATACTCCGCCTGTGCTCACTGTTTCTTTCTGACTTCAAGGTTGCAGACCCCCTATGGCCGACGCCCTTCCCTATACCGATGCCGACCCATCCGTTGCTGAACTTCTGGCAACACATCCACACTTGAAGATGGACGGCATAAGCGGCTTGCTGATGGATGGGGTGCCCCTTAACGCCATAGCCAATGCCGTAGGCACACCCTGCTGGGTTATCAGCGCTGACACAATCCGCGCACGGATGGCGCGTCTACGCGCAGCCATGCAGCAGGCTGAACTTGATGTCTCCATCCATTTTGCCGTTAAAGCCAATGATCATCTGGCAGTCCTCTCGCTTTTAAGGGCAGAGGGATATGGTGCCGATATCGTCAGCGGTGGCGAACTGGCGCGTGCCCTTACTGCAGGCATCGCGGCACATAACATCGTTTTTTCCGGGGTGGGAAAAACGGATGCCGAACTGGAAGAAGCCCTGCGCGTTGGGGTGGGTCAGATCAATGTGGAAAGCGCTGAGGAACTTGATATTCTGTCAGCCCTCGCCCAGAAACACGGTCGCACTGCCACCATCACCTTACGAATTAACCCGGATGTGGATGCCAAGACCCACGCCAAGATTACAACCGGGCTGGCAGCCAACAAATTTGGCATTCCGTTTGAAGATGCTGCTGCGCTTTATGCTCATGCAACCCAATTGCCCGGCATAAAGCCTGTAGGGTTTGCAACCCATATTGGCAGCCAGATTTTGTCTGTTGCACCCTATCGGGCTGCTTATGCCCGCATGGCAACACTTATCGAATCAGTCCGCGCGCAAGGCCTGCCGGTAACGGTCATGGATTGCGGCGGCGGCCTTGGTATTTCCTACCGCACGGAACCGGAAGGGCAACCGGAGGCTCTGGCCGGAGCCATCAAGGCAGAACTGGGCCATTTGGGCTTAAAGCTTGCCATTGAACCGGGGCGCTGGCCTGTAGGACCTGCTGGTGTACTGCTTGGGGAAGTTATTTTGCATAAGGCGCGCGGGCATGACGCCCCTTTTGTTGTGCTTGATGCCGCCATGAACGACCTGCTCCGCCCAAGCATGTATGACGCATGGCACGGCATCGTCCCCCTAAGCGCACATGATGCGGCAAGCCCTTCCGCCCCGGCGCATGTGGTCGGCCCGGTTTGTGAAACGGGAGACACCTTCGCCCGTGACCGCCTGCTCCCACCGTTGCACCGTGGATCCCGCGTAGCCATTCTGGATACAGGCGCTTATGGTGCTGTCATGAGTTCAACATACAATAGCAGGCCTCTGGCTGCAGAAGTGTTGATTGATAACGGAACATGGCATGTTATCCGTGACCGGCAGCCGCTTGCCAGCTTATGGCAGGCGGAAACCGTTCCCTCCCATCTTACCGGAAAAAGATGACAGCAGGTGACCTGAAAAACAGTCTGGCCTCAAGCTCGGCGCAGAATGGCTCCCTTGCCGCACGGCTTGCGACGGCACGCCGCAATGCGGCACTGGTCCTACGCCTTGAAACGCTTTGGCCTGCCCTTCAGCCCACAGTCGGGTTGCTGGGGGTATATACGGCGGCAAGCCTTCTGCGCCTGCCGCAACATCTGTCAGACGGTCTTCGGTTGGTCACAATTACCGGGTGGTTGGGCCTGTGTGGCTGGCGGTTATACCGCGACCTCAGCAGCCTTAAACCACCAAGCACCAGCGCCATTGACCGGCGCATTGAAAGTGCTTCAGGGCTCACCAACCGCCCCCTTGCCACGCTGACAGACAAACCTGCGGGTCATGCAGATGCCAAAACATCCGCGCTCTGGGCCGAGCATCAGCACCGTGTTCTGTCAAAACTCGGCACGTTACGGGCGGGGTGGCCCTCCCTACTCCCACGCACCCGCCTGCATCAGGCTCTGGCTGCCGCTGTATTAGTTGCATTGGCGGGTACAGCGCTTGAAGCCGGGCCTCACGCCCTAAGCCGTATCGCCGCCGGTTTTATTCCGGGCCGTGATGATGCAGACGTCCCGCTACCCCACATAGAAGCATGGATAACCCCCCCTGCTTATACGCCAGATGCGCCGGTTTTTCTGAATCCTTTAAAAACCAGTCCCAGCGTTCCAGAAGGGGCAAGACTGACGGTTATTGTCACCGGGTTAAAAACCCACCCAACGGTGCGTGCAGCCAAGGGCATGGTGCTGACAGACGAAGCCACGCAAACACTGGATGCACAAAGCTGGAAGCTAGAGGTCTCGGTTAAGCATACAGGGCTTATCACACTGGCAGGACGTGGGCGTGTTCTGGCCCAATGGCCTGTTACCGTGCTGCCAGATGCCCAGCCTTCTGCCAAATGGGGAGACAAACCGGGAGCCAGCAAAGGCGAATGGCGGACACGCTTACCGTTTGAAGCCGCACATGCCTATGGCCTGAGCGCTTTATCCGTCGAGCTACACCTGACACATCCGGGTAAAAACACCCCTCCCCGTACTCTGACAATTCCTCTGCCGCTATCAGGGCAACCCAAATCAACCAAAGGGGCTGTAACACCTGACCTGTCAGAAGATCCGTGGGCGGGGGAAGAGGTCACAGGCCAGATTGTTGCCCGCTCCATCAGCGGTCATGAAGGCAAAAGTACTCCTGCGACCTTCCATCTTGGGGCACGGACCTTCCATTCCCCAGTAGCGCGGGCCGTGCTGGAACTGCGCAAACGCTATGCGCTGGGCCGCGAAAGCCGGAGCGGCACCGCAACCGACCTTGAGGCTTTAGGCGAGACTCCCGGCCCGATTTACGATCACACAGGGATGTTCCTAAACCTGACCAGCATTGTGTCCATGCTGGAAAATACACGCATCGAACCAGAAGCAGCACGTACTGGTGCTGTCAACATGCTGTGGGATCTGGCGCTGGACATAGAGGACAGACGCAAGGGTGATGATGCCTCTGCTCTGGCGTCTCTGGATGTGAGAGCAGCTCAGGCTGCTGTGGCGCAACAACTCCGGCACATGCGTGAGGATGACAATAAGAGCCAGCAGGCGCGGGAGGAACTGGAGCGCCGGATGCAAACGTTGAAAGACGCTATTGCCCGCAAAATGCAGGCTCTGGCAGCACAAGCCATGCGTGAACATACGGCCATTCCAGACCTGCCGGGCTTTTCCCGTGCAGGCGACAAAGCTTTTTCCAAACTGATGCAGCAGCTTGAGCGCGATGCCACCAACGGTCAGTCCGGTGAGGCTCTTGAGCGGCTGCAACAGATGGAAGACGCCACTGAGCGGATGCGTAACGCCACCCCGCAGGATATGGCCGCAATGGCGCAGCAAATGATGGCGCAGGCCAAAGTGCGGGAACAAACGGCAGCCTTGCGTGACCTGACCAGTAAACAGGCCAGCCTGCTGGACCATGCCCAGTCAAGGCTGGATGAGGTTTTACGCGCCCAGAGCCGCGAACAAAATGCGTTGGCCGATGATGGTGGAGACGGTGACCAAGACTATGGCAGTATGCCTACCGGCGAACTGTTACGCAGGCTCGGCCTACCTGTTCCGCCCGATGCTGGCACTGCCTCCCCGCCCCCAGCACCCATGCTGGACCCCGCAAAAGCGGAAGAACAGGCTGCCGCCCGGCGCACTGACCGTGCGAATCAGAAAGCCCTGACCCATGCGCTGGACGAACTAAAAGACGAATTCAAAGACCTGACCGGCAAAACCCCGCCCGCTTTCGAAGACGCTCAAAAAAGCATGAAAGACGCCCGCAAGGCGCTGGCAGATGGGGAGGACAGCGCAGCAGCCACGGCGCAGGAAAAAGTGCTTGAGGCCCTGCGGAAAGGCCGCCAGCAGATGCAGGACGCCCTAAAAGGCAATGGTAAAAACGCCATGCCCAGTTTCCTGCCCGCATTTGGTGGCAGCGGCGGAGAAGGTAGCGGTCAGGAAGGCCAAAGCCAGCACGGTGATGGCGGCTCTACCCCGGATGACGAGAGTGACGAGAACGGAGACCAACAAAAACAGCAGGGCAAACGCGACCCTCTGGGCCGCCGCCTTGGTGAAGGGGGAGACCAAGCCCCGGATGATGGTACCCACGTGCCCGATACGGTTGCCCGCCAACGTGCCCGGGATATTGAGCAGGAACTACGCCGCCGCGACTCAGACCGCACCCGTCCACAACAGGAACTGGACTATCTGGACAGGCTCCTCAAACCGTTCTGAGGGCTATTCTGAAAGGAAAACGGGAAACTCAGTTCATGGGCGTGTTACATAAACCAGACCGACACCCCGTTTATCAGGTTGCTGCTTCTGGCTACGCCCGAACAATGTCCTTATGGTTGCACAAACGCAGTATGGTGCTTGCGGCCGGTTTTGTGTGGATGGCTCTTTTTTCTATTGCCTCAAGCCATGCACAAGGGCCAGCTTACCGCGAGCATCTCGCTGGTGTCGGCCCGCAGGACCCTCGGCAGAAAGTTAATACACGCCAGATGCCCTGGGCTGCCATTGGCCGGGTGCAAACAGAACTTGGCAGCCGCTGCACAGGCTTTTTGCTAAGCCCTGTTGTGGTGCAGACAGCAGCCCACTGCCTGTGGCTTTCCGCCACCCATCGGTTTGTGCAACCGGAGAGTGTGCACTTTCTACTCGCTTACAGTGGCGGCCATTACAGTGATCATGCGCGTGTGACACATTTTGTTATCCCGCCAGGCTACACCACGGCACAGGAACACCAATTGGCAGGACTGGACCACGCCACCCTCATTCTTGACCATCCAGTAGCAAAGCCTGATGCCGTTTTTCATGTCACCGCCACACTGCAGGATGTAACACCGGGCACGTCCGTCAGTCTCGGTGGCTATGAGCAGAACCAGCCGGACATTATCACCGCAGATACGCACTGCCACCTAACCGGCACGACACAGGACGGGCAAGGCAACCTGTTACTGACCCACGATTGCGCTGGCACACATGGCAGTAGTGGTGCTCCGCTACTCCGGCAAAATGCAACCGG
The DNA here is from genome assembly GCF_052102375.1 of Acetobacter sp. Taxonomy (GTDB): domain Bacteria; phylum Pseudomonadota; class Alphaproteobacteria; order Acetobacterales; family Acetobacteraceae; genus Acetobacter. The sequence continues at coordinate 151,977 of NZ_JBQDXI010000002.1, forward strand.
ATGGCAGGTCGTAGGTGTGCAAGCTCTGGCTCACACCGCAGGAGCGGGCGGAGACGCTGTGCCACTACTGGCTACAAAAACACCTTAATTTTTCTCAGGCTTTCTCACCCAACTCTAGCAGCCTTACTCTGATCGTGCGGCCTTCAACACCGCAGCAAGCAGGCCGGGAAAGCGCTGTTCCAATTCCACATCACGCAGGCTGTTCATATGCAGCGCGCCGACCACTTCCGTGCGCACAACGCCTGCGCGGCGCAACACCATGAAATGATGCGATACCGATGATTTGGGTCGCCCTGCTTGCAGTGGACCACACGGCTGAGGCTGCGCTTCCGCCAATTTTTGCACGACAGACAACCGGTACGGGTCTGACAAGGCATGCAAGACGGCCGTGAGGTCAAATGCCTCTATCAAAGGGTGCTCATACTGCTTCATGCCCCTCTTTTAGCGCTATGCCCTTGCGTTACTCAATAGTTCGATTATATTCGAACTATTACCAGCGCCTGTTACGTCAGGCCGCACCCCGCAGAAAAGGTTCATAGCATGACCGGTCTTTTCACCCCTTATACCCTTAAGGATGTAACACTCCGCAACCGCATTACCGTTGCTCCCATGTGTCAGTATCAGGCGCAGGATGGTCTGCCAAATGACTGGCATACGGTACATTATAGCTCTCTCGCCCGTGGCGGCTCAGCGCTTGTTGTGGTGGAAGCAACTGCTGTTTCTCCAGAAGGACGCATTACCCCCGCTTGCCTTGGACTATGGAACGATGAACAGGCCGCTGCATTTGCCCCCGTTGTTGAGGGTATACGCAAAGCCGGAGCGGTACCGGGCATTCAGCTTGCCCACGCCGGACGTAAGGCCAGCGCCAACGTGCCGTGGGAAGGCGATGACCATATTCCCGCGCAAAATCCAAAAAGCTGGCAGCCCATCGCGCCATCGCCGGTTCCCTTTGGTGGCGACTTAAACCGCACGCCAGAGGCCATGACGTTTGACGATATCAGCCGTGTTAAAGCAGATTTTGTTAAAGCGGCGGAACGCGCACGGGATGCAGGGTTCCAGTGGTTGATGCTGCATTTTGCCCACGGCTATCTCGCGCAGAGCTTTTTTTCAGCCCACTCCAACCAGCGGACAGACCAGTATGGTGGATCTGCTGATAACCGGGGCCGCTTCCTGATTGAAACATTGCAAGCCGTCAAAGCTGTCTGGCCCGAAAATCTGCCGCTCTCCGTGCGCTTTGGCGTGATTGAATTTGACGGACGGGATGAAGAAACGTTTCAGGATTCCCTGAGTCTTCTGAAAAAACTACGGACGTCCGGTCTGGATTTTCTTGATGTCAGCATAGGTTTTTCCACCCCGGAAGCCAAAATACCGTGGGGTCCAGCTTTCATGGGACCTTGGGCACGCCGCGTAGCGGATGAGACCGGGCTTCCTGTTTCAACATCTTGGTACATTAGTGAAGGCAGACAAGCTGATGCCCTGATCCGTACAGGCGGACTGGATATGGTCTCTATAGGTCGCCCGTTGCTAGCCAACCCACACTGGCCGTTTGAAGCTGCAAAAGCCGTTCATAAGGCAGACCCTGCCTTCGTGCTTCCCTCTCCGTATGGCTGGTGGCTCAGCCGCTATAAGTAACATCGGACGGCATACAGGGGCAGGCATACTCCTGCCCCTAAACTTCTTTCTACGTCCCTTTTGGCAAACCCACACACTGTTCTCCACTCGGGAACTGACGCTGGCGGACGGCATTTGCGTAGTCCGCTACAGCTTTATCAACCTGTTCCGCCAAATTCCCAAACCGTTTGACAAACCGTGGCGTGAAGTCCGTAAAAAGCCCTAGCATGTCTTCGCCTACCAAAACCTGCCCACCACAGGCGGGAGAAGCACCAATCCCAATCGTGGGAATAGGCAGGCGCTCGGTAATGGCGCGCGCTAAAGGCTCCAGGGTACTTTCAATGACAACAGCAAAAGCCCCGGCATCTGAAACAGCTTGTGCATCCAGCATGATCTGGTCAGCTTCCTCTCCGCGTCCAACGGTCCGGAAACCACCATGCGTATGCACAGCCTGTGGTTTCAACCCGATATGGCCGATAACAGGAATACCACGCTGGGTTAGAAACTGAATGGTTTCGGCCATTTCAACCCCACCTTCCAGTTTCACGCAGCCTGCGCCTGTACGCGCCATCACCTCGGCAGCAGTCTGAAACGCTTGCTGAGGGCTTTGCTGGTAGCTGCCAAACGGCAAGTCAATGGCCACACAGGCATTCTGGCTGCCCCGCACAACAGCCTGCCCATGAGCAATCATCATCTCTGTGGTCACAGCTAAGGTAGAGTCCATGCCGTACACCACCATCCCCAGAGAATCCCCTACCAGTAACAGGTCACAGTGCGGATCCATCAGACGAGCCATTGGCGTGGTATAGGCCGTGAGAGAGACTATAGGCATATCCAACATGGCCAGTGAGCGGGGAGTATGCCGCCTGTTACCTGTATGTTTGCTCAAACCTTGTTCTCCTCATCAAAAAAGTGGCTCTGGTTTCGAGCATCATACCCACCAACAGCAGATCTGTTCCATGCCAGGCATTTTTTTTCACGAATATTGCCTCATATTGAACAGAGGGCGTTGACAAGAAACCGCCAGACCTTTAATTCACCCCTCAACAGCCTGGATGGGTGCCCGAGTGGCTAAAGGGGGCGGACTGTAAATCCGCTGGCGTACGCCTACGTTGGTTCGAATCCAACCCCATCCACCATTTTCCTTATTAAAATAAATATCATTTTTATGCCTCTAGGCGTTTTTTGCGTCCTTAAAAGGCCTATTGCTGCTGATTCCGTGGCTTGACTGACTCATTGCTTGAGGTGAGATCGCATCCGCACCATAGCCTGCAGAAAGAAAGAGAGTTTTCCAAAAAAGAACTTCGTTCTCTGCGGCTCAAAATTCATAAGCCTACATCGACACGATGGCTTGTTGAGAAACTCTGCCGCGCCTTGAGGAGAGTGGCATCTAGCTTCACATGGACGACAGTTTCCATACTGATGCCTCTAAAAGACCTGACCATCCATATACTGAATATGATGATGCGGGTCCGTAGTCGGGCTTCCCGCTACATTTCCACCCTAGTCGTGGCACCCAGTGAGACTATTCTTACTTTTAACAAAACATTCTTACCTCTCGAGCCACTGCCTCCAGTACCTCGAGAAGGAAAACTGTATGAACACCGATTCTATCGAAACAATTCTGGAGACAGAGTCGTGCAACACCACGCCGAGCTACGTTAGCCGCTTTTTATCATATGAACGGCTTCTACAATTAACAGCGACACCATTCCCAACTCGGGGAGTATCAAGTTCTGCTCTGCACTTCAACGTAACCATCAAATTGGTTAAATCAGGCAGACCGGCCTTCAGCAGCGAGAGACCGAACTATACCACCTAGCTATCCGCCCCAATTACAACAGCAGTAACAGGGACAAAAACAACGCATTAAACCGGACACCGCTAGAAATATCCTGCCGACTAAGACATCGTAATCCTGTAAGCACTATAAATAAGATCGACAAACTATCTAATTTCGTCGATTTTATCTCTTCATGCTTACAAAAATAAGACCACGATTATATATCTCAGCAAACGTTATATTTAGCACTGACGATATCAAATGTCATATCTCCTAGCATAACGCCTGGAGGACAAACATCTTCATGCCAATCGACTTCTTTAAAAACATCTGCGTCGAAATCTTTATATTTTCCGCGCGTGAAAAATCCAATTTTATTTTTGTATGGTAATTTAGAAAATTCTTCTAATGTTTTTTCAGTAAAACCATCTCTGTCGCTAATCTGAAAAAGAATATCATCATCAGAAGCTGGCAGTCTGCTTACCCTTCTTTTCCAACTATCTTTTGCATCATCTATATTTTGATAATGCAAGAAGAATATTTTAACATTATCAATGAATCCCACTATACAATTATGCAAAGAACTTTGCTCTTCACTATAAATTATATCTTTATTAACAATTTCTCTGAAATTTCTCAAAAAGTTGATATAGTCATCAGCTTCCATAAATAGGTTTATTGTCGGGGTCCGGAATTGTAAATGTTGCCGTGATAAAATTCGCCCTGCCCAGCAATTATTTGATATAATTGAATGTATTGATGGATTTTCCAATTTAATCTCCTTATTTTGATAGTCGACGCGGATTTCTCACAGTTGAGGCAATTTCGGTTCATTTTGTAGAATTCAG
>NZ_JBQDXI010000003.1:0-154972 GCF_052102375.1 Acetobacter sp.
GAATAACCCGGATGGGAAAGCATCAGACATGCTGTTCCAATGCGAAATAAGCCACACACAGACACGAAACAGGAATGAAGGGTATAATCTTCCCTGAAAAGGGAAAAATCGCATCCACGGGTCAATTATGGAGATTTACGGAGGATATGGAACGAACCTGATAGAGTGAATCACAAGAAACAGAAAAATGGGTCTGATTAATCTGAAAGTGATAGGGAAAAAGAAAAGAACCAAAAGAAAAAGAAAAAAAAAGAAGGTTGGGTGGATTTCATAATCCATAGTTATCCGTCCACACCTGTCTCACGTCAAAAACAAAACCAGAACCTTACAAAGTCCCTGATTTTTTCATTCTGTAATAACCCGGATGGGAAAGCATCAGACATGCTGTTCCAATGCGAAATAAGCCACGTTGAGAAGCAAAACAGACTTTCAGGGAAGGATTATACCCTCCAAGGGTAAACCCTGCATCTACGGTTCATTTATGAAGAAAACCGGAAGTTCACTACAAAGAAAAAAAATCTGTAGTGACCTTTGAAACCAGAAACAGATTTTCCAGATGGATCTGGTGAAACAGATAAAACGCGAAATAAGCCACACACAGACACGAAACAGGAATGAAGGGTATAATCTTCCCTGAAAAGGGAAAAATCGCATCCACGGGTCAATTATGGAGATTTACGGAGGATATGGAACGAACCTGATAGAGTGAATCACAAGAAACAGAAAAATGGGTCTGATTAATCTGAAAGTGATAGGGAAAAAGAAAAGAACCAAAAGAAAAAGAAAAAAAAAGAAGGTTGGGTGGATTTCATAATCCATAGTTATCCGTCCACACCTGTCTCACGTCAAAAACAAAACCAGAACCTTACAAAGCTCCTGATTTTTTCATTCTGTAATAAGTCGCTCTGGAAATGTTCAGGGTTTCCCATGGTTTGGAAACTGACAGATTATTTTCCGCAAGCCATGCTTCTCGGCTTTGTCCCTGACTGGTTGGTCTTTCTACATTTCCCTGTTCATGACGTTTGGTGCGTTTTCTGAGCAATCTTTCCTCATGGTCAATGAGGACACTCAGATGTTTCATTTCCTCGCGGGTAATGCCTAATTTCTGAATAATGGTCTTTGTGCCAGTCGTGTAGCCCTTATGTCGCTTTTTGGCTGAATAGTCCTGACCGGCTTTCTTGTAGAGGGTCTGCATGGCGTTGTGCATATGTTTGGCAATATATCCCTCATCAATCACGCCTTCAGCCCATTGTTCCAGATTGGAGGGAAGATTGTCAGGATTGGATATCTGAGCCAGCAGGATGCCCGCTTCATGGCAGAAAATATCACATTCCCCTTTGCGAACTGGTCCCCTGTAGCGCAGGAAGCCAAGCGTTTTCAGGTCATACAGTCCTTTCTTGGCCCATGAAGCCCACCCCTTGAAACCCTGGGCTCCACGTTCGTCAGGAACAAGCGCATTGGTTTTCCTGCGAGCCAGATATTCAACCCTGGCTTTTTCACGCCTCTCCTGTCTGGCTATCTTCTGTTTTTTGTAATCTTCGTATTTCTTTGGAAGAACCATGTCGCACAGGGTCGAGAAGTCATAAAACTTTCCTCTGTAATCAAGGAACTCGCATCGATGACGCCTTGGATGCTGAGAGTTCACACTCCCAGGAAGACGAAAGACACGTGAAAAATCATAGGTTGCCTGGTCTGCTCCCCATGGGATGAATTTTCTTAACAGTTCTCTGTGAGTAGCCTGAAAGCGTCCTTTGCATCGTGCTGGAACAGGACATTCAAACGTATAATGCAGATAAATACCTCTGCCAGAACTGAGGATATTGGAGGGACGAGGAATGTTGTTGTCATCGCAGAACTTGAGCAGGATTTCATAATTCTCCCCAAGGTCGTGATATTGAATGGTGGGGTTGGTTTCATATTTGTAGCAATCAAGGTCGATGCAGATATGGTCAAAAACCGCGACAAACTCGCCCCTGCGACTGCATTTGTAAAACCAGTTCATGGAGATATAGGAATCTTCAATGTCCTGGGCCATGTCAAAAACGGTTTCGTATTCCGAGATATGGTAAGGTTTATCCCACCACGTTCTGCCTTTTGCATCAGGCTGTTTTAATTTTTGACCCATGATGAAAAACAGATTTGGATTGTAAGGTTTGAACCTTTTCATCCTCCAATCGTATGGATATCTGTCGAGTGCTACTTCAGGTTTTTTAAATGCTAATCCCATAAAATTCTTCTCCTTTAATCAGGATGAAGAAAAAATTACGAGAACTACATTTTTTACTTGACTAATTCATTTAAATACTACATAATCAAAATCATAAAACGTGGTTGTTTTGTTCTCGGTGGCCTCTTCTCCATCGCATTTGTTAAAGTCAGATGTTTGTCGCATCTGGCTTTTTCCATTATTAAAGCATGAAATATTAATTTATGCAAGTAAAATATAAACTGTAGTTATATACAGGAAAGATTATTAACAAATATGTATTTTTATTTGACAAAATACCTTAAATTGTGCATACTAAAATTACACAAAAACAGTAGTTTGGATGGAGTAGTTCCCCATCTGTGTTATGGAAGCCAGATTCTCACAAGTCTGGCTTTTTTGTTGTCCGGATTTCAGGGCATTCTTTGTTAAACTGGCTGTTGAGCCATTCTTTGCAACGTCCAGTCTTCCTTGCCTGTGTTCCTGTCATACTGGTTGGACAGGGCTGTTTAACAGGGAAGGAAACATATGGAAGACACTACGAAAACATGGGGCATCAGGGGGATTTCTGCTGATGTCAGGCAAGCTGTCATCACACAGAGCCAGAAGCAGGGCATGAAAGCTGGAGAGTGGCTGACACTGGCTATTCTGGAAAAAATCAGACAGGACAGAAATGCAGGGAAAGCCATGGTGGCTACCAATGGGAAACCTGCTGTCAGTGCAGAGGATGCCTCTGCTGTTCTGGCTTTGCTGGAACGTCTTCAGGGCATGGGAATTGAACCTCCTGACAGAATGAAGAAGAAAGCGATCACTCTTGTCAGAAGGTGCATGATGCTCACGAAGGCGTGATGTAATGGCGCATACCAGAAACATGGGGTTTTGATAAGCCATTTTTATGATGAAGATATTGAATCTAGTTTAATGATAGGTCCTAGTTAGCGGAATAACTTCCTGATATCATTGATACAGTTTTCATTGTATCTGGGAGTTTTTCAATAATGGATATTGAAGAATATTTAAAAAAAGTTGGAGAAAAAAGCAAAGTTAAAAATATTTTGCTTAGAGAGTTATGGGGAGAACCCTTGGATAATAATTTCCCGAAAGCTTGGGTAAAATCCAAACATTTGTTAGATGTTACAGGACAAAAATATTTTGACAGACGTTTGAGAGAGTTACGTGATGAAAAAGGTTGTGATTTAGAAGCTTCTATGAAGGAGGGGTTCCCTGTTTGGAGGCTGATTTCAGATATAATTAAGGAAGGAAATGTCAGAACTTATTTATCAGAAAAAGAAAAAATAGATATTTTTACTAAAGCAAATTATGGTTGTGCTATATGTAAAAAACATGTTCTGCCAGGGACAAGAGGACTTCAGGCCGACCATAAAATTCCCCTTATACGGGGAGGGACCAATGACCTTGGTAATTGGCAGGCTCTTTGTCATAACTGTAATGTTGTTAAACGTAGACAGTGTATGAACTGTTCAGATGATTGTCTTTCTTGCTATTGGGCTTTTCCAGAAAAAACAAACAATAAGATTATGGTTTTCTTGGATGATGATGATGCCGATAGAGTGGAAATCATAGAAAGAGAAACTGGGGATAAAATAGAAAATATTTTAAAAAGATATATTCACGGATATGGTAAAAAATAAATTCTTTTACAGTGCATTGGTTTTTTAGGCCAATGCACTTAATGCTTTTTAAACAGTTGTTTTGTTATAGCGTTTTTTTGGTAATGATATTTTTGCAGTTTCCTCGATCGCTTTTTTTATCTGTGATGCAACCGCACAGGCTACAGGGGGAGGGAAAGCATTTGCTACCTGTCGATATGAAGTTGTTTTGCGTCCATAAATCTGCCACGTATCAGGGAAGCCCTGCAAACGAGCCGCCATACGAACAGTTAATCTTGGATGACCAACAAACCCAGGTTCTGGAGCAGTTTCAGCAATAGATTTTGCATTCACTCCTAAAGCTTCCCATGCTCGTTTTGCGCGTGTTGGCCCAAGGTCAGGACCCCCATGCTTTTTAGAGCCTCCTACCAATGTTGGAGCAATATCGTCACATTGTTGGGCCCATTGTTCTGCGAGTTCCCACCCATTTGCACTCATTAAGTCTAATAAGCTATCACCAACTGTAGAGGCAGAGGATGGGTTGGGGGTCGGCCACTCAAAGAAGTCCATTGTTTGAGTTGGAAGAGCTACAAAAATCACTCTTGGGCGCAGTTGAGGAACTCCAAAGTCACATGCATTCAAGAGACGCCATTGCACATCATAACCGAGTTTTCGTAGTTTCTTTCTGAGGTCGGTCCTAACTTCTTCGAAACGAGGAGATAGAATACCTTTTACGTTTTCTATCATTACGCCTCTTGGGCGAGTTTCATCAATGACACGTAGGCCATGGCCAAAAAGGTCTCGTTCATCTTGAGGACCTAGTTGTTTCCCTGCAATAGAGTATGGGGGGCAAGGTAATCCTCCCGTTACCAAATCTACTCCTTTCCATGGAGTGCCAGAGAAAGTGGTAAGGTCAGCATTATGGATGGTCCATTTAGGACGATTCAAGCGAAGAGTAGCACATGCATCTGCATCAATTTCCATAAGACCAGAGTGCTCAATGCCAGCCCTTTCTAAACCAAGGGCTTGTCCTCCGGCTCCAGCGCAGAGTTCAAGCGATGTGATAGCCATGGAAATCCTCGTACACTTTTTGTTCTGGTTCCATTTTAACTAAATTAAGTGCTGGTGGCGAGTGAAAAATATAGGAAATTTTTGATAATTTAGATTTGTATATCTGGGGAAAATCTAAAAAAAATCTCCTTTATTTATTTCAGATATTAAAAAATTTATCCAGCTTTGATTGTATGTGTAGTCTTTGTGGGCTTTATTGTAAACGCAGTATTTTTTATTTGTTTTTTCGGGATTTTTATCTTTTGATGGGGGTCTTATTTTATATTTTTTCCAAGCACGTGTATGAGCGTTCATATTGAATATAATTTTTACAGACTTTTGAACAGCTTCTTGGACTGGCTTGGCTTTGAATGGGTATAAGTCATCTGCAAGACGTTCGTGCAATAAAATATTATGGATTTCTTGTCCTGCGGAAGATGAGGGGTTCACAAAATGTACATTAGCTTCACTTTTGGAAACCTTGTCTAAGGTGTAAATAACCTTCAAGCGATATTCGATGTCTTCCTTATCAATAGGTACGTCTTTGTTTAAGCGAGCATCTAAAGCTAGAATACGTGGTGGAACATTGAAGTTTTGTATTGATGCAATCTGTGGAATTGATAGTTTCGCAAACTGCAATGCGAAAGAAAGATTCTTCTGAAGGGATACTTTTATTCCAAACCATGAAACTAATGTTGCGTCATAATTCAGGCAGCAAGCTTGGAAAATAGAATACCAATTGGCGTCACTATTCCCCGTGATACGATGTTCAACAGCGTCTCGGATTTCTTTGAGAGCTTCTAAATTTTTTATGATTCCGGTAGATAGTTTTAATTCTTGTTTTTTAATTAATACACAAAGAGTAGCAGTGCGACCGTGTTTATCTTCAAAGGGTACGTTATTGCGAGAACAATATTCATGAACTAGATACGTCCATGCGATGGTTGCATAAACTGAAAATCCTTCTGCTTTAAATTTTAGATGGGGAGTGTTGAAGAGATTAACAGCGAGAAACATTGCTTCACGAGATTTTATAATCCTTTCATCATCCACAATGTTCAGACCAGTTTGCAGGTCATATGAGTTTTTTTTGTAAAGGTAAGCTTCAACTTCTGCATCACTGGCTGGTGTGATAGTCGATGTCTTAACGGCTGAAATACGACCACTATTAACGGGTGCTTTTCGGCCTATGTTGATGGTATTCTGAATATCTTGCCCCGTTATGCCCCGATTTAATAAAGCTTTAACTATTGGCTTTTCTTCCGGTGTTAGAGAACCTCCAGTTTTTCCACGCATTTGATCCTCCGAAAATATTTAAGATTCAATGAAAAACAAAAAATTTAGCATTTTACTTTAGATGTAAAGAGAGACTTTATATCCCAATACTCAGGATATTTCACGCTTTCCGCAACTCTTTTGAGGTTCACAATATCCACATCATCAAAGTAGACAGTGCTTCCGACCGACTTGTCGGTGCTTTCGTGCCCTAGAAAATCATCAATCCAGGATTCACGTAAGCCACCCTCGCCATGCTCATGAATGTTCCTGAGTTTGGTCGAGACGTTGTGTCGAAACGAATGGAACACCACGCTCCTACCAATGCCCAGACGTGATTTGAATTTGCTGAAGTCCCTCTGGAAGTGAGCAGAGCGTTTATTGTCCTGTCCCTTAAAGTCCAGGTCATGGAACAGGTAGTGACGTTTCTGGTTCGTGGCTCTTTGGGCAAGGTTCAGCAATCCGGCTTCCTGTAGGGTCGTGCAGATGGGAACGACACGTCTTCCGGCTTCGGTCTTCGCACTCCATTCCGTCCAGGGTTTACCTTTCAGGGCAGGGTGATCCTGCACCAGAATGCACGGAATGCCTTGAATCTCCTGAATGTCCTGCGGTCTTAGACGACAGATTTCTTCCAGTCGCATCCCTGTATAAGACGCAATCCCCACAATCATGGACGCTGTTTTATGGCTGATGGTGCCAAACTGCCAGGGCTGGCCTGCAATGGCCTTTAAGTCGCTGTCACTCCAACGCACACGATTGGTTTTGGACTTGGTGTCAAACTGCCAGCCACCTGTGAACACATTGCGATCCACAAGGTCACGCAGGAGAAAATGCTTCCAAAGCCCGGAAAGCTTGGTGAAATGGTTTTTGACTGACTTCCCGGAGATGCGTGGCAGTTTGCGTTTCTTCGCATCCGCCACAAATTCCTGAACTGTCCGGGTATCATTGCGCTGTTTGCCATAACTTTCCGGTAGCTGTTCCATCAGGGCTTTGAAATGCCCAACATCTGCCCCGGTATAATCCCGCATGGGTTTATCCCCACAGACCTCCAGAAAGCGTTTGAAGGTGCGTTCGTAGGATTTGACCACAGTGGATTTGACTGTGGTGTCCTTGCTTTCCAGAAAAATTTTAATCGCTTCTGAAAAGAGGGGAGAAGGCTTTTCCTTCGGAGCCAGAAAGGCTTTCATGTCCTTAATCTGGCTTTGAATATCAGTCAGGGCTGGAAGGCTGGCTTTGGTCTTTTTCAGGTCTGTGACCGTGCGCTCCAGCAGATTCACACTTTTACCAGTCAGTGTTCTGGCTTTCTCCAGCTTTTCCATCTGTTCCAGACTGTCCATGGAATGCCTGAGTTTCTGATGGTCATATTGCGTCTGTAAGGATGCAATCCTGTGCTGATAGTCCTGAATGAGCAGGTCAAAGAGTTCCCGCACGTCTTCAGGTAGTTCATCTCTGATAAAATTTTCGTCTTCGCTGAGTTCTGTCTTGAGGTGCATTACGGAACGGAACAGCCTTTCGGTCTCTGCGAAAACTGCACACGCATATGGTTTGGCAACCTCGCGTTTGTTAGTGCCAAGGGAGAGCCATAGCTCCTTTTTGCCCACAATATCACGGATATGTGAAGGGACGGCCCTGCGGAAATGATACCCGGATTGGAGACGAATCAACATACAGACGGCTCGTTTTGTAGAAGCCGATTGTAGAAGATTCGGCTTTTATGGTTGTGGAAAGACCATAAAAGTCAATGAAATCAATATGTTATGGGTGGTGCGAACTGCGGGACTCGAACCCGCACGCCCTTACGGACTGGAGATTTTAAGTCTCCTGCGTCTACCATTCCGCCAAGTTCGCATCAGGCAAAGTCCGTTTGGGGCGGGCTTTGGTCTGGGTAGGCTGTAGTGGGGTGGTTTTTAGCACGCTGGCGCGTCTGGGCAAGGGGGATTTTACTGTGCGCTTAGCAAACTGGTGCCATAAAGCTTGAGCCACGCTTCTGCCTGCTGCCGGTGTGGCGTCAAAGTATCGGTATAGGACCAGAAATGCGCACTATGATTCATATGCTTCAAGTGGGCGAGCTCGTGCGCAATAATGTAGTGCCTTACGGGGTATGGGGCCATAACCAGCCGCCAGGACAGCATGATGCGTCCGGCAGTGTTGCAACTGCCCCAGCGGCTAGCCGTATCACGAATATCTACTTTGCTTGGAGTAAGATTAGCCGCCTGCGCAATGTGCCGCAGCTCTTCTGTCAAAAGTATACGGGCATGGTGTTTTAAAAAATCAGTGACACGACGGGCAATGAAATCACTCTGGCCTGTTACTATAAGAGTATCACCATCCAGCCATGCGCCGCCACGCCCCTGTGGCTGGTGCTGGATGGTATAAAGTTTTCCCGCGATGGGGATGGTGTTTCCATCCAGAAAAGAAAATGACTGAGACTTTAATTTTTTAAAACGAGCAATAATCCATTTCTGCTGCTTGTGCAGAAAATCCAGAACATGCTGAACTGGGTAGGCTGGTGGATAGGTGATGAGCAGAGCTTGCTTTTTCGGATCAAGACGTAACGACACGCGCCGTGTTCGAGGGGATGTGCGCCATATTAATGGCACGGTAAGCGTGCCAAATTGCAGGGTTTCAGGGTGAGGCATAGAATGCGCTTATGGGTAAGGCACACCCAGATTGATCCGGATAATGCCTTATAACAGCAAGAACTTGATTAATTGGCTTTGGAGCGGACACGGCGTATGTGCGGCGGCTGTGCTGGTGTATGCGGCGGAGAAAAGGCTGGTTCACTGGGCCAGTCAACCAGATAATCTTCTAGGTCGCCAGCTTTGCGTTCGCTGATGCACCGGCCAGCAGCAGAAGCTCCGGACTGTCGGACACTCTCCTGCGTACCCGTGATGAGAGGATGCCACTCAGGAAGACCTCGATTCTCAGAAAGGCGACGATACGCACAATCTGGTGGCAACCAGTCTAATTCTGCAATCATTTCAGCCGTGAGCGTGATGCAGTCCTGTACCTTGCGGTGGCGTTGCGCGTAGTCAGTGCATTGGCAGGTGGATGTATCCAGCAGACGGCAGGCAACGGATGTGTAGTGAATGGCATCCGTTTCTTCATCGCGGAGTTTGTGCAGGCAACAGCGGCCACATCCGTCACAGAGGGATTCCCACTGGGGGCGTGACATTTCGTGGAGGGGCGTTGTTTCCCAGAATGGAGCAGGGGCTTTGGTCATGTCCCCTATCGTAAACGACCGACCTCTTTCAGGGAAGAGATGCCTTGATGAGCGCAAATGTTCCTAGCAGGCTGATGATCAGTGCTAGAAAAAGCCCCACAGCCAGAGCATTGCCCAGTAAAGGGAGCCACAGCAACGTAAAGCGTGCTTTGCGCCCAGCTCCCAGTTCCTGCGCTGTAGCGGCCCATGATCCCGGTGTATTTTTCAGGCGGGTGAGGGGGGCAAGAGAGATCACTGGCCCGATCAGCACCCCTTGTAGAAGCGTTATGAGAACCGCTTTGGTGCCAGTGCCTGTCAGCAAAAAAGGCAGTAGAAGCGCGATGCTCGTGGCAGGTAGAACCACCAGCAGCAGAAGAGTATGGAGTTTCTGGCCTTGGCGTGTCAGCAATGCCAAGCTTAATACTGCAGTAGCAAGCACTATGCCGGTCAGCGCCATGAGTGCGCTGTGCAAAATCAGGAAAAAAGGTGAGGGCACAGGCCGTATTCCGGGTTTAGGGTTCTTCAGCCCAACGCTCAAAGCGGGCGCTTATATCAGCCAGATGCGTGCTCCAGAACGTATCACTGACCGCAATGGCGGGGGGGAGATGCTGTAGGTCTGCCGTACCCGATGTGATTTCTGTAAGAGACGGTAATGAAGGCCATGCATTGGCAAAGGCCTGCTTTTGGGTAGGGTGCTCCAGCCATGCCACTAAAGCCAAGGCAGTGTTATCCTGCCCGACTGTTTTAGGTACGCCCCACGCATAATTGATGGCCAGACGCTGCCCCCAGAATACGCCAAAGCGAGAACGCTCAGTGGCGGGCAAATTCAGGATTTCTCCTGTAGGCGCACACCCCATCAGTGCGCCTCCACTTTTGAGAATGCGGGCAGCTTCCTGCGGCGTGGACCACCACACGATATAGGGGCGGAGCTGATCAAGCTTACGGAAGGCACGGTCCAGCCCTTCACGGCTGTCTAGCACACGGTAAAGGGCATCTGGCGGAACGCCATCCGCTAAAAGAGCAACCTCGAGTGTTGTGCGGGGGTCACGCCGCAAGCTGCGACGGCCGGGGTGGCGTGCAACGTCCCAGAAGTCACTCCAGTTGGGAGGGCTGTCCAGCACGGCGCGGTCCCACACCATGGCGAAGTCAATGGACGCGGAGGGTTGGCCACAGCTACTGCTGGAGCTGTCCATAGGGTCACGTACAAGCAGACCCAAAGAGCAACTGACCTGAAGGGCGCTGTTTTCCATCATGACAGCCGCCCAACGGGTGGGGGCAGTGTTTTCCTGCTTGCGCAGGCTTTCAATTTCTCCGTTCCAGAATGTCATGGCAACGGTGCGTTTTTCTGTCTGGCTGTACGGGGTGAAGAGCACTTTCTGCTGCACATCGGCAATGGCCCCGCCGAATGTCAGTACCTTCAGGGTAGGAGAGGCGGGACTGTGGCGGATGTGCCGATAGGTGCGGGCGTGAACCTCTGCCGTCATGCCGGAGACTGTAATACAGGCGAGCGCCAATGCCCCCAGCCCCGACAGAATGCGGGCTGGCATATTGTGCGCAGGGCGTGGTGCTGGAAGCACTGTGCGCTGGGTAAAAGCATGAAACAGAGACAAAAGTAGGATGACCTCACACCGTGCAGTCTGAACGTGCCGCTAGTCTAGCCTGATTTATGGTCCATCGGGAAGGCTGTAGCATTTGCTGTTTGCCAGGCAATCAATGCGGGGCGTCCCGGCTCCAAATCTCGTGGCATGTGAACAGGGGGACGGTAGGCAATAATTTCCGCTCCATCCTGCAAGCGGAAACGCATATGAATGCTATTGCCGATATGCCGGGCCGAGACCAGAGAGCATAGCAACATGCCAGGTTCATTCGCGGCATCAGGGCTGCGCGGAAACAGGACGGAAAGCCGGTCAGGTTGCACACAGATTGTGGCGAGGTCGTTTTCTTCCAGCTCAGGGCTGGCCATGGCCTCGACTGTTTCGCCGGAGGGCAGGCGGAGTTCGGCGCAGTCATCTTCCAGCATCAACACCTTGCCGGTAAAGCTGTTGGCTTCTCCAAAAGCAACGGCCACGGCCTCGCAGGCAGGGCGCTGGAGCAAGGTTGCTGCCGTGCCCTGCTGAAGCAGCGCCCCATTCTGCATGATGCCAATTGTATCCCCCAGTAACAGGGCTTCGGTCCTGTTATGGGTAAGCAGCAGCGTGCTCAGCCCTATGGCGCGTTGCAGTTTTTCAAGAAGGGCTACCAGTCGGGTGGTGCTGCTATGGTCCATCCCGGCAAAAGGTGTTTCCAGCACCACAGCAAGCGGGCGTAGGACTAGCAGGCGCGCAAGCTGTGCCCGGAAGGTCTGTTCAGCGGTAAGCGCACGTGGGGCTTTGTCTCGCACAGCATCCAGCCCAAGCAGGGCCACTGTCTCTGAGGTACGGTAACGCATTTCTGATACCGAGAGCCGCCCGGCCGCCTTGAGGGGGAATAAAATATTCTCGTTGACGGAAAGATGCGGGAACAGCGGCGTATGGGGGCCAAGCGTACCAATTTGGCGGGATCCGGCAGGTCTTTGCGTTACATCAACGCCACCGGCTGAAAGTGTGCCACCATAAGCAGGCGTATGACCGGCCAAGGCACGGGTGAGCGGGGCAAAGTCTTGCAGGTCCGGCCCGATTCCCAGCAGTGCCACACAATGGCCTTGTGCAACGCGCACGGTCAGGTCAGGCGCATTTGGCTGAGCCATGAAGTTAGAAAGTGCGAGTGGCGGCAAGCCATGCGCTGTATGCATGCAACGGTATCCTGATTAATCCGTTAGTAGGGTATCTTCACTTTTTGAGAGCGAATAGGATTTTTCAAATGTCTTCAGATAAAATCAAGGAAGTAAAAGCCGCTGGTGAAAATGCTGCTGAAACGGCTCGTGACGAAATTGAAGCCGTGAAAGCACATCTGGAACGCCTGATTACCAAACATATTGTGCCTGCGCTCACCACTGCAGGCGGTAAAGCCGAGAATTTGACCGATCAGGCTGTTGCCAATGCACGTGAACTGGCCAATCATGCGCGCAAAGATATTTCCAAGCAGACGCGTGCTCCGTCCTCTCTTGTCTCCATCGCCATCTCCGGTGTTGTTGGCTTTATCCTCGGTCGGCTCTCACGCTAAGCACTTAATGCGATCTGAACGAAGGTAGTCTCGGAGTCCATGCGTATTCTTGAACTTGGCAGGTCAGCCCTGCATGCCCAATCAAACCTCATGCAGCAAATGGCTATCCGCCTTGGGCGTCAGGCTGCATTCTTGGTGGTTGCCGCTGTGTTTGGCTTTTTTGCTCTTGTTTCCGGGCATGGGCTTCTTTGGGCACTCTTCCTTTTCACGTTCCATTGGGGTCCGGTGACAGCAGCGTTCGCCGTGTTTGCGCTGGACCTCTTTGTGGCGCTGATCTGCGTTCTGTTCGGCCGTCGCTCTTACCTCACAACGTCTGAGGTAGAGGCCCGTATTGCGCGCAACCGCTGCATGACCCAGATGCGCGAGTCCGTGACCATGGCGGCAGTCACCGCCACGGTTGCAAGCTCTCTTGGTCGGCACGGCACCCGCAAGGTGTGGGACGTTATGCGCGGTAAGAAAAACTAATTTTTAAGACAGCCCTGCCTTTGCCCATAGGGTTCCATTCCAATTTTGCATTGGCAGGGTGGCTTTTTTTCTGGAAATGATGTGTCCCTGAATTGTGAGTGTGCAAACAGTTTGCATGCTTGCTAGTATAGGCACGTAATGGAACCTGACCCCAATCCTGTAACAATAGCAGAAACCCGCCGCTCCTTCGGGCATCGGCTGGCGCGTCTTGCCGCCGTGTGGCGACGTGAGATTGATGCTGATTTACGGGAATTTGGCCTGACGGATGCCACGTGGCGGCCCATTTATTACCTGAACCTCTCCGCGTCTCCCCTCCGCCAGACAGATCTGGCACGGTCGCTTTCTTTGGAAGCGCCTTCACTGGTACGCCTGTTGGACGTGCTGGAGAAGCGTGGCTTTATTGTGCGTGCGACAGATGAAGAAGACCGGCGGTCTAAACTTGTCAGCATTACCGATGCGGGACGTGAGATTGCAGCGCTGGTCAGCCGTGCAGCAGATCAGGTTGCGGCACGCCTGACTGCTGAGGTAACCGCCAGAGAGATGGATGACTGCTGCCAGATTTTTGATCGTGTTGAACAGGCAGCGGCCTCACCCAGAGAGTCAGCCTTGGGTGAGCGGGAGAGCGTCCGGTTATGAGTGTAACGAGAATGGCGTCATGCTGACGGAATTCAATCTCTTTGGTGTCTTTATGGCGCCTGTGGTGGTGTACGCTCTGGCCGCACTGCCGTTGACCATGTTTGTTCGCTTCGTGCTGTGGTGGAGTGGCGTGCTGGGCTGGTTCTGGCACATCGCCCTGTTCGAAGTCTCGCTGTATGTCTGTATTTTCTGCCTGCTGATCCTGTACGTCTGATCCTCCATAAAGGCTTTTGAGTCTCTGCAATGCCCCTTCTGCGCACCCTGATACGAGTGATCCTGACCCTGGCGGTCGTTTCAATGGCCATTGTTCTGGGGATAACCCTCTGGAACGTGTACATGATTGCCCCATGGACCCGCGATGGCCGTGTGCGCGTGTACGTTGTGGATGTAGCCCCTGAAGTGCCCGGCACTGTGGTGCAAATTCCGGTGGTGGATAACCAGTACGTTCATAAGGGCGACCCGCTTTATGTGCTGGACCCTGTGCGCTTTCGCCTTGCAATCCGTGAAGCGCAGGCGCGGCTGGATGGTGCATTGGAAGACCTGAAGCTGAAGCGCAATGACGCCCGCCGCCGTATGGGCCTTGGCGGCATTGTGTCAGCGGAAGAGCAGGAAGTCTTTAACTCTAATGTCGCAACCCAGATTGCTGCGGTGGATGCGGCACGGGCTTCTCTCGATCTGGCCAAACTGAACCTGCAACGGTCAGTGCTGTATTCTCCGGTCAATGGGTATGTGACCAACCTGAACGTGCGGGTGGGTGACTATGCTCCGGCGGGGCAGGCCCGCATGGCCGTGATTGATGCGGATTCCTACTGGGTTTACGGCTATTTTGAAGAAACCAAGATGTGGGGTGTGCATATTGGTGATGAAGCCCGCGTGAAGCTGATGGGCTACAAACCCATTCTGACCGGGCACGTTGTCAGCATTGCCCGCGGTATTAATGATACTAACGGCACGCCCGATAAACTGGGTTTGCAGGACGTCAACCCTATCTTTACGTGGGTGCGTCTGGCGCAGCGTATTCCGGTCCGTATTCATCTTGACCATGTGCCGGATAGTGTCACGCTGGCAGCGGGTATGACGGCAACAGTCAGTGTGGGGCCTGAACCGCGTGGCCGACGCGGTAAGCTGACCACCTGGCTGCAAGACCACCTCTGAGCGCGGCAGGATGCCAACAATGAATCTTCGTCGTCGCCTTGGTCTGTTCATGGCATCGTCCATGCTGCTGTCTGCCTGCACGGTCGGGCCGAACTATCAGCCGGACCGCATGAAAGTGCCAGCAGGCTTTAAGGAAGCGGCGGAAGAACACACCGCCACGCCTGAGGAAATTGAACGCACCAACAAGGAAATGACGGAGTGGTGGGCCTCGTTCAACGACCCCATGCTTACAAGCCTTGTTGAGCAGGCCATTGCGGGTAACTTTGACCTCCAGATAGCAGGCCAGCATATTCTTGCTGAGCGTGCCATCCGCGACCGTTCTGCCTCCCAGTGGTATCCGCAGATGGATGCCAATATGGGCGGTGGGGATGTGCGTTACTCCATCAATATCGATAACTGGCCCATCCGTCCCGGCAACCCCTCCAATCGGCCACAGGCGTCTATGTTGACGTATGGGGCAATGGCCACATGGGAAATGGATGTGTTCGGCCGCATCCGCCGCGATGTGGAAGCGCATGAGCGGGCGGTTGAAGCCTCCATTGAAGGCCGCCGCGCCTTGTTAATGACGCTGCTGTCCGAGCTGGCGTCCGACTATATGCTGCTGCGTGTGACACAGTTGCAGATTAGTATTGCCACAAACAATATTCGGGTTGCTAAGGAAGGGGTGGACCTGTCCAACAAGCTGTATCTGGAAGGGGTGGGCAACACCTTGCAGACAGCGCAGGCCCAAGCTGAGTTGGATACCCAGATTGCAGCGCGGGAACCCCTGAAAACCCGCGTGTCACAGGTTACACACGCTATTGCAGTGTTGCTGGGTAAAATGCCGGGTGAGCTGGAAGATCAACTTAAGGTTGTGCGCCCGCTCCCAGTGGTTCCGGCTTTCCCAGCTACCATGCCCTCCATTGTTATGGCCAACCGGCCAGATGTGCGTATGGCTGAGCGGAAATATGCTTTGGCTACAGCGCAGATAGGGGTGGCTGTCGCCAACCTGTATCCACATTTTGTTATTCCGCTGACCTTCAATCCTAATGCGTCGGCCATGTACCAGCTCTTTCAGGTGAATGCCATGAGCTGGCAGTTCCTGATGATGGCCAGCCTGCCCATCATGCATGGTGGTAAGATGACGGCGGAAATTCGCGCAGCTCAGGCATCGGCTGAGGCCGCCCGGTTGAGCTATCGCCAGACAGTGCTGACGGCCTTCAAGGAAGTTGAAGATGCTATGGCAGCCTGGCATGACGATATTGAATATGCCGAGCAACTGCATAAGGCAGCAGAAGACAGCGCCCTTGCCAGTGAGCGTGCCCGCAAGCTGTATGGGGCCGGTCTTGTCGGCTTTTTGGAAGTGCTGACAACCGAGCGTACAACCCTGAATGCCCAAAATATGGAAGCAATGGCTAAGCTGGAGCGCCTGCGTGACGCCGTGAACCTTTACACGGCAATTGGGGCGGGCTGGAAGGGCGTACCGTTGACCAACTCCACATTGCCTGTTTCCCTGGAAACCCAGAATGTGCTAGCGCGGGCCTTCAAGCAATAATGCTGGAGGGCTTGCTATGGCTGGACCATCCTCGGTTTACACGCGTCGCCTGATCTGGATTACGGTTTGTTTTTTGGGGGGCTTTGCCCTGCTGTGCATAAGTGGCTGGGCCATGGTGATTGGCGGCAGCATGAATGACAGCACCCGCGTTACCGTGCTGCGCTGGGTTCCTATTGTCGTGGGCGTTGTCACGGTATTGCTAGGTTTTTATTTGCTGCATCTTCCTGTGCCGGAAGATCCGGAAGACTTTTTTCTGGGTAACGATGCGGATAGCGAATTACAAAAAATGGATGGAAAATAAGGCTCCTCAGCCTTGCTTTGGGCAAGCGCTCTGCCGTTTTGCATAAAAAAAGCCCCGCACTCATGATGATGAGGCGGGGCTTTTTTTGATGGCTCTACCTTATTTTTTAAGAGAGCGGACTGCGGTTACTTCAATTTCAATCAGCCAGCCAGGGTTGGCCAGCTGGGCCACGGCAAAGGCAGAACGAACAGGCAGGTTAGGCTGTTTGGGTGTGCCGAAATACTGGGTGTAAGCCTTCATCATGCCAGCAAAATCAAGCTGCTTGGTGCGGGGGTCTGCCACCATGTAAATATGCATCTGCACAACATCGCTCATGCTCAGGTGCAGTTTGTTCAGCTCCCCTTCAATGCGTTTGAGGGACGCAAGGGTTTGGGTCTGCGTGTCACCATATGCTTCTAGGCTTTTAGGTGCGGCAGATGTGTTCTGCACTGGAGCACCCATGCCGCTCAGGTAAATAGTGCTGGCACCAGCGGGGACTTCAACCGCTGTGGAGATGGGAAAATCTCCCGCGCCGTGACGAATGATGCCGTCTTCTGCCTGCGCAGCAAGCGGTGCAGCAAGCAGACCACCAGCCAGCAGGCCAGCGCACAGGAGGGGTTTGGAAAACTGCATGTTATTCTTCCTCAACACTCAAATGGGGGCGCATGTCCGTAATATCTTCGGGTTTGAGCGCGTCCGTGTAGCTGTTACCAAAATGGGAGCGAATGTAATTGACCACATCCGCCACCTGTTTGTCATTCAATAGGCCCGCGAACCACGGCATGCCGCCATAGCCGTTGAGCACAACATAGGCGGGGTAGTCGGCCGCTTTCAGTTTGGGGTTACCTGCCAGTGCCGGGAAGTGTGCTCCGGCCCCTTCAGCTCCTTTCCCGTCCGCCATGTGGCAGCTTTGGCAGATATGCTTATAAACGGCAGCGCCATCAGGCAGCGCCTGCATTTTGCCCGCAACTGCACTGGCGCTATCGGCCTTGGCTGCGTTGGGTAGGGCAAGGGGGCTGAACACCACCCCGGCGAGAACCAGAGCAGAAATGCTAGGAATAAGACGCATCAGGCAGCTCCCAGTGTGCGTTTGTGCAGACGGGTTACAGCATCCAGCGCGGAAAGGATGGCTCCTTCCTGCCAGCAGCCAACGTAGGAGGCATGTTCACCCGCCAACACCACGCGGTTATCAATGCTGCACAGGGTTTTGTAATGGGTTTTACGGGCTTCCTCTGTCCACATGGAGCAGCAGCCCAAGGTCCAGGGAACACGACTCCACGCAAAGCTGACACCGTTGGAAAATTCTTTGCGGTATTGCGGATGAATGGCCGAACCCTGTGCCAGACCACGCTCAATCCGCTCCTGCGGGGTCATGCCGGCAAAGTCGTAGGCGGCAGGTCCAAACATATAGCCGCCCAGCAGCACACCCGGACCTTTGGAGAAATAGCCGTGGCTAGGATAGGAGATCTGGCTGATCTGCTGGTCTGTAAAGCTGATGCCACCATAAATCTGGTCATCTTCCTCCCAGAATCGGCGCTTGAATTCCAGCCCCAGTTTGACGGAAGAGGCATAGGGAACAGCCTGAATGGCGGCCTTCATGCCATCACTGACCTGCACGTCCAGCTGGGACAGCACGGACAGCGGAATGGTGCAGACACAGTAATCCGCCTGCGCCTGCCGTACGGCCCCCCCATTGGCCATGTCATTATAAGTGACAGTGACACCGTGCTCGTTCTGATGGATGGCGCTAACCTTGCAGTTAAGCGTAATCAGATCCTTGACCTGACGTGTGAAGCCCTTGCCAATCTGGTCCATGCCGCCAACAGGCTGGAACATGGTGGTTTGCATATCCAGCCGTTCGTGAAAGGCCATCCAGGTCCACAGGCCGGACTTGAGCACTTCTTCCCGTCCGAAGAGGTCAGACGGGATGGGGGCACCGTCAATTCCACCCCCTTGCGGGCGGGCAAAACCTCGACGCAGAGAACTGGTGTTGCCTTTGGTGTAAGCGTAGTCCTTGTTCAACGCGCCCCAGGATTTCATGGCCGTGCGCAGATGGTCCCGCTCATCCGCTGTGGCAAAGTCATCCAGCTTGTGCTGGTCAATGGCTTTGGCGAGGAGTTCCGCGGTGAAGCCGTTGAAGTCTGACGCAAATTCGCGGTAGCGAACGGCCTTGCCACCAAAAGCACCGCTGGAATGGAGCCAGCTATTGTGGTTCAACTCCACAAAGGGTTCCAACTCCACCCCAAACTCACGGCAATAATGCAACAGGCCTTGATGATGGTATGGGATACGCCATGGGCCAGGATTGATATAGTTACCCGCTGCAAAACCAACTTTCTGGGTGGCGCCCCCAAGTTCGGTTACGGTGTCCCCACCACGCAGACTGATGTTACGGCCGCCGCTGCGGGTCTGGAATTCCAGCACCTGCACATCATAGCCAGCCTTACGGAGCTCATAAGCAGAGAGCATGCCGGACAGGCCAGCACCCAGCACCAGAATTTTTGTGCCTTTTTTGGCCCCTTTCAGGGCAGGTGCGCCTTTGAAGTCTGTTCCGGTAGCGTGGCCCATGGCGGTCATGGCCTGATACAGTGCTGCGCTGCCAGCCAGAGTGCCAATGCGGGTTAAAAGCTGCCGCCTTGTAGGAGGGAGGGAACGAGCATGTGGCATTCAGTAATCCCGCAAGAGTCGTGAAGAATGCTGCCTGCACAAAAGGCGTTGGGGCGCCTAAAGCAAAGCATGGCAATGTTGTCTTATCGAAACAATATGCGATTTGTTTCGATAAAGCAATATAAACACACAGGCAGTTAGGCGGGAATTTAGACAAAAAATGCGCGCGGGATCGCTCGTGCTGCTCAGGGAGAATTGCGCGAGAAAAACGCTCTTGGGGTGTTTTTAGGAAGGAGGAAAAAGCAGGTATTTTTTGCCTAAGTGACTATAGGCAGCAGCATTCTGCAAAGCGTTGTTGGTCGGACGGGCAGGGATTCGCGCGGGTAAGTTGCAGACTGCAAACGCATTGTTTGATAGCCCGTGATAGCCGTAGTGCCGGTGGTATTCCGGCCTCCGCTACAGCGCATCAAGACATGCTTTGATACGCTGTGGGCTGTTCTTTAACCCTCTGCCAGACGGACAAATGCGCGGAGTGTGCGTTGTTGCGTCAGAAAAGTTTGCATTGCGGTACGCGCTTTGCCCGCATCGCGCCCGAGGGCAATTAAAGCTGGAATTTGCGTAGGCTTGCGGAGCAGGGACCCGGCCAAGGCTCCAATATTCAACCCACCATCAGGAGACAGCACAGCCGCCGCGACAGGGGGGAGGGTACGAGTGGCAGGGTCACACACCACACGCAACACAGCGAAGGGAAGCCCCGCTTCCTCCGCCGTGCGGGCTAGAAACCCGCTTTCCATGTCCAGCGCGGCGCAACCAGACTGAGTAAATAGTCGCGCTTTTTCTTCAGCAGTCAGGACCACATGGTCACTATGCAGCAGAGTACCCCCTAGCGTGGCTGGCTGGGTGCCCCCCAGAATATGGCGGAGCGTTGGGTCGCACCGGTAGCTGGTGCCCCACGCCTGCACGGTCTCTGGCACAATCAGCGTGCCAGCAGGCAAGGCTGGGTCCAGCCCTGCCGCCAGACCGAAAGAAAGCAGGCAATCTGCCCCGCACGCGGCCAGACGTGCGGCTTCCCGTTGAGCGCCAACGCGTGTGGCACCGCTTGCAGCAATGGCCGCATGCGGGAAGATTTGCCGGATAAATTTGGCCTCGGCTTTTAGCCCGACCAGAATACCCGGCTTTGTTGGGGCACTATGCGCTGTGGTCATGCTGCTTAGAACCCAAAGGCGACACGGCGGCTATTGCTGCTTTCCAGATTACGGTAGCGGGCCAGAGCCATGAGCGGGAAGAACTGCTTGTAACCATGGTAACGCAGGTAGAAGACTTTGGGGAAGCCAACAGCATTGTACGGGTCTTCATGCCATTCCCCATTCTCATCCTGCTGGCTGGCCAGCCATGTCATGGCTTTGCCAACGGCGGGGTCATCCCGGCGGCCAGCGGCCATAAGGCCCAGTGCAGCCCACGCGGTCTGGGATGGCAGGCTCTCACTATACACGCCGTGAGCACCCCCTTCATAGGTTTCACAGCCTTCGCCCCAGCCGCCATCTTCGCGCTGTACGGACCGTAGCCATTCAACAGCCCGCACAACAGCTGGATCATCATGTGACACGCCAGCTACGTTGAAGGCGCACAGCACGGACCACGTGCCATAAATATAGTTGGTGCCCCAACGGCCAAACCATGAGCCATCTTCTTCTTGCTCGGCCCGCAGGTAGGCAATGGCCCGGTCAATAACGGGCTGGTCTTCTACATGGCCAAGCTGTTTCAGGAAGGAGACGCAGCGGGCTGTTACGTCTGCCGTGGGCGGGTCTAGCAGAGCACCATGGTCCGAGAACGGAATGTGGTTGAGTATTTCTTTGTCGTTATCAATATCAAAGGCACCCCAACCGCCATTGGTGCTTTGCATGCCAATAATCCACTGACGGGCACGCTCAAGCGCTTCAGCGTTGGCGGGGTCTCCTTCCCGGTGCAGCAACATGCCCACAACGGCGGTGTCATCCACGTCCGGGTAGTGGTCATTGCCGTACTGGAAAGCCCAGCCGCCGGGTGCCAGATCTGGCTTGTTGATGGCCCAGTCTCCCTTGACGGTGAGAATCTGCTTCTCACGCAGCCATGCGCTGGCTTTGCGCAGTTCTGTCAGGGTTTTTTCCGGGGCAATGCCTTGTGGACCAGAGGCGGATTCCAGCATGGCATGACCTGACAGGCTTGTATCCCAAATAGGGGAAACACAAGGCTGGCAGTAGGCTTCATCATCCTTGATCACCAGCAGCTTCTGCACGGCTTTCCAGGCTGTGACGGCGCGTGGGTCTGTATCCGGCACACCAAGAGCACGGTACATCATGACCACATTGGCCATGGCCGGATAAATGGCACCCAGACCGTCTTCCCCGTTCAGGCGGGGTTCAATGAAGTCAATGGTGGCCTTAATGGCTTTCTGGTGCGTTTTGGCGGGAATAAGTGGGATAAGGGGGCGCAATACTGCATCCAGCCCTTTGAACATACGCCCCCATGCAGAACGATAGGGCCCACAAATCCAGTCTTTCACGGCATCAGGTTTGGTAACAAACAGTTCCTGCACGTGAATGCCACGCGGGTTGATGGCTTTTGGCTTGAGCGCTGCCAGAACCAGCAGCGGCGCTATAACCGTGCGCGACCAGTAAGACATATTCCAGACGGAAAAGAACGCCTTGCGTGGCAGGAGCATCAGCTCAATGGGCATGACCGGCGTTGCCCGCCAAGGCACTTCTCCAAACAGAGCAAGCTGGCAGCGGCAGAATACGTTGGAGCGCTCAGCGCCGCCATGGTCCAGAATGGCCTCGCGCGCACGGCGCATGTGCGGGGCATTGATGTCTTCGCCGGTAGCCTTGAGCGCAAAATAGGCTTTCACAGAGGCAGAAAGATTAAACTTGCCGTTATGATACAGCGCCCAGCCGCCGTGATCTTCGCTTTGGGTGCGGCGGAGATAGACTGCAATTTTCTGCTGGAGCGGGTCATCAATCCGGTCCAGATAATGTTCCAGCAGCACATATTCGGACGGAATGGTGGCATCAGCCTCCAGCTCATAGACCCAGTGGCCGTCTTCTTGCTGGCGTTTGCCCAATGCGGCCTGTGCGGTGGTGACCACACGGTCCAACTCTTCCCGGGAGAGGAGTGTTTCGGAAAGAGCGCTGCCATTAACGGCCATGGTGAATAGTCCTTTCTGTTGTGGTCCAAACCGGCCAAAAAAGAGAGAGTGCCGCTCTGCCTCAGGATGGGCGGCGTAACCCCAGAGTATAGACAGCCTGCACGCCGGAGCGCATAGCGCCTTCCAATGTGGCGGGCAGGCCAGTTGCCGTCCAGTCCCCTGCAAGCGCAAGATTGACCAGAGCCGTTGCCGGACCTGGGCGCAGACGGTTCTGGGCAGGAGTGGCGGCAAAGGTCGCCCGTTTTTCCCACACAATGCGCTGATGTGGTGGGGTGGCGGGCAAGGCTGTTTTTAAAACCGGGTCACAGGCGCGGCGTACATCATGCCAGATGGTGCTGGCCAGCGTGTCTTGATCCTGCGTTGCAAAACGATTGGCGGCACTGACGGTGACAGACAGAATGTCATTCCGCAGGAACACCCATTCCGCAATGCTCCCTACCAGCCCCATAAAGCCGCTTTGGGCAAAAGTGCCCAAGGGTTGCGGAGCCTGATCTAGACGGAAATGCAGGTTGAGGATGCTCTCAAACTCATCAGGCGCGCTAAAGCCGGGCAGACGGTCAGCTAGCAGGCTGGAGGCCACGGGGGCTGGCACAGCCAGAATAACGGCATCTTCCGCCGTGATAGGGAGTGTGCCCTCAGAGGTCTGCAGCGCCGTGACGCGCCCGCGCTCACAGTCCAGTGCGGTAATACGGCTTTGGGTACGGACTTCCACCTGCATGATGGCAAGATGCGCCAGAGCCGGGTCTACCAGTGATTCGGACAGGCCGTCCTTGGCATACCATGGCAGGCAGGCATTCCCGCCCTGAGAGAGGGATTCCCGTACAACTGCCCCTAGCAGGGCGGCGCTTCCTGTTTCGTAGGACGTATTGAGAGCGGAAATAGCAAAAGGCTCAAGCAACCTGCGGGAAAACGCGCCGGGCAGCAGGCAGTCCGCAACTGTCTGGTCCCCTGTGGCGGCCATTAGTTTTTGCAGGCTACGCAGTTCCACAAGGCGCATGTCTGGCACACGCTTGTGTGGCTGGAACACCCACCACGGCACTTTGCCGCGGGAGAGGTCCAGCGTCCAGCGGGCCTCTTCCTTCAGGTCAACAAACGGGAAAAGGGGAGCGCCGGGGCCTGTCAGGGTGTCTGTAGCCCCTGTCATGGCCAGATAACGGAACACGGTTTTATTGGCAGAAAGCAGCAGGTGGTTGCCGTTATCAATCCGGCAGCCAAGCTGACGGTCTTCATAAGACCGGGCGCGGCCACCACAGGCCCGCCCGGCTTCATGCAGGATAATGTGCTTGCCACAGCCTGCGGCTTCAACAGCGGCGGCCAGACCCGCCATACCGCCACCAATAATATGCAGTGTTCCTGCCATTGTTTTTACTGCCTGCGCTGGTGGTTACGGAATGTAGGAGGATGCCAGTGCGTAGGCCTTGCTCAGGGCAGAGGTCTTGGGGCGGGCCAGCAGAACCTCCTGCGCCCAGCCCCGTTTGCACAGTGCTACCAGAATGGATTCGTAACTGGCACCCATAATGCGGGCAGGCAGCATGGCCTTTGGCGTGCACAGCTTCATGGTGGCAAACGCCTTGCGGAAGTGGTCCTGCGCACGTGCGGCCAGAATGCGGGCCACATCTTCCAGCCCCGGTGCGGACAGCGCCTGAATGGGGTTGAGCGGGACATGAAAGCGGTTCAGCAGGTCTGCTGGCAGATACAGGCGGCCACGGGCTGCGTCTTCCGCAATATCGCGCAGGATATTGGTGATCTGGAGGGCGCGGCCCAGGTGGTAAGCTACCTTCTGCGCGTTGTCTGAACTATCCCCAAACACATAGACGGACAGGCGGCCCACGGCAGAGGCAACGCGGTCACAATACAGGTCCAGCGTTTTTTCATCCGGGGCGACAATGGCGTTCTCGGCATCCATGATCATGCCGTCAATCACAGCATCAAAATCAGCCTGCCGGAGGGAGAAGAAGCGTATCGCGGCCATAAGCACCCGTTCCAGCGGGTCATGGGCCTCACCCTCATAGAGTCTGGCAATGCGGGCATGCCACTCTTCCAGTTCCGCCTTGCGCTGGGGCAGGGGGTCTGAGCCATCGGCAATATCATCCACCACGCGGCAGAAGGCGTAAATGGCGTACATACCATAACGCCGCATGGGGGGCAGAATACGCATACCGGCAGCAAAGGATGTGCCGGCCTGTTTTACAGTGCTTTCCACCCAAGCCAGATCTGCCGGGTTGCAGCCAAGAGGGGTTGGCTGGTCATGCGTCTGAATATCTTCGGCTGTCACGCGCGTTCCACCTGTCTGTTGGGGATCATGAAAAGAAGTGAAGGTCTTTTTACAGAACTTACCCGTGGGGGAAAGGTCAGGGCCATACCCGCAGGGCCGCAAGCCCTGCATGGAGGACATCCGGCTTGGTCAGGGCTACGCGGCTGGCAAGGGGGTCCTGCCGGCGCAGGCGTAGGGTCAGCCGCTGGGCAAGGGCCACAATGGCGGCACATTCCATACGGAAGCGGCGGTCCTTCATATAGCCGGGCAGGCTGGCGGCCTGACGGTTCAGTGCATCCACACCATCCAGCAGAGTGTTAAACACCCGGCGCAGGCGGGGGGAGGTTCGTCCAGCCTCAAGGTCTGACACGTCTGCCCCGGCCAACCGGAGCAGGTCAGACGGCATGTAGCAGCGTTTCAGCCGGAGCAGATCTTTCTGGCAGTCCTGCAAATGGTTGAGAATTTGTAGGGAGGTGCATAGTGCGTCTGACGCCGGGTAAGACTCCGGGCTTTCCTTATGCAGGTCAATCAGAAAGCGCCCTACGGGATTGGCCGAGTATTTGCAGTAGCGCAGCAGGTCATCCCACGTTTTGTACTCGACCCCGTGGGAGTCATCCCGAAAAGCGATCAGTAGGTCAGTAGCCGTTTCAAAGGGCACGCCGGTGCTGATAAGGGAGGTGCGGAGCGTTGCAGCGCTCATGGCGTCCGGGCGCATAATAGGGTCACGCTTGCCAAGCAAGACATCTTCCATGGCGTTCAGGCGGGTGATCTTGTCTTCCGGGCTGAGGGTTTCACAGTCCGCAATATCGTCAATAACACGCGCATAGGCATAGTAGGCGTGCACATGGGGCCGCAGTTCCTTGCTGAGCAGAAAGGAGCCTACGGGAAAGTTCTCGTCTGATGCGCCTTTGCCTGAGGAAACATCGGCCTTGCCCCAGACGGAGGAGGATGTTTCGGTCATGCATGGTCTCTCGGCTGGTGGGCTTTCATAGCCCGGACCTTTACACGCTCTTTTTGCACCTGCCTACTCCCGCCCGGTATGGCGGTGTTTCCGCTACCGCGTATGCAGGGCGGGAAACAGACGGTTCTGCCGGGGAGGTGGTGTGCTCTCGGGGGGAGTGGGGGCCTGAGGTCGTTTTGTGAGGTTTTTTATGCGTATTTCTGACATGATTGCCGTGTTGAGTGCCGGATACACTCACCTATCAGAACGGAGGAAAAGGCCATCATGGCAGCCAAGTTTGAACTTTATAAAGACAAAGCTGGTGAATACCGTTTCAGGCTGAAGGCAGGGAATGGCGAGATCATTCTTGCCAGTGAAGGCTATACAAAGAAGGACAGTGCCCAGCATGGCATTGAGTCCGTCAAACAGAACGCGCCGGATGATGCCCGCTATGAGCGCAAGGACGCCAAGTCTGGCAAACCGATGTTCAACCTCAAGGCCCGCAACGGCGAGGTGATTGGCACGAGCGAGCAATATGAGAGCGCGGCCGGACGTGACCACGGCATTGAGGCGGTGAAGAAAGCCGCCCCTGATGCCACGGTGCATGACCTGACCCACTAATCCCCCTTCGGTTGGTCACAATAAAAAAAGGGGAGCCGGTGAGGGCTCCCCTTTTTGGTACAGGTCAGTTTTAGTGTGGCCTGTGGGACTGTTGGCCGGACCGGCGGGGTGCTGCGCTATCAGAGGCAGCATCACACGCAGGACTATTCACAGTCTGTTTCCCGCTATTGGGAATAGCGTCACGGTACGCACGGTTTTTCCACACTACGCCCCGGCCCCGGTAATGGTTTAGGGCCGAGCCAAGCGTGGCAGCAGTATAGAAAAGCGCTACAAGCGGCAGTGCCAAGGCCCAGAGCGGTGAAATACGGAACCGCCGCAATGTCGGCAGGAAAGAGGCCATGGATGTCAGCCATGTTGCCAGCCCCACCCATTGTACAACCCCATGGCCAAACAGAGCCAACAGGCCGGGTGCCACCCAGACCACCAGCATAGCCAAAACGGTCAGCACCAGCAGAATGGCGGAGAAATGAAGCTGCACATACGCTGTGCGGGCAATCATGTTCCAGACATCTGCCGCACGGGGGTAAGGGCGGATAGATTTGGCTAAGCAGGAATGCCCCAGATAAAGCCGTCCGCCATTCTGCTTGACGCAGGAGGCCAGCGCACAGTCATCAATCAGTGCGCCGCGGAGGGCAGCAATACCCCCAATTTCGGCCAGAGTATCCCGTCGGATCAGGATGGTTCCGCCAGCAGCTCCCGCTGTGCGGCTGGCCGGGTTGTTGACTTTGGCAAACGGGTAGAGCAGGGCAAAAAAGAACACAAAGGCAGGCACCAAAGCCCGCTCCGCCAAGCTTTCACACTGAAGTTCCACCATTTCAGACACCATATGCAGGGCGTCTGTCTGGGCTTTGGCAACCAGTGTGGCAATGTGGGCAGGTGCATGCACGATATCTGCATCGGTCAGCATAACATAGCCGCCTGTCCCGGCGTTCTGGCGGTTGGCTTCCGCCACACCCTGAGAGACCGCCCAGAGCTTGCCGCTCCATCCGGCTTCAGGGTCAGCACCGTCCAGCACGGTCAGTCGTTTATGGGGGTCTGGCAGCGCGCGGGCGAGGGCACCGGTTGCATCCTCGCTACGGTCATTGACCAGAATAAGGGAAAGTTTGCCGGGGTAATCCTGCATCAGCAGGGAGGAAAGAGCGGTTTCTATAGACTCCGCCTCATCCCGTGCTGGAATAACAACCGTTACTTCTGGAGCTATGGTGGCTGTGTGCGTCTGGGGCGGGATGGGCTGTAAAATAGGCCCCCCCTGCCAGAATTTTCCGTGAAAGAAAATCAGCCCGAACCAGATGACCGCGGATAAAATGGCCAGAGCAAGCAGCATGTGCCGTACTCCTTATTTCAGCATACCGTTATTACGGAACCATGTGATGGCATCTTCAACAGCCTTGCGGGCCGGGCGCGGCGCATAGCCCAGATCCTGTATGGCTTTGTCTGAAGAGAAGAACATTTTCTTGCGGGACATGGCCAGCATTTCCCGCGTGACACGCGGTGAAAACCCAAAAGAGCGTGACAGCCATTCAGAGGCTACAGCCACTGGCCAGATCACGTTCTGGGGCAGGCTGATACGCGGCGGGGGCACATGGGCAATTTCAGAGACCATGGCAAACAGGTCCCGCAGCAGATAGTTCTGGCCACCCAGAATATATTTCTCGCCAATGGTGCCGCGTTCCAGCGCCAGCGCATGGCCCTCTGCCACATCATCCACATGCACGATGTTCACGCCTGTATCCACATAAGCGGGCATACGACCGGCGGCGCAATCCAGAATCATTTGCCCGGTAGGGGTGGGTTTGATGTCACGGGGGCCAACGGGGGTGGATGGGTTAACAATAACCGCTGGCAGGCCCTGCTCCTTCACAAGGCGCAGCACTTCCTGCTCCGCCCGGTATTTGGAGCGCTTGTAAATGCCAATCACGCCGTGTTCCTGCACCGGCGTGTTTTCATCAGACACCGTGCCATCCCCAACCAGCCCGAGGGCCGCCACGGATGAGCAATAGACAATGCGTTCAACGCCTGCCTTCTGGGCTGCAAGCATGAGCAGGCGTGTGCCCTCCACGTTGGCAGTCATCATGGGGGCTGGGTCTGGCACCCACAGGCGGTAGTCTGCGGCCACATGAAACACATAGCGACAGCCTTCAACGGCGCGCGCAAATGTGTCCGGGCGGGAGAGGTCCCCTTCCACCAACTCGGCGGGGATGTCGGCAATGTTGCGTCGGTCACTGCCTTCGCGCACCATCAGCCTCAAGGAGTGTCCGCGTTCCAGCAGGGTTCGGGCTACAGCAGAGCCAACAAAACCTGTGGCACCGGTGACAAGCGTATGGGCGGTCATGAAAGGGCGCTCCCATAAGGGTATGAAATAACACGGTACAGAGACCGAACAGATGGTCTGCTTCTTTATCCTGCCGCCCAAGGTGGCGCCAGACCCTATGCTGGTGTAAGTGGACGGTCACGCAAGAACATACCCCCCCTGTCCGCGCACGAGCGGCAGGGTGCTGGGGGGCCCAAAGGGGGCGTCCTGGGGAGATAGAGCTTAGGCATTGAAAAAGCTTACTATTTTTCTCACTTTGCTCGGCCTGGTGGCCATTACTGCAGCCGTTGCCTGGAGTGGCTTTGGCTCTGTCATGCATGCTGTCATGCGTATTGGTCTGGGCGGGTTCCTTCTCATGGTATGCTGCCAATTGGCCGTAAATGGCGTGCTGGGGCTGGCATGGTATTCCGCCGTACCTGAAATTGGGTATTTGCGCCTGCTGGGCGCACGTATGGTGCGGGATGCTGCGGCCACATGCCTGCCTTTCTCCCAACTTGGGGGAATTGTCATTGGCATACGGGCAACCTGCTCAGGCCACGGCTTTCATAAGCGCGACTCTCGCACGGTTGATCTGCCGGAGGCCACTGCCGCCAACCTTGTGGATATTACAACCGAGGTCATGGGCCAGACGGCTTTTGTGCTGCTGGGTGTGGCGTTTCTTGTGGCGCACCAACGCAACAGCCCGTTTGTAGTGCCGGTTATCTTTGGGGCTGTGTTCCTGATGGTGGGAACGGCAGGCTTTGTCTGGACCCAGCGTAACGGCGGCCACATATTCCGCCGGTTGGGGAGCAAATTTTCCAGCAGTCTGGCTGCCCAGTGGCATGATAATCTGCTGACAGGTGCTGGAAACCTGCAAGAACGGATGGAGGCGGTCTGGAGCCACCCGTTGCGTATTTGTGGCTCTGCTTTTTACCATTTTCTGGGCTGGATCAGCAGTGCTGCCATGTTGTGGCTTGCCGCCAACCTGATGGGTGCGGGCCTGAGCTTCCCTAACGCCATAGCCGTAGAAGGGGTGACATGCGCCATCATGTCCGTAGGGTTTTTGGTGCCGGGTAGCCTTGGTGTGCAGGAGGGGGCCTATATTGCACTCGGGCATGCCTTTGGGCTTGAGTCGTCCGTCTCTCTCGGGTTGTCACTGTTACGCCGGGGGCGTGAGCTGGCGCTGGGTATCCCCATCCTGCTGCTGTGGCAGTTTATGGAAATGCGCGGCCTGCGTGCTGCCAGTCAGCCCGAACCCGTACAGGCACCAGATGCCGCGTATGTGCCAACTTCTTCCGTGGTGAAAGAATAAGAGCGTGCAGACACCATCTGACACCAGAGACCTTCCTCCCGTTTTTGAAACGCTCGTGGTTGTTGGGCCGGGGCTGATCGGGTCTTCCGTCCTGCGGCGCGCCAAGGAATACGGTGGGCTGGCCCGCCATGTTATTGCTGTGGATAAAGACCCCGCCGTATGTGCCCGCGTGGCAGAATTGGGCATTGCGGATGAGGTTACGGATAACGCAGCAGAAGCCGCAGCACGGGCAGATTGCGTTATGCTGTGTGTGCCTGTGGGGGTAATGGGCCCTGTTGCAGCAACGGTGCTGCCCGCCATGCAACCGGGTGCCATTCTGACAGAAGTTGGCTCTACCAAGGTTTCGGTCATTGAGGCGATCAGCCCCTATTTGCGGCCAGATGTACCGTACGTGCCTGCACACCCTATGGCAGGAACAGAGTTTTCTGGTCCGGATGCCGGGTTTGCCACGCTGTTTGAAAACCGCTGGTGCCTGCTTACGCCGCTGGAGGCTACGCCGGATGCCGCAATAGAGGCCATAAGAACCCTCTGGCAGCGCTGTGGTGCCCGCCTGCGGGACATGACCCCCGCGCACCATGACCGTGTTTGCGCTATCGTCAGCCATCTACCGCATCTGTTAGCGTTTACCATCTGCGGCACAGCAGATGATCTGGCAGATGAAACACGCTCTGAGGTGCTGGATTTTGCGGCGTCCGGCTTTCGGGACTTCACGCGTATTGCTGCGTCAGACCCTACGATGTGGCGCGATATTTTCCTTCTGAACCGTGAAGCCCTGCTGGAAATGTTGGCCCGTTTTATGGAAGACGCACAGGCTATGGCCCGCGCCATCCGTTGGGGGGATGAAGCCTATATTGTGGACCGCATTGAGCGGGGCCGGAAGATTCGCAAAAGTCTGATTGAAAACCAACAGGCCTGATTACAAAACGCCGGGACTGTTCCCGGCGTTTTTTTTAACGGGTCTCAGGTTGGTTGTCCGTAAGCCTTAATGTGCAGCGCATCCAGCCTTTTATGGGCGCGGTCCGCCATAGGGTTGAGCGCCATAACTTTCTGCCAGGCTTTCAGGGCAGCGGGACCATCCTTGCGGTGCTCCTCAACCGTTGCCAGCAAAGCCCAGCTTTGCACATCGCGCGGGTCGCGTTGCAAGGCGGCTCCCAAATCCTGCACAGCCCCATTCAGGTCTCCCGCAACAAGGCGCATCTGCGCACGGGAGCGCCACAGGATGGCTTTATCAGATTGCAGGGCGATGGCATCGCTCATGTCCTCCACGGCCTCATCCGGCTTGCTGTTGGCACTATCTTTCTCGGCCCGGCGCAGGAGGAGTTGAGTGGTGGGGGAAATGTCAGCGGCGCGCAGAGTCTCTAGCGCAGCTTCCAGCCCATGCGCCTGTTCGGGCGTTTTTGCCTTTGCCAATTGATCCGCCAGTTGAGCAATCTGGTCTTCAGGCTTGGCGGGTTTCTGAGCAGTGGGGTCGGGTTGGGCAGTGCCCGGTTTGGGAGCAGACGGTGCAGGTGCTGGGCCGGGCGGGGCGACCGGTTCCGGTGCGTGCGCTGCCGGGCGTGATGCGTGTTGAGCCGGAGTATGAGACGGAGTCTTGGAGTGCTGAGCCTGATGAGGCTGGGTTTCTGCCATGCCGGAGGAGAGCGGCGCAATGCTGCCCCCCAGTACGAGAACGGCCCCGGTTAGCAACAGAAACGAGCGTGGCGTGCCAGAACGCAAAAACCCGCTTCCCTGCAAAGCAGAAAAACGGGTTGCGCACATGTCATGCGTTTTCAGCCAGCCAAAGAGGGCCGGAGAAAGCATGGATTAGCCCTGACGAGCTTTCATGCGGGGGTTCTTCTTGTTGATAACATAAACCCGGCCGCGACGCCGTACTACACGGCAGTCTTTATCGCGCACCTTGGCCGATTTCAGGCTGTTTCTGATTTTCATGGCCCGTTATTCTCCGCCAATACTCAATGAAGTGGAAACAAGTTGTGAGCGCACATACCGAGCCTGCTTATATGAGTCAATGTTTTCGGCCTGCAAAGCGCCATTTTCTTTCGGTTTTGGGCTGTTTTCCGGTATTTAATGGCCTGATTGTGGGCTTTTGGCTGCAAGGGAGCTTTCTTCCGGGTGTGGGGCGAGTGCGGCAAAAGCAGTCGCCAGAGTATGGAAATCTGCCGCACGGGGGGAGCGGGGCCGCCATGCCAGCCCGATTGTGCGCCATACTGGCCCACCAGAGAGCGGGCGGGTAATGACTTTGTGGCTGGCCAGCAGCCCGTTTTCCGTGGCCAGTGCAGGCACAACCCCTATGCCCAGCCCCAGTTCAACCATATCGGCCATGGTGTGGAGGGAGGTGGCGGTGAATGTGGAGTCGCCCTCTCCATCTGAGCTATCCCACCCGCGGCCCTGACGGCAGACCGCCAGTGTTTGTTCCCGCAAGCAATGTCCGTCTTCCATCATGATCATCCGCTGGTCTTCCAGCCGCTCGACGGGAACATGCGCCAGGGATGCCAGAGGGTGCCCATCAGGCATGATCACCTGAAACGGGTCTCGCCACAGGGGGAGCGTTTCCGTGCCGTCACACAGGCAGGGCATGGCCAGCATGAGAATATCCAACCGCCCCAGCGCTAGCTTCTCCAGCAAATGCTCTGTCGTATCCTCGGTGATGGAGAGGGTGATCTGGGGAAAGCGTGCCCGAATGGTTTTGACAATGGGTGCCACCAGAAAAGGCCCGATTGTGGGAATGATACCCAACCGGAGTGGGCCGGTAAGCGGGGTGCGGGCTGCCGCCGCCAGTTGCGGCACAGCTTCCAGTGCTTCCAGCGCCCGGCGGCCCTTGAGGGCAATTTCATGCCCCAAAGGTGTAAAAACAACTTTCTTCCCCACTGTGCGGTCCAGCAACTGGGCGTCCAGTTGGCGCTCCAACGCCATAATACCTGCCGACAGGGTGGATTGTGTGACGGCACACGCGGCAGCAGCCCGCCCGAAATGCCGTAGTTCCGAAAGGGCTATCAGGTAACGCAACTGCTGTGCTGAGGGCAGGGGAAACATGTCAGACCTTTAAAAACATCAGGCCCTAAGGCCAAAACTGTGGTGATACTTACGCCCTGACGCGGGGTTCAGATCGTAATCGATCATTTCGATTGTTTTGATATAAAATATTCATTGGCATAAATGAATATGCCGCGCCATATAGAGTTTCACAAGCAGCGATGCACAGGCAACGTTGTATTTTGAACCTGATACTAAGGAGCAAGCTTATGCTGACCGTTGGTGATAAGTTCCCAAGCTTTGACCTCACTGCCGTTCCGGGTGGCCCTGAAGGCCTTAAGGGTGAGTTTGTTCAGATTTCTGACAAGTCTGACGCTGGTAAGTGGAAAGTTGTTTTCTTCTGGCCAAAAGACTTCACGTTTGTCTGCCCGACCGAAATCGTAGCTTTTGGCAAGCTGGCAAAAGACTTCGCAGACCGTGATGCCGTTGTGTATGGCGTGTCCATCGACAGCGAGTTCGTTCACCTGAACTGGCGTCTGCACCATGAAGACCTGAAGGGCCTTCAGATCCCGATGCTGGCAGACATCAAGCGTGAGCTGACCGAAGGCACGGGCGTTATGGCGAAGGACGCTGGCGTTGCCCTGCGTGCAACGTTTGTGGTCGACCCACAGGGCATTATCCGCCATGTGTCCGTCAATGACCTGTCCGTTGGTCGTAACCCGCAGGAAATCGTACGGATTCTGGACGGCCTGCAGAGCGACGAACTGTGCCCATGTAACTGGAAACAGGGCGACGACTTTATTAAAGTCTGAGACCAGTTGGCTTTCCTGTACCGGCTGGTTCGGTACAGGCTTTCTGCAAGGTGGTTTGTGCCACCTTGCAGGGTAGCCCCTGCGCAGCAGGAGCTTACCCTTGGCAAGGTTTTGTGCCTTGCCTGCGTTATGTCTCTTGTTCGTACGGCAAGGGGATGTAGCAAGCTCAGTTTTTTCTGACACACTATATGCGCCGTGTGCGGCGTCAGAATTTTGGCACGGGTGTCACGCCTGTGGCCTTTCACGTTCCCATTTTGCAAGGATAATCAGATGTCTCTGGATGCCCTGAAAGACCGTATTCCCGACTACGCAAAAGACCTGCGCCTGAACCTTGGTTCTCTTGCAAATGATGTCAGCCTGACCCCGCAGCAGTTGGCTGGTACATTTGTGGTTTCTGCTATTGCATCCCGCAATGATGACGTGACCAAGGCCATTGTGGCGGAATTTGCAGACAAGCTGACACCAGACGCCCTGAATGCTGCCAAAGCGGCCGCTGCTATTATGGGCATGAACAATATTTACTATCGCTTTGTGCATATGGCAGGCGGTGACTACGGCAAAATGCCTGCGCAATTGCGCATGAGCGTTATTGGCCGCCCCGGCGTGGAAAAAGCAGACTTTGAACTCTGGTCTCTGGCTGTCTCTGCCATCAACGGGTGTGATCTGTGCGTAACCAGCCATGAAAAGATTGTGCGTGAAGCACTGGGGGCCGAGTCTGTGCAGACTGCTGTGCGTATTGCAGCCACCGTGCATGCCGTAGCGGTAGCCTTGCAGGGTGCCGCCGCGCTAGGTGAATAAGAAGAAAGCATTTTTTAAAAGTCGTTCAAGGTGGGCTGAGGTGCTTTATGATGCCTGAATGAGGTATCTTGTGCCCCGATGGTATTGCGTCGGGGCGACAAAGCTACTTGTTCAGTCAGGCTAAGGCCCTGTCTAGACCTCAGATCTGAACTTTTGAAACAACGTCTAAGCGTTGCGTTTTCTTTTTTGTGCTGATGAAAAATGGCTCGGCTTATGCTGGGCCATTTTGCGTAGAGCTTGCGAGAGTGCGTATTAGAAGACGCGCGGTGCAGAAGATATGCTATATGGGAAGGAGAAACCCCTGAGGGGTCGCGCCCTTTCTCTATAAAAATATATTTTTGAGAGAAAGTGGCGCGAGTGACGGGGCTCGAACCCGCGACCTCCGGCGTGACAGGCCGGCGCTCTAACCAACTGAGCTACACCCGCAGTCCAGACGCTCATCAGTGATGTGCGTTGGTATGTCGCGTCTTATAGCGAGGATTTTTTGTTTGGCAACAGGGTTTATCGAAAAAAATGCATTTTTGTTATTTTTTCTGTCTGTTCAGCGGGTTACAGGCTGTGCAGACAGAGCCTCCCCTCCATCATATGAAGGGGAGGCGTCTTTAGGGGGCAGAAATCAGGGCTGCTTTTCAAATGCGCCTGCAAGGGTAAGTGTCACATCATCACCCACAACCGGCACATATTTGTTCACACCGTAGTCGCTGCGCTTAATAACGCCAGTGGCCTGAAACCCTACCGTATAGGCTTTGTCCATCGGGTTTACGCCGGACCCAACATAGGTGGCGTGCAGGGTAAGGGGTTTAGTAATGCCATGCAGGGTAAAGGTGCCCGTAATGGTGGCGCCGCCTTTGCCATCTGGCGTTATTTTAGAGGAGGTAAAGGTGGCCGTGGGGTAATGGGCTACGTCAAACCAGTCTGCCTGCTGGAGTTCGGCTGTCAGTTTATCACTGGTGGTCTGCACACTGTTGACCGGAACAGTCACTTGCAGGCGGGAGGCAGCAGGGTGGGCTGTGTCCAGTTTCAGGGTGCCGCTTGCGTTGGAAAACAGGCCCACATAGGGCGTAAAGCCAAAATGCAGCAGAGAGAACAGAACCTGCGTATGCGTTGGTTCAATGGCGTAGTTACCACTCTGCACGTCTGAAAAAGATGCAGCCTGAGCACCAGACAGAGT
Source organism: Acetobacter sp. (assembly GCF_052102375.1). Taxonomy (GTDB): domain Bacteria; phylum Pseudomonadota; class Alphaproteobacteria; order Acetobacterales; family Acetobacteraceae; genus Acetobacter. The sequence goes on from NZ_JBQDXI010000003.1 coordinate 35,514, forward strand.
CGTGCCAGCCAGTGCTGTTGCGGTGAGTGTGAGGACCAGAATTTTTTTCAGCATAAGAAAACAACCTTGTTTGTGTGAACGGAAAGGAAGGAGGGGCTGCGTATGGTGCTCAAGCCGGACTGACGGCATGGGGCTGGGCCATAGGCGCAGTGGGGGAAGGGGAGAGGCCAAACCCAAAACCGGAAAGCGCCTTGCCGTTAACGGTATCGGCATAAGTGCGTTGGCCTTGGTCTGCGCCCGCCGCACCAGCTACAACCATAAGTGGCAACAAGTGCTCCTCACGCGGGTGGCATAATTTGGCAGCGGGCGCTGCCTGCCATTGGGTCAGACTCTGATTGCGCTCGGCTTCTGGTAGGTAGGCAGCCTGAAGCAGCCACGTATCAAAAGCACGGGCAGCGTCATCGGTAGTAGGGTCTGCGTTCATGAAGTGCCGCAGGTTATGGTAGCTCATGCCTGTGCCCAGAATCAGCACGTTCTGATCCCGTAAAGGGGCGAGCGCCTGCCCTATCCGGATATGGAGTGCGGGGTCCAGAGTGTTCTGCAAGGACAGTTCGACCACCGGAATTGTTGCCTCTTCAAACGTCACCATGAGGGGAATGAACACCCCATGGTCCAGCCCCCTTTCAGGGTCAGTAGCGCTAGGGATACCAGCTTCGGTGAGAAGAGCAGCCGCCTGCTCTGCCAGTGCCGGGGAGCCGGGCGCAGGATAGCGCAACTGGTAGGTGTGCGGTGGAAAGCCGGAATAATCGTAAATCAGACTGGGTGCTTGGGCCGCTGTCAGGGTGGGAACAGCACTTTCCCAGTGGCCGGAAACAACCAGTATGGCATCTGGCATCTGGGGCAGGCTGTGGCGCAGGTTGCGCAAATACGCCTCCATGGCGTCCCACGTCACGGGCCAGTCCATAAAAAAGCACGGGCCGCCGCCGTGGGGAATAAACAGCACAGGCTGGCGGCCGGTAACCGGATGTGAGGTTTGAGCGGCCATGGGTGCCGTACTCCTGAAAACAACAACGAACCGAGTGTCTGCTCATTTTCACGGTTTGATAAGCGCGTATTTTGGCAACAGATTTCACACGCATGGTGTGAGATGAAAAACCAAAAGCATGATGGGCGAGTAGTGAAAATGGAAGCGATAGCGCTTGTAAAACTGTGCGTGTTTAAAGTGGTGGTGCGCAAGACTATTGTAGGTGGAAACTTATAGTTTATTCATTTTGAAGAGTGCCAGATTTGTAAAATATAAGCCTTCATATGGCCGTGAATATATTGTAAAAATCACAGGCAAAATTTTATTCGGGGATATCAATGTCGTTCAATACTAAAGCCCTCATTCCTTTGGCTGCGCTGCTTTCTCTTGCCGCATGTGCAGAAACCCCAACAGCACCAACCGCACAGGTTTTGCCGGGCCCCGGCAAGGACTATACTGTCTTTCTACAAGAGCAGCAGTTTTGCCGTAATCAGGCTGCTCAGGCCATTAGCGGGCAAGCTGAGCACCAAAATCACAGAGCAATTTACGGAGCTTTGGCTACAACAGCACTGGGTGCTGGCCTTGGTGCGGCGGCTGGTGGCGGCGCAGGTGCAGGTATTGGTGCTGCGGCAGGTGCGTTGGGTGGTAGTGGCGGTGGGGCATATTATTCCCAAAACCAGCAGGATGGCCTCCAGACGCAGTATAACAATACGTATGTGCAGTGCATGATTGCCTACCACAACGTTCTGCCGGGCTATACGGCGCAGGCTCCAGAAAGTGCGCCGGTACAGCGCTCACACGTCAAAACCCGTCAGCCTGCCAAGAAAGCAGCTGCAACGTCAGGCAAAAAGCCAGACTCAACAATTGAGCTGGATTAAGAGTGCACTAAAGAAAAGAGAAGGGCTAGTTTTTTGTTTGAACCAGCCCCTGTTTTTTAGTTTGCTGTTACGTCCGCATGAGTTGCGGCAATAAATTGGCGGAGTGTGTTAAAGGCAGGGTTAAGGGTTGGTTGCCCCAGAAACCCTTGCGTCATGACAGGCAGCGGCTGTTGCGGTTGCGCTGTAACGGTCAGTTTCCCGCCTTGTATGGTCCACTTTTCCAAAGGAGAGGCGGCGTCAGGTACAGTCTCCGTTTGTGGAAACTGCGTATTCGGTACGGCCTGCGCACGCTCTACCAGTCCGGAGTTGTCCAATTTAAGTGATGCACTGTTCAGCACAGCACTATTCGACTGTGAGGCCAGTTGCATCAGCATCAAAAAGCTTTGTTCCGGATTGTTCTGAACCATGCCAGACAGCGCTTTGAGCTGCTCTACAGGTACGCCACCAAGGTCAAAATTGACAGTCCAACCACCAATTTTGTCAAAATCAGACTGGGAAGCGAAGCGGAGTGTCTGGCCAGAAAGAGTGTAGGACAGTGAGGCATTTCCCGTAACGTGGGTATAGCCCAGCGTTCTCAGGCCCTCGCCTCGGAATGTGCCGCCTGTATAGGTTCCTACATCATTCAATGGGCAGTCAATATCGCTGGCTGTCAGATCAAGAGAGTTTGGCAGTGTGCTGGAGGATGACAGGCCACTCGCTGACAGAGCGCCAATTTTGAGGGGCGGCGAACCCGCTCTGGCGAACTGTACCTGCACGTTGTGCAGCGTAACAGACCCAAAAGGCGTTGCGCTCACAGACTCGTATTTGACATAAGGTGAGAGGCCAGACTGAGTGAGAAAGTCCTGAACCTTCTTATCAGCGATTGTACTGGCTTCGTGGCGTACCACGCCCCAACCAACGCCTGCCAGCACAATCAGGCCAACACCGCCGCCTATAAAGACAGTGCGGTAACGTGCCCATAAACCAGACCGTTTTTCTGGGTCTGCCATGGTTGTGCGCAGGCCTTGCAGGGTATCTTCTCCCTGATGCACGACCGTGCTGGCAAACTTGCCAAGCTGGTCAGCCGTGGCCTTGGTCGAGCTTTTGATGCGCGGAGCATGTTCACCCCACAAGGCTTCGGCCCGTTTGAGGACATCATCAACAGATGATGTGTCCATAGGGGCAAAAGCCTGAGCAGAGCTTGCCTCTGCCAGCTTGCCGGGAGGGGCGAGGGCGGAAAGAGGGGGGAGCAGAAGGTTCGGGTCCGGCTTCCCCTGCGCCAGAGGCGCTGTGCTGTATGTGCCAGACTGCATGGGTTCGGCCTTAGGAGAGGGAGGATTTGGTCGTGTTTTCACGCTGCCAGGCAAGTTCATCCCGGATCATGAAGATCACTAACGTCAGTTCACTGGAAACACGGGCCAGAACAATGCCCACAAGTGTAACAATGGTGCCTGCGATCAGGCCGAGAATCAGGCCGAGAATAGCCCCCATAGCAGAAGAGGAGCCAGACATCTGTGCCCCATTAATGCAGCCGAGCAGAATGGAAATAAATGTTCCAAAGCCAGTCAGCATGCAGAAAAACACGCCAACATAGAAAAAGAATTTGATGAATTTGGGGGTAATCAGCGTGTCAAATGTCAGAAGAGATTTCATTGGTGCGATCCCGTATTGGAAAAAGCGTGAGCAAAAAAGACGTTCCGCAAACCGGTTTTCTAAAAAGCGCGGTTCAGGGTTTAACTGTGGGTTGTAGCGCAGCCAGAAGGGCCTGTGGGTCTTCCGCTTCCTTGCATTGATCCTGCTGACAGGCATGAAGGGTTTGCACGGTCATTTCTGCCGCGGGGAAGTCCCCTTTTTCAGGAACACTGACAGGCCCCTGCACAAGATACCATGTGCCGCTGGCGAGGGCAGGCTGATCCTTAGGTGTTGTTAGGTTCAGTTTGCCCGGCCATTTGGTTGGCACCTGTGCGCGACCACTGCCATCCGCCTGAACAAGCAGAATGGCATCTACAGGTGCTCCCTGCATAATGGTTCTGGCGCGCACAGACCGCATGGTGTTCAGGTCGGGTGTGTTAAATCCATGCGTGTTCTGGCCAACCCACATGGCCAATTTTTCAGACCGGCTGGCACTCTGTAAGCGCTCCGCCATTCTACGCCGGTTTTCAGCCTGTTGTTCAGCGGCTTCTTTGGCCTGCTGTGCTGCTTTTGCTGCTTCCTGTGCCTTACGCATGTTTTCCAGTGCGTCTGGGCCAATGTCAGCAAGAAGGCTGGTTTTGTCTGTGTCGCTGTAGATTTTCACATGGGTCAGCGTCACTGGCTGTGGCGCGTTATCTGCCATTTTATCCAGTTGGCTGTCTTCTACATGGAAGGTCAGAACGGCCATCATCTCCCGGTTGATGAAGCCAAAGCGCGTCCGCTGTTTCAGGAATTGTTCTGCTTCAGCAGCGGGCATAGGCAAGCGGAATATTGGCGCAGTTTCACCAAGCTTCAGACCGACCCGACCGGGAACGGTCGTGTCAGACATATCGCAGGAGCTGGACAGTGTGAGAACATTGCCATCGAGCGCCACCGGGAAGGAAGACTGTTTAAAGTCATACTCACCAAGGCGCACAGCCAAGTTTGCTTCAAGGGTGCCCGCCGGGATTTGCTGGCTGATCTGGGTCAGATCTGCCTTGGCCCTGTTCTCAACCTCATGTTTCCGGAACTCGTTACCTTGGGCGGCAAAAAAGTCGCGCTGGAAAGCATGGCGTGCCCAGCAAGTCTGAATATTTTCATTATCCAGCAGCGCCGGATTATGGCGGACCAGTAGGGCCAGTAAGCCCATGTATCCTTCCGGGAGTACAACCGGTGTTTGTTGGGGCACTGAAGGCGCTGCGTCCTGCGCCTGAGCGGGAGATGTCGTGGGTGCGGGCGCATCTGCTGCTGGTGCATTGGGTGCAGTTACGGCTGCGGCACCCAATGCGTCAGGCACCGGGGGGAATGGGGCTGCTGGTTGGGCAGGGGGAGCTGGCTGGCTCGCTGAAACCTCGGCAAACTGCCAGTTGGTGCCCCTAGTGGCCTGAAGGTGCCGAGCTTCGGACCCGTTTTGGATGACAGCAATATCCACAGACTGCACGGCGGCGCACTGGTGGTCAGTTGCCAGTTTGCGCCCTAATGCGTTGGCTAGGTGGATCTGCTGCTCAACAGCACCAATGTCATGGCTTTCTGGGGTAATGGCCATTTTCAGGTGCAGGTCGGTCACGGCGCACCGTGCTGCTGGGTCGGCAAAATCTATTTCAACATTATGGTGGCGCGAATGGGCAAATGTGGCTGGTTCGGCCGCCGCCGTTTTGGAAACAAGAGGGTGCAGGGCGAGCGCTGCAACACCGGAACATATGAGATAGCGCCATAAAAAAGCAGATTTATGAAATTGCGACATCGTCCACTCCTAATATCTTACAACTTATACACAAATAAAATTTAAGATGACGATAAAAATATAACTTTGAAGGTATAAATTTGAAGAAGGTAAGCTGCGGTCTGCAATAATGCTTAAAATGACCGAACTGTTCTATAAAAAATGGGCAGGCAAAGGCTACCTTGCGGTAGCCTTTATCTTTTGTGCTGGGAGGAGGCTCAGCCCTTCTTGGCAGCTTCCACACCACTGCGGATGAAGTCTGCTGCTTCTTCGCGGGAGCCCCAGCCGGTTACTTTGACCCATTTGCCGGGCTCAAGGTCTTTGTAGCGGGTAAAGAAATGCTCGATGGCTTTAACCGTGATTTCCGGCAGATCTGCAATGCTTTCCACTTTGCTGAACTGCGGGTGAATCTTGTCGTGCGGGACACAGATGATTTTTTCGTCCTGACCGGATTCGTCTTCCATCTTCAGCACACCAATTGGGCGTGACCGGATAACGGAGCCAGGCACTACGTTGGCGGGGGTCAGCACTAGCGCATCGGTCGGGTCACCATCAGCGGCCAGTGTGCCGGGAATGAAGCCGTAAGCCGTGGGGTAGGCCATGGGTGTAAACAGGAAGCGGTCAACAAAAATGGCCCCGCTGTCTTTGTCTACTTCGTATTTTACAGAGGAACCCTGCGGGATCTCAATGACGACATTAATGTCAAATGGTACATCTTTACCGGCGGAAATTTTTGATACGTCCATAACGTACTCCAGCACTAAAAATACGGATGTCAGACCCTATCCACAGCCGTGCTTCTTGCCAAGCGGGAACAGCTATAAGGTTTTTTGGTTATTTTCGTGCTCTAACCCTTGCCAAATGGCTCAGGTTGCGTAAATCAGGGCCTACCTGTGTGCGCCTGTAGCTCAATTGGTTAGAGCGGGCCGCTCATAACGGCTAGGTTGCGGGTTCAAGTCCTGCCGGGCGCAGGTTTTTCTTTTCACGTCCTTATACGGCGCGCCACCATTCATTTGCGGGGGTTCATCTCATGGCATCCTATCAATACGTCTATGTGATGAAGGACCTCACCAAGTCCTATCCAGGCGGGCGCGAAGTGTTCAAGGGCATTACGCTCTCCTTCCTTCCCGGTGTTAAAATTGGTGTGCTCGGCGTCAACGGTGCCGGTAAATCAACCCTGCTCAAAATTATTGCCGGGATTGATAAGGAATATGGCGGTGAAGCGTGGGCTGCTGAAGGCGTCAAGGTTGGCTATCTGGAGCAGGAACCCCAGCTTGATCCCAAACTGACGGTCGGGGAAAACGTGGCCCTCGGCTTTGGTGAGCTGAAAAAGGCGCTGGACCGGTTTAACGAAATTTCCATGCGTTTTGCCGAGCCCATGAGCGACGAGGAAATGAATGCCCTGCTGGCCGAACAGGCCGAATTGCAGGAAAAAATTGATGCAGGCGATGGCTGGGAGCTGGACCGCAAACTTGAGATTGCGCTGGACGCCCTACGCTGCCCCCCTGCTGATAGCCCGGTTGACAAACTGTCCGGTGGTGAGCGCCGCCGCGTGGCCCTGTGCCGCCTGCTGATTGAAAAGCCAGACATTCTGCTGCTTGACGAACCAACCAACCATCTGGACGCAGAAAGTGTGGCTTGGCTGGAAAAAACCCTGCACGACTATCAGGGCACTGTCATGGTCATCACCCATGACCGTTACTTCCTTGATAACGTGACCAACTGGATTCTTGAAATCGAGCGTGGCCGTGGCCTGCCGTTTGAAGGCAACTACTCCTCCTGGCTGGAACAGAAGCGCAAGCGTCTTGCTCAGGAAGAAAAAGAGGAAAGTGCCCGCCAGCGTGCTCTTGCTGCCGAGCAGGAGTGGATTGGCTCCAGCCCCAAGGCCCGTCAGGCCAAAAGCAAGTCCCGTATTGCCCGGTATGAAGAAATGCTGGCCGCCAGTGCTGAAAAACAGAACGGCGTGGCAGATATCGTTATTGCGCCCGGCCCACGCTTGGGTGGCACGGTTATTGAGGCCGACCACTTGTGCAAAGGCTTTGGTGACCGCCTGCTGATTGATGACCTGAACTTCAAGCTGCCACCGGGTGGCATTGTCGGGGTTATCGGGCCGAACGGTGCTGGTAAATCCACCCTGTTTAAAATGATTGTGGGTGCGGAAAAGCCGGATTCCGGCGAGCTGAAAATTGGTGAGACCGTCAAGCTGGGCTATGTTGACCAGTCCCGTGATGATCTGGACCCCAACAAAACGGTCTGGGAAGAAATTTCCGGCGGTACGGACGTCATCTATCTGGGTAAGCGCTCTGTGCCGTCCCGTGCGTATGTGGGGGCCTTTAACTTTAAAGGGTCTGACCAGCAGAAGAAGGTTGGCATTCTGTCCGGTGGTGAGCGTAACCGCGTGCATCTGGCCAAAATGCTGCGTCAGGAAAGCAACGTGCTGCTGCTTGACGAACCAACCAACGACCTTGACGTGGATACCCTGCGTGCCTTGGAAGAAGCCTTGGCTGAATTCCCCGGTTGTGCCGTGGTGATTACCCATGACCGTTGGTTCCTTGACCGTCTGGCAACGCATATTCTGGCCTTCGAAGGGGATTCCCACGTCGAATGGTTTGAGGGTAACTTCCAGGCTTATGAAGAAGACAAACGCCGCCGCCTTGGTGCTGATGCAACCGAGCCGGGCCGCATTCGTTATCGCCCTATCGCACGCTAAGGTCTGGCTGACGGCTTGGGAGAGCGTTTTCTTCTCTCAAGTCGTTCCGGTTATTGTTTTGCAAAACCCTGCTCTTCACCGGAGCAGGGTTTTGTGTATTTCCCCCCTGAGCGGGAGGGCTTTTCATGACTGATGCACGCACTCTCAACACAGGGCGGCTTACGCTCCGGCCTGTGAGCTGGCGCGATATGGAAGACATGGTGCGCCTGAAGGCGGATGGTGGTGCATTTGGCCAGATGTTGGGCGGCGTCTGCACCCGTCAGCAGGCAGAGAAGGAAATGGCGGATGATATCGCCTTCTGGGCCTGCCATCGCGTTGGTATTTTCACCATCCATGAACAAGGGCGGTTTGTGGGCATGACCGGTATTCATGACCGACCAGATGGACGCGGCTTTGGCTTGCGCTTTGCTCTCTACCCGTGGGCGAGTGGGCGCGGTATTGCGCGGGAAGCAGCCAATGCGGCGCTTAGTTTTACCCATAATGCAGGCATACGCAGGGTGATAGCGGTTGCGAAGGAGAGTAATCTGGCGTCCCGCAGTATTCTGAAAGGCATAGGGATGCAGGAATGTGAGCGCTTTATGCGCGAGGGGCAGACCATGTTGGTTTATGAAAGCAAACGCCAACCGTAGCCAAAGTATTTAGCCATAAAAAAAAGCACCCGGTGTGGGTGCTTTTTTGTAACCGAACCAAATGGTTAAGCCGTTACTGAGCAGAGGCTGAATGATGCTCAATCTGGTGTTTCAGAGCCTTGATCAACGCATCAACATTGCCACCATTGCGGGCGATATAGGCTGAGTAGTCTTGGCGCTGTGTCAGGCGCAGGCTGGCACCTTCCCCAATAACGTCCACAACTTTGTCTGTCCCGCTGGCGGAACTGACAATCCACTGCATGCTGGCAGGGGGCTGCTGTGGGCGAAGCAGGGTTGCTTCAACAGAATCATCATCGCCAGATTTGGTGATGGCACCAATGGTGAAGCTAACGCCGCGATAGTCACCCAGCTTGTCTGTAATGGCGCTTACAAGAATCTGGTTGAACAGGCCCAGATATTCTTTCTGCTGCTGTGGTGTTGCTGTTTTCCAGTAACGGCCAAGGCAATAGCGGCCAATGGCATCAATATCCACATTCTTCTGGATCAGCGGCAGAACCTTCTCTTTCTTTTCAGAAAGTGGAACCGGGCTGTTTACAATAGCAACAAGCTGCTTGCCGAAGCTCTCAATAAACTGATGGGTGTTCTGTGCTGCACGGGCGGGGGCGGCAGCAAGGCTGCCTGCACACAGGAGAGCAAGGGAGCCGAGAAAAAGGCGACGGCCGGAAAAGAAAGTCATGTCAGTGCTACCCTTGTTGTCTATTCTTGACATGGTACCACAGTGGCACAGTGGCCCGGTGGTCGTTTTTAATGGCCTCAGCATGGGCTTTGCGCTGTTGCTGATAGGCACTGCGGATGGTGGCATACGGGTCCAGCGCATCACGCTGCAAGGCATCCAGTTCATCCAGATGCTCTGAGCGGCCATGTATTACACCAAGCATGTTATAGGCCCAGTTGAAACTCACGAGACCGTAACCACGCGGCACATAGTTCCAGGGGGAAAGCCCCTGATCAATCCCGTACCCGATTCCATCACGGATGGAGGAGGGGCCCATAGGCAGGAAGAGGTAGGGGCCAGACGGAATACCCCAGTTGGCCAGTGTCAGACCTGCATCGTTATCCTGGTGCGGGTAACCCGCCATTTTGGCGACGTCTATCAGGCCGCCAACACCAACGGACATATTGATGCACCAGCGCACAAAGGCATCGCCTGCACGGCGGGGTTTGCCTGCACCAACATCGTTAAAGAAGGCCGAAGGCTCGTTCATGGTCAGGATCATGTTGCCAAAGGCATTTCGCACAGGGTGCGGCACAGCCCATACATAGGCTTTGGCAACAGGCCGGAGCGCCCATTTGTCCGCCTTCATCATCACACCGTAGATTTTACGGTTCAGCGGCTCGTAGGGGTCATTGGCTTGTTTGTAGTCTTCAAGAGCATCCGGGTCCGTGGGGACTGGCGCTTTAATGCTACTGCACCCTGCAAGGGTCATGAGTGAGAGAGCAAAAACAGCGTGGCGCTTGGAAAAACGGCGGGATGCCGAAGGGGCTTCCTGAGCCTGAGCAGTATGTGCCTGACCACAGGGGCGGAGTCGTGTGCCGTTCCGTCCAGAATTCATTGCCGCCTTCACCTTCACCCTGTCACGTATCCTTAAACATCCTGACCATTATGGCAGGAGGTATCCTGCCGCACTGTCTACCACGAGAACGAGACTAAGCAATGCAGGGCTTCTCTGCGTTGCCGACAGGGTAGAGAAAAATAAGCGCAGTCAGGGCCTTAAGGTTCATAACAAAAGACAATTTTTACAGTTTTGTTGCGCGAAAGACGCAGTTAAGCCACGTTTTGAGCGTGAAAGCAAAAAATACCCCCACGCTCCGCTTCAGGTAATAGGTATGCTTACAGCCCACGGTCGCGTTTTATCACGTCCCATGCCGCGTTGATGCGGGAGATTTTGGCGGAAGCAGCCTCAATTTCGGCTGGTGGGGCATTACGGGCTGTCATCACGTCCGGGTGATACTGGCGCACAAGCATTTTCCAGTGCGCGCGTATTTCCTCGTTGGATGCTGACGACTCGATACCCATAATCACATAGGCATCATCTTCCATCATGGATGGGCGGGCACGTCCCTGTTCCGCCCGCTCCCACGCGCCCCGGCTCAGGCCAAACAGGGTATGCACCCGTTGGAGGAAGTGCAGTTCTTCCTTCGTCAGGGGTTCATCGGGGGCCAGATCAGCACGGGCAATACCAAACAGTACGCCCATCAGGTCTTCCAGTGGCTGTTTCTCGGTGGCGTAAGCGTTGCCGAGCTCACGCGCAAAGCCCTCAAAGTCATCCGTACGCTGGCGGGACATGTCGAACAGGCGGCCCAGTTCGCGCATGTTTTCATCTGGCACGCGGAAGCGGGCTTTGAAGGCGTTAATCTCCCGCCGGTTTACGGGGGCATCACATTTGGCAAGTTTGGCGCACAGAATAACGCTGCTTAGGCCATAAAGCTGCTCCTTCTTGCCCATGGCGGCGGCAAGTTTGGCGGCCATGAAAGTTGCAGCACCGGCCGGGTCCGGGTTTGTGCGGGCTGAAAACCGGTCGCTCCACCCACCGGCAGGAGGGTTGAGCAACGTCCCCTTATCTGCCGCATGGCCAAGTGCCGTACCAAGAGCAGCCCCCATAGGCCCCCCCATGGCAAATCCGGCAACCCCTCCAAATATCTTACCCCAAATAGCCATACTGTCTGTTTTCAACCTGTTTTGCGGGACGGCTGGTTATGCCGCAGCCGTCATATCGGAGACTATAACAAGATTAGTCATGCCATGAGAAGGCAACTCTCCTCTGCCCTTTTGGTTGCAAGAGAGCTCAAGCCCGAAACGCCTGTTACACGGAAGATGCACTGACAAGACGGCTCATGGCTTCCAGATAAGCCAGAAACGCTGTGCGGCCTTGTGGGGTCAATTCAATCTGGGTGAGCGGTTTGCGGCCGGTAAACGATTTATGCTGCTCGATATAGGCCGCTTCTTCCAGTTTTTTGAGGTGAGTGGACAAGTTGCCGTCTGAAACAGCTAGATGTTTCCGCAGACTGGTGAAGTCTGCTGTACCGCTTGCGGCAAGAAAGGCCATAATGCCCAACCGCACCCGACCGTGGATTGTTTCATCAATCTGGTGAATATCGAACAGGGTCACGCGCTCCTCATCCTGCTGCCTGTTTACGGACCAGTATGCAGCCCGGCAATACGGAGAGCAGAAGCAGGAGACCTGCATAAGCCAGAAAAACTGAAGGTTGGTTGCTGAGCGCAGAGATAAGCAGTGCACCAGCAAAGGCTCCCATAGCAACGCACCATACCCAACGCTGCCGGGAAAGCAGGGCTGTCACCTGCCATGCTGCGCCATAAAGGCCGAGAACAAGAGCCGGGAACAAGGCCCATGCCAGAGGGTTCTGGAACTTCCAGTTCAAAATAACTGCCGCTAGAAAAACCGTGGCAATACAGCTTCCCAGCCCCGACCAGACCCATTTGAGGGTACGGTTGGAGGCGGATGCAGCGCCATGTTGCTGTAATCTTGATGAAAGCAGCCACATTGCGCCCAAGTGCACCGCCATAGCAGCAGCAAAAATCCAGACAATGGCGTGGGGTGTCAGACCCAGAGCATTGTGTGTGGCCGCCCAGGCCAGCACGCTGGCACCACTAAAAACAAGGCCAGCCACAATCAGGTAGGGGCCGCAGGTCAGAGGCATATTTTGTCCGGCTTCCGCCAGCGTACGGAGAAAGTTGATATCCTGCTGAAGCGTATGGGATGTCTGGGTCATGCGGGCAGCCTTTGCACACAAAAGAGAGGGTAGAAAAAGTCTACAAACTCACCGTACACAAATAACTTTGAAATACAAAGTATAATTTTCTACAAAGCTGATTGGGGGCTTCCATCGCTTTAATTTCAAGAAGAGGGTTGTTCGTTTTCCGGCGGTAGAAGGCTCTTGAGCGCATAAACCCGCAAGGCAGACGCTAACGATTGGGTGGGTATGCGGGCGGCATCTATCTTGGCGACCAGAGTGGGGAATGGCAGCCGTTTTTGCTGCGCCAGTGTATCCAGCACCTGCCAGAATTCGGGTTCCAGCGCCACGCTGGTATCGTGGCCTGATAAAATCAGGCTGCGTTTGCGTAAGTGCGCGCTCATGGCGTGTTGTCTTTCAGGCGGGTGACAGCCCACTCCGCAGCTTCTGCGACAACCGGGTTGGGGTCGTGGCAGAGGGCACTGGCTAACGGTGTGAGTTCCTGCCTGCCACTATTGCCAATAGCGGTCAGCACATTGCGGATAAACCGGTCACGGCCAATGCGCTTGATGGGCGAGCCAGAAAAACGTTGGCGGAAAGCGGTGTCATCCAGTTGCACAAGGTCTGCCAGTTCAGGGGCTATCAGGTCAGGGCGCGGTTGGAGTTTGATCTGGTGAGACACGGCGGCAAACCGGTTCCATGGGCAGACCGCCAGGCAGTCATCACAGCCATAGATATGTGTGCCAATGGCCGCACGCAGAGCATGTGGGATGGGGCCTGCATGTTCTATGGTCAGGTAGGAGATACAGCGCCGTGCATCCATCTGGTACGGGGCGGGGAAGGCTTGCGTGGGGCAGGCGGTCAGGCAGCGTGTGCAATTCCCGCACTGTCCACCGGACGGCTCAGACTGCGGTAACTCAAGTGTGGTGTAAATTTCGCCCAGAAACAGCCAGCTTCCGTGGCTGCGGGAGACCAGATTGGTATGTTTGCCCTGCCAGCCCAGCCCGGCTTGTTCTGCCAAGGGTTTTTCCGCCACGGGAGCCGTATCGACAAACACTTTGACCTGTGGTGGCTCACCGGTATCGCTCGTGCTGAGGATGGTCTGCCCTTCCTTCACGACAAACTGGGCCAGATGTTTCAGCATGCCTTTTATCAGGTCATGATAATCTCGGTGCCGCGCGTAAACGGATATATTGCCACATTCTGTTTTGGCTAATGTGGCAAGGGCATCGCCTTCCGGCGCGTAAGAGACGCCAAGCGCAATAACGCTCCGGGCTTCAGGCCATAAAGCTTGAGGGTGTGTGCGTTGCGTTGTACGGTCCGCCAGCCACCCCATGTCTCCATGGTAACCTTTGGCCAAAAAGTCGGTCAGGCGCTCCCGTACTTCCGGGCCAAGGGTGGCGGGGCAGAACCCAATGGCGTCAAAACCAAGGGCCAGCGCTTTATCCCGTATGCGGTCCGCCAGCTTGTGCAGCGGGTGGGCGGGGGCTTCAGCCACGCGGTACCATATCCTTCTGGTGGGGGGAGGGACAATAACGCTGTGAATAAGGTGTTTATTGTCCCAACGTGCAGGCGTTAGGGAACGGGCGGAATAACCGGTTGCGGCATTTCATCCTCGCTCCAGTCTTCGGCGGCCCACTCTGCCCGGAGCTGTAGAGCCAAAGCCTCCAATCGCTTTTCCAGAATCGCTTCCCGGATCTGGCGCATCAGGCGCTGATAATAGGCAATATTGTGCCATGTCAGCAGCATGGGGCCGAGAATTTCATTGGCTCGGAACAGGTGGTGCAAATAGGCGCGGCTATGGCGCGTGCACGCCAGACAGTCGCAGTGAGGGGAGATTGGCCGTGCATCCCCGGCATGGCGGGCATTGCGCAGGTTGAGCGTGCCACGCTCTGTATAAGCACGGGCCGTGCGGCCTGCCCGCGTGGGCATGACGCAGTCAAACATGTCCACACCCCGCATGACACTGCCAAGCAGGTCATCCGGTGTGCCTACACCCATCAGGTAACGTGGGGCAGATTGCGGCATGAGGGGGACTGTGGTGTTGAGGGTAGAGAACATCAGTTCCTGCCCTTCCCCTACGGCCAGACCACCAATGGCATAGCCTTCAAACCCAATATCGGTCAGGGCTTTCACGCTTTCGGCGCGCAGGTCTGCCTCGGTGCCGCCTTGTACAATCCCAAACTGGCCATAGCCCTCACGCTGTATAAAAGCCTGCCGGGACCGTTCTGCCCATTTCATGGACAGGCGCATGGACTTGGCAATGGTTTCAACCGGAGCAGGCAGGGCCGGGCATTCGTCAAAACACATGGTAATGGTGGCATCCAGCTTGTGCTGAATGTCTGTTGAGCTTTCTGGTGTCAGCCGGTGGGTCGAACCATCAATATGGGATTTGAAGGTTACGCCATCCTGATCCAGCTTGCGGAGCGGGCCGAGAGACATGACCTGAAACCCGCCGGAATCCGTCAGGATCGGGCCGGACCAGTCCATAAACTTGTGCAGGCCACCAAGCTGCTGCACGCGCTCTGCGCCGGGGCGCAGCATCAGGTGATAGGTGTTGCCCAGGACTATTCCTGCGCCGGTTGAGCGCACGGCATCCATGGTCATGGCTTTTACGGTGCCCACTGTGCCCACAGGCATGAAAGTGGGGGTGGCAACAGGGCCGTGTGCCGTGTGCAGCGTGCCTGCACGGGCAGCGCCATCCGTGCTTTCGCAGGTCCAGTGAAAGCGGCTCATGGTGTGGCTCCGGTAGGGGAATGGGGGGTATGAATGCTGTGGGCGCAGCGCAGCAGGCAGGCGTCACCATAGGAATAAAAGCGGTACCCGGTCTGCACGGCGTGCTCATAAGCCTGCCGCATTCTGGCTTGCCCGGCAAACGCGCTAACCAGCATAAACAGCGTAGAGCGTGGTAGGTGGAAATTGGTCATCAACATATCCACCGCCCGAAACTGGTAGCCGGGCCGAATGAAAATGGAGGTCTCAGCGTTAAACGGATGCACTACACCGTGTGCGTCCGCAGCACTTTCCAGCAGGCGTAGGCTGGTTGTGCCAACGGCAATAATACGGCCACCGGCTTTGCGTGTTGCATTAATCCGTGCGGCAACCTCTGGCGTAATAATGCCGCGTTCAGCATGCATGTGGTGTTTGGAAATATCGTCGTCCCGCACGGGCAGAAAGGTGCCTGCGCCCACATGCAGGGTCAGGGTACAGCGGTCAGCGCCTGTGGCATCAACCGCGTTGAGCAGGGCTGGCGTGAAATGTAGTCCAGCCGTGGGGGCTGCTACGGCACCTTTATGGTCTTCAAAAATGGTGGCGTAGTCGCGTGCGTCCTGCTCTGTCGGGCCGTGGGGGCGGTGGATATAGGGCGGCAGGGCCAGAGCGCCCACATGCAGCAGAAAGGCATCAAAAGCCTCCCCTTCCGCAGTAAAGCGCAGGATGCCACCGCCGCCTTCTTCCCGTGCCATAACGGTGGCGGTGTGAGGGGTGTTGGCAAAGGTCAGGGTGTCTCCAACCTTAACGCGTTTGGCGTTGCGGAGCAGTACATGCCATGTGGTATCCGGCAGGATACGGTCCAGCGTAATCCCAATGTGGGCCTCCCCGCGCATGGCGTGTAACTGGGCGCGTATGACGGCTGTATCATTGGCTACAAGCAGATCTCCCGGCTGCAAAAGGCCGGGAAGGTCTGAGACATGCAGGTCTCTGAACGGGCCGTGCAGGGGCACATCCAGCAGGCGGGCGCTTTCACGCGGGCGGGCGGGTTCCTGCGCGATCAGGGTTTCGGGCAGGTGGAAATCAAAATCTTCGGTGCGATTGCTCATGGCTGGACGGGTTTACGCAATCGGGTGGCGCTACGCCAGAGGATATGCGGCCTTTGAGCCTTTGTGAGCTTCAAAAAAAGCGCGCAGGGGTGGCTAGACCTTGCAGGGCTTGAACAACGGGCACACAACCGCCAGATTCACTTCACCATTATGAATAAACAGGACGCTAAAAATTATGTCTTATGCCCTTCTTGATGCAGACCGTGTTGCCAAAGCTGCCCAGACCTCACTTGGGGTCTTGAAATCCGTGCAGGAAACATCGGAAGCTCACCAGCGTAAAGTTATCATGATTGAGCGCATTGAAGCACTGGCCCGCGCAGCGGCAGACTCCGATGCCGGGAAAGCTGTCACGCTCACATCTGAAGAATTCTGGCTGATCAGCCGTAACTGGTAACGATAATACAGGGGGAAACCATGACCTTTGTGCTCACAAGCCCGGCTTTTCGGGACGGAGAGACCCTGCCACAGGCTCAGGTCTTCAATGGCATGGGGCAGACGGGGCAAAATCTGTCCCCCGCGCTGGTATGGCAGGATGTCCCGCAGGGTACCAAAAGCTTTGTGGTGACCGCGTATGACCCGGATGCCCCAACAGGGTCTGGCTGGTGGCATTGGGTTGTGGCCAATATTCCGGCACAGGTGACTACTTTGCCGGAGGGTGCTGGTTCAGGCAAAGCACCACTGCCTGCTCAGGCCGTGCAGGTACGGACGGACTTTGGACAACCCGGTTACGGTGGGGCCGCACCACCACCCGGCCGGACGCATCGCTATGTTTTTACGGTGCATGCGCTTGACGTTGAGGGATTGGATGTCACGCCAGACTCCAGCCCAGCTATGGTGGGTTTTCTGGTGCATCACCACACACTTGGCTCGGCAACGCTGACTGCAACCTACGGTAGTTAGGGTATGAGCGCCTCCCCACCTCTGGTACATACCAGAGGTGGGGAGGTGCCTCATTATGGTGGTTATGCTCGCAGAGGTGAGGCCTGCGCTTCAGTGGGAGTAATGTCATATTCCCCTGTAGCCCGCAGTTGTACGGCCAACATGCCAATGGCTCTTGGGCGACGGTGTGCGAGCGGAAGTTCCGCTTTCCCTTGGGTCCAGCGTGCCTTGTCCTGCACTTGCCCCCACCCTGACAGATCTTCCGTTTTAAGATGGTCGGTTATGGGGCGTGTCCGGCCTGCTTCAAAAAATGTAATCTCTCCAACCAGTACACCATGTGGAGAACGGCCTTTGTCTGCCAGTTCTGCGGCATCATCCAGATAGGTGACGCGGGATACAAGGGAGACGGAAGCAACGCCCGGCGGCACCATAAAGGTAATCTTGCCATCGGCCTCGCGTATCTTACGGATGACATGCCCGGAGTCCGTAACTTAGGTGCAGGTCAGCATTCTCTGTCAAAACAGGCTGGTCTGTTTTTAAGGAAACATCAGCCTGCTCAGCCCGCACTGCAAGGTGGTCCCGCACCGGGTTTACCGTGTGCCGGTCTGTCACTACGGGGGCAGCAGCATCTGTCTGCCATGACCTGGTTGCAGAAAGAGCAGGGCGTGGAGCAGGTGTCTGTTCCTGCGGCAGCGTGGACGCGGTGTTTCTGAGCCAGTGTCTTGCTGTGGAAGTGCCGTGAGCCATGTTGTAAAGCGCTCCTGCTGTCGTCGGACCAAATACGGTTAGATACAAAGACTTTGCCACCGTGGCGCCGAATGTGTGCCGGGTACCTACTGGTAACCTAGTATCACATGTGTGCCTGCTGCGGCAGGTTGGCGTTGATTAACTGCCAACACAGAAACATTACATAAAATCCATAAAGAAAAAGTTAATCAGCATCAAAAAATATGGATTTTTTATTCATATTCATAGAAAATGAATAAAATCAATCAGTTGCTGTTAATTTTTCTCGCGTTTCTGCGTCTGTTGTAGGGGATAGTAGGCGTTTTGTTGTTATATTACAAACTTACAGTGTTTCAGACCAAAGAGCAAAGATGCCATTGGCAGACTGAGTGTGCTCAAAAAGCGCCTAGAGCACTACAGAACTATGAAGGAACAGTTGCATACTTGGTCTGCCTGCCTTTTGTGATGACCAAGCAAAAGTTGGGGGAGGACAGCCTTATGCCAGTCCTCCGTAACGCACTAACCTAGCACGCCCTGCAACGGTGGCAGGTATTGCTCCAGTTTAACCCTCAAGGGCATCAGATAGACAGATCCGTCTTCCGCACTGCTGGAGAGTTCACGCAATACAGTCTGGGCAAACGCAATATTGGCGTCCAGAGTGGGCGAGAAGTCTTTGGGAAAAACAACGTGGTTTGTTGTTTCCCAGTAAGAGCGGGAACGAGGGCCAATAACGGGTGACAGACCCCAGAACACCGTTTCGTCCCGCAGCCATTCCCGGCAGAGGTCAAACAGTTTGCGGTCAAACACAGGCTGCGTGAAAAACCCTTCCGCTCCTGCTTCTTTTTTGCGGGCAACATCTTCCAGCTCCCGCCACGGTGCGCGGCGGTAGGGGTCAAAGGCTGCATAAACGCGTAGATGCGGTGCTTCTTTTTTGTACCGGCGAATAATGCTTTCCGTACTATTGGGGTATGTACGGTGGGACAGATCTGCCGGTGGGTCACCATGCACCACGAGTATTTCTCGTAGTCCGGGCTGCGTGGCACCGGGCAAGGGGGCATCGGGTGCAATATCGATGGCCCGGATATGCGGTATAATAGTGGGGAAAACCGGCTGGAGCAGGGCCGCAGCATCCCAACTACGCAGGGGAAAGCGCATAAGGTCAGGAATATTCAGCATATCTGCTGCTGGCAGCAGGGTTTTCACCGCATCCGTGTCACCACGCAGTGCGTCTTCGGCACGGGGAATAAGCTCGACGGAAAGATGGGTCAGGCTCATTCCGCTTTCCCGGTCACCAGCAGTTTGGCTGCTGTCAGAGTATTTTTCAGCAGGCAGGCAATGGTCATGGGGCCAACGCCACCGGGCACGGGGGTAATGCGCCCTGCCACCTTTACAGCTTCATCAAACACGACATCCCCAACCAGACGGGTCTTGCCGTTAGGGAGGGTTATGCGGGTAATACCAACGTCAATAACCGTTGCACCCGGTTTGATCCAGTCGCCCCGTACAAGGCCGCTGCATCCCGTTGCAACCACCAGAATATCGGCCTGACGTGCCAGAGCAGCAGTGTCGCGCGTGTGAATATGAGCGACAGAAACAGTGCAGCCCTCAGCCAGAAGCAGCAGCGCGAGTGGCTTGCCAACAAGGTTGGAACTGCCAATCACCACAGCGTGCTGACCGCGCATATCCCCAAGCTGGTCCTTGAGCAGCAGGAGGCACCCCAGTGGAGTACAAGGCACAAGACCCGGCAAGCCAATAGCCAGACGGCCAGCATTGATCTCACCCAGACCGTCCACATCTTTTTCAGGGCGGATGGCATTGGTCACGCGGCGCGCATCCAGCCCGTTGGGAAGGGGAAGCTGCACTAGAATGCCGTGAATTTCCGGGTCTTTATTCAGGCGCTCAATCAGGGCCAGAAGTTCTTCTTCTGTCGTTGTTTCAGGCAACATGTGCATGAAAGAGCGCATGCCGGCATGATGGGTCTGAATAGCCTTGTTACGGACATACACTTCACTGGCCGGGTCGTTGCCAACCAGAATAACGGCAAGACCGGGCGTTACACCATGCGCGCCATGAAAGGCACGTACATCCTCACGGATCTGTTCGCGCAGGGCGGTGGCAAAGGCCTTGCCATCAATAAGAGAAGCCTGATGATCGGAAGAAAGGGAGGGTGTTGTGCTCATCATTCCTGCTGCCGGCAAAACGAGGGATTAAGGATGGCTGGACGCTAGGCGTGGCATACGCAAAAAAAGCCGGTGGGACAATGGTTGGACGTACTTGGCAGCGTTACGCAGTATCCTGCTTATAAGGCGAAAGGTCTCCCAGAGCTGTAACTTCTGCCTGCATTGCGGCGCGTTCCTGCTCCAGAAAGCTGGCGACACTTGCGTAAAATGAGCGGTTTTGCAGCCAGTGGGCTGAGTGCGTCAGGCTAGGGACGTAGCCACGCTGGATTTTGTGCTCACCCTGCGCTCCGGCTTCAACACGTTTCAGCCCATGGCTGATGGCAAAGTCTATGGCGCGGTAATAGCATAATTCAAAATGCAGGAACGGCCAGTCTCCCACGCAGCCCCAGTTGCGGCCATACAACGTGTCTGCGCCCAGCAGATTGAGGGCGGCGGCTACAGGCTGGTCCTCCTTACGCGCGACCATTAGCACGACCTTGTCTCCCAGTCGGTCAGACAGGAGCGGGAAAAAGCTGGGTGTCAGGTAAGCACTGCCCCATTTGCGGTCTATGGTGTTTTCGTAAAACCGATAAAAGGCGTCCCAGTCTGCGCGGGTAATGTCCGGCCCACGCAGGGTCTCAAAGGTCAAACCAGCAGCATTTGCGTCCCGTCGTTCGCGTTTTAAAACCTTGCGTTTGCGGGAGGACAGGGCGGCCAGAAAATCATCAAAGGTTTGATAGCCCTGATTATGCCAGTGATACTGCACACCAAGGCGGGGCAGCCACCCACGTTGGGCAAGTAACGCACTGTCCTGCTCTGTACAGAAGGTCACGTGCGCGGAAGAAAGTTGGAGATCCCCACAGAGTTGCCGCAAAGCATCTGCCAGTACGGACGCTGTTTCGGGGGGTGCTGCCGGGTGTAGGAGCAGTCGCGGGCCGGGGGCAGGCGTAAACGGTACGGCAACCTGAAGTTTGGGGTAGTAAGAGTCGCCCGCCGCCTCAAACGCGCGTGCCCACCCCTGATCGAACACGTACTCGCCCCAAGAGTGGCTTTTTAAATACGCGGGGCAGACAGCAGCAAGCTGGCCATCCGGGGTGTGGAGCGCCACATGCTGGGGCAACCACCCTGTACGGCGTGAGACAGAGCCGCTGTCTTCCAATGCTGAGAGAAAGGCAAAGCTGACAAACGGGTTGTCAGCTCCGGCGCAGGCATCCCACGCCTTCTGGCCGAGGGAATGAATGCCATCATGGAGCTTTATGGACCAGTCAGGCATGGGTCATTCCTTGGTGCAGTTCAGTCGATCTCAAACAATCCTTCCACTTCAACCGGAGCGTCAAGCGGCAAAGACGGTACGCCAACCGTTGAGCGTGCATGGCGGCCAGCGTCACCAAATACGGCAACGGCCAGATCGGACGCACCGTTCATGACGGCTGCATGCGCAGTAAAGTCAGGGGTGCAGGCAATAAAGCCACCCAGACGCACAACGCGTTTAACGCGGCTTAGGTCACCACCCAGTGCGGCTTTCACCTGTGCGATCACGTTAATCATGCTGTAGCGCGCAGCTTCCACCGCAGTTTCAACAGAAACAGCGCCACCCAGCTTACCAGTGGCAAAGAGGCTGCCATCAGCCAAGGGCAACTGGCCAGAGACAACCAGAAGGGAGCCGGTCTGTACGCAGGCTACGTAGTTGGCAACCGGGACTGCTGGTGTTGGCAGCGTAATGCCCAGTGCGGCAAGGCGGGAGTCGGGAGTTGTGCTCATAGTGGGGTTCTCCTTGGTTCAGGGGGCACTGTGCCAGCGTTTTGTAGGATTAGCTGACAACCAGACGAAGGCTGCCCCGTGTGCGGGATGGAGGGTTGCCTTCATCGCCGGGTAAATCAAGGGGTAACAGTGGGTCTGGTTCCATTTGCTCATCTTCATGCGGGCCATCGGGCAGCTTGTTGCTCAGATAAGCTTCTGAGAGTGCCCGGAATGCGTAATCCAGCATGGAGGTTGCATAGGTGGCCACAGGGTCTCCCTCCACCGTGCCTGCCGGGCCAAAGCAGGAATAGGCAAAGCTGTTCACAAATTCCTCAAGCGGTGCGCCATATTGCAGGCCAATACTGACCGCCTCGCTAAAGCTATCCATCAACCCTTTGACCATGGAACTCTCCCGCGTAGGGGTCAGGGAGAGTTCGCCCAACGTGCCATCATCATATTCCCCGGTGCGCAGGAACAGGCGATGACCGCCAATGGTCGTTTTTTGGGTAAAGCCCCCGTGCCGGTGTGGCAGGGCGCGGCGCATACCGCGCTCCAGCTTGCGGTTAAGGGGTTGTGCTGCCGGATCCGGCCGTGCGGGAAGCTGGTCCACAAAGCCGCTCAAAGCGCGGTACATGGCCATGTGGGCAGTGGCACCGGGCAGAGGCAGTACCTCTTCCCCAGCCAGCGCAGCGGCCAGTGCGGTTTCAGCCGTAAAACCACGGGCATCCAGCCTGCACAGTGTGCTTTGCGCTAGCGAACCATCCGGCCGCAGAAGGGAGAAGACCGGGGCCAGACCGCAGGCTTCTACCCCCAATACTCCGTCCACAGCGCTGGAGCTGGAAAATCCGGTCTCAATCAGGGCCAGAGGGGTCTCTGTTTCAACAGCAGCTTCATTCCAAACCGTGCGCAGTGTTTCACCCAGTCCGGGCAGCACCGTGCGCACGGGGGGGAGGGGAAGGGTGTCCGGCCCGCATCCGCAATGGGCGGTCAGGGTTGCCAGCGCCGCAATGGCGCAGGCGGCAGCGCGTCCGTCCTCACTGTCATAATCCAGACCAACGCCTGCCAGACAGGCGTCCAGATTGGTCAGGAGAATGCTGCCTGCAAGAGCTGCGGCTGGCGGTGCATCGCCAGTAGGCTCCGTTTTAGGCGGCGTGGTGGGCGGTACGGCTGTAAACAGGCCGGGTAGTGGCAACTCTCCGTTACGCTGGTCAGCCCGTACGCTGGCTGTTTCACGTAAAACGCGGCTGATCAGGCGGAGGGCTGCCACAAAGGTTTCTGCGCCAAAGCCTTCGCCGGGGGTGACAAAGGCCGCCAGATTCACACTAAAGCCGGGGGGGCGGTCAAACGCGCAGGACCACACGCCCTCTGTCGGGGCGGCCTGCCGCATAAGCAGCAACCATGTGAGTGAGCGCGCCATGGCGTCATCCTGCGCCAGCGCGTCCACCCAGCGTGATGCTGTGCGCCCGAGGTCAATGGACTCGGTTCCCGGAACAAGCTGCGCCAGCGCGGCGGCAGCTTCGGCGTCCCACTCTGCGGGCAGCGTTACGGAGCGGCATGGCGCATCCGGGTCTGCTGCGGCCTGTAGTGTGCTCATGAGCACACCACTCCAATGGCGTCTGGCTCTTGTCATGGGAGCAGTTTACTCCCCCGGCGCAGGGCGGCGTAACCCGTTCAGAGCACCTCAAACGGAATACAATGGTCAGTATAATGAGGATATGGGGGATAACTTCTGTTCTGGTCGAGCGCAGTTGATCTGACAGGGCCTGAAAAGGCATGGACCGCACCCGCCAAGCGGCTGTAGGGTTCGAGTCATGGCAAATTTGGGAACGTGGCTTTACACCCGCCGCAAGGGGCGTCTGGTTGGTCAGGATGGCCAGGGGCGCTGTTATTACGAATCGACTGGCCGTGCCCGGCGTGGTGGCGGGATGGACCGGCCCGAGCGATGGGTGATTTACCTGAAAGGGGAAGACCCCTCCGCCGTACCGGCTGAGTGGTGGGGCTGGCTGCACCACACGCTGGATGCCCCCATCCCGGCAGAGGAACGCAAGCCGTGGCAGTTGCCGCACGAGCCGAACCTTACCGGCACACCGCAGGCATACCGGCCGCCCGGCAGTCCTTATAATACGCACCAGAAACGCCCCGTGGCACAAGATTACGAATCTTGGACACCAGAGGCGTGATCTGAAACCCGTTCCCTGCTAAAGGTGTGTCCGGACACAGGGAGTGCACAGGCATATGTCTTCAGTAATAACAGCACCAGCACGGCGGAATATGGCAGAACTCATCACGGGTGTGGTGGTTCTTCTGGGGCTTGTTCTTATGCTGGTTGCCGCCATTGTGGGTGAGGGGCGCAAGACCGACAGCACCGGCTACCCCTTACATGCCAGTTTTGCCCATATTGATGGCTTGGGTGTGGGGTCCGATGTACGGCTTGCCGGTGTAACCGTGGGGCAGGTAACGGATGAACGCGTAAACCCTGCTACCTATAAAGCAGAAGTCACATTTACCGTGCGGCCAGACATCAAACTGCCAACGGACAGTGCCGCCATTATCACCAGTGATAGCCTGCTTGGCGGCAAGTATATTGCCCTCTCCCCCGGTGGGGATGAGACCAACCTGAAACCTGGTGCAGCGCTTAACCAGACTCAGGGGGCTATCAGCCTTGAGCAGTTGCTCAGCAAATTCATTTTCTCCGTGACCGACACCCTGACCCGCGCCAACAAGGATGCCGCAGGCAAAGAGAGCCCTGCGCCAGCAGCGCCTGCCAAAGCGGATCAGCCCTAAGCCATACTCTGGCCATGTAATGAGAGCAGATTAACAGTATGGATACTCCCACCTTATGGGTGCAGGACGATGGGCAGCCCGTAACCTGCACTGAAAAACTGCGCGTTCTGGAAGAAAACTGGACCGAACTGCACGATGTGGTGCGGGATGCGTTTGAGGATGCAGTTTTAATGGGGGTCAATGAGCAGGCCATGCGGGACACACTGATGGCACTTGTCGCGTCCCTCGCATCTCCCAAAAAGGGGCAGGCAGCATGAAGTTTTCCGGTGTTTTTCAGCAGGTAGGTCTGGCAGCGTTTGCGTTGGCCGGGCTGTCCTGTGGGGTAGGGCACGCAGCGGGCACGCCGCTGGCGCCGCCTGCTATTCATCCTGCCAATAGCTGGCAGGGAAAGTCTGTGGCAGTGGTGCGTGTGCTCGACCGGTTGGACGCGCATGTTGACCTACTAAAAATTCCTGTTGGAACGACTGCCCATGTCAAGAGTTTAGACATTACTCCGGGCCGTTGCCTGCAACGGCCTGTTACAGTGTCTCCGGATGCCGCAGGGTGGCTGGAACTGCACGACACACACCCTGACGGGGCAACGTACCAAGGTTGGATGCTGGCGGCAGAGCCGGGTCTGGGCGTGTTTGAAAGCGCTGTGTACGATGTGCGTATGGTGCGGTGTGAAGGTGATGACGTGGCCCCAGCAGCCCCGCCATTGCCAACACCGGCAGTTCCCGTGCTGAAGCAGCCCGCCGCGCCTGAACCCTCCCCTTATGGAGGCGATACAGGGGCAGCAGGCCATGCAGCTCCGTCTGGTGGGGCTGCACCAGCAACACCTGAATATGGTGGTGAATATTAAGGAGCGCAGCGGCGGGGTTTAGGCCTCTGCACGGGGTAGCGCCCCCACGCTAGCGCATGGCCTGTCCTCCTTTGGGCAGGTTGTTCTTAACCACCGGCTCCGGCACCCTTTGGCTCAAGCCCTGTGGCGCACCCTTGCCGGGTCGCCTACAGAGCCCCCTTAACCCTAGGCGAGGTGCACGTGGTCCGTACTGTTTCTGATACTGAATACCGCTTTCAGATTCCTGCTTTGGATCAGGCGGCGTTCCTCTTTGATTTTGACGGAACACTGGTTGATATCGCCCCCACACCAGAAGCCGTTGTCATGCCGGACGGGCTGGCGGAAACCTTGCGCCAGTTGCGGGTTTTGTGCGGGGATGCACTGGCCGTTATTTCCGGTCGTCCTATTGAGCAAATTGACCATTTCCTTGGTGATATTCCGTTTGCAGTGGCCGGTGAGCACGGCATTGCCATTCGCCATCGCCCCGGCGGGCCTGTTGAACGGGCTGCCCTGCCCAAAGTGCCGCAGCATTGGCTGGAAGAAGCCCGCGCTCTGGTGGAAACATGGCCGGGTACGCGGCTTGAGCACAAACAGGCCGGATTTGTACTGCATTATCGCGCCACGCCAGAAGCCGGGCCTGCCCTGAAGACCGCCGCAGAAGCATGGATGCGTGAGGCAGAGGGCGCGTTTCACCTTCAAGCCGCCAAAATGGCATGGGAAGTTCGGCCAACGGGTATCGATAAAGGCTATGCCGTTTCTCTGCTCATGGAGGCCGCCCCTTTTGCCGGGCGTAAGCCAGTTTTTGTGGGTGATGATGTCACGGATGAAGACGGCATAACGGCTGCCAAACGTATGGGGGGTGCGGGCCTACGCATCCCGACAGACTTCCCCACGCCCGCAGCGTTCCGGGCTTGGGTTGCCTCACTGGTTGAATCGGAGCGCTAAATAATGGGTCGTCTTGTTGTTGTTTCTAACCGTGTGCCCTCATCGTCTGACAGGCAGCAGCCTGCGGGCGGCCTGGCTGTTGCCTTGCAGGATGCCCTGAGCCACGGGGAAGCCCTGTGGTTTGGGTGGTCTGGCCAGCAGATTGCTGAAGCTGAGGCCAACAACCGTAAACCAAGTGAAGAAACGGTTGATAACGTTACCTACGCAACGATTGACCTGACCCACGCCGAGTTTGACGGATTTTACCAGAAATATTCCAATGGTATCCTGTGGCCACTGTGCCATTACCGTGCAGGCCTGATGGACTATTCCAGAAAGGACCGTGAGGTCTATCTGAGCGTCAACCACTTGTTTGCACAGCAACTCCGCCCCTTGTTGCGGCCGGATGATATTATCTGGGTGCATGACTATCATTTGTTCCCGCTCGGTCAGGCGTTGCGAGATGTGGGTATTACCAACCCCATCGGCTTTTTCCTGCATATTCCGTTCCCGCCATGGAGCCTTATGAAGGCGCTGCCCGGTGCAGAGCGTCTAATGCACAGCCTAGAATCCTACGATGTCATAGGCCTGCAAACGGAAGATGACGCCCGCAATATGAACGACGGGCTTGAACAATGCGGCGTGCTAACGCGCGGGCAGGTTTTCCCCATTGGCATTGACCCGGCAAGTTTTGCCGCACAGGCCAAGGCGTGTGAGGATGACTTTGACGTCCAGCGCCTGCAACAGAGCCTACGTGGTCGCCCTCTTGTTATTGGTGTGGACCGGCTGGATTATTCCAAGGGTATACCAGAGCGTTTTCATGGGTACGAAGCCTTCCTCAAACGCTTTCCCGAGCACAAAGGGAAGGTGATGTATCTCCAGATCGCCCCTGTTTCACGCGGGACGGTAGAAGAATACCGCCGCCTCAAGCAGGACCTGGATGAAACCGCAGGCCGCATTAACGGCATGTATGGGGATTTTGACTGGACACCCATCCGCTACATTACGCACCCAGTGCCGCGCCACCTGTTGGCCGGGTTTTACCGTCTGGCAGATGTCGCGCTGGTCACACCCCTACGGGATGGCATGAACCTTGTTGCCAAGGAATATGTTGCCGCTCAGGATGAGGAAGACCCCGGCGTGCTGATCCTCTCCCATTTTGCCGGAGCCGCCCCGGAGATGGAAGATGCATTGCTGGTTAACCCGCATGATGCAGACGAAATTGCTGATGCCTTGCATAAAGCCCTGACTATGACGCAATCTGAACGGCAGGAGCGTTGGGAGCGGCTCAAGCCTGACGTCTGGCGTGTTACGGCGGGAAGCTGGGCGCGGGACTTTATTGAGCAGTTGGTAAAGGTAGAACGCGGGTGAAAGCTGCGCTGGCACATCGTCAAATCGGGGTTTTTCTTGTAGTTGCCAGTGCGCTGGCGCTGGGTATGGCTTGGTGGGTGGAGCATGTGCTGCACATCATGCCATGCGAACTCTGTCTGGTTGAGCGGTGGCCGTGGCGTATTCTCATCCTGATTGGCGCGGTGGACATTCTGCTGCCCGGTCTGGCTGGTGGACCTATCCTGTGGCTGAGCGTACCGCTTCTTGTGGCCTCTCTGGGGCTGGCATTTTGCCACGCCGGTGTGGAGTGGCAATGGTGGCCCAGTCCCCTGCCGGGGTGCCACGCGCCGCAAATTACAGGCACCACCATGGCGGAGCGTCTGGCCTCCATGCCATTGCTGCCGGGCAAACCGTGTGACTACCCAACCTATCTTATTCCCGGCCTCCCCCTTTCCATGAGTGTTATGGGTGGACTGTATGCCGCTGCTGTTCTGGGTATTTTTCTGAGTATGAAAAATCGCGCTCGGAAGGTAGGGCGGCGTATTTTTCATTAAGGGATTTGGTGAAAGCAGGCAGAGAAGCCTGAAAAATGCTGCCTGCTTGGTCATACCTACTCTGTGCCAGACTAAACGTCTGGCTTTTTGGACCAGCTTGCACGTGCAGAATACGGCAGTCATCAGCGAATAAAAACATGAAAACTTATTTTCTGATAAGATAATTTTTCAATCTTTATGGTGTGTTCTACGCTTCATCCCGTAAAATCTTCGTGGCCAGTTCAGCAACCCGCTGGCTGGCGCGGGGGCCGAGGGTAAGCAGGTCTTCATAAGAAAACCAGCGTGCTTCCAAGGCATCATCTCCCGCACAGAGGGTTTGGGTGCCGGGTTCTATCTCCGTACAACGCACAGCAATAATGACGTAGTGAAACGTCAGTGTGCCATCAGGCGCATAATGCAGGCTTTCAAATATATCAGCGTTATGGGTGCCGCGGGCCTGTAGGCCGGTTTCTTCATGCAGTTCGCGTGCTGCCGCGTGCAGCAATGTTTCTCCTGCTTCCACCCGGCCGCCGGGGAAGCCCCATAATCCAGCATCCGGCGCTTTGGCACGCCGGACAAGCAGAAAAGACCGTGCGCGCCGCACAACGGCAAGCACTCCTACGCGGGGCATGAAAGAAGCAGAACCAACCATAGTCAGACAGTGCAAAACCCGGCTTTATCCCGTCAAGGGGGGAGGGGGCGAATGGCAGCATCCTGCCGTTTTTATGCAACCCTCCGGCGCAAGAGGGTTTATTGGCTGTCATAATGAGCGCGCAGGCTACCCCTAGCCAGCAGGCTGGTGGCACTTGCGTGCAGGACCTCAGTTTCAGGAGTGCCAAATCATGACGGCAGAAACACTCACCATTTCCGGCTTGTCCAAACCTGCATCCCGTATCGCCTTGGGAACATGGGCCATTGGTGGCGCAATGTGGGGCGGACCAGATGATGCAAACGCAGCCCGTACAATAGAAAAAGCGCTGGAACTGGGCATTAACGTGATAGATACAGCCCCGGTTTACGGATTTGGCCATTCTGAAGAGGTGATTGGCCGTGCCCTGCAAGGTAAGCGCGACCAAGTTATTCTGGCCACAAAAGTTGCCCTGAACTGGCAGGAGGGAAAGGTGTTTCGGGACAGCCGCCCGGCCCGCATAGAGCAGGAAATAGAAGACTCTCTCCGCCGCCTGCGCACAGACTGTATCGACCTGTACCAAGTCCATTGGCCGGATAGCAAAACCCCGCTGGAGGACACAGCCCGCGCGCTGGAAAAGCTGGTCAAGGCGGGTAAGGTCAAGGCGCTGGGGGTCAGTAATTTCTCGCCCGCGCAGATGGATGAATTCCGCAAATTTGCGCCTATTGCCACCATTCAACCGCCTTACAACCTGTTTGAACGGGAGATCGAGGCTGATATTCTGCCTTATGCCGTCAAACATGGTCTGGCTGTTCTGGCCTATGGGCCGCTCTGCCGTGGCCTGCTGTCTGGCCGCATGACGGCTGACCGACAGTTTGAAGGGGACGACCTGCGCCGCACAGACCCCAAATTTCAGCAACCCCGCTTTGGCCAGTACCTCACAGCAGTGGAAGACCTGAAAGCCATTGCCGACAAATACGGAAAAAGCATGTTGGCGCTGGCCATCAGGTGGGTGCTGGACCGTGGCCCAACCATTGCCCTTTGGGGGGCCAGAAAACCCGAGCAGATTAGCGGGGTTGATGAAGCCTTCGGCTGGACGCTGGAGGAGGCGGATATGACGGCTATTGATAGCATCCTGACGCGTGACATTCCTGACCCCGTAGGCCCGGAATTTATGGCGCCTCCCACGCGCGCCTGAAACCCTTGAAGAGCATGGTGTGGAGGCAGGGTGGCTCTTGCAGTTCTCCTGTTCCCGCACCATCTTAGAAGCCATGGCCACACGCTCAACACCCCGCTCTGCTTCATCCAAACGGTCCTCTCTGAGCGAGAAGGCGGCTGCGTTACCGCCTGTTCTGTTTAAGCCAGAAAAACAGACCGCCAGACCCAAGCTCCGACAGATGGAAGTGGTGTCAGAGTACGAGCCAGCAGGGGACCAACCTCACGCCATCAAGGAACTGGTGGCCGGGGTGGAAAGCGGTGAGCGGGATCAGGTTTTGCTGGGTGTAACTGGGTCTGGCAAAACCTTTACAATGGCCAAGATTATTGAGGCCACGCAAAAACCAACTCTTATTC
The DNA here is from genome assembly GCF_052102375.1 of Acetobacter sp. Classification (GTDB taxonomy): domain Bacteria; phylum Pseudomonadota; class Alphaproteobacteria; order Acetobacterales; family Acetobacteraceae; genus Acetobacter. Next base: position 65,694 of record NZ_JBQDXI010000003.1, read on the forward strand.
TGGCTCCTAATAAAACGCTCGCCGCACAGCTTTATGGGGAAATGAAACAGTTTTTCCCCAATAACGCGGTTGAGTATTTTGTCAGCTATTATGACTATTACCAGCCGGAAGCCTATGTGCCGCGTTCTGACACGTTTATTGAAAAAGACAGCCAGATAAACGAGCAGATTGACCGAATGCGCCATGCCGCCACACAGGCGCTGCTTGAGCGGAACGATGTGATTATCGTGGCCTCTGTCTCGTGCATTTACGGTATTGGGTCGGTTGAGACCTATTCCCGCATGGTGGTGAAGGTGGAACTGGGCGGTGAGCTGGACCGTGACCGCCTTGTGCGTGGTCTGGTTGAGCTACAATACCGCAGGAATGACGCCGCCTTTACGCGCGGCACTTTTCGTGTGCGGGGTGAGACTATTGATATCTTCCCGGTGCAGAACGAAGACCGCGCATGGCGCATCTCCCTGTTTGGGGATGAGATTGACGGTATTACTGAATTTGACCCCCTGACAGGTGACAAAACGGCCGACCTTCAGGAAGTTACCATCTATGCCAACAGCCATTATGTCACACCACGGCCCACTCTTAATCAGGCCGTAAAGGGCATTAAACAGGAACTCCGCCAGCAGTTGGACCGCTTTACGGAGCAGGGTAAACTGCTGGAAGCTGAGCGGCTAGATCAACGCACCACCTTTGATCTTGAAATGATAGAAACCACAGGTGTGTGCAAAGGCATTGAAAACTACTCACGCTATCTCTCAGGGCGTGACCCCGGTGACCCACCACCCACTTTGTTTGAATATCTGCCCGAAGATGCCCTGCTGATTGTGGATGAAAGCCACGTTACCGTGCCGCAGATTGGCGGGATGGAGCGCGGGGATAATGCCCGTAAATCAACGCTGGCAGAATTTGGCTTCCGCCTGCCATCCTGCCTTGATAATCGGCCCCTGAACTTTGCGGAGTGGGATACTTTCCGGCCCCAGAGTATTTTTGTCAGTGCTACGCCCGGCCCGTGGGAAATGGAGCGCACACAAGGCGTTTTTGCAGAGCAGGTTATCCGCCCAACAGGCCTGATTGACCCGGTAACGGATATCCGGCCTGTAGAGCATCAGGTGGATGATCTTCTGGCAGAATGCCGGACAACCATTGCCAGCGGTGGGCGTGTGCTTGTCACCACCCTGACAAAGCGCATGGCTGAAGACCTGACCGATTATCTGGATGAGGCAGGGATCAAAGTGCGTTACCTGCATTCGGATGTTGATACGCTGGAGCGAATAGAAATTATCCGTGACCTGCGCGTTGGCGCGTTTGATGTCCTTATCGGCATCAACCTGCTGCGTGAGGGGTTGGATATTCCTGAATGTTCGCTGGTTGCCATTCTGGATGCCGATAAGGAAGGCTTCCTGCGTTCCCGCACGTCTCTTATCCAGACCATTGGTCGTGCCGCCCGTAATGTGGAAGGCCGGGTACTGCTCTATGCGGATAAAATGACGGACTCCCTGCGCTACGCGATAGAGGAGACGGCCCGCAGGCGTGAAAAGCAGATGGAGTGGAACACCGCCCACGGCATTACCCCAACCAGCGTGCGGAAAAGTATTGGGGATATTGTCTCCTCCGTGTTCGAGCAGGATTATGTCACTGTCTCACCAGATGAAGATCTGGGCGTTACGGAATTTGTCGGACAGGATCTGGATGCCGCCATTGCCGGTCTTGAAAAACGGATGCGTCAGGCGGCGATAGATCTTGAATTTGAAACAGCGGCCCGCCTGCGTGATGAAATTAAACGGCTGGAGGCTCTGCAACTGGGCATAGAGCCTCCGCCAGTTCCTGCCTCCTCAGCGGGGAAACCGGCTGCTGTGGGTGGGAACACGCGGCGCAAAAAGAAGGATCAGGTCCCTCGGCCATTGGGTCCGGGCGGTGGGGGGTATGACCCTAAACCTAAGCGGGGCGGCCGGGGCAAAAGCCGCGGCTAACCAGCCGTTTGCTGCAAACGGCTGGTTGTTGGTTTAGGGCGTAGGCGCTTGCGGGTCTTCCGCCCGCGTTTCCGCCAGCCAGCTTTTTACCAGCGTATAGGTTACGGACAGAATAACCGGGCCAATAAAGATACCCACTAGGCCAAACCCGGCCAGTCCACCCATAACGCCCAGCATAATCAAAATAAGCGGCACATTGGCCTGCTTACGAATAAGGTAAGGGCGTAGCAGGTTATCAATAACAATGGTCAGCACTGTTACACACAACAGAATAATAGCGCTGAGAATATCCTTGAAAAAAAACATCCAGATTACAGCAGGAATAAGCGTAACACCCGGCCCCGCCTGAAGCAGGCAGGCTATAAAGGTAATGGCAATCAGCACACTGGCCCAGGGCATGCCAGTGAGCTCCATTCCCACGCCACCTACGGCGGTTTCAACTAATGCGGTAACAGTCACCCCTATCGCCACACCACGCACAGTCCGGCCAGCCAGTTGCACCATGTCCTTGCCACGTTGGCCTGCCAAAGCGTAACCAATATCCAGCATCAGGCTTGCTGCGGCTTCCCCTTTGCTGTGCAGCACCGCCATCATAATCAGCGTTAATAAAAACTGGAGTGCCAGTACGCCAAAACTGCCAACAGACCCTAAAGCCCACTGAATAATTTTACCGGCATCCGGTGATATCTGGTCCAGCAGTTGGGGCAGGCGGGCATTTTCTATCTTATGCCACAGCGCAGCACTGCGTGGCCCAATACCGGGCAGGTCCGCCAGCCATGTGGGTTCTGGTGGCACACGGAATGTCAGTGCGTTTTCACCCAGACTTATCAATTCTGTGGAATGGGCAACTACCGTGGTTGTTGCCAGCCAGAACGGGAGCACAAAAACAAGCAACGCAAATACGGTTGTCACAGTTACGGCAAGAGCACGGCTACCCCACAGCAGTTTTTGCAAATGCAGTAAAAGCGGCCACGTTGTAATGCCAATAGTAATGGCCCAGATGGCGGAGGGCAGGAAAGGCCGGACAACCCACAGGGAAAACGCAATCATGACCCCGGCCATCATGGCGGCAAGCACAGAACGCGCCTGTTGGGATGAAGGAACGCTCATGGTGTGTCAGCCCTACATAAATACTGTGCGTTGCTTGGTAAAAACCGCATAATAGTCTGTCTCGTTCCGGCCTGTTATGAGAACAGGCCTGTTTTTTGCAGTGGTGAAACCTTGGTATGCCGGGCTGTCAGGATGCACAAGGTTGTGCGGACAGACCTTGTATGCCATGCCAGACAAAAGATGACAGCCAGTTTAAAAAACAAATAATGGTGGAACGCATGCAAACCAATCCAACCGGTCACAAACGCTCCCGCCGTTTCTGGCTTCTCTGTGCAGCAGGGGGCGTTTTGGGGGTGGCCGGGGCCTCCGTTCTGGTTGGCTGGTTTGCTGTGGGGCATGTCAATCTTGGGCCATTTGTGGGGCGCAGGGCTACGGCCATGCTGGGGCGGCCTGTCACCATACACAGCCTGACTGTTAAGCCCGGATCATGGCTGCAGGTGCAACTGGGTGATGTGCATGTGGCAAACATTGAAGGCGGTACCGAGCCGGATATGGTGCGGGTGGGTCATTTGTCAGCCGAGGTCAAGCTGGCCTCCCTGTTCAAAGGCCCCATGATTGTCCGCCATGTTGCGGGCGATAGCGTGCATGTTCTGGTTGAACGAACCCCACAGAACAAACCCAACTGGCGCTTTAAAAAACAGGGTGAAGAGGCACAGCCCGCTCCCACCCCGAAAGCCTTGCCCAAGGAAGAGCTGACACCCCATTTTCCGCCACAGGCCAGCCCCATGCCAGCGTTCCCGGTTGCGCAGGAGCGTAGCAGTTACCCGACATCATTGGATGTTGCCATTACCAACGGCGACGTCATTTATCGTACCTCACACGGTACGGACTATCGGGCAGCGCTCAAGACCGTAAACCTTGAAACCAAGGATTCAAACAGTCCGGTCACCTTCAAGGTGGATGGGGCCTATAACACCAATCCGGTGCAAATAGAGGCCACGCTTCAACCGTTTGCAGACCTGCGGGACAGCAGCAAACCCTACGGTATGCAGGCGACAATTCGCTCTGGTGACATGACCATTAAATTTGATGGTACAGCCACAGACCCCGTCAATGCTGATGGGCTGGCAGGGCATGTAACGGTTGATACGCCAACTTCCGCCCCACTGATGGCGATAGCCGGGCTGAGCGTTCCGCTGACTATCCCCATGCAGATGGAAGGAGAGTTTGTTCATGCTGTTGATGTGTGGCGTCTGACGCAGGGTAAAGGCAGTGTTAAAGGCAACCCGCTGACCATTACTCTCGCTGAGTTAAAAGAAGGCGCACGGGGTCAGCCAGACCATGTGAAAGCAGATATTGCGTTCGACAAACTGGACCTGAATGGTTTTCTGGCAAAAAATGGCGCACCCAGCAACGACAGTGCAACAGACTTGCCGCTTATGGTGATTGCAACGCCAGACCCACTGGTGGAAGCACGCGTCATTGCCAAAGATATCCGTTACAACGTGTATCGTCTTAATTCCACTACGCTCATGGCGTCCGTCATGCCGGGTGTTATGAATATTAACACCCTGTCTGTTGGTTATCTTGGCGCAACACTTAATGCGTCAGGCAAAATAGAAGCCGCAGCAAAAGGCAATGCCCATGTGCAGGGGCAGGCTGCCCTTACCGGGGCGGATATTGATGCCTTCCGGCGGGCGCTGGGTTTCCAGTCCGTGCCACTGCGCGGGCGGCTTGATATGCAGATGACAGTGGAAGCTACCCAGCCCACCCTCAATGCGGCCATGTCTCACGCAACCGTGGCGGCAGCGGTCAGCATGAAAAATGGTGCGCTGGACCGTAAGGTCATTAAGGCAGCTTCGGCAGATCTGGGTATGCTGTTTCACAAGGTGGATGGTACGACACCTGTGCAGTGCCTTCTGGCTGTCGTCAGCATGCAGAACAACGCAGGGCAGGCCTTGCCGCTGCGGATTAAAACGGCTGACGGCACGTTGTCTGCCAATGCCCGGTTTGACATCAACCGTAAATGGTTTGACCTGATTTTCAGTACGCAGAGCGAAACAACAGGCCGCTTTGCGCTGGACATTCCGGTGCGTGTCAGCGGTAGCTTCAGCAGTCCTACCGTCGGGCTGGCCAAGTGGTCTGCTGAAGGGCGTGCAATGTTGGCACAAAGTGAACGTCTGACCGCACTCCCCGCAGGTGTGCGGAAATTTGCGCAAGGTAACGCCTGTTACCGCGCTATATCTCCTGAAAAGAAGTAGCGTACTGGCGGGCAGGCCTTGTTCCTGCCCTACAACCCTTCTACCGTGGCGCTGACACAGACTATCTGGACAGAGAAAGCCATGACAGCGTCAGACACCACACTTCACCCCGATTATGCGGCGCTGGCAGCCGCCCCTGTCTGTACAGACCCCTACACCCACATTGTGGTGCCCAACTTCATCCGTAAGGAAGATTTGGCCCGTCTGTTTGCAGCCATGCCAGATATTTCAGCGGGAGGGTCCTTCCCGCCGTTCGCCCTTACCCTCTCCCCATTGGTGCACGCTCTTGTGGAAGAGCTGGAGGGGCCGAAACTGAGGCAGTTGATTGCTGAAAAACTGAACCTCAATTTGGACAATGCGCCGTCCATGCTCACCATGCGTGGCCGTACGCGGGAAAAGGATGGCCGTATCCATACGGACTCACTGGCAAAGCGTGTGACTATTCTGCTCTATCTCAACCCATCGGGTGAGACGTGGGAGAAGCAGGAAGGCTGCCTGCGCCTGTTGCGCGGCCCGCACGATATTGAAGATTATACCAAAGAAGTGCAGCCAGTGGATGGCACACTTCTCATCTTCCCCAATGGCCCCACCACATGGCATGGGCACCGGCAGTTTGTTGGGCAACGCTATACCATACAGTTGAACTATATGACCGAAGACGCGCGTGCACGCTCAGAGCTGCGCCGTCATCAACTGTCCGCCATGGCTAAAAAGTTCTCTCTACCGGGTCTGGTACGGTAGGGCGAGTGCCGGACAAGTACGGATATACCCATTTACATTGAGTAAAAAACACAGGATTTTAAAATGACATATAACGCAGCAGAACAGACAACAGGGCAGGGCGTACACCATAAGCAGCGTGGAAAGGGGCAGAAAATAGCTCCCTTCATGCTGGGGGCAGCCATGCTGGCGGGTACGGCACTCTCCTCGTTCTGTGCTGTTGTCCCGGCACAGGCGCAGCAGGGTGCGCCTGTTTCTGCAGCGCCATCCGCGCAGATTCCTGCGGCATTAAGCAGCGCGCAGGTTGTGCGCGCCACGCTGCCCAATGGCCTGAAAGTTGTTATTATCCCCAACCGTCTGGCCCCTGTCGTCACAACACAGGTCAATTACATGGTGGGTTCTGCTGAAGCGCCAGAAGGTTTCCCCGGCACAGCCCATGCTTTGGAACATATGATGTTCCGTGGCAGTACAGGGCTGGATAAGGACCAGTTGGCCACCATAGGGGCGCGTCTGGGCGGCGGGTATAACGCCTTCACCACAGAAGACGTGACACGCTATTTCTACACAGCGCAGGCGCGGGATCTGCCTGTGCTGCTCAAGATTGAGGCGCTGCGGATGAGCGGCCTGACCCTGAGCAAGGCGGATTGGGACAAAGAGCGGGGCGCCATAGAGCAGGAAGTCTCGCGTGATTTGTCCAGCCCCGGCTATAGATACGTGGAGCAGCTTCAGTCCATTTTGTTTGCGGGTACTCCGTACGAGCATGATGCCCTTGGCACACGCCCATCTTTTGACAAGACAGACTCAGCCCTGCTCAAAGGGTTTTACGATAAATGGTATGCCCCCAATAACGCTGTTCTGGTTATTTCAGGGGATATAAACCCCGTAACAGCGTTGGCGCAGGTCCGGGAGGCATTTGGTGACATTCCGCGTAAACCCCTGCCGGAAAGCCGTAAAATTACACCACAACCAACCCCTGCGCGTACCCTTGCCCTACCAACGGACTACGCAGTTGGCTTTGCCGCGGTGGCTTATCCCATGCCCGGAAAAGCGGCGCAGGATTTTGCAATAGCTGATATTTTGTCAGATGTTTTGGAAAGTCAGCGAGGTGCCTTGTTTGAGCTGGTGCCGCAAGGTAAGGCCCTTATGGCTGGCTTTGAATATATGCCAAAAAAACGTGCCGGTTTTGGCTTGGCTCTTGCAGCGTTCCCCAAAGGCGGAGATTCTGCAAAAACACTTGCAGACTTAAAGGCTGTTCTTGAAAATATCCGGAAAAATGGGGTTCCGGCAGAACTGGTAGAAGCTGCTAAAAAGCGCGAGATTGCACAATTACAGTTCTCTGCAAACTCTGTGAGTGATCTTGCCAGTATCTGGTCTGATGCTCTGACTTTCCGTGATCTGGACTCGCCGGGAGACGCTGTGGCAGCCTATGAAGCTGTCACACCGGAGGCCGTAAACAAACTAGCCGCAACTTTGCTGGACCCCGCTCACGCCGTTACTGCCGTACTCACCCCTGAAAGTTCGGGCAAACCAGTAGCAGGCAAAGGGTTTGGCGGTGCTGAATCGTTTGCTTCTACGTCGGATAAGCCTGTTGTGTTACCAGACTGGGCGGAAAAAGCGCTTTCCACGCTGGAAAAACCTGTGCCGACACCGTTGCCAACAGTCAGCACCTTACCAAATGGGCTAAAGCTGATTGTATGGCCTGCACATGTCAGCCACACCGTGCAACTGACCGGCACAATACGCCGTAACCCCAGTTTGCAGCAGCCTAAAGGGAAAGAAGGCGTCAGCAGTTTAACAGAGGAGCTGTTTGCGTTTGGCACCACCAAACATAACCGTCTGGCTTTCCAGAAAGCATTGGATGATATTCCGGCATGGGAAGATGCTGGCGGAGATTTTTCTGTCGCAACACAAACGCAGGATTTTGAAAAAGGTGTGGCTCTGCTGGCAGAGAACGAACTACACCCCGCTTTTCCTGATCAGATGTTCCAGGTGCTACGTGCGCAGTTGGCGCGCGCTCAGGCCGGGACTCTGGTGTCACCCGGCTATCTGTTCAGCCGGGCCGTATCAGCAGCCTTGGTGCCGGAAGGAGACCCCACACTGCGTGAAGCAACCCCTGCAAGCTTCATGAATGTGACGCATGATGATGTGGTACAGTATTATCAGAAAGTATGGCGTCCGGACCTGACCACCATTGTTGTGACAGGCGACATCACACCAGAGAAAGCGCGTGCTGTAGTTGAAAAAGAATTTGGCGGCTGGAAAGCAGAAGGTCCCAAACCGGATGTTGAACTGGCCCCCGTTCCGTTGAACAAGCCCTCACGTGCCAACGTGCCAGATAAAAGCAGTGTTCAGGATGAGGTGGTTCTGGCCCAGACACTGGGACTGCAAGTTACCAATCCGGACCGCTTTATGCTGACATTGGGAAATACCATTTTAGGGAGCGGTGGTTTTTCTTCCCGCCTGTATAAGGATCTGCGCGTCAAGAGTGGGTATGTTTACTCTGTGGGCAGTCAGTTCTCTTGGAACCGCACCCGCGCCAGCTACAATATTTCTTATGGCGCAGACCCGGATAAAGTCGGAAAAGCCCGCGTTGCTGCAATGCAAGATTTAAAAGACATGCAGGATCACCTTGTGACACAGGATGAACTGGCTTTGGCTAAAGCATCCTTGCTGCGAGGCCTGCCTTTGCGGCGCAGTAGTCTGGGGGCGATTGCGGGTGAATACCTTGGCCTTGAAAATCTTGGCCTGCCGCTGGATACGGTCGATAAAGCGGCCAATGCATATTACGGCGCAAAAGCGGAGGATATTCAGGCCGCATTCAAAAAATGGTTGCGTGCTGATGGTATGGCCCAGATTGTCAAAGGCCCGACACCCACTTGGTAACAGACTAACCCTTTACCCACGCTCTATAGGGTGGGTATCAACCGGGCTTGATGCGTCAAGCCCGGGCTCAGGGCTTCTTGCTGCGTTTCACACATAACGGCAATAGCCGCGCTCACTGCATCTAAAAATGCAAAATAAGAGAAATGGCTGCTCCCCGATAGTAGCGCGTGGGAAACACGCACCGCATTTGTATTTATTCTGACAAAAAGAAATTAGCGTTTATAATGGAAAAAATTCTATAGTATTTGAATAAATACTTTTTATCACAAATGAAATAAAAATCATTAAGCTGTTTCTGGCACTACAAACCGGAAAACTCGTGGGTTAACACTGTATCTGTTTAGGCCATAACCTTTCCTTCAGTTAATGTGATGGATGGGGCGTGAGCATATTCCTGTTATTCCCTTGTTTGTTCGGAATGTTCTTCATGTCTTCTGTCCTGCACCATGTTCGCAACCATTTTCAGGAAACCCGCAAACGAACATTGCAGCAAATCTGCGGGGTTACCCTGCATAGTGACCTTCAGGAACGTTATATGGACTGGAGGCTCCCTGTTCCGCTTAGTAAGCAACGGCTGAAACGTCTGGAGCTTATTCGCAAAGCCGGGGTTCTGTTTATTCATGTCCCCAAAAATGCGGGTACAGCCCTTTCTTATAGCTTGTATGGCTGTACCATGCGGCACGAGAGTATTCGGTATTACCAGACTCATGCGCCCGATATTGTCAGTAAGCTGCCAAGCTTTGCCCTGTGGCGCGATCCGGTGGAACGTTTTTTGTCAGCTTACGACTTTATCCGCAATGGCGGGGGCAGCCATGTGACCTTGCACCCCAGTTTTGTGTCACGTTATGCACACCTGACAACGCTAGACCTGATGATAGGGTATGTGGAGAGTGCGTCTTCCATTTATAAGCTAGACCACGTATTGCGCCCGCAGAACTGGTACGTGACCGACAGGAATGGGGATATGGCTGTGCAGAAGCTTTTTAATTTCAAACACATAAACCGATTGTCCTGTTTTGTCTCTGCGCTGGCAGGGTGTGAGATTAAAAAAATCAATACAACACAGCGTTTTACAACGGGACTGACGCCCAGCCAGAAAGAAAAAATTCGTGATTTGTATAGGGCAGATTACGCGTTGCAGAGGCATTTGAGATGCGCGCAAATGGTATCGTGACGCGTCAGGCTTCTCAAAAAATTACAGATACGAAAATAGCGTGTATTTGTTGCGAGGTAATATTATTTTTCATCTTTGACATATATGCGGGGTAAAACCCTTCATGCCCTGTTCAGTCGTTTTTTTTGTTCTTATGATCGCTCGGGATAAATATGGAAGATTGCTCTTCTACATATTCAGGTAAGGACTTTGGCATGGTCAAACAGCTGTTCGTTTCGTTACGGCGCTGGCCATTATGGTAATGACAATGGGTGAGACAACACTGAGCCTCGCTACCTTTGGGTGAGTTGCCCGGTTTTTTCTTGTTTTCCCAGTGAAAGCTTATAAAATTTCGGGAATAAAGAGAAACACGTTGGAATGAGATTTTGTTAGCTGTGTCACATCTCTCTCCCATTCGTCATCTACACTGCCCGAGGGGTATAAGGCCGTGACACAACCGCAGCAAGACATACACATTTTGATTGTGGAAGATGATCCAGAAATTTGTGGTCTTCTCAAAAGGTTTCTAGAAAAAATTGGCTATACGGTTTTTACTGCGCTCAATCTTGCTGGCGTTGAGGTTGTACAGAAAAGCCATTCCATTGACCTTGCGCTGCTTGATATCATGTTGCCGAATGAAGATGGGTATGCCCTTTGTCAGCATCTGCGCCAGACATCTGACGCACGCATTATCATGGTCAGTGCGTTAAGTGATATCCATGATCGTATTTCCGGTCTTGATCTTGGAGCAGATGATTACGTCGCCAAACCGTTTGATCTGGAGGAACTTGCTGCACGCATCCGTGCCGTATTGCGGCGCCCGCAGTCGGAAAGGGTAACTCCAGCGACATCTGCTCTTGTACAGCACTATCGTTTTGATAACTGGGTTTTTGAACCCTCAAAGCGTGCGCTCTATGGCAAAACCGGTATTCGCGTTGCCCTGACGGGGTCAGAGACAGACCTGCTTCTCGCACTCTGCCAGAATGCGCACCATGTCTTTAATCGTGCGGAACTGCTCAGCCTGATCCGTAGTGACGAAAAAAATGTAGATTCCCGCGCTATTGATCTGCTGGTCAGCCGTTTGCGGCGCAAGCTGTCTCACGAAGGGCGTCAGCTTGAACTTATCCGGACTATTCGGGGTGGTGGTTATGTTTTTGACCCAGATGATACAAAATAATGTTAAAATGGCAGCATTTTTTTCCACGTACCATTTACGGGCAGATGGTTGCGCTGGTCTCTTTATGCATGTTCATGACGCTTGGGGTTACATCCCTGCTGCTGTATGCGTTTCGCCCTTTGGTGCCTCCCCCTCTGCCACCCGGACCATTCACGAATATTCTTGCTGTTGAGACCGGAATTCAGGCTCTTCAGGCTGCACCGCCAGCAGTCAGAGCGAACATAGCTGAAAAAATGTCCGGCGCAGAGGTAACTTTTGTTATTGGCAAAGATGCCGCCTGTCAGCATGTGCCAACAGACCATATGGCTACCTTTATTCGCAATATGCTGGTCTATCGAGGCAATTTAGGGCCATACCCGATCGATGCTCAAAGCTGTGCACCACAGGTTGGAGAGGGTCTGCTAGCCTCTCTTTATCTGCCACATGATAATATCAGTGTTATCGTGTTTGACCGGCACCCGCATCATTTTGGCCATATGATGCGGTGGACAATGCCGCTGACAATTTCCTTACTGTCTTTGGTGACGATAGCACTGGCATTGACGTTTTGGAGTATCTGGCACCTGAGCAGGCCCTTGCGAAATATAGCTATTCAGGCAGATGCTTTTGGATATGACAGTACGCCTGAACCCCTACCACAGCAGGGCCCAACCGAGGTCCGCCGTTTAACGCATGCCTTCAACAGAATGCAGGCGCGTATTGCCGCTTCTACTGAGGAGCGGACACGGATGTTGATAGCTATTGGGCACGACCTGCGTACACCACTGACGCGTCTTTTCATAAGGCTGGAGCTTGGGGGAGAAGAGGCGTCTCCTGCAGCCATGAAGCATGACCTCACACTTATGAAAAAAATGCTGAATGGTGCCTTACATTTTCTGCGTGAACAGACCGATGCAGAAACAGCGCAGGAAATTGATCTGGCCTCCCAACTCGAAACATTGTGCCATGAATTCAGTGTTGTCGGGCATACCATTTCTTATACAGGCCCAGCGTATCAAACCTGCATATGCCAGCCCATAGCATTGGAGAGGGCGCTCAGTAATCTGATTGAAAACGGCCTGAAATATGGGAAAGAAGTAGAGATCCGCCTTGGTCATGATAGTCAGTATGCGGTGATAGATATTTGCGATAACGGACCGGGTATTCCAGCGCATCTTCTGGAAAAGGCGCGTTTGCCTTTTTCCCGGCTGGATCCGGCCCGTTCGTTGGATGGTGGTCTGGGGCTAGGGCTTTCTATTGCAGATGCCATTATTAGCCGCAACAAAGGGCAACTGACGCTAGGTGCTGCGCACCCGCACGGGCTGTGCGCCCGCGTAAAGCTGCCCCTTGCAGCACAGCAGCGCAAGAAAACTCTGGCCGAGAAGGCCTAGCCCATAATTGCCACTGTATTTACGCTTCCGGGGCAGGGTGGCGGAATGCCATGATGAGTTCAAGACGCTCATGGGCAATCAGGGCCTCTCGCGCTGTGCGGGATGCATTATGTACACGATAGCGGCATAGAATTTCTGGCAAATAGCCCGGCTCCAGACCTTTATCAATAAATTTCATCCAAAAGTCGTAATCCTCCCATCCATCTTCAATATGGGAAAAGCCGCCAACTTGCTGCCACACATCTTTGCGGACGAGCGCCATGACATCAATGTAATTGGCTTTACGCATCCGGGCCGTATCCCATATGTCTGCCTGGCCTATACCATTCCGGTCTCCAAATTCTTCCAACTGGCAATATACCGCCGGAAACTGGCCACGGTTCAGGGCGTCATAGTGTTTGGCCAAAGCTGTGGGATAGACAGTATTATCTGCATCCATAATAAAGACGCACTCACCCAAAGCATAGTTAAATGCGATATTGCGTGAAAAAGAGGGACCCTGATTATAGGGGTTAACCAAAAACGATACGCGATAGAAACGGTCTTTATGCTCTTCCAGCCAAGGGAGAAGAATGGCGTCTGTTTCAGGGTCTGTGGAGGCATCATCGACAATAATCAGGTCAAGAGCCTGATGCGTCTGGTCCGCTAACGAATTCAGGCACTCTTCAATAAAATGCGCATAATTATAGTTGGTCACGCAAATGCTGATAAGGTCGGCTGGTACACGACCTTTCTTTTTATGAAAAAAAACACGCTCAGCAGGTGGGTCCCAAGGTTTAATGATCATAGAATAGCGGTCCATACAGAAGAGATATAGCAAAGCAGGTCATGGTTCTTGACCTGCCTGAGTGATGTATTAGCAAAAATTCTAAAGGCGTTTTTTTGTATCCGCCTGCTTTCTTTTTCCCCGTCAGGTGTGTTCAGGAGCCATTCAATCAGGTTTGGAATATGGCGACTGGACTCGACCATATAATGCTCTCCAACTTTATAAAGGGGATGGGGGAAACATTCTTCTGTCACAACAACAGCGCCAGACGCCATCCCTTGGCTAACAATACGGTGCCATTCAAAAAAATGGTTATCGTCTCGGTGCACGTTTAGCAAAATTTTCGAGTTCTCAGCTACATAACGGGGCAAGCGTGCCAGTATGTCGTACTGGCCCTGTGTGGTGAGCGGCCCGTCTGCTTTTCGGTAATACAGGAAGCAGGCGTAGTCGGAAAAAAAAGCTGCCTGACGGGCAAAAAATTTCTCGCGGTTAGCAGAACTATTGCCGAAAAAGCTGACATCAATAGCGCGCTCCGCAAGTGGCTTGAGCGGCGTAGAGCCACTTTGTGCTGCGTCTGGCAGCACACGAAAGAAAGGATGCTTCTTATCCGCCGGTTTCAGGCGGGCTTTCTGGATAGTGGGGATTGGGTCAAAGTGAAATACAGTCAGCCCGATATTTGCGAAAGCCTGAAGGTTTTGCACACAGATATCTATAACACCAGCGGACATCAGGCAGTAAATCAGCCCGCGTGTAAACCAAAGCGTTTGGGGTTGCTCTGTATTGAACATGATAGCCTGTTCAAGAATATGCTCCTGTTTCCAGTGTTCGCAGCCCTCCAGAAAGAAGAACTCATGCGGCGCACAGAAAATACAAAGATCAGGCTTATCTGAAAGAGGGGTCTTTTCTGTCATGAGTTGTGCACTCAACCCGGCTTTCTTCAGATAATCTTGAAGCAGTTCCGCAAGCTCATGAATAAAGGAATTACCAGCAGAGTGGTAAAAAACTCCCACCGTTTGCGGCAGGTTGCCAACAATGCTGGTTGTGTTTGGTGTATAAGTCGTGGGTTTTTTGCATTCCCGGCCAAAATACTGAGCTATGTTGTAAGGGTACAGAACATCTCGCCCCTCACCAATGCCGTATAATAAAGCATGACGGGTTGGAGATATGCCTGAAAATGTTAAGGTCGGATGGATTTTTCTATAATAATCTTCGCTGAAAAAAGCATAATTCTCAAATTTATTATAGCATTTTGTGAGTATCTTATGGGAGTAACTCTGCAAGAGGCCTTTTTCGAAAAAATAAGTGCTCTTATTGTTTCTCAAGTAATGGGCGAATGGATTTTCTTCTTTTTGAATAACAGCATTGAATAGGTTTTTATAGATTTCCGTGTTAAATAATTCATTGGGGTTCTTCTGTTCGTGGCACCCGAAAAGCACATAATGAATAATAGGGTCCAGCCCAGTCGCCTGTGTTTCCGGGTACGTGGTGGTATAGAACTCTGTATTGAACTGACCTGACTCAAGAATCGTCCGGATATCTTTTATGTTCCAGGATGTCAGCGTTGTCATTACTAGCCTTATAGAGCTCTGGTGTCTCGCAATAGAAAAATGTTTATTCTGGTTTTCTATAGTAAGAGAGATCAGAGGCGACCAAAAGGCTTTTCGTACATTATTTTCAGGTAAACTTTGTTTTTCCAGGTTCGGAACGAACAAAACCACTGTTTTTGTTTATTTTCATTTAATATTAATTTTAAAAGTATTGTATCTTGGATAAACGGATAACTCGAGACTCATACGCAGTATCTATAGAGCATTAGCAAAATATCCATATGATGAGTGCAGAAAACTGTGCAGGAAGGGGCAAAGACGCTAGACAAGCGGAAGAAGAATTTACTAAGAAAAGCGAGGCAATCAACACGGTGAGTGGAATTATGACAGGGCGAGTGAGTAAAGATAAAGTGCGGGCAAAACGCGTTACGAAACCGAAAGAAGTGGCGGCAGAACAGCCTGTCCGTCGTGTCGGTACGGTGAAAAAAGTAACCAAAGCAGCTCCAGCACACAAACCAGAAAAACTGGATGTAAACTTTACTGGCTTGCTGGATGAGGCAGACCTGTTTGCAGAAAAAGCTGTTGCGGTTACAACCTCGGAAGCAGACGCTGCAATTGCCTTCGACGGACTATGGTACCTGTCTGTCTATCCTGATGTGCGTGAGGCAGGTGTTGAGCCGGTCGAGCACTTCCTGAAGCATGGTATGGATGAAGGCCGTAACCCGAACCCGCATTTTGATGGTGCAGCCTACATTAAAGCGAACCCTGATATCGAGGCATTCCCCTTCGGTCCGTTCATGCACTATGTGTGCTTTGGTTTCCGGGAAAAGCGCCCTCTTCGCTAAAGGTGGAGAAGAAGGGCAGCCGGACGTCATAAAACACCGCTACTGTGTTTGAGAATGAGGCCAGCCTGTAAAGGCTGGCTTTTTCTTTAATGTAAAGAGCAATTTTCATAAAAGTTGCTTGTGTCGCTTTGCCCCAGCAGGTCTCCTGCTGAAAACCAGGTGTGGTGTGTTAACGTGGTTTTCTAAAGGTCTGGGGAGCTTCCAGCAGATCTTCCGTCAACTGAATGGACGGAACTGTTTGCGGCACTGCATCATGGTCTGGCGTGTGGCGAAAGACCTTCCATCCAATAACCAGCAGGCAGGCAATAATCGGCAGAGCACAGAAGCTCCATGTGCCGTTGGGGTAATCAAACGCCATCATCACCAAAACAGCCGCATAAAATGCCAGTGTCAGCCATGCCGTAACCGGGGCACCCGGCATGGGGAAGGATGTTGCCGGAATTCTACCCGCTTTAATGCCTTGCCGCAGTTTGATCTGACACAGGACAATAAAGGTCCATGTGCCTAGAATACCAATTGAAGAAATATTCAACACAATCTCAAATATCTGGGCAGGTAGAAAATAATTAAGCACCACGCCTACCAGATAAATGGAAACAGTTGTGAGGATGGCGGCACTGGGTATGGCGTTTCGATTCATGTGGGTCAGGTAACGTGGGGCGGACCCATCCAGTGCCAGAGCCCGCAGGATGCGGCCTGTAGAATACAGGCCGGAATTCAGGCTGGATAAGGCAGCAGTCAGCACAACAATATTCATAATGCTATCAATGCCGGGAATACCCAGATTGGCAAAAAACGTGACGAACGGACTAACACCCGCTTTGTAGCTGTTCCAAGGTAGTAGGAGCACAAGCAATGTAATGGTGCCAACGTAAAACAGGGCAATGCGCCACATAACGGTATTGATGGCTTTGGGGAGCACGGTTTCTACATCCTCACACTCCCCGGCAGCCGTACCAACCAGTTCAATGGCAGCGTAGGCAAACACCACCCCCTGCACCAAAACCAAAGCCGGTAACACGCCGTGCGGAAAAATGCCGCCATTTTCGCTAATCAGGTGAAAGCCGGGCATTTGTCCGCCAACGGGCATCCGCAGGCCTAATACCGCAGACCCGACAATCAAGAATGCAACCAGCGCCCCAACCTTGATAATGGAAAACCAGAATTCCATTTCCCCAAACCAGCGCACGCCAATCATGTTCATGCCGGTAATAAGCAGCAGGGCCACAAGGGCGAAAACCCACTGTGGTATGGCGTCAAACGTACCCCAGAAATGCATATAAAGGGCCACTGCCGTAATATCGGCAATGCCTGCCATGGCCCAGTTCATAAACGCCATGGACCCCGCAATGTAAGAGGCTTTGGGGCCAAGGAATTCCTGCGCGTAGGAGACAAAGCTGCCGCTGGTCGGGCGGTGCATGACCAGCTCACCCATTGCGCGCAGCATCAGAAAAGCAAATACACCGCACAACAGATACACTAGGGCGAGCGATGGCCCAATCTGCTGCAAACGCGCTCCAGCCCCCAGAAATAACCCTGTCCCAATAGCACCGCCAATCGAGATCATTTGCATCTGGCGTTTGCCAAGGCCGCGATGATAGCCTTCAGACGTCAGTGTGCTGCCAGTCTTGTGCTGCGGATCAGGAGAGGAAGGGGCAGACTGAGGCATTCAGGCATCCTTACTGGGCGCGGAGTGTCTTTCCGGTAGGCAAGTGCCTGTGCGGCATACACCACAAGGCCATGTGAGCCATGCGGAGCGCATGCTGTAATTCTCAAACTCTGTTCGAAAAATCCAGCAAGTTCAGTACGGAAAGACAATAATCCGGATGAGAGTCGAAGTGTTTTGGTGGGGTGTTCTTAATACCAAATGAAAAAGCAGAACAAGTCTTGCGCCATTTTTTGCTCTTTGACTTACAGGTCTGCCAACAGGGAGAGTTGGGTATCGCTCGCGGGGTTCTGCGTATCATCAAGCGCTGAAAGGGTCAGGCCAAGCAGGCGCACACTGCGCGGCAGTGGCAGTAGGGGGGCTAGGAGAAAACGGCCAGTCTCGGCCAGTTGAGGGGCACCCCGTACAAGGCTGGTCAGGGATGTGCTGCGGGTAAGCTGTGTAAAGTCATCATATTTTAGCTTCAGTGTAACCGTGCGCCCGGAAATCTGACGTTTTGTGCAGGCCAGCCACACATTTTCAGCAAGAGTCTGCAAGGCAGTATGCAGGTCCGCCTCAGCGCGGATATCTCGGCCAAAAGTCGTCTCCTTGCCCAGAGATTTTCTGGGCCTGTCTACTTCAACCGGCCGTTCATCCACGCCGCGCGCTATGCCATAATAGAAGGATGCGGCTTTGCCAAAATGGCGGCTGAGTACGGCAAGGGGTTGCGTACGCAGGTCCGCACCCGTGTAAATGCCAAGCGCCGTCATGCGGGCGGCAGTTGCCGGACCAATGCCATGGAAAGAGGAAACGGACAGGGGGGCCACAAAGGCCTCACCAGCACCGGGGGGAATGACATACTGCCCGTTTGGCTTACGGTAGTCAGATGCCAGCTTAGCCAGAAACTTGTTGTAGGAAATACCGGCTGAAGCCGTAAGGCCTGTTTCTGCCAGAATGGCCGCCCGGATTTCCTGCGCAATGGCGGTAGCAGAAGGGCGGGGCAGTAAGGGGGTTGTGACGTCCAGATAGGCCTCATCAAGGGACAGCGGCTGGATAAGCGGTGTATAGCGCGCAAAAATGGCATGGATCTGCTGGGAAACGGCCCGATAGACCTCAAACCGAGGTGGCACAAAGACCAGCGGTGGGCATTTACGTTTGGCTACGACAGATGGCATGGCAGAGCGCACACCAAATTTGCGCGCCTCGTAACTGGCAGCGGCCACAACTCCCCGTTCCTGGCTACGGCCAACGGCAACAGGCAGCCCCCGCAAGGAAGGGTTATCCCGTTGCTCTACGGAGGCATAGAACGCATCCATATCAATATGAATAATGCGGCGCACAGGTTGGCTCATGGTGGCCAGCCTATCACGAAACTACCTTCTCTGTAGATTCATCCCTTTTACTGGAGGCAGGCTCTCACGCCACCTTTACGGCTTTTGTTTCGCGCTGATTCTTTGCGGAAGTAAAAGCCAGAAAAAGGAACGGCTATTCCTAACAATATTCTTATAAATAAAAAATAATGAGAAAATACATAGTGCTACAATGCTGAGAATGACACCATTCCCAATGGGTGAGCATGAAACTGGCGTGGCCGTGTCTGCAAGTGCATGGACTGTTACACAGTGCGTTTGGCCCCCATTACTGCGAACCTTGGCCGTCGCAGATTATGGGGGCATTGTTTCACAGGCACAGCGGCTCAAGGCATAGTTTCCGGGTCTTTGCTCGTTCACAGGAAAATTCTTTGTGTGAGCGACCAGACAGGTTTTTATTTTAGTGTGTATAGGCCACAGGCTGCATGCCGTCCTCAGGTGCGCGAAGACCTGCGGGCCAGACCATACGGGTATTGTTAACATCCAGATCATGCCAGCGGCTGAGAGAAAGTGCGGCGGCGGATGTGGTGCGTGGCCGTACTCTGGCTGAAGCACTTGCCCACAGGGTAGGCCGCGCCAGCGCCGTAATGGCATGGTGGGACAACCAGTATCCGGCCCCTGCCAGACAGGCACCTAACGTTGTAATGGCAGAGGTCAGCCCCGCCAGCAGGGACGGGAAGGGAATAAGCTGGTGCAGCAGGCTTTGCACTTCTCCCTCACGCTCGTTCTGGGCGGCTTCTGTTGCCAGCAGGAGGCTGTATTCCGTGGGGGTGATGGCCAGAGAACTGCCTGAGCGGATATCCAGAGACGGGATCTCCAACGCTGCCATATGGGTCAGAGCGTCTTGAAATGCCGTAGAGACGGCCAGAAACTCCTGCCGGAAGCAGGGGAGAAACACCCCAAGCTGTCGGCCACAGGCGGACGGCGTGCGGGACGGGGCCTCACCGGCAAGGCGGCGAATGGTCCAGAGTGTCAGCCGTTCGCTACAGGCAAGGTCTGTCAGGTAAACAGGTGAACGTGTCATGGCGCATTCCTGAGGGGCAAAGGCCCTCATCCTCTCAAACTGTGATGATTCTCTTTTAAATGAGAACAATTCTCATTTGCAATATAAAAATGACCACATTGTCTGTGTCTGTCGCATAGATGGAATTTCTTCTTTTCTTGTGCCACGGCATGGGGCAGACACAGTCTATGTCTTCCCTAGCATCCCTTTCCCTCCCGCTCCTGCGGAAACTCGATCCTGAAACCGCTCATGAGATGGCGATTGATGCGCTCATGCTCGGTTTGTCCGTCCCGGTTAAGCGCCCGGCTGATGACCCGGCGTTGGCAACCCGTGCTTTAGGGCTACGTTTTTCCAACCCCATTGGCATTGCCGCCGGATTTGACAAAAATGCCCGTGCGGTGCGCCCGCTGGCACAGCTTGGGTTTGGTTTTGTGGAGGCCGGAACCGTCACACCACGCCCGCAGCCGGGCAACCCCAAGCCACGCCTGTTCCGGCTGGAGGAAGACCGTGCGGTTATCAACCGTATGGGCTTTAACAATCAGGGTATAGACCGCTTTGCGGTGCGTCTGGCCCGGTTGCACCGTACGCTGCCGTCGGGGCGTGGTGGCGGGGCAGGGGCACCGGTGGGCGCTAATCTGGGCATTAATAAAACCGGCTCGGACCCGGAGCGGGATTATCCGGCACTTGTTGGGCGCGTGAAGCCGTATGTGAACTACATTGTGCTCAATGTCTCCTCTCCCAATACGCCCGGCCTACGTGGCTTGCAGGACTCAGCCCGCCTCAAAGGTATTCTTGACGCCATTGCAGAGCGCCACCCAGAGCGCCCGCCGCTTCTGGTTAAACTGGCACCAGACCTTGAGCATGATGCCGTGGGGCCTATTGTGGAAGCAGCCATTGCCGGTGGCGCGCAGGGGCTTATTGTTTCCAACACCACGCTGGCACGCCCGGATAGCCTGCGCAGTGTGTACCGGACGGAAAGTGGTGGACTCTCAGGCCGTCCTCTCCGTAGCCGTGCTGCGGATATGCTGAAGCTGGTGGCGCAGGTTGCTGCGGGCCGCATGGCGCTTGTGGGCTGCGGCGGTATTGAATCCGGCGCAGATGTGCTTGAGCGCATCCGGCTGGGGGCTGATCTGGTGCAGGTTTACAGCGCCTTTGCTTATGAAGGCCCTGCTCTTGTCAGCCGCCTGAAGCGGGAGATGCTTGAGATCATGCGGCGTGAGGGCATTGAAACATTGGATGATATCCGGGGGACAGCGCTGTCATGAGCACCACGCCTTTTGATATGCAGGCCCTGACGGGCCTTGCCCCGCTGGCCGAGCAGTATGATGGTTACATTATCGACCTATGGGGCACGGTGCATGATGGCGTGCAGCCCTATCCCGGCGCGATTGAGTGCCTGAAAGCTCTGCGCGCTGCGGGCAAGCGTGTGGTCATGTTATCTAACGCTCCGCGCCCCGCTGAGGTTGTGGCAACGCAGCTTGAACATTTTGGCGTCAGCCGTGCTTTGCATGATGGTGTCATGACCAGCGGAGAATTGGTCCGCACGCTTTTGCGGGAGCGGACAGATCCGTGGTTCGCTCGCCTTGGCCATAAAGTGCTGCATGTTGGCGGCACGCATGACCTTGGGTTGTATGATGGGCTGGCGCTTGACCGTGTGAAGGACACCTCTGAAGCGCAGTTCATCCTCAATACCGGACCGGATGCTGAACGCGGGACGGATTCGGTTGACCCCTATCTGCCAGAATTACGCACCGGGCTGGAACGCGGCTTACCCATGCTGTGTGCCAACCCGGATATGGTTGTGGTCAAAGGTGGCCGCCGTATGATCTGTGCCGGGGCATTAGCCTCGTTTTACGAGCAGGAAGGCGGAAACGTGAAATGGATAGGCAAGCCTTATCCGGATGTTTACGCTCCTGTTTTCAACATGCTGAATGTCCCGCAAAACCGCATTCTGGCTATTGGTGATGCACTGGCCACAGATATGCGCGGCGCGGCTGTCGCCGGGATTGATGGTGCCTGGATTCTAGGTGGCATCCATCAGGAAATGATAGGCGATAATGCTGCTTTAGCGGCGGAAGAAGCCAAGGGTGCGGGTCTGCGTCCCGTTGCCTGCCTGCCGCGTCTGGTCTGGTAAGCACAAGGCCTGAGAGCACAGCCTTTAATGAAATAAGAAAACCGCCTTGGCGCATTACACGCCAAGGCGGTTTTTTTATGGAGCATGGGTGACGGTAGTGCTTATCAAGAGAGCAAGCGTGCCCTCAGAAATCTGGTAGTGTCTGAGAAAGCAGGCCGCCCTGCCGTATCGGCGCAAGGCGACGGGCAAGGCCAGTGGCATCGTCCGTCTCCACCATAATGCCGCAAAGCGTGGCATCGCCTTCAGCTGGTTGCAGCCGTTCCCCCGGCATTTTGCGGATAAAGCGCGCCATGGCTGGCTCTTTGGTCATGCCTATCACGCTGTCATAGTCACCACACATGCCAGCATCCGTCTGGAAGGCCGTGCCAGCAGGCAGAATCCGGTGGTCCGCCGTAGGGGTGTGGGTATGTGTGCCCACAACCAGAGAGACACGACCATCCAGCACATTGCCAAAGGCCCATTTCTCACTGGTGGCTTCTGCATGAATATCCACCACAATGGCCTGCGTGGTCACACCAAGCCGGTGGCGGGTGAGCAGATCCGTCATGCAGCGGAAGGGGTCGTCCAGCGGGTCCATGAACAGGCGCCCCATGGCGTTGACCACCAGCGCCTTGCGGCCATCAGCCAGTTCAACCTGCACGCTACCATTGCCGGGTGTGCCGGGGGGAAAGTTGATGGGGCGGATAATACGCGGTGCCCCGTTGATGTGGGGAATGAGGTCCCGACGGTCCCAGCTATGGTTGCCCAGTGTAATAACGTCTACGCCGCCGTTGAGCAGGTCTGTTGCAATACCGGGGGACAGGCCAAACCCGTGGCTGGCGTTTTCTGCGTTTACAATGACCAGATCAAGGGCAAGCGTGGCGCGAAGGGTTGGCAGGCGGCTGAGTACAACCTCACGCCCGCACCGCCCTACAATGTCACCTAAAAATAAAATTCTCACGCGCCTGTCTTTCCGTGTGTCCGTTCAGCCAAAATCCAGCCTCTCCTTTTCCGTCACAAGGCAGGAGAGGGGTCTGTCATACGGCCCGGTGGGAATATGGTCCACCTCCTGCACAGATAAAGCGTAGCCGATTGCAGTTATATGGGGGTGCGCCGCCAGAGTGCGGTCATAATACCCACCGCCGTAACCCAGCCTGTTTCCCGCACGGTCAAACCCGACCAGCGGCACCAGCAGAACCTGCGGTACAAGGAGCGGGCCATCCGGCACCTGCGTACCAAACCGGCCCGGTAGCATGGCGCAGTCTGGCTGCCAGACTCGGAAAGTGAGGGGGTGACCGCGCACGGGGGTTTCCGGTAGGGCCACTGTGCGCCCCGCAGTGTGCAGCGCGCGGCAAAGGGGGCGCAGGTCTGCCTCGTTCGGCAGGGGCCACACGCACCCAATACTGGCAGCGGGCAACGCCAGCAGGGTGTCCGTCAGCCGGTGGCATAACAGGGCATCCAGCGCAGTGTCATGCGCCTTCAGGGCTGCAAGGCAGCGGGCGCGTATCTGCTGCTTCGCTTCCGCTATAGCCGGAGGATCAGAGTGAAAAGAAGGGGAGTGCGGAGCCACCATGGACCGTGGAACTTTCAACCTCCAGGACCTGCTAGTGCAGGTGGGCGCCGGGTAATGTGACCAGGGCCACAACAGAGCCAGCTCCCGAGGAAGTGCTTATCGGCCCAGGGGTGTGACTTGTCTCACGCGTCGGGCAGCCCCGCACCTTCTATGTAGGCGCGCTCCAGCAATGCTGCAATAGCTTCTGCGTTTTCGGCCAAATCAGTAAGTCGTGTGGTGGCCAGTGCTTGCTCGGCGCGCAGGCGTTCTACGTCCTGCACAGCCTGATTTGTGCTCTCTGGCAGAAGCTGTGCAGACAGGTCCTGAATTTCATCAGCCAGCAGAAGGGCTGCCAGAACCAGTACATGGCTTTCTCCGGTAAAGCCCATGGCCCTGACCTGCTGGGTTTTACGCTCCACCAGCATGGCCATGGCCTGAAGGTGGCGCTCCTGCCCGTTTTCACACCCGACAGAATAGCTGTGCCCGTTAATACGGATTGAGGTTGTGGCCATGGTTATGTCTCTTCCGTGCCAGCAGTCTGGGCCAGTGTGTCCCGCACGCGGCTTATCAGCGCGTCTACATTGGCGGCCAGTTCCTGCGCATCAAAGTTCTGACGCTGCTGGGCGTGCTTGCCTTTTTCCAACGCAAAGGAGATTCTTTGCAACGCCCGGTCAAGGCGGGCTATCGGGTCTTCATGCTCGGCAGGCAGGGTCGTCTGAGCCTGTGTGTCGGCTGGTTCGTTTTTGTCTGGTAAAGACTGCGCCACGGCCTGGTCCTGCATTAAGTCATTGTCCTTCAGTCTTTTGAGGAATCGCCCGCAAACGCGGCTGCGTCAAGCATGGTTATGGAAAACGTTTCTGTTTTGTCACTTTTTTCGCTCCCCGACAGGCTCTTTACACTGCATGATTATGCCTCTGGTATGGCAGTCTGTCAGGCGGCACAGCAGGCAGGGGTTCCTTTCTGGCGGCAGGGCAAGGCGGCGTTTGGCTTTATTTCAGCCCCCGGTGCTGCGGGGTATCTGGGTGTCGTGTGGTGGCAGACCCTTATTGAGACAATAGAAAGACAGGCTAATTGCCGCTTTCCACACATACTGGATTGTGACAGAAATGCAGGATACGCCATGATGGCTGCCATGCATGAGCAAAGGCTGATTGTATTGCACACAGACTCCCCCGGAACACAGGCGGTGCAGGCGCTTTACAGTCAGCGCGGTGGTCACGTTTTCATAACGCGTCCGCCATCATTTGACCTTATACCACCACTATCTGACGCAACGCATCTTGCAGCGTATTTCTCATAGAGTTATTGCAAAACCATTGTAACCCGCCACTTAAGAGCGGAAAACAAGCTAGAGAAGGGATCTCTCAATGACGCTTACCCCCCAGGTTAAGGCTATTCTTGATCAGTATGAGAGCGACAGCCCAGGTACAAAAACAAACCTCGCCCGCTTTCTGAATGCCGGTAAGCTGGCAGGCACGGGTAAGCTTGTTATTCTCCCGGTCGATCAGGGTTTTGAGCACGGGCCAGCCCGCTCTTTCGCTGCAAACCCTGCAGCTTATGACCCGCATTATCATTTTGAACTGGCTATTGAAGCTGGCTTGAGCGGTTACGCAGCCCCTCTGGGCATGCTGGAATGTGGCGCTGCCAAATATGCCAGCGAAATTCCGCTTATTCTGAAATGCAACAGCTCCAACAGCCTTGCAACGGAAAAAGACCAAGCTGTAACCGGCACGGTTGCTGACGCTCTGCGCCTTGGCTGCGCTGGTATTGGCTTTACCATTTATCCGGGTTCTGAATACTGCTTTGAGCAGATGGAAGAATTCCGTGAACTGGCATCTGAAGCCAAAGCTGCTGGTCTGGCTGTTATCCTGTGGAGCTACCCGCGCGGCCCGCTGCTGAACAAACCAGCAGAAACCGCTGTGGACGTTTGTGCGTATGCTGCCCATATGGCTGCGCTGTGTGGTGCCCACATTATTAAAGTGAAGCCCCCGCAGGAACTGGTGGCGCTGGATGCCAATAAAGCTGCTTATGAGCAGAACAACATTGACATCTCCACTCTGCCAGCCCGTATCCGCCACGTTGTGCAGTCTTCCTTTGCTGGCCGCCGTATCGTTATCTTCTCCGGTGGTGACAAAACCGGTACGGACAACCTGCTGAGCACCATTCAGGGTATTCAGGATGGCGGCGGCTTTGGCTCCATCATCGGTCGTAACGTGTTCCAGCGCCCGAAAGCTGAAGCACTCGACCTGCTGGACAAAATCATCACCATCTTTAAAAGCTAAACACGGAAACGTGAACGCAGGATGGGCCGCGAGGGAGGGCCGTTATGACGGCAATTGAATTCTATCTCGCAACCCCCATTCTGCAGGATGGTGAGGCATTTTTGCCTGTTCTGGCGCAGGGTCTGGCACGCCAGTGCCCTGCTGCCGTGCTGCTCCGGCTGGCCGATGCGCCAGAGGCACAGCTTATCAAGATCATCAAAACAGTTCAGCCGCTTGTGCAGGGGCAGGATATTGCCCTGATGCTGCAAGACCGTCCCGCTCTGGCCCAGAAGACGGGTTGTGACGGCGTGCATCTTTCCGCCGCCTTTACGGGTGGCAGCGTGCGGGATATCCGCAAGGCCTTGGGAGATGACCTGCAACTGGGTGTAACCGTTGGCACCAGCCGGGATGCCGCCATGTGTGCGGGGGAAGGTGGCGCAGATTATGTCCTGTTCAGTGCCTCCACAGGCCCCCGGCAGGAAGATGACAACCTGACAGATGCTGAGCCGGAAAGCCTTGCGGCTCTGGTACAGTGGTGGTGCATGATGATGGAACTGCCCGCCGTAGTCGATGTGCCGGAAGCTGATGAGCTTGCCCAGTTTGCGCAAACTGGGGTGGATTTTATTCTGCCGGGTCCATCATTCTGGAATAAACCAGAAGCATGGCAAGTACCCGCTTAACGCGCGGGTTAGGCCATATTTGGCCATAGTTCAGCCACCGGCTTTTTCTATATACTCTCTTGGTTTCTTGAAAGATGGGCGCAGGTGCAGTGTACCACTGTAACGCCCTATCTACAGAGTGAGGATGAGGCATATGCTTACAACAAAAAAATTTGCAGCACTGGCGCTTGCGTTCGGTCTGGTTGGTGCAAACGCAGCACAGGCCCAGAGTTGGGGCAGCTTGGGTAAAGATGCCCTGTCCACCGCAACCAGCAGCGCCAAAAGTGCAGGGTCCAGCATGGTTGGCAGTATGTTGCCTAGCCTGTCCTCCAGCAGCACAGGCAATATTGCCGGTATTCTGGGTTACTGCGTGCAGAACAATGCTTTGCAGGGTGCCAAGTCAACGGCAACTTCCGTACTGAGCAACCTGACGCAGAAGTCTGATGTGACCTCATCCAGTGCCTATGCAGCCGGTCAGAACGGTTTGCTTCAGACAGGGGATAACCAGATGTATTCTCTGGCCAACCTGAAGGGTGAACTTAAAACCAAGCTGTGCAGCATGGTTCTGAACAAGGCCCAGTCCCTCCTCTAAGACTGTCGCCCCCTTGCCCGGAACAATGGTACGGGCAGGGGGCGAGCATAAAAAAGGCCCGCAGGAGAATACTCCAGCGGGCCTTTTTTAGTCAGATTGCAAGCCTGTGCTCAGGGCAGTTGTAAGGCTGTTGGTGTTGTAAGGCTGTCATGCCCCTGCGCGGCAGAACGGTGACCGGGCAAAGGCTGGGCTGCGGCGGGCGGCACCACGACAACGGGCGCTACGCTTGCCTGTGCTGGTACAGCAGCTTTTGCTCTGGGGGTGCGTGTTGCTTTCAAGACGCGCGGGGGATGGGGGGCTTTCTGCCCTGTTACAGCCGGTTGGACCGGCGGTGTGACCAGAGACTGCGTAAAATACAGCACACCGTTGGACTGCGGAATACCTGTCACCCAAAGGCGGGAGGTCTGGCCCTCACCATTCCCGATGATGACTTGCCCCGTAGGCGCATCCACCCATGCGGAGAGCAGGCGGCCCTGAACCGTTGGTAAACCCACGGAGTGGGTGGGGGAGTTCAGGGCAGCAGTCTTGATTTTGTCCAGTGGCCATTTGCCCCGCACAATGGTGTACCCCAGCAGTTGCTGGAGCGCCGTAGTGTTGTGCTCAGCCATCAGGGTACCGCCCATCTGGGCGTCATAATGTTCCAGCGCTGAGTTGGGGGTGGCAAACACCGTATAAGGGCCGCTGCGCTGCAAAAGCTGGAGGAGCCCGGTTACTGTCAGACCACGGGTGTAGTCAGCAAGCTCGATTGAGGTTGGTAGCGTGTCTGACAAAGGCCGGTCGCACGCGGCCGGGGTTTCCGGGTCCGGATAGGCAATAGCGCTATCAGGCGATTTTTTGTCGTTTGATGCATCCACCTTACGGGGTTCGTACGTGCGTGTGCCAGAGACTGTCGGCATCATGTACGTGCAGGTGGAACTGGCGGTGGTGTAGACATCCTGCCGTGCATGGCTCTGGCACCCGGCCAGCCCCAGAGCCGCACTCAACAGAACGGGAGAAACCACAAGCGGTTTGCAGCGTGCAAAAGCCGACATGAGCATAGACAAAGCCAAGGCGCGGGGGTGCCGCATGGAGATCTCCCAGAAAGTCATGCCATGATCATAAGGCAGGAAGTGCGGCAGATCACGCTTGGCAGACTCAGCATCCATCGCCCCGCAATGTCCATGCGGTTACAATTCCGTTTACGAGTTCAAAATTGGTCTGGCAGGTATAGGTGTAGGCAGTGCCGGTGGACGGGCCACCATAGCCCCAACCGCCACCCCAGCCGGGTCCGCCCCAGCCGCCACCCCAACCGCCGCCCCAGCCACCATAACCCCAGCCGCCACCGCCATACCCCCAGCCACCCATGCTGGTGTAATCGGTCTGCTGGTTGATGTAGGACAGGAAGGTATGAGTGCCAGACGTGAATTCACGCGTGGGTACGCCGTAAGTGCGGACAACATCCACAGCCTGTTTACCGATCATGGAGTCGAGCACCCGACGTTCTTTTTCAGTGGGGACCTGACAGGCCGCCAAAGAGAGCATGCTCACCAAGAGAAACAGTTTTCTGTATGTCATGGCCAAATTCCGACAGGATGAAACATGCAGACCCGGCACGGCACCGGGCCATCTACAACATAATATCACGTATACATTTTGCAGACTAAGCGTTTATCCACAAGACATCGTTTATGGAAGGCGTGCCGCAGGCCAGCATAACCAGCCTGTCAAAGCCCAGCGCAATGCCTGAGCACGGGGGCATATGGGGCAGTGCCGCCAAGAGCTGCTCATCAATCGGCCAGTCAGGGCGTTGGGGGTACTGGGCCGTGCGGGCGGCACGGTCTGCTTCAAAGCGGGCGCGTTGCTCGGTCGGGTCTGTTAGCTCCTCAAACGCATTCGCAAGCTCCATGCCAGAGGCATAGAGTTCAAAGCGTAGCGCGACTCTGAGGTCCTGCGGGTCACGTTTGGCCAGTGCTGCCTGACTTGCAGGCCAGTGGGTCAGGAACGTAGGGCGCGTACGGCCGATGGCAGGTTCGATTCGCTCCAGCAGCAGGCGGAAGAAGAGGTCTTCCCACGTTTCTCCCTCCCGCAGCGTACACTGTGCGGCTGCGGCCAAAGCAGCCGCATTGCCCTCAGTGGGTAGCAGGTCCAGCCCTGCATGGCGCTGGAAAGCTTCCGTCATGGTCAGGCGTTCAAAAGGCTGTGTCAGATCAAGCGTGACGGATGGGCCAGCCAGAGTTGGTCTTTCCAGCAGAGGGGGTAGCACGGCTTTGATCAGGGCTTCTGTCTCCGCCATCAGCCCGTCCAGCCCCAAATGCGGGTGGTACCATTCCAGCATGGTAAATTCTGGCGCGTGCAGGGCGCTGCGCTCTCCGTTGCGCCACACCCGCGCAAACTGGAACACGGGTAGCCCGGTAGCGGCGACAATGCGCTTCATGGCAAATTCCGGGCTGGTATGCAGGAACAGTGGCTCCTGCTCTCCCTGTGGCGTGTCCCGTACGGTGTGGAAAGGGCTGAGATGCACCTCCTCGCCCGGTACAGGCACGGCGTAGGGAGTTTCCACCTCAACAAAACCCTGCCCTTCCAGAAAGGCGCGTATGCCCCGTTGCATGAGCCCGCGCCGATGCAGAAACGGCAACCGGTCCCGTATATGGTCGGGGTCTGGCGTGGTGCGAGCGGTAAATAAAGCGGTGTGTGTGCTTGCAGGACTGGACATGGTGAGAGTAGAGGCGTGCCATGTCTCATTCGGTCAAGTCCCAAAATTCCGCCCGTAAGCTTATCCGCACGACAGAGGAGCTTATTGCAGCCGGTCTGGCGCCTGCCAGCCAGCAGGAGGCTCTGGCGGCGGTGGGTCAGCAGTATGCAACGGCCATCCCTCCGGCCTTTCTTGACCTGATAGATCAACCGAATGACCCCATAGGCCTACAGGTTATTCCCTCACCGGAAGAATTGCTGGTTACGGCAGCAGAACGCTCAGACCCGATAGGGGATAATGCCCTGTCACCCGTACCCGGTATTGTGCACCGCTATGCAGACCGAGCCTTACTGAAACCGTTGCTGGTCTGCCCACTTTATTGTCGCTTCTGCTTCCGGCGGGAGCATGTGGGGCCAGATGGCGGAGTGCTGGATGATGCAGCTCTGGAAAACGCTCTGAACTGGCTGCGCGCGCACCCGCAAATTCAGGAGGTGATTTTAACAGGCGGAGACCCTCTCATGCTCTCCCCGCGCAGGTTGGGTCATATTATGGCGGCGCTGTCCGCCATGCCGCATGTCACCACCATCCGCCTGCATACCCGCGTACCTGTGGCTGCCCCGGAGCGGGTGACAGAAGCTCTGCTGGATGCATTGGAGTCTGATAAATCTGTCTGGATGGCCGTCCATGTCAACCATGCTCGTGAAATGTCCCCCGCCGCGCAGGAGTGCCTGAAGCGGCTTGTGCGGAGGGGTACCCCCCTTTTGGGCCAGTCTGTCCTGCTGCGGGGTGTGAATGATACGGAGGAAGCGCTTGAGGCGCTTTTCCGCAGTATGATTGCTGTCCGAATGCGCCCCTATTACCTGCACCAGCTTGACCCAGCTCCCGGTACAGCCCGTTTTCATGTGCCGGTGGCGGAAGGGCAGCGCCTACTGGCAGGCCTGCGCGGGCGGGTTACGGGGCTGGCATGGCCTACCTATGTGCTGGATATTCCCGGTGGCTACGGCAAGGTACCCCTTGGCCCCGGCTATGTGGATGGGCCTACGACCGTGCGTGACCCGGAGGGCACATCCCACGTTCTGGACCGCCTTTAAGGGCGGGATCTCTCTTGAGGTAAGGCGCGTCCGCACCCCTCTTGCCAGAAGATGCAAGCAGGTTTTCAATAAGAGGGAAGAGAGGCTGCCAGTTTTTCGATATCAGCAGGCGCAAAAACGGTAATGCCGTTCTGGCGCAGCAGGGCGGCTGTAACACCTTCCCCAGCCTGTTTATGCCCGCTGAAAGACCCATCATAAATCATCAGGCTCCCACATGAGGGGCTGCCATCTATCAGGAGCGCAAATGTGCAGCCTTCTTGCTGTGCAAGAGCAAGCGCTGCCTGTGCGCCGTCCAGAAAAGCGGTGGTCACATCCGCTCCGGATGTATCATGAACCTGTGCGTACCCGGCCACGACATCCCCGCCGGAAAAGCCAGTGGCAATTTCTGCTGCGGGGCGGGGTGTGGGCATGCCGCCTGCCTTTTCCGGACAGAGGGACACGACCCAGCCATTATGCTGCCAGTGCTGTAAAAGCGGGTGCGGTAGTGTTTTGGCTGAGCCATCATACCGCACCGGTTGCCCCAGCAGGCAGGCGCTTACCAGAATGCGTGGGCCGGCAGGCATTTACTCGCCTGTAGCCCCACCGCCTTCATGCCGCCTGTCAAAGCCGCCATAATAGCGGTCATCGCCTTTGGTCCCCAATTTGGGGCCACCAACCAGAATGCCCTCCGGCATACCCCACGGGGCATGGGGAGAGAAACTATAGCCTTCGTGCTCAAGGGTTTTTTGCACGTCCGCCGCTACTGCGCCGGATTCAATTTCTACAGCTTCGGGCATCCACTGCTGGTGCAGGCGGGGCAGGTCAATGGCCTGCTGGATGTCCAGTCCGTAATCGACCACACCCAGAATAACAGACAGCACAATGGTGGGAATGCGTGATCCACCGGGGCTACCAATTACCAGAACCGGTTTGCCATCTTTGGAAACAATGGTGGGCGACATGGAAGAAAGGGGTGTTTTGCCCGGCGCAATAGCATTGGCCGCGCTGCCAACAATACCAAACATGTTGGGCGCACCCGGCTTGGCTGAGAAGTCATCCATCTCGTCATTCAGGAAGAAGCCGGTATTGCCCGCAATGACCTTGGCACCAAACCAGCCATTCAATGTGTAGGTGGTCGAGATGGCCAGCCCGTTTTTATCAATGACCGAGAACTGTGTTGTCTCGTGCTTCTCCGGTGTTGTTTCCCCTTCCTTAAGGCTTGCGGAGGGTATGGCAACATCAGTGGGAATATGTGCCCGCACCTGTTCAGCATAGGCCGGGTCCAGCAGGTGGCGGGTTGGGTTGCGCACAAATGCCGGGTCTCCCAAGCTGCGGCGGTCGGAGTAGGCGTGGCGCATGGCCTCAATTTCGCGCTGTAAGGCCGGTGCCGTGTGCAGGCCAAGAGCATGCATGTCATAGCCGGACAGAATGTCCAGAATTTCGCACAACGCGATACCGCCCCCGCTGGGTGGGGGTGCGGTTTCAACCAGATACCCGCGATACTGGCAGCTAAGCGGCGTGAGCTCGCGCGTTTTGTATTGCGCGAAGTCTGCCAGTTGCAGTAGCCCGCCATTCTTGCGGGAGGCCTCTACGATAGTTTTAGCAATCGGGCCTTTATAAAAGGCGTCTGGCCCTTTGTCGGCCACCAGTTGCAATGTGTTAGCCAGATCGGTCTGGACCAGCCGGTCCCCTACCTGAAGGGGGGAGCCGTCAGGCCGCAGGAAGATAGCCTTGGCTTCGGGGCTTGCGCGGAAGGCATCGGTGGAGGTGTTCAGTAGTTCCACATCCCCGGCCTGAAGCACAAAGCCCTCACGTGCCAGCTTGATGGCCGGAGCCATAACAGCTTTGCGGGATAGATGGCCCCAGCGGTGCAACACTTTGTCCAGCCCGGCCACAGTGCCGGGTACTGCCACGGCTTTCCAGCCGGTGACGGATTGCTCGGCCAGCACATTGCCCTGCGCGTCCAGATACATGTCTGCTTTGGCGGCTAAGGGTGCTTTTTCCCGGAAGTCCAGAAAAATGGAGGGCTTGCCGGGTTGGCGCAACATCATGAAGCCGCCACCGCCAATATTTCCGGCTGCGGGGTAAACCACGGCCAGAGCATACCCCATGGCCACGGCGGCATCTGCGGCATTACCACCTTTGGCAAGAATATCTGCCCCAACGTCAGAGGCCAGTTTCTGTGCGGAAACTGCCATGCCGTTTTTGCCCGGCGTAGGTGCTAATGGCGGTAGGCCATTAGGCTGCTCTTTCCCGTAAGCCAGCGGGTCCGGGGCGGAGGCAGGCTGTGCGGCCTGTGCGCTGACAGGCAACCAGACGGTGGCACAGGCCAGCAGCACCAGTGCTGAACAACGCCGGACCGAGGTGCTACGGGGCAGGGCGGGGCAGGGCAGATATGTCATGCAGCTTTAGCCTTCGGTGGGGTAGGGTGGGCAGTGATAACCGGCAGGAGAAAGGGTGAAGATTTCACACCCTGTTTCCGTAACCCCCAGCATGTGTTCAAACTGGGCGGAAAGGGAGCGGTCCCTTGTTACGGCGGTCCATTCATCTTCCAGAATTTTCACATCTGCGCGGCCAATATTCAGCATTGGCTCAATGGTAAACACCATGCCAGCCTGAAGCTTCATGCCTTCACCAGGGCGGCCATAATGCAGCACTGTTGGTTCAGCATGGAAGGTCCGGCCAATGCCGTGGCCACAGAAGTCCCGCACAATGGAGTAGCGGTTCTGTTCAGCCAGTACCTGAATGGCGTGGCCAATATCCCCCAATGTTGCGCCGGGGCGTACAACATCAATGCCGCGCATCAGGCAGTCATAGGTTGTTTTGATCAGCTTGTTAGCTTTGACCGGGGTCTTGCCTACCGTGAACATGCGGCTGGTATCACCATACCAACCGTCCAGAATGGAGGTCACGTCAATATTAACGATATCCCCTTCCTGAAGCTTTTTTTCCCCCGGAATGCCGTGGCACACCACATGATTGATGGAAATGCAGCAGGATTTTGGGAAACCACGATAATTCAGCGGGGCCGGAACAGCACCGTGTGCCAGCGTGTAGTCATGAATAATCTGGTTGAGTTCTTCTGTCGTTACCCCGGGTTTGACGTAAGGGGTAATCATGTCAAGCGTGGCGGCTGCCAGTTGGCCCGCGGCGCGCAGGCCCTGAAAGTCGTGTTCGTTATGCAGAACAATACCGTGTCTGCCAGCCATACTCAGTGCTCCATTCGTTTTTACAGATCTGTAGAGCAGCTTTAAAAATCAGCAGGGAGGGTTGTGCTCTTGGCACACCAGACCTTGTGGCACGATTTTTAAAGCTGCCCTTATCCAGACAGCAAAATGGAACGCAGCCGCCTTAAAGGCAACCCGCTTCCGGGCAGGAAGCGGGGGAAAGTGTCATAAAATCAGGTTCTGCTGCGTGTAGCGTGCGCTTTATGCAGCGTATGCTTGCTGGTGCTGGCTGTAGCCGGATGCACTTTCGCGCCAATGAGCCGGAGATGATGGCCATTGGCAACAGGTGTAGCCCGAACATGGTGGACACCACGGCGGCCTACGGGGGCCTCGGCCACTTCCAGCGGTGCATGGGCGTGGGTTGAAGCCGCAGCCAGAACAATCACACGTCCTGCATGGTGGTGAGCAGGGACGGTGTTGCGTGCCAGAACCAGTGGCCGCTCAACCGGAGCAACACCTTCGGCATCAAAACCACGGTCAAGCTGGTCTGCCATAGCCAGAGTACGCTGACCATTGCTGGACGCGCCCATAACAACACCAACCAGCCGCACGTTGCTGCGCAGGGCGGATGTCACAAGGTTGCGGCCTGCTTCTTCTGTATAGCCCGTCTTCATCCCGTCCGCGCCCACATAGGCTTTCAGCATCGGGTTGTGGTTGGGGATCATCCGGCCATGGAAGCGGAAGGCAGCAGTGGAGAAGTAATGATAGTCTTCCGGAAAGTCATTGATCAGATGCCGGCCCAGTGTGGCGAGGTCACGCGCCGTGGTGAGCTGGTCCGGGTCTGGCAGGCCGGAGGCATTGCGGAAGGTCGTGCGGCTCATGCCCAATGCGCGGGCCTGCTGGGTCATGAGGGCAGCAAACTGTGGCTCGCTCCCGCCCCCCAGAAATTCACCAAGAGCACAGGCAGCATCGTTGGCGGACTTGGTGACCAGCGCCAGAATGGCCTGCTGCACTGTCAGGCGGCTACCGGGCACAACCCCAAGTTTGGAGGGCTCCATGGTTGCTGCGTGAATGGAGACGGGCACAAGCTGGTCCAGCGTGATCGTCCCGGCGCGTAATGCCGAGAAGGTCAGATACAGCGTCATCAATTTTGTCAGGCTGGCAGGGTAGCGGCGCAGGTCCGGGTCTGTCTGGGACAAAACAGCACCGGTGTTGGCATCCATCACGATGGAACTCAGCTGGCCAGCATACTGCGCATGGGCGTTACGCTGGGTGGCGACAGTGCCTAACGCAACACCCGCCAGAAGCCCAATCCATTTTCGACTGGACGTTCTCTTTCTGTTCTGCTTATAGTCAGCAGACTGGGTTGGGGTGTGTTTTCTGCGTCCTGCTTTGCCGGTATGTGCCACTGCGCGTCCCACCTGTGTTTCTCAGGATAATGTCAGTCTCGTCTCATAGATTGCAAGCCCGCAACAGTGAAAAAAGGAGAGAATCCTTATCCTTGCGCGGTATTCTTCACATCCTGTCTCAGCCTGATTTGTGGCCTGAATAAGGCATCTGCGCGCCAGAAGGCTTGATAACTCTGCCATTCAGGCGCAAAGCCCCCTTCCATCGGTGGGATGCTATGCCAATATTGTGGTATAGGGTCACTTCCTTAAAAATTGGCAACGGAGTTCTGTACTGATGGCGTCCCGTTCTTTTACTGTTCTGCACACGGGCAATGGTCCATCACGCCGCCAGGGTGGTGGCGCGGAGTCGGGTGATGACGGGACTGACAGTGGCGTTGTGGTGAAAGCCCGCCCCAAGACCCGCAAGCCCTCCATGTACAAAGTGTTGATGCTCAACGATGACTACACGCCCATGGAATTTGTTGTGCATGTGCTTGAGCGCTTTTTCAGCAAGAATAGAGATGAGGCCACCGCCATCATGCTCAACGTGCATAAGCGCGGCGTAGGCGTGTGCGGTGTGTTTACCTATGAGGTGGCGGAAACAAAGGTTACGCAGGTGATGGATCTGGCACGCCAGAACCAACACCCCCTGCAATGCACAATTGAAAAAGAGTAAACACCTGCTTTGCGGGAAAGCTGGCATTATCTGTAGTTTTTCGGAGCCTTAAGGAAAAAAAATCGTCATAGCGCAATTTTTACGCGCTTTCTGACTCGCAATTCCTCTCAAAGCGGCCAAATATGAAAAATAGGCCACCAGAGTAAGCAGGCATCCTTAGCCCACACTCTGGCAGAACGGGGAAAGGAGCGTCTCATCATGTTGTCACGCAATCTGGAGCAGACGCTACATCAAGCTCTCATTTTAGCCGGTGAACGGCACCACGAATATGCAACGCTGGAGCATCTGCTGCTGGCGCTGGTTGATGATGCTGATGCTGTGACGGTGTTTCGTGCCTGCGGGGTCGACCTTGACCGCCTGCGGACAGACCTGACGAATTTTCTGGATAAAGATCTGGCCGGGCTGGCATCTGAGCGCCCGACCGAGCCAAAACCAACAGCGGCCTTCCAGCGCGTTATCCAGCGTGCGGCCATTCATGTGCAATCTACAGGGCGTGATGAAGTGACAGGCGCTAACGTGCTTGTTGCCCTGTTTGCCGAGCGTGAAAGCCATGCGGTCTATTTCCTGCAATTGCAGGACATGACCCGGCTTGATGCCGTTAATTTCCTGTCGCACGGTATTGCCAAGGCACCCGACCGCTCCACACGCCGCCCGGTTACCGGAACAGGCAAGAACAATGCGGAGTCCGGCCCTGACAAAGGGGAAGACCCGGACCGTGGGGAAGCCCGCACACAGAAAAATCAGGAAGCGCTCTCTACTTACTGCGTCAACCTCAATGCCAAAGCACAGGCTGGCAAGGTTGACCCGCTCATTGGGCGGGATAAGGAAGTTGAGCGTACTATCCAGATCCTGTGCCGCCGTACCAAGAACAACCCCCTGTATGTGGGTGACCCCGGCGTGGGTAAAACGGCCATTGCCGAAGGGCTGGCCCGCCGTATTGTAGAAGGCAATGTGCCGGAAGTGTTGCTGAAAGCCACCATCTATTCTCTGGACATGGGGGCATTGCTGGCCGGTACCCGTTACCGCGGGGATTTTGAAGAACGCCTGAAAGCCGTAGTGACCGAGCTGGATCAGGACCGTAATGGCATCCTGTTTATTGATGAAATCCATACGGTCATTGGTGCGGGCTCTACCTCTGGTGGAGCGATGGATGCATCCAACCTGCTCAAGCCTGCTCTGGCTGCGGGCACGTTGCGCTGCATTGGCTCGACCACCTACAAAGAGTTCCGCCAGCACTTTGAAAAAGACCGTGCGCTTGTGCGTCGGTTCCAGAAAATTGATGTGCCTGAACCGTCTGTTGAAGATACGGTCAAAATCCTGCGTGGCCTGAAAAGCAGCTACGAAAAACACCATAAGGTGCGGTACACGGAAGAGGCTATTCGTGGCGCGGTGGAACTTGCTGCCAAGTATATTCATGACCGCAAACTGCCCGATAAAGCCATTGACGTGATTGATGAGGTCGGGGCATCCCGCATGCTTCTGCCAGAAGGCAAACGGCGCAAAACCGTAAACCTGAAGGATGTTGAGGACATTATTGCGCGTATTGCCCGCATTCCGCCCAAAAGTGTCTCGGCTGATGATAAAGAAGTGCTGCGCGCGCTGGACCGTGACCTGAAAAACATGGTGTTCGGGCAGGACAAGGCCATCCATACCTTGTCAGACGCCATAAAACTGTCCCGTGCAGGTTTGCGTGACCCTGAAAAGCCAATTGGTAACTATCTGTTCTCTGGCCCGACAGGGGTTGGTAAAACCGAGGTTGCACGCCAGTTGGCTGCAACACTAGGCATTGAACTGATCCGCTTTGATATGTCGGAATATATGGAGCGCCACTCCATTTCCCGTCTGTTGGGCGCGCCTCCCGGTTATGTCGGGTTTGATCAGGGCGGTTTGCTGACCGATGCCATTGACCAACACCCGCATGCGGTTCTGCTGCTGGATGAAATTGAGAAAGCGCATCCAGACCTTTATAACGTGCTGTTGCAGGTTATGGATCATGGCCGCCTGACAGACCATAACGGTAAAACGGTGGATTTCAGAAACGTCATTCTGATCATGACCACCAACGCCGGTGCGGCAGACCTGAGTAAAGAAGCCATTGGCTTTGGGCGTGACACCCGTGTGGGTGAGGATGAAGAGGCCATTAAACGCCTGTTCACCCCGGAATTCCGCAACCGTCTGGACGCTATTATTCCGTTCGCTAACCTCACGCCGGAAACGGTGGGCCGGGTGGTTGAGAAGTTTGTGTTGCAGCTTGAAGCCCAACTGGCAGACCGCAACGTGACGCTGGAACTGTCTTCCGCAGCCAAGGAGTGGCTGGCAGAGCGTGGGTATGACCGCCTGTATGGTGCACGCCCACTGGGCCGCGTTATTCAGGAAGAGCTGAAGAAACCGCTGGCGGAAGAACTGCTGTTTGGCAAGCTGACCAAAGGTGGCGCGGTCAAGATCGGTCTGAAAAACGGTGCGTTGACCTTCGATATTATCGAAAGCAACACACCCGACCGGGCTGACGGGTCTGGTAAGGAGCGCAGCACAAAACATGAGGAAGAAGCAGCCGGGTAACGGCAGCCTCTTCCCACCAGTCGGCAATGAAAAAAGGCCAGTCCGCACCATACGGACTGGCCTTTTCCATATTTGTGGAACGTGAAGGCTCAGTCGTATTTGTGGCCGTTTACAGTGACATAACCCGGCACGGGCCATGACCAGCCTGTGCCATGATGCGTCCAGTCAATGCCCTGACGGCGGATGGAGTCGTAATAATACCGGCCCACAACTTCCACCTGATCGCCTTTTGTAACCCAAGGCCAGTTCGGAGCTTTCATTTCATCCAGACCGGAGACAATGCGGATGGAAATAGAAGGCGTAACAGCCACATAAAAATAGCCATGCCAACCGCTGCGTGTGCGCTTGGCTTTGGGGCTCACTGCCAGCACGGTACCGCAAATATGCACCGGCACATCCGCTTTGGAGCCGCCATTTTCAAAAGCAAACTGCTTAGCCAGAAAATCACGGTTATCACAGCTTGCCGGAACCGTTGCGGTAGGTTCAGCCTGTGCCGCTACGGAATAAGGGAGAGCTGTAAGCGTAAGCAGGCCCGCAGCCAGCAGGGGGCGTAAAAAAGCGGGGGCAACCATAGGGGGAATAACCTTTGTTCTGGCGGAGCCATGGTCCACCGTCCGGGACGGCCACAGCATGGGGTAAACGTCTGTAAGAAACATCGGCCCGTTTCGCAACAGGCCGATACTCCTTGGGACGACGTTATTTTTCGTTTTTCAGTCGTGCAAGGTAATCATCCAGCCGCTTGGTAACGTCCGGCGCAGGCTGAGGGAGTTGCAGTTGCAGGTGTGTCAGGGCACGAATAATGGTGCCAATAACCACCAGTCTTGCATACCATTTGTGGTTGGCAGGCACGATAATCCATGGTGCATACGGGCGAGCCGTAGCCTGAATGGCATCCTCATAGGCTGTCTGGTACTGGTCCCAGTATTCGCGTTCCTTGAGGTCAGACGAGGAAAACTTCCAGCGTTTTTCTGGCTCTTCCAAACGGGAGAGCAGGCGTTCTTTCTGTTCATCTGCCGAGATGTTCAGAAAAAATTTCAGGACCAGCGTGCCTTGGCGGGAGAAGTAATGCTCAAGGTGGCGAATGTCCTTATAGCGGCCTTCCCAGAATTCCGGCGTATCAATTGGGCCGGTCAGGTGTTCGCGGTCTAGCAGTTCAGGGTGAACACGGGTTACCAGCACATCTTCATACTGGCTGCGGTTAAAAATGACGATGCGCCCGGCCTGTGGGGCCGCAGCATGAATACGCCATAAAAAACCATGCAGCAGATCAGTCGGGCCGGGTTGTTTGAAAGAGGCCACAGACACACCCTGCGGGTTAACGCCGGACATAACGTGCTTGATTGTACCGTCCTTGCCTGCGGCATCCATGCCTTGCAGAATAATCAGAACAGACTGTTTCTGGTTGGCGTAAAGCAGTTCCTGTAGGTCCTGTAAGCGATGCTTGACCTCTTTCAGCAGCTCGGACCCATCCTCCTTGGTTAAACCCAGATTCCCGTCATCATTGGGGTTATGATCTTTCAGGCGGAATTTATCGCCTTCTGTAATATGGTAGCTATCAAGGATGTGCAGGAATTTGGTCAGTTTATTCATGATGGTTCCCTTATGATGGGCCGACATTACAACCGAATAAAAAATTTGTAAAAACGTTCAAATTTTTATCTTTCAAGAGAGACGTGGCCTCTCGCATAGGCGTCTCTCACACTCGGCATGTCCCTTATGCTCCCATCTGGCCAGCGGTTAGCGTAGCAGACAAAGGTTGCCAAAACGCAAAGCCGGTCGCATATCGAACATATGGCTTCTCGGCATCATACTTCATCCTCCCCTATGGCGGATCAGGTTCCGTCTCTCGCTGGCCAGCTTCTGGTTGCATCTCCAGCCTTGGGTGACACCCCATTTGCCTGCACTGTTATTTACCTATGCGCCCATACGGTGGATGGCGGGGCTATGGGGTTTGTCGTCAACCGGCGTTTGCCCGCTCCCGGTTTGGATGAACTGCTGGAACAGTTGCACATTACGCCCGTGCCGCCGCTACGCCGCATTGGGGTAAGTGCCGGAGGACCGCTAGACGTAACGCATGGTTTTGTCCTGCACTCCTCCGACTGGGAAAGTGAGGGCGGGCTAGCAATTACGCCAGACGTAACACTCAGTGCGTCTCTTGCCGTGCTGCAAACTTTGGCGGAGGGGGCAGGCCCGCGTAATGCGCTACTGGCTATGGGTCATGCCAGTTGGTCTGCCGGACAGTTGGAAGAAGAAATCCTGCAACAGGATGCGTGGCTGGTAGCCCCCGCCACACCGGAGATTGTGTTTGGGCAGGATTTTGATGGTAAATGGCGGCAGGCTCTTGCCGCCATTAATCTGGACCCGGTGCAGCTTACAGGTCAGACGGGTCACGCCTGAAGGCGGGGTTTAAAACCTGAACACAAAGTTGGACTGGTAATAGGTCGCGCTGGACCCTCCCGCCTTGTTCAGGGCGTTAGAGGTCATGAAGCGCGATACATATTGCGTCCAGGACAGATGCTGCGTGATCTGCCACGCAAGAGAAGCCTGCGGTGCCATGCCAATAAACTTGCCATCAAAATCATGGGCAAATTTATAAAACCCTGATGAGCGGTAAATGGGGTCTTGTGTACTATACCGCCAGAAGAGCGGGTATTTGACCTGTAAGCTGACAGATTTGAAAAATGTTGCGCGTATAAGCGGGGCAACACTAATCAGGTTAGAGCCGGTCATATAGGTTGTGGTGTCCAGATAATTGGTCTGAGGGTTAAAAGGGGAGATATAGGTGCCGATTGTACCGTTCTTCTTATCCTTGTTGCCGCCGGAATACACGTCTGTCTGCACACCCATAAAGGTATGGAAACGATCTTTGGGAATACGGTAACCCACAAGCGTATTAATGGCATAACCGCTGACATTACGTGCCTGATCAGTCTTGGCATAACGGAAAACCCCACCCTG
Organism: Acetobacter sp.; assembly: GCF_052102375.1. GTDB lineage: Bacteria > Pseudomonadota > Alphaproteobacteria > Acetobacterales > Acetobacteraceae > Acetobacter. Next base: position 107,117 of record NZ_JBQDXI010000003.1, read on the forward strand.
CCAAATCCCGCCTAACGAAAATTCAAACGGCCCGGCCAGCCCGTGCCAGCGCACCCCAAAGTTGTTGCGCGTGTTGGACCCATTATTGCTTGTGTTGTTGGGGCCAGCTATTGCACCACCTGAGCCCGAAAGTTTGTAGCCAACATAAAAAGCATCCAGAAATGAGTAGCTTCTATCCCCCATGAAGTGCCCATCTGGCGGGGCCCATGTCATGTTAAAACCATACAGGCGGGTATTATAGTTTTCAGTATCATGGAACATTTTTGTGTAGGAATCATTTGTCTGCACAAAGTCCCACCCGTCAATGCGGAAGCGTGGCCAGACCATATAACCCCGAAAGCCATTCCATGAGAGCGGAACATTCGGTGTTTCACGGCTGTAAAGCATGTAGGAAGGCGCTCCCACAAATTGCTGCCGCCCAAACATGAAGCCGCTTTTTGCACCAAACATGTTCCAACGTGTTTCTACAAAAGCCTGCTGTGCATCAAGCCGTTTCCTGTAGGTGCTCCCATATCCATACCCGTTCCAGCCGCCTGCATCTGCATTGACCAGTTGCCCAAAAAAACGCACGTGCTCGCCAAGGTGTAAATCCGCGCCATACAGGTTTCGCACGCCAAAACGCCCGGAATCATTATTGTGCTGTGTGCCCAGATTGGGGCGACTTTCAAACCAGTTCCGCAGGCGGGTTTCTCCTGAAAAACTGAGCCATATGGTTTTGTTTTCGTTCAGGGCAATAAATTTAAGAACATCCAGAGGGTCTGTCCGTTTGCTTTTGTCGCGCAGGCGGCTCCAGTCCTCTGCCCATGGAGCAACGCCGTATTGCCCTACCGGGCCAAAGCCTGCGGCTTCCCCGTTGCCACGGTTGAATACGCCCCAGTCATATTGCCTGCCAGAGGTTCGGCCTTGTGCACCGGTCGTGCGGATGGGCTGCCCGGTTGGTGTGGCGTGTGGATACAATACAATGTTGGGCAATGGGGGGGCGTGCACTGTAATGGTCTCCCGCGCTTTGGCGGGTGTGGCAGGTGTGCCCTTGGTAGCGACGGCGGCTGGTGCTGGCTGGGCTGTTGGCGCAGGTGTTTGGGCCGCGGCCGGGCGCAGTAAGGCAACCGCCAGACATGCAGCAGATGAAGAGGCAAGAACACAGAACCGCGAAACTGCTGAAGCCTGAAAGCCAACCATGGAGACCCTGCAAACACTATAAAACACGATAAAAAACGATATAAAAATAAATACACAAACAAGAACAAACCGCAATGATCAAAAATTAACATTCTTATTCGTATATATCGACTGTGTATTTTTGGCCGCAGAATGGTTTGCGGTGTATCCGCTGCGTGGGTTTAAGTGTGGAAAAAGCACTCTTCTGCTAAAAATGCCGGTAAAATAAGTTATAAAAAAACACAAAAACTTGTGTTTTATCTTGACGCGAAATACGCGAGTGATAGCGTGGAATTTAACAGGCAATCACTATCCCGGCTTTAACCTTACAAACAGCCGGGGTGTCAGAATGGAACAGGGGGCAAAAACCGTGTCTGGTCTTTTCTCACGGCGTAAGGTTTTAACCGCAGCCCTACTGGCTGCTGGCGGCGCGGCATCCGGGCTTACACTGCACCAGCAGGCACTGGCGGATACAGCCACTCTGCTCAACGTCTCGTACGACCCAACGCGCGAGTTGTATGCGGAGATCAATAAGGCTTTTGCCGCCGCATACAGCAAGGATCACGCTGGTAGCAGCGTATTTGTACGGACCTCCAACGGCGGCTCCGGTGCACAGGCCCGCTCCGTGTTGGAAGGGGCTCCGGCTGATATTGTAACGCTTGGTCTGGCGTATGATATTGATGTGCTGGCTCAGCACGGCCTTCTGGCAACAGACTGGCAAAAACGCCTGCCCCATAACTCAACGCCATATACCAGCACTATTGTTTTTCTGGTGCGTAAGGGGAACCCCAAACATATTCAGGATTGGTCTGATTTGATCCGGGATGACGTCAAAATTGTAACCCCTAACCCCAAAACGTCTGGCGGCGCACGATGGAATTATCTGGCGGCATGGGGATGGGCGCTGCACCAGCCCGGCGGGTCTGAAGACACAGCACGTGCGTATCTCAAGCAGTTATTCAAGCATGTGCCTGTGCTGGACACCGGCGCACGTGGCGCTACCAACAGCTTTGTTCAGCGTGGCTTGGGGGATGTGCTGCTGGCGTGGGAAGATGAAGCCCTGCTGGCCGCCAAGGATATTGGGCCGGACCGGTTTGATATTGTCGTGCCCAAACTGACCATTCTGGCTGAACCCCCTGTCGCTGTGGTGGACAAAAATGTTGCACAGCATGGCACACAGGCTGCGGCACAGGCTTATGTCAATTTCCTGTTTTCTCCCACCGGTCAACGGATTGGTGCCAAGCATTACTTCCGCCCGGTAGATCCTGCCATAGCAGCAGAAACCGCCAGCGTTTTCCCGAAGGTCGAGACATTTGATGTTGCCAGCCTTGGGGGCTGGGCCGCTGTGCAGAAGAAACATTTTGCGGACCATGGCGTGTTTGACCAGATCACGCAGGACTAACCTGCTAGCCTAACGTAAGGTATTTTTATCAATGGCAGCCTCTTTTTAAGGGGCTGCCATTTTTTTAAAGAGGCCGAAATACGCTGGGGTCCGGCGGGGTTGAAGACGGACTGAGGGCTGGCGCGTTATCAAACAGTCCCAATGGTCCAACAGGCGGGGTTCCTGCGCCGGGAGGTATAGGCTGCGTAAGGGGCGGCTGGGTGGCGCTCAGTTCTGCTGGCGTCATGGCAAAGCGGGTGCGGGGCAGCGCCTCAGGGCATTCCTCACACATCCATCGGATAATTTTTTCTCGCACTTCACAGCGTAAATCCCAACTTCTTATGGCGGTGCGTGCGCTGGCGGTCATGCGAATAGTCACGATGTGCTGGTTGCAGTCTACGACCTGCACACTGAAGTCTTTTCCTGTCCATTGGGGGCAACCGCGCACAATTTCTTCCAATTTGGCGCGTATTCTGTCCACGGGGGCGCGGTAGTCCACATACAGGAATACAGCACCGATTAGTTCGGCAGAATTATAAGTCCAGTTCTGAAAAGGCGTGTCCAGAAAATAGGCTATGGGCACAATGCGTCTCCGCCAGTCCCATGCGCGGAGTACGACGTAGGTAGAGGTAATTTCCTCCACCCATGTCCAATCGCCTTCAAAGGCAATCAGATCTCCCATACGGATGGGTTGTGTCATGGCAATCTGAACCCCGGCGAACAGATTGGCCAGAATGGGCCGTGCCGCCAGACCCGCAATAAGAGACGCAGCACCAGCCGAGGCAAAAAGGCTGAGGCCATATTCCCGCACCGGTTCAAAAGACATCAGTTCTGCCCCGATGGTCAGAACGCAAATCAGAATTTCTGCCATACGCCGCAGTAGCCGGAACTGCGTGGCATGCTTGCGGGCCAGAATATCGTCTTCCTGATCGGCTTCAGAAAAACGGGTCAGATAGGCGTCCGAGATCACGCGCACAGTCATGAGAATCCCATAGCCCATGACCGCAACGAAGGAGATGAGCAACAGGTGCCCCACTCCGTCCTGCAAGGCGCTGTGCAGGCCACTGACAGGCAGTGCCACACCCATAGCCAAAATCATGATGCTCAACCGCACTGGCTGCCGTAGCGCTTTGGTGAAGGAGCGTACAGCCGCGCCTTTGCTGCCCGGCAGACGCATAAGGATGCGGTCTGTTACCAGACGGCTGATCAGGCCTGCCACCAGCCCAACAAGGGCTAGCACCAGCAGGGACACAAAAGGGGCCGGTAGCCAACTTAACCACTCTCTGAAAGAGGAGACGTAGGGCGTGATTTCCTTTTGAATGGAGACCGCCACAGGGTCTTGAGTCAGCGTGGTTGCGGAAAGCGGCATAAGAAAAAATAATCACCTTCTGGCTACAGTTAAGCACATGGCAACATTCTGCATGATGCCGTACGAACAATTTTGTGTCTGGAAAATTGAACGCAAATAAAGACGCAGAAACATTGCAAAAGTTCTGCTCTTGTGAGCCTAAGGATCACAAAAATATTTTTATTTTTCAAGTCTTGCCATTCGTAAAATGGCATCTTGCTCTTTTGCTCTCGTTGGCAGGTAAAGTTTTTCTATGGCGGTTGGCTGAAAAAGGCAAATCACTGCCACAGTTTTACAGCGGCAGCATGGGGGGATATGGACTCACGGCTACCGTGCAACCGTATGTGCTGCTGCATAAGAAAGTATAAATTAATATTTTATAAATAGTTTGATTATTAATTACGGGAACTCCTCAAATAATTGCCACTTTAATTTTTTGTAATAATGTATATAATAAATACAACTATATTTCATTGTTTATAGCGGACTTGCATGTATGAAGTTTGATCTCAAGGTGAACGGCACCCTTCACACGGTAGATGTGACGGGCGATATGCCTGTGCTCTGGATTTTAAGAGATATTTTGCATCTTACGGGTACAAAATATGGGTGCGGGGTTGCGCAATGCGGAGCCTGCACCGTGCACATAGATGGACAGCCTGTCAGGTCCTGCCTTCTGACCGTACAGTCCGTGGCCGGACGCGACATTACGACCATAGAAGCCATTAACCAGACAGAGGCAGGTGCCCGTGTACAACAGGCCTGGCTGGATGAGGAAGTTATCCAGTGCGGTTATTGTCAGTCCGGACAGATCATGACGGCAACAGCCCTTTTACAGAAAACACCGCACCCTAGTGATGCGGAGATAGATGATGCGATGGCAGGCAATATCTGCCGCTGCGGCACCTATGTACGTATTCGTAAAGCTATTCATAAAGCAGCTTCTCATGACGTCTGAAAAAACAAAAACCGTTTCCGCATCAAGGCGCGCATTTATTGGAGGGGCATTGAGTGCTGGCGGCGGGTTGCTGCTTTCCACTTTTCTGCCCGGTTTGCCGCTTATTCAAACTGCGCAGGCGCAAGATACGTTAACGGGCAGTCTTTTTAAACCGAATGCCTTTATCCGTGTGCCATCACAGGGGGCCATAACCCTTGTTATGTCTCATGTTGAGATGGGCCAAGGTATTTATACGGGTCTTGCGATGCTTCTGGCTGAAGAGCTGGAGGTCGGTCTGGATCAGGTACAGGTTGAAGCCGCCCCGGCGGACCCTGCCTATATTGATAAAGGGGCGAGCGAGGAAGAAACTGGGGGATCATCCTCCACTCGCCATTGCTGGGTCTATTTGCGGGAAGCTGGCGCTGCAGCCCGTATGATGCTGATAGCCGCCGCCGCCCAGCGTTGGGGCGTGGAGGCCGCAGGCTGCAAGGCTCACGAAGGCCGCGTTAGTCATCAGGCTACCGGGCAAAGCCTTTCTTATGGCGAACTTGCAGATCTTGCGAGCCATCAGCCAGTTCCGGAAAAAGTCACTCTAAAATCACCGGCTGACTTTACGCTTATCGGCACAAGCCCCCGCAGGGTTGATACCAAAGCAAAGACCAATGGGTCTGCCCGCTTTGGTATAGATGCACAAATACCGGGCATGAAGATTGGCCGCATTATGGCATGTCCTGTCAAAGGTGGTCATCTTACCGGCTACAACAAGCAGGCTGCTCTTGCTGTGCCGGGTGTGGTTGAGGTTTTGACGCTGCCAGACGCCATAGCAGTCATAGGCGATCATATGTGGGCTGCCATAAAAGGGTTGGAAATGGCCAGCCCTGAGTGGGATTACGGCAAAAACAGCACGACCTCGACAGAAGATATTATTGCGGACATGAAAAAAGCATCAGACCAGTCTGGTGTAACTGCGGTAAAGCGCGGCAACGCGCAGGATGCGTTACGGAATGCTCATACGCGGATAAATGCTGTTTACGAACTTCCCTTTCTGGCTCATGCAGCGCTGGAACCTATTAATACCACATTGCACATCAGGCCCGATGGTGCGGATGTATGGGTAGGCACACAGGTTCCCGGCCGCGCAAGGCAAGAAGTGGCCGATGCAACAGGTCTGCCACTCGAGAAAATTTTCATCCATAACCATCTTATCGGTGGAGGGTTTGGCAGACGGCTTGATTCAAACTCCATTGGTCAGGCCGCACATTTTGCAAAACAGGTTTCCTATCCCGTTAAGTTGATCTGGACACGGGAAGAAGACATCACACAGGATCAGTTTCGGCCTTACTACTATGACCGAATTTCTGCCGGACTGACGAACGAGGGGACCGTCAGCGGTTGGCACCACAGAACAACAGGCTCATCGGTCTCCGCGCGCTGGTCACCTTCTGACATGGACCACGGGCTTGACCCGGATGCCGTGGAAGGTGCTGCAGAAACGCCGTACACTATCCCTGACCAGTTGGTGGAATTTGTCAGGCATGAGCCAGAAGCCCTCACCACACTCTGGTGGCGTGGGGTTGGGCCAACCCACAATGTTTTTGTGGTGGAAAGCATGGTTGATGAGCTTGCCCATAAAGCGGGTCAGGACCCTCTGACCCTACGCAAAAAACTGGCCGCGCATCAACCGCGTGCCATAAAACTACTTGATGAGGTGGCAAAGCAGTCAGGCTGGGGCAAACCGTTGCCAGAGGGGCATGGCATGGGCGTGGCCTTGCACCATTCGTTCGAAACGTGGGCAGCGACAGTTGTTGAGGCCAAAGTTGAGAAGGACGGTCAAATTCATATTCTCAGCGCACATAGTGCTGTTGATTGTGGCCCTGTTGTTTTTCCAGATGGGGTTGTGTCCCAAATACAGGGCGGGCTGATTTTTGGTTTTACCATGGCGCTTTACAATGAAATTACTTTGAAAAATGGACGTGTTGAGCAGTCAAATTTTCATAACTATCGTATGATGCGCCTGAGTGAAGCGCCTGATATTCATGTCCATATTCTGCCAGATGCGGACGCAAAAATTGGTGGGATTGGTGAGGTGGGCACAGTTGCGGCAGCTCCAGCGCTGGCCAATGCATTATTTGCTGCCACGGGCAAACGGTTGCGTCGCATCCCCTTTGCCAAGCAATTTGGAAAGGATGCCGTGTAATGCTGTTACGTTACGCTTTACTCACGAGCCTTGTGGTCGGGATGGGGAGCCATACGGCTTTTGGCCAAACGGCTGCTCCCTCGGCACCCAATCAAAACGATATAGTCAAAAAAGGCGAATATCTGTTTCGTGCTGCTGACTGTGCAGCGTGCCATACAGCCCCGGACAGCAAAAAACTGACAGGGGGGCGGCCTTTTCCTCTGCCTTTTGGCACTGTTTATGCGGTCAATATTACTCCTGACACCCAAAGCGGTATTGGCCAGTACACAGACGCAGAATGGCTAAAGGCGCTACGCGAAGGCGTGGGCCGTGGCGGCAAGCATTTATACCCCGTTATGCCTTATACCGCTTACACCTTGTTGAGTGACGAAGATGCTCTGGCAATCAAGGCGTATCTGTTCAGTCTCCACCCTGAAAAAGCAGAAATACCACAAAACAAACTGGTATTTCCGTTTAATCAGAGATGGGGCATGATATTCTGGAACTTGCTGAACAATCCCAACAAACGGTTCCAGCCGGAAGCCAACCGCTCACCAGAATGGAACCGCGGCGCTTATCTGACAGAAGCCCTCGGTCATTGCAGTCAGTGCCATACACCCCGCAATTTCACGTATGGTTTAAGCAGCAAGGCTTATGCGGGTGCTGTTCAGGTTGGATGGAAAGCCTATAACCTGACATCAGACAAAGAGCATGGCCTAGGTAACTGGACGGATGAGCAACTCTCCTCCTACCTGTCTACCGGCAAAGCTGTGGGCAGAGGGGCGGCGTCTGGCCCCATGGCAGAAGCAGTTGAGCACGGACTGCGTTATATGACGCCCAGCGATATTTCCGCCATGGTGACATATTTCAGGAGCATTGCGCCAATTGCCAAAGGCCCCATAGCGCAAGATATGCCCTCCGCAAAACCCTCTATTTCAACAGCGTATAAAAGGGGAGAGGAACTGTTTGCACAGGCATGTGCAGGCTGCCACCTTGCAAATGGATTGGGGCGTCAGTCCGACTGGGCCGCGCTGGCGGGTGCACATAGTGTTTCTGACCCTGCGGGTAGTAATATCGTACAAGTGCTTTTAACAGGCACAAGTTTGGAAACAGACCAAGGTAAAGTGTTTATGCCAAGCTTTGAAAAAGGCTACACGGCGGATGAGCTTGCCGCATTGTCGTCCTACATTCTGGCGCATTTTGGAGGTGTAAAAGCTGACATATCTCCGTCAGAATTTAAAAAATAACATCTAAAAATCTACTTTTTTACGGCTTTGTTATTTTTTCAAGGCCGTAAAATTTTTCTCACAAAGTCTTTCGGTTTCAGGTTTTTTTATAGGTCTGTCTGAAATGGAGAGGCTGTGCTCTGAGCAGGCCAATGAACAAACGGTGGCTAAGCTATGCTTAACGTTTCACAAAAAAATTGAAAATTTCCGAATTTATCGTGCATTTATAAAATCACCTGAAAATTTCTGTGTCTCGTTGAGAAACAGTCAGTATGCCTTATGGCAGGCTTTACTGTCACAACCAGACACGAGAAAATAGCAAGAGTGCTCGCCGCACTTCCTGTTGCGGCAGACAGCATCAAGCGCTGATGGGCCTCACTAAGGGGCGTGAAGAGTTCAGCTACTTGCGGTATCAACCGGTTTGCGTGCCCATCGCCAGCCGCTTAGGCCCTGCCGCGCCAGTTCCCGATGCATGATCATGATAGGCCACTGGCCCGACCCTTTATAATGACCCATACCATCTGGAGCTGAGAGCCGCTCTGCCAATGCTTCTACCAAGGTGACGGAGCGGTGCCGCCCCCCTGAGCATCCAATGGCAATAGTGGCGTATTTCTTGCCTTCCTGCACAAAGCGGGGCAGCACCAGTTGCAGCATGGCGTGAATCTGGTTCAGAAACTGCGGATAATCAGGGTCTTTGGCAACATACTCTGCCACATCAGTATCCAGCCCGGTTTTTGGGGCCAATTGTGGGTCGTAATGCGGGTTCTGTAAAAAACGGGCATCAAACACAATATCTGCCTCCCGCGGTAGCCCGGCGGGGAAGGCAAAGGACATCAAGGCAACTGTCAGCCCTTGGCCAGAACGGGCCTGCCAAGGGCTGAAGCGGCTTTCCACAAACCGGCGCAGTTCTGGCGGTGGCATGTCAGAGGTATCAATCACCAGATCAGCCGCGGTGCGCAGGGGGGCGGTCAGGGCAATTTCATCGTCAATGCCGTCTTTTACGCTGCCATGTGCGGCCAGTGGGTGGCGGCGGCGTGTAGCGGTATAGCGGCGCAGCAGGACGCTTTCTTCGGCCGTGGCGTAAATCAACTCAACAGCAAGAGCCGGATTAATGCGCAGCCGTGCAACAGCTTCCAGCACGGCGGATGGGTCAAACCCACGGGTGCGCGAGTCCACACCAATAGCGATGGGTTGCTCGGCTCTCGCTACAATATCATCCAGCATGCCCAGCGGGGGGTTATCAATCACCTCATAATCAAGGTCTTCCAGAATACGCAGGATGGAAGATTTCCCGGCACCGGACAGGCCAGATACAAGTAGGATGCGCCGTGGGGTATAAGGGTCAGCCGCGCACATCAGGACATGTCCTTTCCAGAGCCTGTTATATAATAGGGTGTCATGGGGTCCCACCTGACCGGACGTAGTGTTGCTGTGAATGCCTGACACAGTATGCTCGGCTCACCCCCTGTTACGCAATATGTCAGTGGTTTATTGACCGGGCAGAGCGAGGCTGCGTCCTGTGCATGACACATGTAGCATGGCGTGGTATTGTTAACGGCACACAACAAATTCTACTGTGTGTGACAGACAGGGTGGGGTGCATTTTTAAAATATGGTTAATCCGGCACAGTCTCAGTATGGCGCGCACACCAGCGGTATAGGGCGGGTAGAGCATGTTTCCGGTGGTCTCAGGCTGACAGGTTTGCGCTCCGGTGCCCCTGAAGGGCAGAGTATGGCGGAGCAATGCCAGGAGGCGCTCGATCACGGCCTTGCCGCATTGCGTGCACAGGGGCTGAGCCTGTCAGATGTTACCCGTGTGGTATATTTGATTGCCAATGCAGCAGAATTTCACACCTGCGCGCCTATCCTACGGCATATGTTTTCCAGCATAGCACCTTCCGTTACGCTTATATGGGTCAAGGCTCTGCCCGCACCGCATGCGGATATTGAATTTGAGTTTTGTATAGAAGCCAACGAGCAGGCTGACTGAGAGCGGCTGCCTTAAGCAGTAGGCGGGCTTAGCTGGCGCGGTAGGCGCACAACAAACCGCGCCCCATCAACGCCGCCCTGCGCGTTGTGTCGGTTCTCAACCGCTATGGTGCCATGCAGGGCTTCCACAATCTGACGGCTGATGGACAGGCCAAGACCGGAATGCTGGCCGAAATTCTCGTTCTTTGGGCGTTCTGAATAAAACCGGTCAAAAATGGAATCCAGCTTGGCTTGCGGAATGCCCGGCCCTTCATCGCTCACCGCCAACTCTACCATAGTACCCACGGGCCTTGCCTCCAGAACAATGCGGCTGTTCGGGGGGGAGAAGGAGATGGCATTGCCAATCAGGTTGCGTAAAACCTGCACTAGTCGATCTTCCACTGCCAGAACACGAAGCGGGTTTTCCGCCGTATCCCCCTCAATTTCCGTGACAATCTCCGGCTGACCTTCTTTGCGTGTTGCCTGATGGATTTCTGCCAGAACCGAGAGGAGTGGCATGATGGAGACAGGCTCCACTTTGGCGCGGGACATTTCCGCGTCCAGCCGGCTGGCGTCTGAAATGTCAGTAATCAGCCTGTCCAGCCGCCGCACGTCCTGATTGATGATAGTGAGCAGGCGGCGTTGCTGGTTCAGATCTTCAATCCGCAACAGGGTCTCAATGGCTGAGCGGATGGAGGAGAGCGGATTCTTGATCTCGTGGCTGACATCCGCTGCAAAGCGTTCAATGGCATCCATGCGCTTCCACAGCGCCTGCGCGCTAGCCTGCAAGGCGCGTGCTACATCACCAATTTCATCCTGCCGTGCCAACAGGCGGGCAGGAACCGTGCCGGTCCGGCCGGAGGATTCGCGCATGACTTGTGCGGAGGTCGCCAACCGCAGCAATGGCCGTGCAATGGTGAGGGACAGATACCATGACAGCAGCACGGTAATAATCAGCACCATCAGAAACAGCGATAGAATCGAGGAACGGATAGCAAACACTGACCGATCGACCTGAGAGGCCGTGCGGGTCAACTGGATAATCCCGACAGTATGCCCATCATGAATGACAGGTTCAGCCACCGTGATAATCAGCCGCCCATTGGCTGTGCGGCGAATATAGGGGGGCGCTTCAGGTGGAGGGCGAACATCCGGACCACGGGCCTCTGTCGGGTGGGCCGGGTCTGCGGGAATATCGGCCTCGTTTGTGCCCAGAGTGACAATGTCAGAGTTATGGTTCGTCCATATCCACGTCAAAGCCCGTTCAAAAAAGCCCGGTTCGTCCAGTGGAATAGTGTGCATGGAGCGGGGAGAGACGTGGTCTCCCTTGCGGGGCGGTGCGCCAACCGCTGGAATAACTGCCCCAGGAAGGTCAGCCAGATTATCTGCCACCAGTTGGCCATCGGGCGCAAACAGGCGGGCATGGGCGCTCGGGCTTGGTTCCGTCAGGCGGAGCAGCATCCGGCTTGCCGGAGACGATTCCAGCTTGAAACCGCCATCCGGGTCTGTGTTGCGGCCCTTGCCACTCCGCACAGCACTTTCCCCCAAGGCCCCGGCATAAATGCGGGCTTGTTCGCGCAGGGCTGTGACCTCGGTTGCTAGCAGACTGTTCCGGAACTGGTTCAGGAACAGCATGGTCACGGCCAGCAGGGCCAAGGGCAGGATATTAACCAGCATGATGCGCCGCATGAGCGGAGAAACCAGCCGTTTGCGGGAGGGATCATGCGGTAGCGGGGGTTTTCCGCCGCCTTCCAGTGTGCTCTGCCCCGGTCTGCGCAGGCTACGCAGGCGGGTCAGTGACGAGGAGACAGACATGCGGGTCCGGCGGGTCATGGCCGGTGCTCAGTCTTCGCGGTAGCGGTAGCCAATACCGTACAGGGTTTCAATCTGGTTGAAGTTATCGTCCACCTGTCGGAATTTTTTGCGAACCCGTTTGATGTGGCTGTCAATGGTCCGGTCATCCACATACACGGTGTCCCCATAGGCAGCGTCAATCAACTGGTCGCGGGACTTCACAAGGCCGGGGCGCATGGCCAGCGTTTTGACCAATAGGAACTCCGTTACGGTCAGAGGGACATCCTGCCCGTTCCAGGTGCATTTATGGCGCAGCTCATCAAGGGAGAGAGACCCGCGCACCAGTGCACCCCCAACAGGGGTTCCGCTGGCTTCTGCCCGGCTTACCTCGTTCCGGCGCAACAGGGCGCGTATGCGCTCTAGTAACAACCTTTGTGAGAAAGGTTTGGTAATATAATCATCCGCCCCAAGGCGCAGGCCCATCAACTGGTCTACTTCTTCGTCCTTGGAGGACAGAAAGATAACCGGCAGGTGGGAGCGTGCCCGCAAACGCTGCAATAGTTCCATACCGTCCATGCGGGGCATTTTGACATCCAATACGGCCAGATCGACCGGGTAGGCAGTCAACCCCTGCAAGGCCGATTCGCCATCGGTATAGGTGCGCACCTGAAAGCCTTCTGCTTCCAGAGTCATTTGTACCGAGGTCAGGATATTGCGGTCATCGTCAACCAGCGCGATTGTCTGCTTGGTCCGCTCTACCATTGTGTGCGTGTCCTTCCTCGCCATCAACGCAAGCCTGTTAGCATACGCGCATTGCTTTGCTTACGCCACTAGGCGCAATTTTTCTCTTGCCTGTGTTTTTGAAGCACGGGTAGCGCGTCGTGTAAAATCGACACAGGAACGACCCTCTGGGTCTTGTCGGTTTTGGGTGTGTTGCTTACTTCATAGGGCATGACCCACGACACAGACCAGACACACGGCGCCCAGCCGGCTGAGCCGACCGACGCCGAAAAGATTTTCCAGCATCAGGACGCGGTAGCTCCTGAAGCGGAAGACCACGCAGACCCAGCCGCTCCGGCGGATGATGCAGCCCAGAAACTTGAGCAGGAAGCTGCCGAGTTCAAGGAAAAATGGCTGCGTGCCGAAGCAGAGAACCAGAACCTGCGCACCCGCGCCAAACGTGACGTGGATGATGCCCGGCAGTACGCGGTGCAGAAATTTGCCCGTGACGTTGTGGAAGCAGCAGAAAATCTGCGCCGCGCCCTGCACAACCTGCCTGCCGCGCAGGAAGGGGAAGACAGCGTGCTGACCAAAATGCGTGAAGGCATTGAAAGCACGGAACGCTCTTTCATCTCCATTTTGGAGCGTCACGGCGTGAAGTGTGATGACCCGCAGGGTAAGGTGTTTGACGCCAACCTGCATCAGGCTATGGCAGAACAGCCAAGCCCGGACCACACGCCCGGCACAGTTATGCAGGCCTGGACCCCAACCTGGACCCTGCACGGCCGCCTGCTCAAACCAGCCATGGTTGTGGTTGCAAAAGCGCCGGAGTAAACACGGCACAGACTTACCGTATGGTGGGGTAATAATTTTGTTGCCCAACCCCTTGCGCTGCACTTGAAACGCACTGGGGCACACCATACATCAGGTTCAACACTCACGCCGCCCCGCATTAAAGGGTACGGCAGAGAGATTAGGACCCCGCCCGGTGCTTCGGGCCAGGCAGGGTCGCTGAAGGAGAATGAAGATATGAGTAAAGTTATTGGTATTGACCTTGGTACAACCAACTCCTGCGTATCCGTACGTGAAGGCAGCGAAAACCGGGTTATTGAAAACAGCGAAGGTGCACGCACCACGCCGTCTATGGTGGCTTTCACTGAAGGTGGTGAAATGCTGGTGGGTCAGGCTGCAAAACGTCAGGCCGTTACCAACCCAACCAACACGCTGTATGCTGTAAAGCGTCTGATCGGTCGTCGTTTTGATGACGCTACCGTGCAGAAAGACAAGGAAATGGTGCCCTACGCCATTGTCAAAGGTGACAATGGGGATGCATGGGTGGAAGCGCGCGGCACAAAATATGCCCCTTCCCAGATTTCCGCTTTCGTGCTCGGCAAGATGAAAGAAACGGCTGAGGCTTACCTTGGTGAAAAAGTAACGCAGGCCGTTATTACGGTTCCGGCTTACTTTAACGACGCACAGCGTCAGGCAACCAAAGATGCAGGCCGTATTGCTGGTCTTGAAGTGCTGCGTATCATCAACGAACCGACGGCTGCTGCCCTTGCTTATGGCATGGAAAAGAAAAGCGGCGGTACGGTTGCGGTTTATGACCTTGGTGGCGGTACGTTTGACGTGTCCGTGCTGGAAATTTCTGACGGCGTGATCGAAGTGAAATCCACCAACGGGGATACGTTCCTGGGTGGTGAAGACTTTGATAACCGCATCATCGGCTTCCTGGCAGACGAATTCAAACGCGAACAGGGCATTGACCTGCGTTCCGACAAGCTGGCTCTCCAGCGTCTGAAGGAAGCAGCAGAAAAAGCCAAGATCGAGCTGTCTTCTTCCAAAGAAACAGAAATCAACCTGCCATTCATCACCGCAGATGCTTCCGGTCCGAAGCACCTTGTGGTCAAGCTGACCCGCGCTAAGCTGGAAAGCCTTGTTGATGACCTGATCCAGCGTACGCTTGAACCTTGCAAAGCTGCCCTGAAAGACGCAGGCGTTTCTGCTTCTGAAATCGATGAAGTCATTCTGGTTGGCGGTATGACCCGCATGCCAAAAGTGATTGACGCGGTTAAAGACTTCTTCGGTAAAGACCCAGCCCGTAACGTGAACCCGGACGAAGTGGTGGCTATTGGTGCTGCTATTCAGGGTGCCGTGCTGAAGGGTGATGTTAAAGACGTTCTGCTGCTTGACGTAACCCCGCTGTCTCTGGGTATTGAAACCCTGGGTGGTGTGTTTACCCGCCTGATCGACCGTAACACCACAATCCCGACCAAGAAGAGCCAGACCTTCTCTACGGCTGATGACAACCAGAGCGCTGTGACCATTAAGGTCTTCCAGGGCGAGCGTGAAATGGCAGCCGATAACAAGCTGCTGGGTAACTTTGACCTGACAGGTATTGCACCGGCTCCCCGTGGTGTACCGCAGATTGAAGTGACCTTCGATATCGATGCCAACGGTATTGTGTCCGTGTCTGCTAAAGACAAGGCAACCGGCAAAGAACAGCAGATCAAGATCCAAGCTTCTGGCGGTCTGTCTGACAGCGATATTGAGCAGATGGTGAAAGACGCTGAAGCTAACGCTGAAGCTGATAAAGCCAAGCGCGAACAGGTTGAAGCACGCAACAACGCAGAAAGCTTGGTGAACCAGGTCGAAAAGTCTCTGACTGAAGCTGGCGATAAAGTGCCTGCTGCTGACAAGACGGCTGCGGAAGAAGCGATTGCTGAAACCAAGAAAGCTCTTGAAGGAACGGATGCTGAAGCAATCAAAACAGCATCTGAACGCCTGACGCAGGCCGCCATGAAAATTGGTGAAGCTGTGTATAAGGCAGGTCAGGCAGAAGAAGGTGCGGCTGCTGCCGGTGGCGCAGACGCAAAGCCAAACGACGAAAAAATCGTCGATGCCGACTTCGAAGACGTTAACGACAAAAAGTCCTGATAGGACGCGACTATAGCTGCGGCAGGGGGGTAACCCCCTGCAACGGCACTCTTTTTTTCTGGCGTCCGTGCTTCTCAGTAAGGCGGACGCCTTTGTCATATCTAGACATAGGCTGCGCTTAGTAAGAGGCAGCCCGTTGCACGAGGACCCCCATGGCCATTCAGATTGACTACTACGAAACGCTTGAAGTCTCCCGCACGGCATCGGCAGACGACCTTAAAAAAGCCTATCGTAAGATGGCCATGAAGTATCACCCGGACCGTAACCCCGGTGATGAAACGGCTGAAGCCAAGTTCAAGGAAGTCAATCAGGCCTATGATGTCCTGAAAGACGAGCAGAAACGTGCAGCCTATGACCGCTTTGGCCATGCCGCGTTTGAAAATGGCGGCGGCGGTGGTCCCGGCGGCTTTGACTTCAACGGCTTTGGTGGCGCTGGCGCTGGCGGTCTGGGCGATATTTTCGAACAGATGTTTGGGGACATGATGGGCGGCCGCCGTGGCGGTGGCGCGGCCCGCACGGGCAATGACGTGCAGACCCATGTGGATGTGACACTGGAAGAAGCCTTCACCGGTGTGAAGAAGGATGTCCGTATCATCACCCGTGTGGCCTGTGACTCTTGCCACGGCACTGGCTCTAACGATGGTGCTGCCGGTGTTGCAGTCTGCCCAAGCTGTCATGGTGCAGGCAAGGTTCGGGCGGCACAGGGCTTCTTCGTGGTAGAACGCCCATGCCCCACCTGCCATGGCTCTGGTAAAACGGTGAAGGACCCCTGCAAGGCCTGCCATGGTGCTGGAACTGTTGAAAAAGAACGTACAATCAGCGTTCAGATCCCCGCAGGGATTGAAGACGGAACACGCATCCGCGTGACAGGTGAAGGGGAAGCTGGCGCACAAGGCGTGCCGCCGGGTGACCTGTATGTGCATGTGTCTGTGTCCGAGCACGGGATCTTCCAGCGTGACGGCGCCAATATTTATTGCCGCGTGCCGCTGCGTATGGGGCAGGCCGCGCTGGGTACGGAAATTGAAGTGCCGGTGATTGATGGTAACCGTGCCAAGGTCAAAATCCCGGCAGGCACCCAGACCGGCGCGCATTTCCGGCTGCGTGGCAAGGGCTTCTCAGTTCTGCGCTCTGGGGCACGGGGCGATATGTATATTCAGGTTACGGTCGAAACCCCTCAGCACCTCAACAAACGCCAGCGTGAACTGCTGGAGGAGTTTGAGAAAGAAGCAGGCGAAAATGTTAAAGGCAGCCCCGAGCATAGTGGGTTCTTCGCCCGTGTGCGCGACTTCTTTGAAAACAAAAGCAGCTAACCCTTCTGGGGTACATTACGTAGGGTAAGGGGCAGTAACAGCATGTCACAGTCACATCTTCGGGTAGGAATAGCCGGTATTTCTGGCCGTGTGGGTCAGTTGCTGGTGGAAGAAGTGGCTGCGGCTGGTGCCATCCTGTCAGGGGGCACAGCCCGCAACCCCGAGGCGGTGAAGGGGCTTCCTGCATCCGTGCCTGTCTTTACGGATATTGCGGATCTGGCTGCCATGAGTGATGTGGTCATTGACTTCACCCATGCCGATACGGCGGAGGCACATGCTCAGGCATTGGCCGCACAAGGTACAGCATGGGTGTTGGGAACAACCGGTCTTTCCACCGTGCAGCAGGAGGCTGTTGCGGGTGCGGCAAAGACTATTGTGGTTGTTCATGCTGCCAATTTCTCACCGGGTGTCACACTGGTGCAGCGTCTGGCCCAGATTATGGGACGTACCCTGCCAGCCCAGACATACGATGCTGAAATTGTAGAAATGCACCACCGTCAAAAAGTGGATGCCCCGTCTGGCACGGCTCTGGCCATTGGGGATGCCGTGGCGCAAGGTCGTGGTGTCAAGCTGGCGGATGTGCGGGACAGCGGGCGGGACGGCCATACCGGTCCCCGCAAAACCGGCGATATCGGCTTTGCGGCTTTGCGCGGTGGCCAGATTGTCGGGGAGCACGAAGTCCTGTTCACCTCGGCGGATGAGCAAATCACCCTGACCCACCGTGCCTTTGACCGCCGTATTTTTGCTGCTGGTGCCGTGCGCGCTGCTCAATGGGCCGCCACCCAGCCTCCCGGCTACTACGGCATGGACCATGTGCTGGGCCTGCCGCCGGTATAAAAAGGGGCGCCTTCACGATATTGCTCTGTAAATAAACGCCCGTCCGCAAAGTTTTTGTAAATTGCGGACAGGTGGCAGGAATGGCCCCATACAGCGCGTTAAAGGGGCCGAATACGGGGCAGAATCCCACAATACTTTGTCTGCATAGCCGCAATACACTTGACCCGCGGCCACTATTCCGCCACACGGTTCCGTCGCCTTTTATTAAGGCGGCGCTCACAATTCCTAATTCACAGTGCGTGGGGCAGACGGCACCATCATGCGTAAAGACGGCGATTTCCTGTTCACTTCAGAATCTGTATCTGAAGGTCATCCCGACAAGGTTGCGGACCGGATCAGCGATACTGTTCTCGATGCCTACCTTGCAGCAGACCCGGAAGCACGCGTGGCCTGTGAAACCATGGTCACCACCAACCGTATCATTCTGGCAGGTGAGGTCCGTGGCCCCGCTTCCGTCACGTCTGAAGGCCTGATTCAGGCTGCACGTGATGCCGTGAAAGATATTGGCTACGATCAGGAAGGTTTCTCCTGGCGTAAGGCTGATGCGTCTAACTACCTGCATGCCCAGTCCGCTGACATTGCTGTTGGCGTTGACAGCGCAGGCGATAAGGACGAAGGCGCAGGCGATCAGGGGATCATGTTCGGTTACGCATCGAACGAAACCGACACCCTGATGCCGGCCCCAATTTATTATGCGCACCGCATCCTGCACACCATGCGTGACCTGCGTCGTGCTGGCGATGCCCGCGTGGCAGGCTTGCAGCCTGACGCAAAAAGCCAGGTGACACTGCATTACGCCAATGGTCGCCCGGTTAAGGCAACCTCTGTCGTGATCTCCACGCAGCATGATGCCGGTATCAATCAGGCAGATCTGCGTGAGCGCCTTGGTGATGTGGTGCGTGGTATTCTGCCAGAAGGCTGGATGCCCGAAGATAAAGAATTCTACGTCAACCCGACGGGTGTGTTCGTGATCGGTGGTCCAGATGGTGACTGCGGCCTGACAGGGCGCAAAATCATTGTGGACACCTACGGTGGCGCAGCCCCGCACGGCGGCGGTGCTTTCTCCGGTAAGGATCCCACGAAGGTTGACCGTTCCGCAGCCTATGCCTGCCGTTATCTGGCCAAGAACGTTGTGGCTGCTGGTCTTGCTGACCGTTGCACCATCCAGCTTTCTTACGCCATTGGCGTGTCTCATCCGCTGTCTGTTTATGTGGATCTGGATGAAACCGGCAAGGACGTGGATGAAGCTCGTCTGGGCGCCATCCTGCGGGACGTTATGGATCTGACGCCACGTGGTATCCGCAAGCATCTGCGCCTCAACCGCCCGATCTATGCTGAAACCTCAGCCTATGGTCACTTCGGTCGTACGCCAGACGATGTCCGTGATAACTTCACTTGGGAGCGCACCGATCTGGTTGACGCTCTGCGCAGCGCCCTTAACCGCTAATTTAAGGGACTGCCACGTATCATGACGGAGGACGTACGCACACCAGATGTCAAGCCGCCGCCCGAAAGGCTTTATGGGCGGCAACGCGGGCATCCGCTGCGTCCTCGTCAGGAACGTCTGCTGGAGGAAGCGCTGCCACGGCTGCGCTTTCCGCTAGACAAGGCAGGCACACCAGCAGACGGCTTTGGTAAAACACCGTCACAAATCTGGTTTGAAGTCGGCTTTGGGGGAGGAGAGCACTCCTACGCGCAGCACAACGCGCACCCCGATGTCGGTTATATTGCTTCAGAAGTCTTTCATAACGGTCTGTGCTCACTTCTCACGCGGCTTGTGCCCGTGGAAGAAGAAGCAACTGCTCCCATCCCGGACATGCTGCGCCTGTGGGATGATGACGCCCGCATTCTGCTTAAAGCTATGCCGGATGCCTCAGTGGACCGCCTGTTTCTTATGTTCCCGGACCCGTGGCCTAAAGGGCGCCACGCCAAGCGCCGCTTCGTGCATCCGCACAATGTTGAGCTTGTGGCCCGTGTGCTCAAGCCCGGTGCCGTATGGCGCGTGGCGAGCGATGACCCGACCTATCAGGCATGGGTTGAGGAAGTTATGTCTGCCCAACCGTATTTTGACGCCCCGGCTCCCGTGACGGAACGGCCAGAAGGCTGGTTCCCCACACGGTATGAAGCCAAAGCCATTGCGGCTGGCCGTCAACCCCTTTACTGGACGTTTACCCGCCGGTAAGGGGCCAGCTCTGCCTTTGTGGCAGTTGCTCTGGCACGGCAGGTTGGGTAAGCAGCCGCTTTACTGCTTTCTAGCCGTGCGAAAGGTCTCCGTTTATGAGCCACACTCCGCTGCCTGTGCGCCGCGCCCTTATTTCTGTTTCAGACAAAACCCAGCTTCTTGACCTTGGGCGCGCGCTTGTCGCGCATGGGGCGGAAATTCTGTCCACCGGCGGGTCTGCCAAAGCTCTGCGGGACGCCGGGTTGCCGGTTACGGAAGTGTCCGACCATACCGGTTTTCCGGAAATTCTGGATGGCCGCGTGAAAACGCTGGTGCCTAAAATTCATGGTGGCATTCTGGGCCGTCGGGATCTGCCTGCTCATACAGCCCAGATGGAAGAGCATGGCATTGCCCCGATCGATCTGGTGGCGGTCAATCTGTACCCGTTTGAAAAAACCGTTGCCTCCGGCGCAGGCGCTGAAGACTGCATTGAGAACATTGATATTGGCGGTCCCGCCCTTATCCGTGCAGCCGCCAAAAACCACGACCATGTGGTGGTTCTGACGGATACGGACCAGTATGCCGGTCTTATTGAGGCGCTGGGCAACGGTGGCAGTACGCTGGAGCAGCGCCGTGCGTATGCAGGTGCAGCGTATGCCCGCACTGCTGCGTATGATGCGGCCATTGCTGCATGGTTTGCCGGGCAGGCACAGGACGACCTACCTGAGCGCTTTGCTCTGGCTGGCAAGCGGGCAGAAACCCTGCGTTATGGTGAAAACCCGCACCAGCAAGCCGCTTTCTACCGTGATGGCAGCACGCGTCCGGGTGTTGCTACAGCCCAGCAGATTCAGGGTAAAGCCCTGTCTTACAACAACATTAACGACACAGATGCCGCCTTTGAAGCCGTGGCTGAGTTCGATGAACCCGCTGTTGTTATTGTCAAACATGCTAATCCGTGCGGCGTGGCTGTTGGCACATCTCTGACCGAAGCATGGCACAGCGCCCTGCGGTGTGATCCTGTTTCCGCCTTTGGCGGTATTGTGGCTCTTAACCGCACTCTGGACGCCGCAACGGCGGAGCAGATTGCTACCATCTTTACTGAGGTCATTGTCGCGCCTGACGCGGAGGAAGAGGCAAAGGCTGTGCTGGCGCGCAAAAAGAATCTGCGCCTGCTTCTGACCGGCGCTCTGCCAGACCCGACAGCCGCCGGTGTGGTAGTACGCTCTGTTGCAGGTGGTTTTCTGGCGCAAACACGGGACAACGGGCGCATTACACCCGAGTCCCTAAAGGTTGTGACCAAGCGCGCTCCGACCGCGCAGGAAATGGAAGACCTGATATTTGCCTTCCGTGTGGCCAAGCATGTGAAGTCTAACGCCATTGTCTATACCAAGAACAACGCAACAGTTGGCATTGGTGCAGGACAGATGAGCCGGGTAGATTCTGCACGTATTGCTGCCAGCAAAAGTGGTGAGGCCGCAAAGGCTGCCGGGCTGGATGCACCTCTGACCCAAGGGTCCGTTGCGGCATCTGATGCGTTCTTCCCGTTTGCAGATGGTCTGGAAACCATAGTGGCAGCCGGTGCCACGGCTGTTATTCAGCCCGGTGGCTCCATTCGGGATGATGAGGTCATTGCCGCAGCAGATGCAGCAGGCATTGCCATGGTCTTCACTGGTATGCGCCACTTCCGCCACTGACACGCTTATCCTGCGCTTGTCGGCGCAGGATAATTCACGAACAATAGCGTAAAGTTCCACACATCCGTGTCCGGCAGTCTCGAAACGCCGGGCACAGATGGCTTTATTGGTTGACCCATGCGCTCACTGTTCTCTTTTACGGCTCTTCTGCTGGCTACTTCCACGGCGGTTGCCGCCCCTGCAGCCCGGCAGGGTTCCTCCCCGGCCTCTTTTGCCGCCCATCAGACGGTTACGGAGCAGCAGGCCTCTGGCGTGTATGACCTGTCCGGCCTGCCGCAGTTCAGTGGCAAGGTGGTTCAGTTTCTGCCATCGTCTCATGGTGGTGTTCTTGGGCTTGTGCTGGCTGATGGCACGCAGGTTCTTGTCTCGCCAGAGCAGGGCCACACCCTTGCAGGGCTCATCAAACCGGGAGACACCGTTTCCATTCGTGGGATAAAGGCGCGTGCTCTACCGCTCATTCGGGCTTTTGGTATCACCAGCCCGCGTGGCCGTACCATGCAGGATGGCTTTATTGCCCTACAGCAGCAATCCCCTGAAATGATAACAGGGCCGGATATTGTTCTGCACGGTGAAATCTGGCTTCCGCTCTATACGTTGGAAGGGCAGATTGCGGGCGTTGTTCTCAAAGACCACAGCGTTATCCACCTTGCTCCACGGGAAGCCACACGTCTGCAGGCATGGCTTAAACCCGGCCAGACGCTCTACGCGGTAGGCACAGGCTCAAACGGAGAGCTGGGAACTGCCATTGATGCACGTGAGCTTGGCCCAACGTCTGGCCAGCTAGTCAGTGTTACCATTGGCAATGCGCCCCCCCGTGGCCCAGCACCTGGCAGTGCCGGATATGATGTGATCCCGGGCTCAGAATAACGGTTCTCCCTATCATTTTGTTTTAATAACAGTTTTTGATGAACCTTTTTGAATGGCCCGCGTTGAGACACCTATACGAAAATCGCCAGCGTTCCCTTGAACGAAGGAACCGGCACTGAGGTGTGAGGAAAGACGTTATGGCCATTTTACGGTGGGTACTTATTTTCCTGATTCTGGCGCTGCTGGCGTCATTGTTCGGGTTTGGTGGGGCTGCTGCCAGTTTTGCAGGTGTTGCCAAAATTCTGGTTTTTGTTTTTGTGGTCCTGCTCATTATCAGCTTCTTCTTTGGCCGCAGGGTACCCTAAGGCGTTATAGTGTTTGCACCAGAAAAACGCGGGGCGTGTGTGCCCCGCGTTTTTTTTTTGCCTAATATATGCAAACAACACGCAATTGCATGTTCACAAGCGCTCTTTTACACTTTGTTTATTCAAAGGCTGCCTATAGCCGTGTAAGGAACCAAGCAGATGCTCGTGTGCGTACCAGATGTCTTGACACCAGAAGAGGTGACCTACTGCCGTAAGCTCTTGGATGCAGCGGGCTGGGTGGATGGCAAGGTGACGGCAGGGGAGCAGTCTGCCAAGGCCAAATACAATCTTCAGGTGCCAGAGCAGTCGGATGAAAGTAAGGAGCTGGGCCAGCTTGTTTTGAAGGCTTTGGGGCGAAATGCGGCTTTTACCAGTGCGGCCTTACCCTTAAGGGTCTATCCACCCTTGTTTAACCGGTATGATGAAGGCATGCGGTTTCATGCCCATGTCGATAACGCCATTCGTGCATTGCCGGGTACGGGGTTCCGCATTCGGACAGATGTGTCCACCACGCTCTTTCTCAGTGACCCTGAAGATTATGATGGGGGAGAGCTGGTTATTCAGGACACGTACGGCACACAAACCGTCAAGCTCCCTGCGGGCCATATGGTGGTGTATCCTTCAACCAGTCTGCACTCTGTCAATCCGGTTACGCGGGGTAGCCGATGGGCGTCGTTTTTCTGGACGCAGTCTCTGGTCAAGGACGATAGCAAGAGAGCACTACTCTACAACTTTGACCTCTCCATTATCGAAGCCAGAAAAGCGCTTCCTGATGACCACTCCGCCGTCTTGGGCCTGACATCAACCTATCATAATCTGCTCCGGCAGTGGGCCGAGATCTAACAGGGTGTAGGGCAGAGCAACCTGCTCCGCCCCATGTGCATTTTTAATGCGCTTCGGTTTTGGCCGGAGGTTGCAGGCTTGTGTTGAGAATAAAGGCAAGACGCACACCAGCCTTCATAAGCTGCTGGCGTACTACGCTTTGGGCTGCCGCGTCATACCCTTCGGGGAGGGTAATGGGGGCACTATCTGGGTCGCAGCCGGGGTGCACGGGCAGGCGGTAGGCATAATCCCTCGCCAATGCAAAACTTTCCTGCGCCCAGTCAGACGGCGTGCCCTGCTGCCAGGTCTGCTTGTCTGTGGAGCTGATACCCTCAAAGAGAGAATCGGCGAGTTTGTCTGCGCTTGGGGAGAGCTCAGAGACAACCTGCGTATCCCAATAGGAATGCAGGTTGCTTGTGCGCGGGCCACCTAGGGCAATGCGTACGCAGTTACCGCCCTTGTCGTGGTTATCGGCAGAATGTAGCGGTTGGTGCAGGTCGCCCACAAAATGCACAATATATTTCAAAGCGAGGATACGTTCTGCCGCAGGGGCTGCGGGGTCAGCCAGTTCTTTCTCAAATGCAGAAATTTTATTGACCACACAGTCTTTTGCCGGCCCTGTGCTGGCGGTCTGGCCCTGTTCCGGAAAATTGTAGCAGGCCTGAGCAATGTCCGGATGGTCCAGCTCAATATCGACAAAGTGCCACATGCCTGTTTCGGGGTGGTTTGCCGCGCGCCATGCATCTGCCCAGGAGGCGCGGGACATCAGGTCCGGCGGGGTCAGTGTGTCCTTATCCTGCTGGAGCAGGGCGGTGACTTTCTGTTGCACGCTAGGGGATAGATACTTCCATGCCAGCGCGGCAACGGCGGCATGGCCTTCACGCCCCCATGCTAATGCCTGAGTGGATGAAGCGACAAGCCCAAGGACTATGCCAGCACTCAAAACGGTGTGGCGAAAACGAGACAGTTGCATTGATTAATTACCCGTAACGTTAAAGCGGGGGTGAAATAACGCTTTTTCTGAGAATGGTCTGTAGCAAAAAACATAATATATTGCAGCAAAAATTAGAATGTAGTGACAGAAAGCAATACAAAAACATTTCCTCCAAAAAGTTTTGTGAATTATTTATGAATGCCTTTTATTCAAAATAAATTTAAATAAGATGCGCAGGAATTCCCCACCCATGCCTCCATGCTGAAAGAAAAATGGATGTTTTTTAAACGGCACACCTCAGTCTTGGCCTGCCTGATCTGTTCCACAGTCCTGTCCTCACCTTTGGTGGCAATGGCCGACACAACATCAGACAAGAAAACGTCTGGTGTTGCAGCCAAACACCGTCCGGTGAAGGAAAAACAGAAAGAGAAAACTGCATCCAATGTGCCTTCCATGTTGGGCGCTACTTCCCCAACAGACGCGGTAGAAGACGAAAAAGTGGAAGTGCATGGGCACACCCATGACTTGGGCGACGGTGACACAGGGCGCGCCTTTGGCGGCGGTCTGATGACCCCGACAGATGCTCCCAAGTCCGTTTCAGCCGTAACGCGCGATTACATCGCAAAACAGAACCCCGCCATGAACCCCATGCAGCTTATTGCTCTGCTGCCGGGTGCCAACGTATCAGACACAGACCCACTGGGTATGACGGGCGGCAATATGTCTGTCCGTGGTCTGACAGATTCTCAGATGGGCTTCACCCTTGAAGGGTTCCCGATCAACGATATCGGTAACTTTGCGATTTACCCTCAGGAAATCGTGGATGCAGAAAACCTGAAGACTGTTCGTCTGGCACAGGGTTCTGCTGACCTCGACAGCCCGCACATCAGCGCTTCCGGTGGTGTGGTTGACATGTACATGATCGACCCCAAAAAGAAGATGGGTGGCCATGTTGACATGACCTACGGGTCCTACAACGCAACCCGCGGTTTTGCCCGTTTTGATACCGGCTATATTGGCAACACCAATATGCGCGCCTATTTCTCCTATTCTCAGGGGCGTCAGGATCACTGGCGCGGTCCGGGTTATGAGAACAAAAAACACGGTGAAATGAAAATCGTGAATGACTGGGGTGACGGCAACCGCGTGTCACTGGCAGTCGTGGGTAATAACCTGCAAAATAATGCCTACCCGTCTATCAACATGGCAAGCTGGGAAAAATTTGGTATTGGTGTAGACAACCAGACCAACGGTGCCAATGCGGTTGGTACAACCTCTGCCTCTGGTGATAAACCTGCCGTTTCCAACACGGTATATAACCGGTATTACTCTAATACATCGGCTGGTTCTAACTACTATAAACTGCGTTCCAACCCGTTCACCAATATTTATGCGTCCATGCCGTCCACGTTTAAGTTGACGGACCACCTGACACTGACAGAAACACCCTATTTCTGGTACGGGTATGGTAACGGTGGTGGCGGTTACTACCAAGATCTGTCAAAAATGAGCTACGCTGGTGCACCGAACAACCAGATGCAGGGTTACCTCAATGGTGTTCCTAACAGCGGCTCCAACGTTCTGTATAACCCTTCTCTTACCCAGACATACCGTCCAGGTGCGACAACCAAGCTGACCTGGACCGCCGGTCCCAACCGTTTGATGGTCGGTTACTGGTTTGAGTATTCGAAGCAGCGCCAGACTGCGCCTTACAGCGCCATCAGCCCGGATGGTTCCCCCATGAATACTTGGGGCGATAGCGACAACGTTGTTCTGCAAAATGGTGAAACGGCACAGTACCGTAACACCCTGACGCAAACTCAGGTTCATACGCCTTTCATCGGGGACAGCCTGTCCCTGCTGCACAACACCCTGACGATTGATGCTGGCCTGAAATATTCCATCGTCAAGCGTGATGGTACGAACTATCTTCCGCTTGCAACGCGCTATGTCAGCACCAATTACTATCAGGCTCTGCCAACGGCGGCTGTCCGGTATAAAATTGACAAACACAACCAGGTGTTCGTGTCAGTTTCTACTAACTATCGTATGCCACAAAACTACTCGCTGTATGACTCTGGGTCTTACTCCAAAGCTGGTTACAGCACCAAAGCAAGCCCCGGCCAGCAGCCTGAAATTTCTATTTCGGAAGAAGCGGGCTGGCGTTATCAGGGTGATCTAATCTCCAGCTCAATCACCTACTTCCACTATAACTTTACTAACCGTCTGTTCACCCAGACCTCCGTTAACGAGGCCGGGCAGTACTGGACAACAAACATCAACGGTGGTGGCGAACACTCTGACGGTGTGGATGCGGAAATTGGCACACGGCCTATCTACCATCTGCGCCCTTACGTCTCTTTTGAATATCTGCACGCTGTAACCGACAGCAACCTGCCGGTTTCTGGCAGAAATCTTGCCGGTGCCACCGTGAGTGATTATGTGCGCACCAAAGGTAAAATTGCACCGCAGGCCCCTGGGTATCAGGTCGGCTTTGGTATCGACTATGATGATGGTCCGCGTTTCTTCGGGTTTGACCTGAAGTATGTTGCAAAACAGTATTCTACCTTCATGAATGATGAGCACATTCCTGACTATGTGCGCATGAACATTCACATGGGCTACCGTCTGCCGAAAATGGGTATTTTCAAAAGCCCAACCATTCGTCTGAACCTGCAGAACATCTCTAACCAGCGCTATCTGGGTTGGATCAACAGCCCGCAGGTTATGGCACATCGTAACACGGGTATCTTTGGCCAGTCTGTTGGCGGCAATGCCCCAACTTACCGCATCGCTTCTCCGTTTGCCGCGATTGCAACAATGAGCAGCGATTTCTAAAAATCCTGCTTGCAAAGGCCCCTCTCTTCCCACAAGGAGGAGAGGGGCTTTTTTGTATCTACTGTCTTGAAAAGGTGAGGATTTATGCCGGTTATCGGGCGCAGAGGGTTACTTAAAGGGAGCAGTGGGCTTGTTACGGCTGGCCTATTGGCTTCCATCAACCGGGCGTTGGCCATCCCGGCGGAGCGCCGGAGCGGTACACTGGAAGACGTTGAGCATATTGTAGTGCTCATGCAGGAAAACCGCTCGTTCGACCATTATTTCGGGCATCTGAGTGGTGTGCGTGGTGTGTCAGACCGGCACCCCGTGCGCTCACCGGATGGCACGCCGGTGTGGTCTCAGTGGCGCAAGCAGCCGGGGGCAGGGCGCATCATGCCGTTCCAGTTACGCACCCATGTCAGCAGTGCCCAGTGCGTGCTGGATCTGGACCATAACTGGTATCCTACACACGCAGCCATCAATGCAGGCTGGAACGACCAGTGGCCCCGCCATAAGACAGACATGACCATGGCCTATTATGCGCGGGAGGACATACCGTACCATTACGCGCTGGCCGATGCCTTTACCGTGTGTGACCATTATTTCTGCTCTACCCCCACCCAGACACACCCCAACCGCTTTTACCTGATGACCGGTACCGTGGATGGAGACGGCATAGGCGGTGGCCCTGCGCTGGATAATGTGGACTGGGTGGACCGTGCCTTCTACCCCAAAGTGCCAGCCCCGTATAACTGGACCACGTACCCCGAGCGTCTGGAAGCTGCTGGCGTAAGCTGGCAGATTTATCAGCAGGGTCTAGCCCCGGCGGATGTTGAGAATGGTAACTTTGGCACTAATGTGCTGATGAATTTTAAAAACTTTGTAGACGCACCGGAAGGGTCTGCACTGCAACAGCGTGCCAACACCAAGCGCACTCTGGCGGACCTGCGGCAGGATGTGCTGGCGGATAAGCTGCCACAGGTCTCTTGGCTTCTGCCACCCGCTGCCTATTCCGAGCACCCCCGTTGGACCCCCGGCTATGGGGCCACCTATATTGCCCGCGTACTTAACGCCTTGACCGCCAACCCGGATGTGTGGGCCAAAACAGTCCTGCTGGTCATGTATGACGAAAACGATGGGTATTTTGACCACGTGCCTCCGCCACAGCCGCCCACCCCGGTACTGCCGGGTAAAAGCACGGTAGATGTTACTGGGGAAATCCATAACCGCATTACCCCGCATGAACCGGACCGTTACAAGGTTGACAACCTGCCTTACGGGCTTGGCCCGCGCGTGCCCATGCTGGCCCTGTCGCCCTGGAGCACAGGCGGTTATGTGTGCTCAGAGGTCTTTGACCACACATCAGTTTTGAGATTTATCGAGGCACGGTTTGGCGTGCGGGAAGAGAATATTACCCCTTGGCGTCGGTCTGTGTGTGGTGACCTTGTCAGCGCGTTTGACTTCTCCCGCAAGCAGGGGCTGAAGGGCAATCTGCCCGATACCTCAGATTACCGGCAGCAGGTGGACCTGTCCTGCAAACTGCCAGACCCGGCCATCCCCGCCCAGAGTACGGACGAGGATATTGGCACGCAGGAAGCAGGCACCCGTCCGGCCCGCCCGCTGCCCTATGTGCTGGCGGTGACAGAAGTGCCCGGCAAGGCGGATACCCTGACCCTGCGCTTTGACAATACCAGCACCACAGGCGCCTGTTTTTATGTGTATCGGGAACAGTCCAGTGAAAAGCCGTTCCGTTACACGGTAGGGGCCGGTGCAACACTGGAAGACAGCTTTACCCTGCCAGAAGGCCAGACTTCCCGGTTCACCGTTATGGGGCCCAATGGGTTTGTGCGGTATTTTCATCGGACCCGGCATAAAACCGTGAGTGTTGGCTCGCAGGACCAAGGGGCCACCGGCAGCCTGACAGTCGTGCTGCATAACGTTACGGCACACGTGCAGCACGTCACGCTGCATGACAATGCTTACGGCTACGGGGCACAGGCGCTTACGCTCGCGCCGCATGTCACGGTGCGGCACAGCATTGCCTTGGGTAAAAGTGCCCAGTGGTATGATGTGACAGTGCGTGTGCAGGGGGATGCTGCGTCTGAAACTCGTCTGGCCGGGCATGTTGAAACAGGCAAAACCAGCCTGACGGACCCGGCTTTGGGCAAGCCGGTCCTTCAGTAATATTCTAGCCTGTTTCAGGCTGGCAGAAAAATGGGGCTGGGAGCAGGAACGCTCTCAGCCCCTTTTTTTACGCCGTGGGGAGGTGAGGTGTTTCCACCATCACAAGTTCTGCGTCCTCAGTTGCCGTGATGGACACGGTTTCCAGTTCAGCAAGAGCAACGCCGTCCCGCTCACCGGCCTGTTGGTCTCCAATGGTAATGCGCCCTTTGGCCACAACCAGATACGCAACACGGTCTTTCCCCAGACTGTAGGTGAGTGTCTGGTCAGCAGGGAGCGTTGCGGCCAGCAGGCGGGCATCGGTATTCAGGGTGAGTGCCCCTTCATCCTCCGCGTGGCCGGATGCCAGAACAACAAATTTTCCGCTTCGGTCCGCCTTGGGAAAAGGGCGTGTACCCCATGAGGGCTGGCGGCCTTTCCGGTCCGGCAAAATCCAGATCTGGAAGCACCGGGTCGGGGTGCTTTCAAGGTTGTATTCACTATGCCGGATTCCTGTGCCGGCGGACATAACCTGTATATCCCCGGCCTCGGTGCGGCCCTTGTTGCCCAAACTGTCCTCATGCGTAATGGCGCCTTCACGCACATAGGTGACAATTTCCATGTCCTGATGTGGGTGGGTAGGAAAGCCGCCGCCGGGTGCAATAATGTCATCATTCCATACGCGTACGGTGCCCCAGTGCATGCGTTTTGGGTCAAAGTACTGAGAGAAAGAGAAATGGTATGTTGCGTCCAACCAGCCGTGGTTAGCGTGGCCTAGTGTCGCAAAAGGACGAACCTCAATCATCATACAAGCCTTTCTTAGAAAAAGACGGGTGGTGTTGATGAAAAATGTAAGGCGTCAGCCTCCGTAAAGATATAGAAACGCAGGAAACACACCGTTTCCGAAAGTTTACCAATGACACTGCCGGACCTTGAGGCATGGGCCATCTTTGCCAGCGTGGCGGAGCACGGGTCCTTTGCCAGAACGGCAGAGGCGCTTGCCCTCTCCAAACCCACTATTTCCAAAGCTGTCAGTCGGCTTGAAGGGCAGCTTGGTGTGGCGCTTTTCAGCCGGACCTCCCGCCAGATTTCCCTCACAGAAACGGGACGTCACGTTCTGGGTCATGCCAGCCGCCTGCTGAGTGAGGCTTATAGCGCGGAGAGCTTGGCCCGTGCGGGCAGGCTGCTTCCGGCTGGCGTGGTTAGAATGGCCGCCCCCATGACCTTTGGTGTGCAGCACCTTTCACCACTTTTGCCAGATTTTTTTAGCCAGTATCCTGAAATTGACCTGACGATAGATTTTAATGATGCCGTGATAGACCTTGTGGCCGAAGGGCATGACCTCGCCTTACGCATAGCCGCACTGGCAGATTCCTCGCTCAAGGCGCGTAAGCTCTGCACGGTCAGATTACTGGTGGTGGCAACACCGGACTGGGCACAGCGCACACCGTTAGGCCCACACCCGCGGGACCTGATGCAGCATAAGGGGTTTGTGTACACCAGCACGCCAGCCCCCGGCACCATCAAGCTAAGCCATGCGTCAGGTGAAATGTACGTTCTGGCCCAGACTGCGCGCTTACGGGCTAATAATGCCGAGGCCTTTTTGCCTGCCCTGCTAGCCGTGCAGGGTTATGCCGTCCTGCCAGAGTTCATGGTGTGGGATGCTGTGCAGAGCGGTCAGCTTCAGGTGCTATACCCTGCCTGGCAGAGTGACCCTATTGCGCTCTATCTTGTCACGCCGCCCAGCAGTCTGCGGCCTTTGCGGGTTACTGTGCTGCTGGACTATCTGGCGCAGCGTCTGGCCGCTGTGCCGTGGGCATCCGGATAAAACTTACGTGCTATCGGAAGTCACCACATCGCATAAGTGATTTTTTAGAGAGAAACTTTGAAAACCTTGCAGATGATGTGCCGGACCGAGAGACTCATTTCTTTCGGTCCGGCACGTCACAACTTATGGTGGCCGCAACCGGGCAGCGCCGTATTACGGCAAGATGGTCAGTGCGGTTTTAACTGTGTGGCCCCCTCTGCATGCCTAATGCAGAGGGGGCCCGTGATATTAGTTTTGAAAAAGCGGGTTTTTTACAGTCTCTGCTTCAAAATGACTGAATTTCTCTTCCAGAGCCATTTGCAGGCGGGCCTTTTCATTTTTTGCCAGAAACTCTGTGCAGCTCTTGCTTTTTTCTATCTGGCAGGATGGGTTGAGTGCTGTGCCCTGCCACAGGCTTTCTCCCGGCACAAAAGCATAGGTCAGCCCATTGCGGGAGAGTGTTTTAAACTCCTGATAAGAGAGCGGCCATGTCGTGGCTGCACGCACATATTCCTGCGTTAAATCGCCACGGGATACGCCTTCATCATCTGTAGAAAGCGCCATGGGCACACCCGCCCGCCGGTAGAGCGCAAACGGATGATCTTTGCCTTTGATGTTCAAAATAACATCGTTACTGGTCAGGTTAATTTCTACCATCACCTGCTTGCGCGCCATGTCCTGCAACAGGCGCTCCGGGTCTTTTTCCCACGCCACATCCACGCCATGGCCAATACGCTTGGCACCTGCTTCATCCACAGCAGCGCGAATGTGATGGTCCAGACCTTCCGGTGGAACTTGGCCGGGGGTAATTTCTCCAGCATGCAAGCTCAGCTTTACATCGGGGTATACTGCGTTCAGGGCGTGGAACATCCGCATATGCAGGTCATAGTCCCGCATGGCGACCAGATCATCTTCAGGGCATACAAAGTTTACGCCCACAAACCGGGGGTCAGCCTTTACAACTTCATAGCCTGCATAAAGCTGGGAGAACACGGCTTGCGGTGGCAGCACACGCAGGGTCTGGTACAGGTAGCGCACGGTTACAGCGCAACCGGGGCGTGCCTCTGCCGTGCCACAGTGCAGCACCGCATGGGCCTGCTGCTCCATGGTATCGGTTTCTGTGCGCGCGGCGGCGACAAGGGCAGGAATTTCCGCTTTCAAACCGTCCATAGCGGCAGCAAAATCTTCGTTATGCAAAGGATGTTTAAAGCCAGCTCCAATCATGCCGCCCAAACCGGGTGAAATCATGAACTCAACATAGCTTACATGGTCACGGGCGGCGCGCTCCATGGCTTCTGCCAGACTGTCTCCGCTATGCCGTTCAGCAGCAGGGCCAAATTTGTCAAAGGTTGCAAAAAAATGGTCATGGCCGGAGCGGTCCTGTGCCGTGGGCACAAAATCGCGCATGGACAGGGCATCAATCAGGCTGTTTGTGGCTTGTGCATTGTGGCTCAGTGCTGTTGCGGGCACCTGATCTGGCTTGGCTGGCGTTGCACAGGCTTCGGGTAGAATACGGTTATTGCCCGTGTTGATGCACAACCCATCCTGCGCGGCCCATTTCAAATAGCTTTCAGCATAAATGGCCCCGACCAGATGGTTATGCAGGTCTGCCCCTTTGGGGAACTGCCGCATGAACATGGCAAGGCGTTCGGGGTCTGTGCGCACAGTGTTGAAAATACGCGCTGTTGCCTGTTCGTTGGGTGTGGCCGCGTGGGCGGTGGCTACCGGCACAAGAGCAACGGAACAGGCAAGCAAGAAAGACCGCAAGACCATGAAAACAACCCCAAGGAAAAACAAGTTTCCTTAGGTGTATCAGAAACAACCGTTTTTTGGTGCGAAAAACGTGCTCAGGCGCATTTGCGCGGGTCTGTTGGCGGGCAGTACCGCAATATACTGCTTTGGGCGGCATCGTGCGGCAGGTCTGTGCCATAGCGGGCCGCATAGCGGGTGGCAAATTCACCGCGTTCTAGCCGCTCGCAATAGTCCAGATACCTGATCAGGGCGCGCTCTGCCCGTGGTGTGGCACCATAAATACGTTTGTAATGCCGCCAGAGTATAAGCGCGTTGACGGACCATGCATCATAGGCGTGTTCATGCAAGCGCAGCCTGATGGCGGCTGGCAACTGTTCAAAGGCGGCCCAGTCATCGCCATCATACCGTTTCCATATTTCCGCGCGTGGGGTGCGTTCGTTGGACTGTCTGGTGTGGGTTGTCATGGCGTTCTCCCGTGTCAGGCAACAGGCTGTGCATTGGGGAGGGGCCTCAGCACAGCAAAGCATATATATTATGATATAACATAACTTTTACGCAAGAGGTCCTGCCGTCCCAGTCTGAACAGCGCAGCCCCTGTGCTTTTCTTGACAGTGTGTCATGTTTGGCGGCACATCGCTGGCATGATGGTTCCTGCCTCTCAGCAAGACGGGCAGGATGCAAAAGGGAACCGGGTGCCGCCTGTCCATGTGCGGTATAGTCCTGGGCTGTCCCCGCAACTGTAAGCGGTATGGGTCTGTATGCTGGCATATGTCAGGCCACTGGAGCACTCGCTCTGGGAAGGCAGGTACAGACGGTAACGCCGCAAGCCAGGAAACCTGCCATCATGCAGAGTTGCAGACGGAATGGGCCAATCGGGGTGTGTTGGCGGACCGGGTTACGGGCAAGGCGGGCTGTGGCAGCGCGTCAGGGCCGTGGCGTGGGCATTGTCGTGGCAACGCTTTGTACCAAGAGGTTTTCTTTTGCCATGTTGCGTAAATTCCTTTTGTCCAGCGCAGCCTTTCTGGGGCTGTGCACCGGCACTGCCCACGCTGATACCGAGACTGACCCCTCCGAGCAGATAACCGTTAGTGCTGCCCGCAGGCCCATCCGGCAGGATGAGATTGGCACGGCTCTCACCCTTATTACCGAAGAACAGATTAAAACCCAGCAGCGCCGTAGCCTGCCGGATATACTCACGCGGCAGCCAGGCCTTAATGTTGTGCGCTCTGGTGGTATGGGGGCGACAACCTCCATCTTCATGCGCGGCAATAATGCTAATGAGGTCAAGGTCCGGCTGGACGGCATGGATATTAACGATGGCAGTGCCGCCAGTGGTGCGTTTGATGCCGGGCAGTTCATGACAGATGGGCTTGGCCGCATTGAAATTCTGCGTGGCCCGCAAAGCGGCCTGTACGGCGCAGATGCTATGGCTGGTGTAATAGACATGACAACCGCGCAGGGACAAGGCCGTATAAAGCCCTTTGTCCGGCTGGAGGGTGGCTCCTATGGCACGTTTAATCAGGTCATGGGTGCGCGTGGCAGTCAGGGGCGCTTTCATTATAATGTGGAACTCAGCCATTACCGTATGGACGGCTTCCACAGCATTCCGCGCTACATTGAGCAGTATTACGGTGCCACCCGTGCGCAACACCGCAAAACCAACAGAAACGATAATCGCGCCGCCACTATCCGCCTTGGGTATGATGTGACGCAGAATTTTGACCTTGGCCTGACCAGCCGCCTTATTCAGAGCAATTACCACACTTATTCCGCCTATGACCTGCAAAGCGAAAGCTACGGCGATGGTAATGTAAGGCAACGGAACACTACAAATCTGGCCATTGTGCGCGGCACAGCGCATCTGGCCTCATTTGGTGGGCTGCTGGATCAGGTGATCGGGTTGGGATACATGACCAACCGCAACCGCTGGAGCCAGACAGGTCTGTCTTCTACCGGGCCGGATTATTATCGTTCTTCCCGCCTCAAGATAGACTGGCACGGCACAGTTAATTTGCATGAGTACGGAACAGTGCTTGTGGGAGCCGAGCATTTTCACGAGACATTTGATACCAGCCACACCGCCGCCACCCTGTATGATACCGGCTACCATACCAAAGCCAGCATGGATACCACTGCGGGATATGGACAGTACGAGGGCAACTGGCACAAAATTCTCTATGGTGCAGCCAATGTGCGGTATGACAGTAATTCCCGTTACGGCAATTATGTTACGTGGCGCGTTGCCCCTGCGGTGCATATTCCCGGCACAGGCACGGTGCTCAAGGCCAGTGCAGGGTCTGGTTTCCATGGTCCCAGCCTGTATCAGCTTTTTGCCAGCCAGATTGGCTCTTATTACACCCAGACGGGCAACCCTTACCTGCGGGCAGAAAAGCTGATTGGGTACGATGCCGGGGTGGAGCAAAAACTGCTGAAAGACACACTCAGCTTTGGCGCAACATGGTATGACAACAAGGTCAAAAATCTTATTCAGTCCACCAGCTCGGTAGATGTCTCGCCAAGCGGGTATCAGACTTACAACTACTCCTATGGCAACGTGGCGCGTGCCCGGATGTATGGGGTGGAGGCCTTTGCAAATTGGAAGGCTCTTAAAACGCTTGAATTTACCCTGAATTATACATGGACCCACGCGCGGGACACAACCAGCCATACGCTACTCCAACGCAGGCCGGACCATAAGCTGAACTTCACTACAACATGGCAGCCGGTTACTGACCTGACCCTGTCAGGCAATATTCTCTACACAAGTAGTTGGCGGGATGTGCCGGTTATTGGCACATCTTATTGCAGCACCTGTGGCAAAGGGCATGGCTATTTTACCATCGACCTTGCCGCTACCTACAAAATAAACCGTATTATCAGCATATTTGCCCGGGCTGATAACCTGCTCAACCGCCAGTATGAAGAACCAATCGGTTACCTTCAGCCGGGCCGGGCAGGCTATGGCGGCGTGACGTTGAGTTACTGATGCGCCGCTTTGCGCCAGCATGGTGTGCCACATGGGGCTTGGCTGCGGGGTGCAGTGTGTGGCTTGCCGCCGCAGCCCCGGCACAGCCCCGCGTGGCGTCCCTTAATCTCTGCACGGACCAACTGGCGCTTATGCTGGCGGACCGTCAGGATATTGTGGCCCTTACCCCGCTGGTGCAGGACTGCTCAAGTTCCGTGCTGTGTCACGGCGCGCAGGGTATGCCTGTGCAGGAACCCACGGCAGAAAACGTGCTGGCCACGCGCCCGGATACTGTGCTTGCAGGCCGCTTTACGGCGCGGGTTGCGGTCAAGGCTGCGCGGGAAGAGGGGGCAAAAGTCCTGATACTGCCGCCAGTTTCCAGTCTGTCAGAGATACCAGACCAGATCATGCAGGTGGCCAAAGCTGTTGGCCACCCGGAGCGCGGCGTACGTCTGGTCGCCGCTTTTCAGGACAGGCTGGCAGCGCTCGCTCTTGCTCCGTCACAGCAGAACCCCATTGCGGCTGTGTATGAGGCCAACGGGTTTGTGGCGCGCGGTGCCTCCCTGCCGGATGATGTGTTGCGCCATGCCGGGTTACGGAATCTGTCCACCATTGCCAATCTGCCTGAAGGGGGGCGTATTCCGCTGGAAACCCTGCTTGGCTGGCGGCCAGACCTGCTGGTGCGTGACCGGTCTGGGCAAGGCCAGTCTCTGGCGCAGGCCATGCTGGATAACCCGGTATTGGCGCAGTTTTTTTCCGGTAGACATGGGGTGGACCTGCCAGCCTCCTTATGGCTTTGCGGCTTGCCTCAGACGCTGGATGCCGTTGCCATTCTACAAAAAGCCAGAGCAGCCTTGTTACATTCAGCGGGGGGAGGGCCATGATGTCCCGTTACAGCCTTATTAATGTGGTTCTGCTAGTTGGTATTCTGGTGCTGGCAGCATTCTCCCTGTTGTGGGGGGAGCATAGCTTTTCCTTCATGCAGTCTTTGCGAGAATGGTGGGCGGGCCAGCCTACGGCGGGCGCACTCATTCTTGGTGGGCTGCGTTTGCCACGGGTACTTCTAGGCATCATGGTAGGGGGCAGTCTGGGGTTATCCGGGGCTGTGCTGCAAGGCTACCTGCGCAACCCACTGGCAGACCCGGGGCTGCTGGGTGTGTCAGGCGGGGCGGCATTAGGCGCTGTATGCGTGTTTTATACAGGGCTGGTGCAGTACGGTCTGGCCATCTTGCCCTTGGGTGGTCTTGCCGGAGCCCTTGTGGCGGCCACACTTCTGGTGGTGTTGGTAGGGCGTGGCACGGCACTGGTGTTGCTGCTTGCGGGCGCTGCCCTCAGCAGTTTTACGGCGGCCCTGACCGCACTGGTGCTTAATCTGGTGCCCAGCCCTTATGCTATTTTTGAAATTATGCGCTGGCTTATGGGGTCTTTAACAGACCGCACCATGCTGGATGTTACATTGGCCCTTCCGGGCGTAGTGGTGGGCGGAGGGCTTCTGTTCTCCGCCGCCCGTGCGCTCGATGCCCTGACACTGGGGGAAGATGTTGCCCAGACCATGGGGTTTCAGGTGCGCGGGGTTACAGGGGTGCAACTACGCATTGTCATTGGTACCGCTCTGGCTGTGGGGTCCTGCGTGGCCGTGGCAGGGGCTATTGGCTTTGTAGGGCTTATTGTGCCGCATATCTTGCGGCCCGCGGTGGGGCACAGACCATCCCGCCTTCTGGTACCAGCATTTCTGGGCGGCGCGGCGCTGCTTTTAGCGTCAGATCTTGTAGTGCGGGGGGCTGCTGCACATAAAGAGCTGCAAATAGGGGTGGTAACGGCGCTTATTGGTGCGCCGGTCTTTTTCTATCGGGTTATTCTGTTCAGAAAACAGGGGCGTCTTTAATGCTGTCCGTGCAAGGCATTACATCCCATATCGGTGCGCGGCCCGTACTGCACGAGGTATCAGCACAGTTTCAGGCTGGGCAGTTGACCGGGCTTCTGGGGCCTAATGGGGCGGGTAAAAGCACTCTGCTCAAAACTATGGCGGGTGTGCTGAGCGCAACACAAGGTACAGTGCTGCTAGAGGGGAGGCCGCTTGCTGCGTTACCGGCCCGGCAGAAGGCACAGTGTCTGGCCTACATCCCGCAAGGGCAGGAGCAAGTGCCGCCCATGTCGGTCAGGGAGGTTGTCTCTCTTGGGCGGTTGCCTTACCGGGAGAGCACGGAGGGCGCTGTGAACCACCCCGCCGTTACGGAGGCGTTGGCGCTGACAGGCCTGACAGAGCTTTCTGAGCGCAAGGCAGATCAGCTTTCCGGCGGGGAGCACGCCCGCCTTATGCTCGCCCGCGCCCTTGCTACGCAGGCCCCCGTTTTGCTGGCCGATGAAGTCTTGGCTGCACTGGACCCCGCCCATGCGCTGTCTGTCATGCATCTGTTCCGTGCCGTGGCGGCACAGGGGCGCTGCATTGTGCTGGTTATTCATGACCTGTTACTGGCCACCCGTTTTTGTGACCGTCTGCTGGTGCTGCAAAACGGGCAGGTACAACTGGACGGGCCACCCGCGGCTTTGACGCAGGATATGGTGCAGCATGTTTATGGAGTGTCCAGCCGCTGGATAGAGGGCGCCTGTGTGCCGTGGGACATTCAGCCCGCATAATGCTGTGCCTCGTGCGGGCGGATTATGTGGTAAAGGGCTGGCCTGTTTTTTCTGGCGCATGAGTGGTCACATGATAACCCGGCTTTTCCCCCTATGGGCTCTTATGGTGTCTGGTGCCGCCATAGCAGCACCGCATCTTTTTCTGGGTTTAACCCCGGCCATCATGCCGCTTCTGGCTTTTGTCATGTTTACAATGGGGGTGTCTCTCACCCCGGCGGACTTTGCCCGCATTGCGCGGCGTCCAGCCCCTGTGGTGGCGGGAGTGGCCTTGCATTATCTGGTCATGCCGTTTGGGGCGTGGCTTATTGCCCATATGCTGGCCATGCCCCCGGCGCTCACAACCGGCATGGTGCTGGTAGGCTGTGTGTCCAGTGGCACGGCCTCCAATGTCATGATCTTTCTGTCAAAAGGTGACGTTGCGCTGTCCGTCAGCATCAGCGCGTTTTCAACACTGGTAGGCATTATTGCCACCCCGCTGCTCACGCGGTTTTACAGTGCTGCCACCGTCACGGTGGATAGCTGGGGAATGTTCTACAGTATCCTCACGCTGGTGGCGTTGCCTGTGCTGGCGGGTGTGGTGCTCAACACACTGTGTGCCCGTCTGGTCAAACGGATGGAACCCGCGTTGCCGCTGGTGGCAATGGTTTCCATCCTGCTGATTATTGGGTGTATTGTCGCGGGGGTAAAACCCTCTCTTGCGGCAGCGGGGCCGGTGCTGTTGCTGGGTGTGGTGCTGCATAACGCCCTTGGCCTGCTTGGGGGCTATTGGGGTGGCAGGTTGTTGGGGTTTGAGGAAAGCGTATGCCGCACACTGGCGCTGGAAGTGGGTATGCAAAATTCCGGTCTGGCGGCAACATTGGGGCGGCTTTACTTTTCCCCACTGGCTGCACTGCCGGGTGCCGTTTTCTCAATATGGCATAATATATCAGGGTCTTTTCTGGCTGCCTTGTGGTCACAGAGGCCAGTGCAGAAACACCCTCGCTAACAGTGCCTACAAAAACCCCCGGCCAGTTTCCCAAGCCGGGGGTTTTTAGTCATGGAGCGGGAAAGCGCTGGCCGTTACTGGGCCTTGCGCAGTTCTCCAACCTTCTCTGCGGTAACATGCTGGTCACCGCTGCCATATGTGGCCATCAGATAATTGACCAGTTTGGCAATCTCCGTATCGCTCAGGCGCTGTACGTCAGATGTGCTGCCAAAACCCGGCATACCGGCATGGCCATCCTGCGTTTTACGGTTCACACCGTGCAGAATGGTCATAATCAGGTTGTCAGGCCGCACGCTGCCAACAGTAGTGTTGGCAAACAGGGAGGGCGCATACTGGTCCACAGTGCCCGCGCCGTTGTGCCCGTGGCAGGCTGAGCAGTTGGCATCGTAAATATGCGGGCCATCCATTTCGCTCAGGTCGTCAATACGGGTGGGTTCTTTGGTGCGGATATCCGGGTTTTCCACCGCCTTGCCAAAGCTCTCACGCGCCTGATGTTCCAGATCATCTTCCATAGCCGGTACTTGCAGCACATAGGCAGCAAGGGCGTGCAGGTCCTTATCCGTCAGGTGGCTAGTGCTGTGCTCAACAGCTTCGCCCATGGGGCCAGCAGCTTGTGCATGGCCCGTCAGGCGGCCTGTACGCAAGTAGGTAACCAGACCATCTTCCGTCCAGTTCCCAATGCCACTGGTTTTGGAGGACGTTACATTAGGTGCATACCATGCCCCCAATGACCCGCCTGCCAGATAGTGGTCCTGCTTTTCACTCAGCATGAAGTTGCGGGGGGTGTGGCAGGTGCCGCAATGTTCCAGTGCAGTGGCCAGATAGCGGCCCCGGCGCTGGGTATCATAGGTTGCCGAATCCCCAGTTTCCGGCTGCTCTTTTGTGGTGACAAAGTTCCACGCCGCCATGGCGCTGCGCACATTGGCCGGAAAGGTCAGCTCGGTCGGTTTGGGTTGGGTGGCAACAGGTTTTACGCTGTGCATGAACCACGCATACAGCGCATGCACATCCTGGTCTGTCATGCCTGCGTAAGACACATACGGCATGACTGGATACAGATAGGCTCCATCACGCCGCACGCCGTGGCGCACAGCCTGATCAAATTCCTGCTCCGTATAGTTGCCAATCCCGTTTTGCGGGTCCGGGGTAATGTTGGTGGATATAACATCCCCCATGGGGGTGCTTATCTTCAGTCCACCGGCGAAGGGTGTGCCGCCCGGTTTGGTATGGCAGGCCACACAGTCAGCCGCTGTGGCAATATAGGCGCCACGTTCCTGCAGGGCGGCGGCATCCTCAACTGGCGCTGCGGTGCTGGCAGCAGGGGCCGGAGTGGTGGCAGTTGGTGCTGCCGGTACTGTGGGGGCCGTATCCTGCGCATGGGCGGAGCCCATAACCACTGCACCAACAAGTGCGCTGGTGCCAAGCAGCGCGTAAATGCTTTTACAAAAGCGGGGGAGAGACGGCTTAGGCATGAGCAAGCTCTTTTTTCAGCGTATCGGCCACGCGCAGGGCCAGAGCGGCAACAGTAAGGGTGATGTTGCCGGTGCCTACGGTTGAGAAAACCGAAGAGCTGGCAATAAACAGGTTCTCATGGTCATGCGTCCGGCAGAAGCCGTCCACCACGGAATCCTTGGGGTCCGTGCCCATGATGGTGCTGCCGGAGGGATGGTCCTGCGGGAAGTAGCCGGGGGTCCATTGGGCATCCGTACCGTGCATCAGGCCCATAAGGTCCTTGAACAGGCCGCGCGTATGTTCGCAGCTTTTTACGGTGTAGTCTGGTAGTTTGTAAAATACTTCCGGGTGTGGAATGCCCAGAATGTCCTTATTGGTCTTGCTCAGGGTCAGGCGGTTTTCCGGGTCTGGCAGGGCTTCGTTATGGCTGAACAGGCGCACAGTATGCGCTGCCAGATACCGGATCTGTTCTTCCAGTTCCTTGCCCACATAACCTTTGGAAATAGCAAGCTGGGTTGCAAGGTCAACTTGGTTGTCATCCACCATATGCACAAGATAGGCCCCGCGCTCGCTGCGCCAGTCCCCATCGCGGAAGTTGTCAATCACGTTGGTTTCAAGCGGCCCACGGCCCGGCCACAGTGCCTTGTCACCACTAATAAACGTAACCTGCACGCCGGTATGGTCCATCATGTTGCGGCCTACATGGCCGGAACTGTTGGCAACACCATTGGGGCTTTGTTCATCGGCTGAAACCAGCAGCAGTTTTGCAGTTTCAATACAGTGAGCGGCAATAACAAAATACTTACCCGTAACGCGGTGAGAGCCTTTATCCGGGTCCATATAATGCACGGCGGTGACATGCTTGTTGGCACTGTCCCGCTCAATTTTATACACCACAGCATTGGGGATAAACTTCGCGCCCGCAGCTTCTG
Organism: Acetobacter sp.; assembly: GCF_052102375.1. GTDB lineage: Bacteria > Pseudomonadota > Alphaproteobacteria > Acetobacterales > Acetobacteraceae > Acetobacter. The sequence goes on from NZ_JBQDXI010000003.1 coordinate 149,199, forward strand.
CATGGTACACGGAGTAACCGCCGTTATACATGGCCCCAATGGGGCAGATGGGCATGCAGTTGTTATGGCCTTCACAGGTCGGGCGGTTGTCGTAGGGCCGTGTGTTACGGGCCTGCGGTTCATGCACCACGCGGTAAGGCGTTTTTTCCTGAATAAGCTTGCGGAACTGCTGTGCTGCGTAGGAAATGGGCAATGCATCCATGGGGTAAGGCTGCTTGCGGGGGGAGCCAAGATCTTCCTTGGCCGGGTCTGGGCCGCACACGCCCATCATCACTTCAGCCTGATAATAAAACGGCTCAAGATCATCATACTTCAAGGCCCAGTCACGGCCTTGGCCATAACGGGTTTTTAACTCAAAGTCAGACGGCAGATAGCGCCATGCACAACCTGCCCAGTGCCATGTGGTGCCACCCATCATACGCAGGTAAACCTGCTGATAGGCTTCAGCATTGGGGCCGGTGGTGTGCAGATACTCGTTAGGCGTCATCTGGTTGGGCGGATGGCGCGCCCAAGGCACAGCTGGGAAAGGCCCCTGATAAGACGGCTTGTTTTCCAGATTGCGGAAATTATCCACAAAGTGCTGGCGGTCCACACGGGGGCCTGCTTCCAGCACAATAACGGAAATGCCGGCGCGTGCCAGTTCATTGGCAATGGAGCTGCCTGCAACGCCGGATCCTACAATCACGACATCGGCAGAGAGGGTCTGTTCAGAAGACATGAAGCTGGGTAATCCTGCGGTCTCAGGTCGGTTCGATAACGAACGGGGAGGGCGAAAGCGCCGGGCTGCCGGTGGGGCGGTCAACTTCCGGCGGCTTGCTGGTCCAGTAGAACGGGCCGCCTGCGGCATAGGTTTTGGGGTAGATGGCGTCTTTGGTGATGTCGAACATCAGGGCCGAGCGGTAAACCACCACCTTGTTATCGGCTACACCGCGGTACCAGCCTGTCAGAATTTCATGAATAACGTCTTTAAGGGCAGGGTCTGCATGTTCTGCTGCGCGGGCAAAGTCAGCGGCGGTGGCGGGTTTGCTGTCTTCAAGCAGCGTGTAGAGCGCCTGCACCTTGGCAGCGCGGTCTGGGTTGGCATGCACAATGCCTGCATACAGGGCGGTGCCAATGCGGCTGTCCAGCACAGTCCGGTCCGTCAGACGTTGGGAGACAGCCATAAAACGGCCAACCTCACTATCTTTTTCCGCAGGGGCCTGTGTGTCTGCCCGTGCAGGTGACAGCAGCCCTGCTACGGAAAGGCCTAGGCCACCCAGCAGAACATCACGCCGGGACATGCGCACCAGTCGGTTCAGCCGCATGGCATTGGGCGTGGCACACCACTCCGCAGGAGGGCGACCATTACGGTCTTGTCGCATAAGCCTGTGTCCTTACAAAACTCGCTCTGCGTGTCAGGCAACAGGCACAGCGTGGGGGCATGGGGCTTCCGGACAAAGCGTCAGGAAGATGGGCGGTTAGCCGTGTTATAACCACAATGTGAGTGTGAAACGCCAGAGCTTATGCGGCGTTGCGCGCACAGGGCAGGGGGCGGCCAAAAACATGCCATCTTTGGGGCATAGGGTCGCAGGTGTGCCAGTGGCTCCGCAGTAGGCAGCCACCGACAGATACAATATCTTGGGGCTTAAAAGACGTTCAGAAAGGCAAAAAATAGCCAGAACGCAGCAACAAGAAATACCCCTGCAAGCAAAACAGGCACAACTACGGGCCAAAAAAACCGCTTATTACCGGGGCTTGGAGCAGGAATGCCCGCGTCTTCAAAAATGGTATCTGCTACACGGTCAGGGCTTCTGTCCGTGCTCAGTGCTTGCTCATCTGGTGGGAGCGGTGTGCCTTTTTCCAGATAATCCCAGTCTTTGCTCATGGGGGTTGCTCCGTACGGTGTCAGGGGTATGGCAAGTCCACCCCCTATGGGTAGGGGGTGGTATGCAAAAAGCCAAGTTTTCTCTTGGTCTTTACGTGCCTGACGTCACGACGGTGCTCAGGGTTTGCCTTCATCCAGATTTTCTGCGTGGTAGGAGGCGAGTAGCGCCGTCATCAGGGCCTCATCCGGGTCGCCTAGTGGCAGTTGGTAGAGTGTCTTGCCAACGTGGGTAGAAACAAGCCCCCATGCTTTTTTGCCGTCTTCAGCAAAAATCACGTCCATCTGGTTCTGAGCGCAGTTGTGCGGTTCGCAAATATGCCCAACTAGATAGCGTTTTCCAGAAATCGTGATGGCCCGCGTGGGGGAGGATGTACCACGCCCGGTTTTTACCCAATCAGGTAACGCCGCCATGGCGCGGTAGGCGGCAGCGTTTTTTGGGTTCTGGGCAACTTCGGCAGCGTAGTTGGATAAATCCATAGCCGAACCCTGCGTTTTGCTGGAATCAGCATGGGCTGTGGCAGCGCCTGCTAACCCGAGAACCAGACCTGTCAGAATGAGGGTGCGCTTCATGGTGCCTCCTATTGTTACAAACTTGTAAGACAATAGGTGTCAACTAAGGCCACAATGGGACGAAATGCTAAAGAAATAGGAAATTTCTTCAGAATTTAAGGACTTTTATTTTAAAAAGGGAAGTGGTGCACCCGAAGAGACTCGAACTCCTAACCCCCAGATTCGTAGTCTGGTGCTCTATCCAGTTGAGCTACGGGTGCGCCTTGAGGCGGTTTCTAGTTCAGGCGTGGGGGGCTGGCAACCCCCTTTTTACATTTTTCTTAAATTTTTTTGTCAGTCATTGCCCACAAAGTTCCGAAAAGCGTGGTTTTCCGGGCGTTTCAGCGTGATATGGGCTCTACATTCCGGGGTGCCATACACACCTTCAAAGGTGTTTCCTACCGGGTGCGCCTCAAAAACCATGGGGAGAGGTTTGTGATTTGCGTCCTGCATCAGCAGTTGCGCGTGGTAATGTTGCGTTGCCTTGTCCGGCTTGCCCCGCAAAATCAGGGAGCCGTCTTCCGGTGCAAAGAGAATGTGTTGGGGCATGATCTGCATGAGAGAGGGCGCATTGACCGGGCAGTTATGCCCCTTGTCCGTCACAAGTGTGCCTATCCAATTTCCGTAGGGGTCATCCGCGGCAGTAGCAGCACCACAGAGCAGCCCTATACACAGTAACCCCGCAGCCTGCTTCAGGCGGCGTGCCACAGTGTTTTCCAGCACCGAGAAAACAGCAACCATTCTTTCCACTCCTCTTGCCTGCTTTATGTGATGCCCCATCCGCTGCGCTGCAAGAAGGGCGGCATAAAGGCCGTATTTGGGCCTCTTTCAACGTACCCCTCCTTATAATAGTGGGGTGACGGCGGCCCGCAGCCGCTTTATATGGCCTGTCTAACACTCCGCCGTGCTTTTGCGGTATAAGTGTTTTGACCTGATATGCCGCTCAGGCGCTGACCAGAAAGACCAGTAGCCCATGCCCGTTGACAATACGACGCCCGTAGCCTCCGCCAAGCTGGAAGAAATCCTGCACCAGGACCGGATCCTTATTCTGGATTTTGGTAGCCAGGTCACACAGCTTATTGCGCGCCGTGTGCGTGAAAGTGGTGTCTATTGCGAAATCTGGCCTTTCACGGCTGATGCTGAGCGTATCCGCACTTTCGCGCCGCGTGGCATTATTCTCTCCGGTGGCCCTGCCAGTGTGACCAACCCGGACTCGCCACGTATTCCGGACGTCGTGTTTGAGTTGGCTGTGCCGGTGCTGGGTATTTGCTACGGCCAGCAGGCCATGTGCCAGCAGCTTGGCGGCCGCGTTGAAAGCTCCGACCACCGTGAGTTTGGTCGCGCATTTGTTGATATTCTGGAAGATTGCTCTCTGTTCCGTGGCGCATGGGCGCGTGGCGGTCGTGAGCAGGTGTGGATGAGCCACGGTGACCGCGTGGCAGAACTGCCCCCCGGCTTCCGCATTGTGGCGGTGAGTGAAGGTGCTCCCTACGCTGTCATCGCTGATGAAGGCCGCCGTCTGTATGGCGTACAGTTCCATCCGGAAGTTGTGCACACGCCGCATGGTGCCGCACTGCTGCGTAACTTTACCCATAATGTGGCTGGCTGCTCTGGCACATGGACCATGGCAGGTTTCCGTGACATGGAAATTGCCCGTATTCGGGAACAGGTTGGCACAGGCCGCGTCATTTGCGGGTTGTCTGGCGGGGTCGATTCGTCTGTGGCAGCCGTGCTGATTCACGAAGCGATTGGTGACCAGCTTACCTGTATTTTTGTTGACCATGGAATGCTTCGCGCTGGTGAGGCTGAAGAAGTTGTGGAGACCTTCCGTGGTCGCTTCAACATTCGCCTCGTGCACCGTGATGCGTCAGACATCTTCCTTAAAGCCCTTGAAGGCGTGACGGACCCGGAAATCAAACGCAAGACCATTGGCCGTCTGTTTGTGGAAGTGTTTGAAGAAGAAGCAGGCAAGCTGGGTGGCGCGCAGTTCCTCGCTCAGGGCACGCTGTATCCGGATGTTATTGAAAGCGTCAGCTTCACTGGTGGTCCGTCCGTTACCATCAAGTCGCACCATAACGTGGGCGGCCTGCCGGAACGCATGAACATGAAGCTGGTGGAACCACTGCGTGAACTGTTCAAGGACGAAGTACGCGACCTTGGTCGTGAGCTCGATATTCCTGAAGTCATTGTTGGTCGTCACCCCTTCCCCGGGCCGGGGCTGGCCATCCGTATCCCCGGTGATATCACGCGGGACAAACTTGACCTGCTGCGCCGTGTAGACTCCGTCTTTCTGGAAGAAATCCGTGCTGCCGGTCTGTACGATGCTATCTGGCAGGCCTTCGCGGTGTTGTTGCCAGTTCGTACAGTGGGCGTCATGGGGGATGGCCGCACTTACGATCAGGCCTGTGCCCTGCGCGCTGTAACCAGCACAGATGGCATGACAGCAGAAGTCTACCCGTTCGACTTCAATTTCCTGAACCGTGTGGCAGGCCGTATTGTTAACGAAGTGCGTGGCATTAACCGCGTTACTTACGACATTACGTCAAAACCCCCCGGCACAATCGAGTGGGAATAACCTTACGTCTGGCATCTGCCAGACCATGAGGTAACTCTCCAGACTTTTGGGTTACAGGGAGCTTTTCAAGCCCTTGTAGCCCCAAATCTGTTAGCCGCGCATGTTCTGTTTGCGGGCTATCTACAGCAGATCATTATTGCCATTGTTTTGCGGTCCAAGGCCCTTAAGCCTCGCTCCTCTGGTAAGACAGTCTATAAAATCAGAAAAACACAATAAATTTTCAAACAGAGAACGGCTTGGCCGCCAGAGGGCCATTAGGCAGTTGACTCGGTTTCTTATTAATATGATAAAAAATTACAAACGAAATTGATGCGGTGATGTGGCGGATGTGTGAAATGAAAGCTGTAGAAAGCCTAATTTCCCATTTGAAAACTCTAGAAATATTAGGAGCATAGCTTTTTGTAGCGGCTACATCTGACACTCCCAATAATTCTCACACGACACCACACACCAAAAGCAAGGCTCTAATTCTATCATAATGTTCTACAGTTTTCTGTAATCGCGTGGATTTATACCGAGCATTTTACGAAACACCTGAGAAAAATGGCTTGGGTTTTCGTAGCCAACAGCGAAAGAAATTTCGATAACTGATAGGTGTGTTTGGCGTAACAACACAGCAGCCTGTTCAATCCGGCAGCGTATAAACCAACGTGACGGACTTTGGCCCATCGTTGTGCGAAATGACCGACTAAAGTGAAAACGGCTCATGCCGCATAGGTCTGCCAGACTATCTAGCACTACAGTTGCATTTTGTGTTGAGTTCTGAATTTATGGGTAACCATGATT
>NZ_JBQDXI010000004.1:0-154402 GCF_052102375.1 Acetobacter sp.
ACTTTTTCATAATCTAACCCGATGTACAACCCTTCTGTGAGATTTCCGCGTCAATTACTGTGCGGGGCAGCCCCTTCAGGCCTGTCCGAAGGCGGGTGAGAAAGAGCAGTCTGCTATCTTCGGGAGCCTGTCTCATGCGGGCGTTTTCCTGATGGGTTTATGCACGGTCAGGGGGCTGTGGCCACCTGTGGGGGCGGAGGATTGGTCTGTCTGGTGTTGGGGTGGAGTGGCGGCGCTGTCCTGTATGTCCAGCAGGGAGGAGACGGCTTTTGTAAACCCGATCCATGCTGTTTTTTGGGCTTGCAGGCTAACCTCTCCATTAGGGGTGAGAGTATAATATTTGCGGGGTGGTCCTGAAGGAGATTCAACAAAATATGTTGAAACAAGGCCATCTTTCTGCATTCGGCGCATAAGGGGGTAGATGGTGCCTTCCCCCATGTCTATGGCATCAGACAAGCGGCTGGCGATGTCGTAACCGTAGGAATCTGAGTGTGACAGCAACGCCAGCACACACAGCTCCAGCACGCCTTTCTTGAATTGTACAAGGTTGGGTTCCACGGCTGTTCCCGGTTCTGTCATGCGCTGTAGCGTAGCGCGACTCTGGATGAAAGTTGGTAACAGGTACTGAATACACACCGGAACCATTCAATGCAAGGTACCTATTTAAAGATATTCGCAGGAGCTTTGTCGCTCTGCTGTTTTGGTTACAGTTTTCTTACAAAGATGGTGCGGGGCGGATGCAGCCGTTAAATTGACCACACGGGAGCAGACCGTAAGCCAAGAGGTAAATTAATTACCATGTTTTTGAAAAAACTGTTTTGTCTGTCTGTCGCCAGTGCGGCCTGTCTTGGGGTGGGCGGCATGGTTGCCCATGCGGAAAGTCCCATTGTGCAAAAGACAACGCCCACCAAGCAGCAGCCCACACCTTATTATGCTCCCGGCACAGCACCCGACCCTACGGTTTATCTCCCACCGCCTCCAGAAGCCGGAAGTGTACGCCAGCAGTCAGATGACAAGGCTTTTGCCAGCACACGCAGCCTGAAGGGCAGTGCCCGATGGGCTTTGGCCCAAACGGATGCTGACTTGCACCTGCATGTTCTGCTCAACAGTTTTTCCTGTTCGGCAGGGTTTGTGATTGATGCCGCCAAGGCCCCGCATCTGGTTTCGCTGGTGCACAAAATTTTACAGTCAGAAACCGGAGATATGTGGAAAGGCAAGGACCATTGGCACCGTCTGCGCCCCTTTGTGGGCACGTCCAACGCGATCTGTACTGAGGAAGGCCGGCAGAAAATTGCTGAAACCGGTGCTTATCCTTCAGGTCACACCATGCTGGGCTGGAGCACGGCTCTTATTTTGGCAGAACTCTTGCCAGACCGTAGCACCGCTATTTTACAGCGTGGCCGTGTTTTTGGGGAAAGCCGTATTGTGTGTGGCGTGCATTGGGCAAGCGACGTGCAGGAAGGGTATGTTATGGGAGCTGGTGAAATTGCGGCCATGCATGGGAATGCTGAGTTCCGTGCAGATATGGACGCAGCGCGCGCTGAACTGGCTGCGTTGCGCACCACCGCTCCTAAACCCAACCCTCAAATTTGCACCATAGAGCAGGAGGCTGCCGCGCATTCCCCTCTCTAAACAAAAGAACCGCCCCAATACAGAGTATGGGGCGGTTCTTTGGGGAGGACGCGTAAGACCTCCTCCCTATAGGTAAGTGGGAAGCGTTAACCCACGCGGTGCATCCAGCCATGCGGGTCTTCCGCCCGGCCGAACTGAATATCGCACAGCGTTTTGCGCAGAGCAGCCGTAACCTCGCCCGTCTGACCACTGATAACATGATCACCCTCAGCGCTTTTCAAGGTGCCAATGGGGGTAACAACGGCAGCCGTGCCGCAGGCAAACAATTCACGCAGGTGGCCAGAGGCCGCATCAGCATAGAGCTGTTCAATGGCGTAGGGTTCTTCCTTAACGGTCATTCCCTTATCCCGTGCGAGCGTTAGTAGGGAGTCACGGGTAATGCCCGGCAGGATCGTGCCGCCCAGCGGGGGGGTTTTCAGGGTGCCATCTTTCATGACGGCCATGACATTCATGCCGCCCATTTCCTCAATCCATTTCCGCTCGTTGGCATCCAGAAAGAGGACCTGATGGCAGCCATTGGCTTTGGCTTCCTGCTGGGCTGTCAGGCTTGCAGCATAGTTGCCACCGCATTTTGCCTCACCCGTACCACCACGGGAGGCACGGACAGTCCGTTCTTCCACCCACACGGTAACTGGACCCGCATCTTTGGAGAAATAGTCACCGGCAGCACAGGCAATGACAATGAACTTGTATTCGGCAGAGGGTTTGACGCCTAAAGCCGTTTCTGTCGCGATCATGAAGGGGCGCAGATACAGAGTGCCTACTTCCGGGTCAGGGATCCAGCCGGCATCCAGTTTTACAAGCTGGTTGACTGCATCCAGAAACAGTTCTTCAGGCAACTGGGCCATCGCCATACGTTCGGCAGATTTGCGAAAGCGCCGTGCATTGGCTTCCGGGCGGAACAGCAGCGCATCCCCATTGGGGGCGCGGTAAGCCTTCATGCCTTCAAAAATTTCCTGCGCGTAGTGCAGGACAGAGGCCGCAGGGTCCAGCATAAGGGGCTGGCGTGGCATAATTTCAGGCGTGTGCCAGCCTTTGCCTTCAGTGTAGGTCACGACGGCCATATGATCCGAAAAGACGCGACCAAAACCGGGGTTTGCCAGCAGAGCTGCGCGTTCAGCGGCAGAAATGGCATCGGTCTTGGGGGTGATTTTAAAGGCTGTCTCTCTCGTCGTGCTCATAACGTGTGGCGTCTCCGGGGCCTTGGTGGCTGGACCTATGTCCGGGTTTAGGCGTTTTGCACCGTTGAAAAAGCGCGGCAGGCCGCGCCCTTCTATGGGGCCGGGACCGTATCATGTTCACTCAGGCAGGGCCAGAGCCACAGTGCTGCGTTATGGCCGGGTAGGCCATGTTGTGCGCCCTGTGTACGGAGGCGTAAGGGTTTGTGAGTTTCTTCTGTGCCTCAGCAGCGTTAGGATGCACATGTTTTGCATCCCGGCAGCACGGGACTGTTTGCTCAAGCGGGACCATATTCCATGACAGACTTTTCCCTTAATCAGATGTATACCGACCTGCCAGAGCGTTTTTACGCCCCGGTAACACCCGCACCTGTAGCAGCGGCCCCTCGGCTTATCGCGTTGAACACGCGGCTGGCGCAGTCTTTAGGGTTGGATGCAGCATGGCTTGCAAGCCCAGAGGGTGTCGCCATGCTGGCGGGGCAACTTATGCCTGCAGGGGTTACACCCGTGGCGCTAGCCTATGCAGGGCATCAGTTTGGCCAGTTTGTGCCTCAGTTGGGCGATGGGCGTGCGCTTTTGCTGGGGGATGTGACCGACGCAAGCGGTATGGTGCGGGAAATCCAGCTTAAAGGGTCAGGTCGTACAGCCTTCTCTCGCAGGGGGGATGGCCGCGCAGCCCTTGGCCCGGTTTTGCGCGAATATGTGCTGAGTGAAGCCATGGCGGCTCTGGGTGTGCCGACCACGCGGGCCCTTGCCGCTGTGCGGACAGGGGAGACTGTTTACCGTGAAACAGCTTTGCCCGGTGCCGTGATAACACGTGTGGCGTCAAGCCATATCCGGGTTGGGACATTCCAGTTTTTTGCTGCCCGGCAAGATCACGCAGGCCTTAAACTGCTGGCAGATTACGCCATACAGCGGCATTACCCGCAGGCGGCTCAGGCGGATGCACCTTATGGTGCGTTGCTTGAGTGTATTATTGCTGCACAGGCCGCGCTTATAGCCCGCTGGATGCATCTTGGGTTTGTTCATGGTGTCATGAATACGGACAATATGGCGGTTTCAGGCGAAACGCTGGATTACGGCCCCTGTGCCTTCATGGAGCAGTATGATCCTGCCACGGTTTTCAGCTTTATTGATGAAAAAGGCCGTTACGCCTACGCGCGCCAGCCGACCATGGCTCTGTGGAATCTGACGCGTCTGGCCGAGGCCATGCTGCCCCTGTTGGCGGAAGATGAGGATAAAGCCGTCGAACGTGCACAGGAGGCATTGGCACGGTTTGAGCCTGAATTTCAGGCCCTCTATCTGAAAGGCCTGCGGGCCAAACTTGGCCTGAGTACAGAGCAGGCGGAGGACGCATCCCTCATTCGTGGGCTTTTGGAGGGAATGCAGGCGCATAAACTGGACTTTACCCAGACATTCCGCAGCCTGAGCCATCAGGACGCAATAGATCCTGAAAACGTGCCGCAGGAGGGGACACCCCTTCAAATGCTCTCAGACTGGTTGCCTACGTGGCACCAGCGTCTGGCACAGGAGCCGGACCAGAATGCACAGACGCGGGCCAAGACAATGCAGCAGGTCAACCCACTCTATATTCCGCGCAACCATCTGGTAGAGGAAATGATTGTGCAGGCCATCACGCAGGACGATTACAGCGCGTTTGAAGCTCTGTTAGCTGTTACGGCCCACCCCTATGACGACCAGCCGGGGCGTGAGCACTATGCACAACCCGCACAACCACACCAGCAGGTCCGGCATACGTTCTGCGGTACGTGAAGAAGAGGGTCAGGCTATGCCGTCAACACTGACAAAATGGCGGCCATCAGCACCCTGTTCTATGCGGGCATGCACCCGATAGACCTCTCGCAGTAAAGCGGGGGTTAATACGCTGGTTGGTGCGCCTGAAGCTTTGACAACACCATTGTGCAATACCACGACATGGTCTGTCATATTCAGGGCGGCGTTCAGGTCATGCAATACCAGAACGGTAATGAGGTGATGGGCTCTCGTCTCGCGCCTAAGTAAGGCCATGACGGCAAACTGATGGTGTAGATCAAGCGCGCTGAGGGGTTCGTCCAGTAACAGGGCGTCTGGCTGGCGGCTTAGAGCTTGCGCCAGCCCCACCAGTTGCCGTTGGCCACCAGACAGGGCGCTCATGTTTTTAAGGGCCAGATCCCGGATTGTGAATTTTTCAAGCCAGTGTAAGGCAGAGTCAATATCGTCTTCCTGTGTGTGGCTGGGGTGCAGCCGCCCGGTATGGCGTGCGGCAATCAGGGCTTCCAGCACAGGTAAATCCACAGGGGCAGGCAAAGCCTGCGGTAAATACAGGCAGCGTTGTGTACGCTGCGCCAAGGGGAGGGCAGAGAGCGCGTCTTGCCCTAACGTAACTGTTGCGGAGCAGGGGAGCAGCCCGGCCATGGCGCGCATGAGGGTAGATTTGCCGCTGCCATTGGGCCCCAGAAGTGCGCAGATTTTTCCGGGCAGGAACGGCCCAGCCGTCACATCCTGCAAAACGGTATGACGGCCAAAACGGACGGTTACATGCTGGGCTAGGAGGCTATGTGTGTCAGGGGGCAGTACCATGTCAGGTATTTCCTTCCCGCCGCAGGACAATGGCAAGAAAAAACGGAATACCGACAAGAGACGTTACAATACCGGTTGGTACAACAACACCGGGCACCAGTATGCGCGCCGCCACAGCGGACAGGGAAAGAATAAGCGCGCCAGCCGCCATACTGCCGGGAAGGTAGAAACGGTGGTCTTCCCCCAACAGGCGGCGGGCAATATGGGGGGCAACCAGCCCGACAAACCCAATAACACCCACAAAAGCTACTGCCAGAGCGGAGAGAAGGCTAATGCGTAACAGCGCGGCACGGCGCACACGCTGAACATCGACCCCCAGACTTGCTGCCCGTTCTTCCCCCATGCGCAGGGTTGTCAGGCTCCAAGCGGCTCGGAAAGAAAACACGCTGACCACAGAACCAACACTCGCCAGTAAGGCTACTTTTGGCCAAGAAGCCCGGACAAGGCTGCCTAATGTCCAGAAGACAAGCTGCTGCAAGGCATCTTCTGTCGCCATGAACTGCATGAGCGAGACAAGAGCCTGAAAGCTGAACACCAGCGCAATACCAAACAACACGACAGTGCCAGTCGTGGCTTGCCGCCGCCTGCTTACGCCATCCAGAAGTAGGACGGAGGCAAGGGCAAAGGCGAACGCACACAGTGCCACCATGCCGCTTTCCGGAATGCCGCTGACAGTTAGCCCGAGCACAAGCACGAGAGAGGCACCAAAAGCCGATGCTGCGGAGATCCCCAACGTGAAGGGGCTAGCTAAAGGGTTTGCCAGAATGGTCTGCATTTCCGCCCCGGCAAGACCCAAGGCTGCGCCCACACAAACCGCCATGAGCGAATAAGGCAGCCGTATATCCCACACAATAATCCGTTGGGTTACAGGAACTGCATCGGGGTGAAGCAGAATATGGAAAAGGGTTGCAGGGGAAAGCCCGGCAGGGCCAATAGCAAAATCTGCCAGGCAGGAAAGAGCAATAGCGCAGACCAAAATGCTAAGGCGTTGCACACGTTTTCTTACTGTTGTGCTATAGGCCGCCCGGATAGCGTTTGATGTGGGCAGGGTCTCAGACGCAGGACCGGAAGCAGGCTGATGCGGCATGGATGATCCATTTGTGTGTGGACCCGCCCTGAAGGCTGGTACGCGTTCTTAACTTCCCATCTGGGTAGCACACTCTGTATGCAGGGTGGAAATAAGCCCGTGTACAACTTGACTGCTACCAACCGAGCAGGCTTTGTGCCCAAAGACGCGCGATTGACAAAAGGCAGGACCAGACGTGACACACCCCAGCGTACCGCATGACCAGACTCAGGGTTTGCCAGCTTCCGGGGTGACATTGTTTTTTGATGTCCAGCCAGAGCAGGCAGGAGAGCGGGTAGACCGTTTTCTGGCAGCCCGATCTGGCGACCTGTCACGGTCCCGTGTCAAAAGCTTGATAGAAGACGGCCACCTGACCTGCGGCACAAAAACCGTGACCGAACCCGCCGAGCTTGTAAAAACAGGCCAGCATTATGTGCTGCATATCCCTCCCGCAACGCCTGCTGTGCCGGAGGGGGAAAACGTGGCGTTTGACGTGTTTTATGAAGATGATGACCTGATTGTGCTGAACAAGCCTGCCGGTCTGGTTGTGCATCCTGCTCCGGGAAACGAGACCGGGACTCTGGTCAACGGTCTCATTGCTCATTGTGGTAGCAGCCTTAAAGGTATTGGTGGTGAGCGCAGGCCGGGTATCGTGCACCGGCTGGACAAAGACACATCAGGCCTGATGGTGGCTGCCAAAACGGAAAAAGCCCATCTGGCGCTGTCCGATGATTTTGCAGCCCGCCGGATAGACCGGGCGTATCTTGCCGTATGCTGGGGGTGCCCCAACCCTGCGGAAGGGGATTACGAAGGCGATATTGGCCGGGATAAGCGGGACCGCAAACGGATGGCTATAGTCACCCATAATGGTAAATGGGCCTTAACCCATTATCGGACCCTGCAAGCGTTTGAGATGGGCGCTGCTCTTGTCACCTGCAAACTTGCAACAGGGCGCACACATCAGATCCGTGTGCATTTTTCAGCCAATGGACACCCGTTGATTGGAGACCCTGTCTATTTGCGCCGTATTCCGGCTGCGGCCAAGGGTCTCTCACCAGATGCACGGGCCGCCGCGCTGGATTTCCCCCGGCAGGCACTTCATGCCACCCGTTTGGGCTTTACCCACCCACGGACAGGGGAGGTTTTGGTGTTTGAAGCGCCGATGCCAGAGGATATGCAGGAGCTTGTCAGCGCATTGGCTGGCGGAAACCGGTAGAAAGGGGCAGGAGCTGTACGTTAGAACAGACGGGCTCCATTTGGTACCGGCCGCTCTGGCATAACCAGCACCACATTTCCTTCCACATCAGGAAAACCCAAGGTCAGAACTTCAGAAATGAAAGGCCCGATTTGTCGTGGACCTAGGTTGACAACACACGCCACCTGTCTGCCCAGAAGATCTTGTGATGTGTAAAGGGCTGTAATCTGAGCGCTGGACCGCTTGAGCCCAATATCGGGGCCGAGGTCAATGGTGAGCTTCCATGCAGGCTTGCGAGCCTCCGGGAAAGGCTGCACATCAACAATGCTGCCTACACGAATATCTGTTTTCAGAAAATCATCAAAAGTGATTGGGGTCATATTTCGGCGCTCTGTTGGCTGGAGGTGGCATGGCGATGAACGTTTTTTGGCCGATGAGCTGACAGGCATGTCAGCACACTGAGAACCAGAAAGAAGAAAGCAGCTAATTCAGAGGAATGCGGTAAACGCCAATCCCATAAGAAACCATAGATAAGGGCAAAAAGCGTTTCAAATAGGATCATTTGTCCCGTCATGGTTAAGGGCAGCAGACGGCTCATTTGGTACCATAAGGCATTTCCACCAAAAGATGCGATGATGGCGACAGCAGCAGAAACAGCCACAAAAGTTTCCCATTGTGGGGTGGTATGACCGGGCTGCCCCCACATAAAAGCAAACGGCACCAGAGCCATCGCCTGTGCGCCTGTGGCAAGGCCCATCAGAAGGTTCCAGTTGTGCAGCGAAATGCCGCGTAACTGCTTGATGCGGCGACTATTGCCCACTGTATAAATAGTCCACGAGGCGAGAGCGGCTACGGCATAGAAAATGGCAAGGGGAGACTGCTGTGGGGAGCTGGGCGCGGTGAGAGCTTGCCACCCAATGCTGATGGCTCCGGCCAGACAAAAGAAAAGGGACGGTGCGAGTGCCTTGAGCGACAGCGCTTCTTTCTCACGGCTTCCAATAAGAGTGACGGCAACCGGTAAGAAACCAATGATGAGAGCCGTGAGTGCTACTCCCCCCAAAAGAATGGCTTGAGAAAGGAAGATGAAAAAGAGCGTGTTCCCAAAAAGCGAGAGCCAGAAAAGAGCTAACCAATCCTGTTGGTGAAGATGTCTTTTGAGATCTGGCCAGCGCGGTATGATCAGGATGCTGGAGAGCACGCCATAGACCAGATAACGCCCGACCGCGAGTTGGAGTGCGGTAAAGTCATGCACAAATTCCGGGGCCAGAAACACCAATCCCCACAGGGCACCTGCTCCGGCACCGCAGAGGAAACCTAAAGGAATATTGTGAGGCGTTCCGGTGTGAGGGGCGGAGTGGTCTGTGGCCATACTAAGATTCTCCTTACCTGTTGAGACATATCATCGGTAAAGTGAGTTTTGCGCTCTTGATTGCATGGCAAAATGCAACAAAAACTCGTTCTATGAAAAAAACACCGCCCTCCCGACCTCTGGACGAATTTGATAAAGCTATTTTGCGACTGGTGCAGCGCGACAACCGTATGCCGCAAAGACAAATTGCGGACCATGTTCATCTGTCGGCAGCGGCAGTACAGCGGCGCATTGCCAGTATGGAAAAGGCAGGCATTATTGTCGCCAATAGCGCTGAGGTGGATGTTCATGCAGTAAACATGAGCATTACAGCTATTGTTGAAATTACAATGAAAGATGAGCGGCTGGAGACGGTTGATAATGCCAAAGCCTTGTTTCGTGCCGCGCCGGAAGTTCAACAATGTTATTATGTGACGGGTGGCACCAGTTTTTTACTGGTTATTGTGACACAGGATGTGATGACTTACGAAGATATAACGCGGCGGCTTTTTGCAACGAATGAGTCTGTTGAAAGCTATCGGTCTCTTATTGCGCTCGATCGTGTAAAAACGGGGAGCACGATAACTATTCCGTAACAAACTGTCCTACTTGTGCTGCTCTGGACTATTATTTTTTGAGATGGTGTTTTCTAGAAAAACAGTAGGGCTAAAAAGCGACCGTAATTTTTGATGCAGTAAAGAACAAGGCTGGCTCAACAGGGGTGTAGCCCCGTAACGAGTAGAGGCTCATAACTCTAAAAGAACTTAACCTGTTCCTGCTGTTATATATTTTTTGCCGGTGAATGCTTGCTGACGAGGGGCCGCGTGTATTTTTACTCTTGCCTGTCAGAATGTTTGAAACCTCTTCTGTAGTCAGGGTGCCAGCCTTCTCTGGGTTCTAAAAGAAGGCTGGCAGGCAAGATCAGGCTTTTGCCAGAGCGGCTTCACGAGCAGCGCGTTTTTCTTCTTCCGTCCAGACTTTGCGCTCGCGTTTTTGTTGTGGTGGTTTGGGCTGCTTAACCGGGCCACCTCCGAGCACAGGAGCGGGCAGGGTGGAGTGGCGTGCCTGCTCGCAATGCCATTCGTGCTCATCATCCACGGTTAAGGTGCGGCCAATTTCACGCTCTACGGCGTGCAGCCATGCCCGCTGCTCAGCATCGCACAGGGTTACGGCAAAACCGCTACGGCCTGCGCGGCCTGTGCGCCCAATACGGTGCACATAGCTTTCAGGCTGATGTGGAAGGTCGTGGTTGAAAACATGCGTTACCGTATCAACATCTATGCCGCGTGCAGCAATATCAGTTGCAACCAAAACCTGCACCGTTCCTGCACGGAAGGCTTCTAGCGCCCGTTCGCGCTGGCCTTGTGATTTGTTGCCATGCAGGGCTTCTGCCGTAATGCCAGCTTCTGTCAAAAAGGAGCAGACCTCGTTAGCAATGTTTTTCTGCAAGGCAAAAACAACAGCCTGACCAATCTCAGGGTTTTGTAATTGCGCCAGAAGCGCTGCTTTTTTGTTCGCAGCATTCAAAAACATGACTGACTGCTCAATGCGGTCCACAGTGGTTGAGGGCGGCGCAATTTCCACTTTTGCCGGGTTACGCAACATGCTTTCAGCCAAGGCTGTGATAGATTTTGGCATGGTGGCGGAAAAAAGCAGCGTGTGCCGGTCTTCAGGCAACATGGCGACAATACGTTCTATGGGCTTAGCAAACCCCATATCCAGCATCTGGTCGGCCTCATCCAGCACGAGAGCTTCGAGCTGAGACAGATCACAAAGACACTGTGTCACCAAGTCCAGCAACCGGCCCGGTGTTGCCACAATAAAATCCACCCCGGTAGCCAAGGCATTAATCTGATGGAACTGGCTTACACCACCGAAAATGCTTGTGACACTGAAGTTCAGGTGCCGACCAAATTTTTCCAGCCCGTCGGCAATCTGCGAGACCAGTTCACGCGTAGGAGCCAGTATGAGCGCACGTGCTCCGCCTTT
Organism: Acetobacter sp.; assembly: GCF_052102375.1. Classification (GTDB taxonomy): domain Bacteria; phylum Pseudomonadota; class Alphaproteobacteria; order Acetobacterales; family Acetobacteraceae; genus Acetobacter. The sequence goes on from NZ_JBQDXI010000004.1 coordinate 10,989, forward strand.
GGGGGCTGGGCGGCGGTTTACGGACAGGCGATGCAGGAGGGGGAGTGAAAAGGCCGCACTTTTTCCGGTGCCCGTCTGGGCCATACCCAGCAGATCCCGGCCTTCCAGCAGGAAGGGAATGGACTGCGCCTGAATAGGCGTGGGGTGTGTGTAGCCTTCTTCTGCCAGAGCCTGCAGCAGAGGCGGGGCCAGAGAAAGATCAGCAAAGGTAATGGACATGGTCAAGCAGCGCCTCCGGCGCTTTATAAGGCTGCGCCTGGTAGGGCTTGGCTTTTTTACAGGAAGCGGCGTTTTACGTGTGATGCTAACAGGCGTCAACGCGCAAAGCAGCTGTAGCCCGGCAGCCTGCCTGAAGCTGTCAACGGTAAGCGTAAAAAGGCCTTGGTTTTCAGGAAAAGACGTTTCTGGCGAGCAAAAGAAAAACATCCTGCTCGCCAGATTGGGGGGGAGGCACCACGGGTGCCTCCGGCAGATTTATGAAAAATCTAGCGCGTTAGTTTAATGCTGTGCCGTTTCCGGCAGAGCATAGGCAACAATGTAGTCGCCCAGTTTAGTGCCAAAGGAGCCGTGACCGCCGTCCACCGTAACAACAAACTGGCGGCCATTGGCCTCGTAGCTCATGGGGGTGGACTGGCCCCCTGCTGGTAGGCGGTCCTGCCAAAGCTGCTTGCCGGTCGTTACGTCATAAGCGCGTATATAGTAATCCGCTGTGGATGTCAGGAAGGCTACACCGCCCGCAGTAGTAAGCGGCCCACCCAAGGAGGGAATACCCACCTTGAAGGGGAGGGGCAGAGGAGAGCTGTCGCGCACAGTGCCGTTGCGGTGCATCCATTTAATGGTGTTTGTTTTCAGGTCAATCCCCGCAACATAGCCCCAACCCGGCTGTTTGCACGGAACCCCCAGAGGGGACAGAAATGCGTGCAGGTCCACCCCATAAGGGGTGCCATATTGGGGTTGCACACCGCTTTCTGATCCTGATGGGCCTGCGTTAGGATCTGGCTGTGCCGGATTTTTTGGCCCGCGAGGAATAAGAGTGGAAACGAACGGAATGGCAATGGGGTTCGCAAACGCCACCTGACGTACAGGGTCAACTGCAAGGCCGCCCCATTCAAACATGCCAAGATTGCCGGGGAAAACCAGCGTGCCCTGTAGGGATGGTGGTGTAAACGGCCCATCATAACGCAATTTTTTGAACATGATACGGCACACCATCTGGTCCAGCATGGTGCCGCCCCACATGTCCGCATCGGTCAGGTTTTTCTTGGGCCGGAACGTTAAGGCCGAGTAAGGCTGCGTTGCGGCAACGTGATCACCCGGTGCAGCGCCCTGTGGCACTGGTGTTTCTGGTGCAGGGACAATCAGATGCCCGTTCCGGCGGTCGAGCACAAAGATGTTGCCGGTTTTTGCAGGTGCATACAGGGCCGGAATAAAGGTGCCGTCTTTCTGGCGGATATTAACCAAGCTGGGCTGTGAAGGAATATCCATGTCCCACAGATCATGATGCACGGTCTGGTAGAACCATACTTTTTCACCTGTATCAGCGTTCAACGCCAGAATGCCAGAGGCATAGCGTTCCTGATCTTCAGAACGGTGGCCACCCCAGATATCTGGCGTTGCAACCCCTGTAGGAATGTAAATCAGGTTTAGTTTGGCGTCATAGGACGACGTAATCCAAGAATTTGGGGAGTTGGCTACGTAATGGTGTGTGTCGGACGGCAGTTCGTTCGGGTTGGGGTTACCCGTATCAAACGCCCAGACCAGACGACCCGTGTACAGGTCGTAGGCGCGGGTTACGCCAGACGGTTCATGCGTTGAGTAATTATCGGTAACCGCTCCGGATGTAATGACAACCTTGCTGGTGACAACCGGCGGAGATGTTGGTTCATAAAACCCTGCTTCACGCATGGGCATGCCGGCAGACAGATCAACTGTACCGTTGGTGCCAAAGCTTGGGCATGCGGCACCAGTTTCAGCATTCAGGGCAATCAGGCGGCCATCATTGGTGGGCAGAAAAATGCGGCGTGCACAGTCTTCTGTCGGCGCGGGGGAACCATCGGTCGTGGTATCACCCTCATGCACCTCAGCGTAGGACACACCCCGACAGGTCATGTGTTGGAAGCTTGGGTTGTAGGCAAGTTTGGGGTCAAACTTCCATTTTTGTTTGCCGGTTGCGGCATCCAGCGCAAACACCATCTGATGTGGTGAGCACAGGTAAAGCGTATCCCGTATTTTGATTGGCGTTGCTTCATCTGTAAATTCGCCGGGGTCATTAGGCGTTTTCAAGTCATGTGTCTGAAAAACCCACGCAACTTTAAGCTTATTAACATTGGCTGGTGTAATTTGTGCGACTGGGGAGTAGCGGTCCCCAAACTGCGTGCGGCCATAAGCTGGCCAGTCAGAGGCTGGTGCTTCCGCTGAGTCAGCGGGGGTTAGTGCGCCACCCTGCTGTGCGATTGTGGGCAACGCGCCCGGCTGGTCTTGTGGGTCCTGTGTCAGCGCATAGCCGTAAACGCCCAGACCCGCCACAATAGCTACCGCAAGAGGTAAGCGGTTAAGGCCACTTGCAGGCAGAAGCTGGCGGGACACAAAAGGCAGAAGCAACCAGAGGCCCAAGGGTAAAATAACATCCCCACGCGGCGCGAGTGCCCAGAAATCAAACCCGGCTTCCCATACGGACCACAGAAGCGTGACACATACGAGGGCAGCATACAGCCAGAGTGCCTCACGCCACCGTTTGAGCAGCAACACGGCAGTGACCAGCAGAACAACACCACTGAAAAGATAGAAAGTTGATCCGCCCAAAACGGCTAACCATCCACCACCCAGTGTGAGGAAGAGCCCAAGGCAGAGAAAGAGAATAACGGTCAGGGTCACAGGCAACCCGGAGCGGGGAGGTGATGTTGTCATGCAGATAACCATCAATGTTATAAGGAATGTACGACAAGCATACGCTATTTTATAAAAAAAATGAAAGAATAAATATATTTGTGTATAAATATGAAGTGAGTATGAAAAAACAATAAATGCAAGCGTTGGAATTGTATTTTTATATCCTATAATCCATAAAAATTATATTATTTAGGGTGTGCTATTTTAAATACTTATGATGCATGGCCCTTCGTTAAATGTAACTCAGTGAGATTGGAAGCTCACCCAAAGCATATACCATTGGGTTATCTGTTTGAGGTGTATTTATGAATAGTAGGGTGGCTTAAGAAAAGTAGCCATCAGGTTACTCTGTTTTTTGCTAATATACTTGGCCATTTGAGACTAAGTGGTTTTGGGTTTCCAGAGGAAAAGCACAAACGACTTTAGAGGTTACATATTTGATGTATGTCTCATGTGTTCTGATTGTACGAATGGTAACCAAATAATAAGCAAGCAAAAACACGCTAGCTAAAAATATTGCAAATTTTTAGGGGGGTGAATGGCTGGGGCGAACGACGGGGATCGAACCCGCGACAACCGGTACCACAAACCGGCGCTCTACCAACTGAGCTACGTCCGCCACACAGCTAGGGGTCATATAAGAAAGCGCACTTCATCCGTCAATCCATAGTTTGCCGGATGAAGTGATTTTTTTCAGGTGCGTTCGCGCCATGCCCGGATCCGACTGATGGCCTCTTGCAGGATGGCTTCCTGTTTACAAAAGGCAAAGCGCAGCAAATGGGTTGGGGGAGCGCCATTGCTGGCATCATAAAAGGCAGATGCCGGAATGGTTGTAACGCCAGCCTCCCGTGTCAGGCGTTGTGCAAAGGCTACGTCGTCCTCCCCTTTTGCAAGGGGGGTGATGTCAGCCATGACGAAGTAGCTGCCGTGACAAGGCAGAACCTCCAGCCCTACGCTGCGCAAGCCGTCAGATAAAATGGTACGTTTATGCGCAAGATCAGCGGCCAGCCCCTGAAAATAATGTGTGTCCTTGTGTAAGCCATAGGCTATGGCACGTTGCAGGTTAGGGGCAGTGGCAAACACAAGGTTCTGATGGGCCTTAGCAATGACAGTCGCCAGTGGTGCCGGTGCCGTTACGTACCCGACTTTCCATCCCGTCAGGGAAAAGCTTTTGCCCGCGCTGCCAATGCGTATGCAGCGCTCCCGCATATCTGGGAGCGCCATAAGAGAGATGTGGGGCGCGCCAAAGGTCAGATGTTCATAAACTTCATCACATACGGCGTAGGCATCGTACTGTTTCAGTAAGTCGGCAATGAAAGTCAGTTCTTCCTGCGTAAAAACCTTGCCGGTTGGGTTCATGGGGGTGTTCAGCAAGATGGCCTTGGTGCGGGCTGAAAATGCGTTGGCCAGAGCATCTCGCGGGAGTGTCCAGTCCGGGTGCTCCAGCCGTACCAGTTTGGGAATACCGCCAAGCTGACGCACCATTGGCAGATAGGTGTCATATAGCGGTTCAATCAGGACGACTTCATCTCCTGGTTCAATGAGCGCCATGAGAGAGATGGCAAGGGCTTCTGTGGCACCAGAAGTGACGATCACTTCAGAATCGGGGTTGATGGTCAGGCCCTGAAAGCGTGCATTGGAGTCGGCCACAGCCTGACGCAATTCTGGTAGTCCGGTGAGGGGGGCATACTGATTTTGCCCATCCAGAAGTGCATCTGCCGCAACGCGCACCATGTCTTGTGGCCCTTCCGTATCCGGAAAGCCCTGCCCAAGATTTACGGCATCATACTGGCGCGCCAGAGCGGACATGACAGTAAAAATAGTGGTGGGCTGCGCCTCCAACAGGCGATTGAGCGGTTTTGTCATGTCAGGCCTCCTTTTCTGGCGGCGTGGAGAGTGCCAGCAAAAACAGCCAAAATCCATGCGTCAGGATACTGGGTCAGTGCTTTATCGATACTATTTCGCATATGCCCGATTGCTCATGCGGCCAACCCGTGCAAGTTTGTGGGGGTTCGGCTTGGGTACTCATGCCTCAAGGGCATGGCTGCACAAAAGACGGACCCCTCAAACAGGGTGCAGCAGTAATATATTGATGATGTGACATGAGAAAGATCGAGGCCATCATAAAGCCCTTCAAGTTGGACGAGGTGAAGGAAGCCCTTCACGAACTCGGCCTGCAAGGGATTACCGTAATCGAGGCAAAAGGCTTCGGGCGGCAGAAGGGGCACACGGAACTGTATCGTGGCGCGGAATATATTGTTGATTTCCTGCCCAAAATGAAAATTGAGGTTGTCTGTCCGGCCAATCTGGTTGAACGGGCGGTTGAGGCCATATCGGCCGCAGCCCGCACGGGACGAATCGGAGACGGAAAGATCTTTATTCTCCCGGTGGAGGACGTGGTCCGAATCCGCACGGGGGAAAGAGGAGAAGACGCCATCTGAGGTGCTGCCATACATGGTCAGCCCTGTTGGGTGTGGCCGGGTAGCCGTGCCACAGGGCGCACATTTGATAATCCTAGCCGTGCCGGAAGCGTTCCGGTGCGCAACAGGTTGTAGGTGAAGAGAGAATGGTTAAGAAAACGACGTCTGCGGGTGATGCCAAAGCCGCAGCTATTGCCAAGGTTTTTGAGCTCATTCAGGAACATTCGGTTGAGCTGGTTGACCTGCGCTTTACCGACCCGCGCGGCAAGTGGCATCATACGGCACAGTATATTACGACCATTGAAGAAGATACCTTCACCGAAGGCTTCATGTTCGATGGGTCCTCCATTGCTGGCTGGAAAGCCATCAATGAAAGCGACATGGTGCTGCTGCCTGATCCTGAAACAGCCGTCATGGACCCGTTCTCTGCTCGTCCGCAGCTCATCCTGTTCTGCGATATTATCGAGCCTTCAACCGGTCAGCCTTACAACCGTGACCCGCGCTCTACCGCCAAGCTGGCTGAGCAGTATCTGAAGTCCTCCGGTCTGGGTGACACAGCATTCTTTGGTCCAGAAGCTGAATTCTTCATCTTCGATAACGTCCGCTTTGGTACAGGCCCCAACTTTGGCACCTACCAGCTTGACAGCATTGAAGGCCCTGGTGCGTCTATGAAGGACTACCCAGAAGGCAACATGGGCCACCGCCCTGGTGTTAAGGGTGGTTACTTCCCGGTTGCGCCTGTTGATAGCGAATCTGACCTGCGTGCAGAAATGCTGGCAACCATGGGCGAAATGGGCCTGCCGATTGAAAAGCACCACCACGAAGTTGCACAGTCTCAGCACGAACTGGGTACAAAGTTCGACACGCTGGTGCGCTCTGCTGACTTCATGCAGATCTACAAATACTGTATTCACAACGTGGCACAGTCTTACGGCAAGACAGCAACCTTCATGCCAAAGCCAATTTATGGCGATAACGGCTCAGGTATGCATGTTCACCAGTCCATCTGGAAAGACGGCAAGCCTACGTTTGCTGGGAACGGCTATGCTGACCTGTCTGATTCCGCACTGTATTACATCGGCGGTATCATTAAGCATGCAAAGGCTCTGAATGCCTTTACCAACCCGTCTACCAACTCCTACAAACGCCTGATTCCGGGTTTTGAAGCACCTGTGCTGCTGGCTTACTCTGCCCGCAACCGCTCTGCTTCCTGCCGTATTCCATATGCAACCAACCCTAAGGCAAAGCGCGTTGAAGTTCGCTTCCCGGACCCAACAGCTAACCCTTACCTGGCATTCTCTGCCATGCTGATGGCTGGTCTGGACGGTATCAAGAACAAGATCCACCCTGGCGATGCCATGGATAAAGATCTGTACGACCTGCCTCCGGAAGAACTGAAGCAGATCCCAACCGTTGCAGGCTCCCTGCGTGAAGCTCTGGAAGCCCTTCAGGCTGACCACGAGTTCCTGCTGGCTGGTGGCGTGTTCACCAAAGACCAGATTGAAAGTTACATCAACATCAAGTGGGAAGACGTGTATCGCTTTGAACACACGCCACACCCGGTTGAGTTTGAAATGTACTACTCAGTCTAATCCTTCCGTCAGGAAGAATAGACAAAAGGCGCGGCTCTCTCTGAGGGCCGCGTTTTTTTTGGCCTATGTTCGGGAGGGGGAGTGGCAGGGTGGCTTAGAAGGAGGGCGGTGTTGCCGCTGTGACAAGATGGCAGGGCTGTGACCCAACATTGCGGAAACGATGGGGGCGAGAGCTGTCAAAGTAAAATGCGTCTCCGGGCCCGAGAATGGTAGTGTGTTCCCCTACCGTCACTTCTATCTCACCACTGACAACAACGCCGCCCTCTTCTCCCTCATGCTGGAGGGGTTCCGGGCCTGTGTCTGTCTGGGGTTGATAGACTTCATTCAGGATCTGAAGGGCGCGGCCGTGCAGGCTACTCCCAATCTGGCGGTATGAGATGCCGTTGGTGCCAATTTCGCTCAGGTCTTGTGCACGATAGAAGAGTTTGCGCTCCTCACTTTGTTCAAATGCGAAGAAGTCAGACAAACTCATGGGCAGCGCATCAACAATCTGGCGCAGCAGACCGACCGAGGGGTTAATGGCGTTTGCCTCAATCAGAGAGATTGTGCCATTTGCCACGCCACAGCGTCGCGCCAGTTCTCTTTGAGAAAAACCGCGTTGAGTGCGTAATGCATAGAGTGTGCTCCCTACATCCATGATGTGCTGGCCCCTTGGTACGCTAACTTTATATTCTCCTACCGTAATGATATAACCAATAATGCTATTAAGCCAAATGTGAATTCTGGCCCACGTGGAGAAGCAGGATGCAGGCGGCTTGCTAGGGGTGGGTTGATTTTGCGCCTTATAACCTCTTGAATGTTCGGCTTATCTCAATGATGCACCAAAACCTTGCCTGTTTATACAAAAGGTGCGGTTTTGCCTGGCAGCGCTGAGCCGGAACGATATGCACGCAAAAGGCGCGGGTCATGACGCACAATCACTCCTCTCATAACAGCAGCGCCATGGCTGTGCATGACCAGCAGGAACCTAAAAAAGGTTTGAAGACGCGTCATGTCAGCATGATCTCGTTAGGAGGGGTCATAGGTGCTGGGTTGTTTGTGGGGTCTTCCGGGGCAATACTGACTGCCGGGCCAAGTGTAATCCTATCGTACCTGATTGCCGGGGCCATGATGTTTCTGGTCAATATCTCCCTGCGCGATATTGCCCGTGCTGCACCGGGCCATGGGTCTTTTATCAGCCAGATTACCTATGCCCTTGGGGCATTGCCCGGTTTTGTGGCGGGATGGGTGTATTGGCTGATCTGGATTACGGTACTGGGGGTGGAAGTTATTGCCTCGGCATCCTTAATGGCGCCGTATATTCCCCTCCCTTTTGCGGCGATTGAGTTTCTGATTCTTGCCTTCATGACCGGAATAAACTTGCTTTCCGTGCGTCACTACGGGGAGTTTGAGTACTGGTTTGCCATGATCAAGGTTGTGGCGATTGTCGGCTTTATTGCCATTTCGGTTTATCTGTTGGGCACGCACACTGTGCCTGTGCAGGAGAACCTGTTTGGGCATGGAGGTTTTCTGCCACAAGGTTTGTTGGCGTTTATGGCTGCCATTCCTACGGCCCTGTTTTCCATGACCGGCAGTGAGGTCGCGACAATTGCAGCGCTGGAAACGGATGAGCCAGACCGAAATATTGCCCGTGTGACCCGCACGGTGGCTGTCCGTCTGCTGGTATTTTACCTGACCTCCATCATACTCATTCTCTGCCTCATGCCGTGGTCGGATCAGGAGCAGGGGGTTTCACCCTTTCTGGCAGTGCTGAACCGGTTTCATGTTCCTTATGCGGCTACCGCAATGGGGCTGGTTATTCTTTCCGCCACACTCTCCACCCTGAACTCCGGGGTTTATGCCACATCGCGCGTGGTGTTTGAGATGGCGCAGCGCGGTGACATGCCGCGTTTTTTCTGCACGGTAAGCGGTAGGGCTGGTGTGCCAAGAAGGGCAATTCTGGCCAGTGCTATGGCTGCTTTGCTGGTATCCGGGTGCGCGGCATTTTCGCCGCACCTCATTTTTGCCTTTCTCGTATCGATCGTTGGCACGTTCGTGATGTTCTATAATACGTTGATTGTCTGTAGCCGTATTCGGTTATGCACAGCGCAAGCCTGGAAGGGCTGGCTGGCGCTAGGACTGCTGGCTACTGCCTTTGCTGCCATGATGAGCGTTGCTGAAACCCGGTATCAGCTCGGCATAGGGGTGGCAGCACTGTGCTGTATGGCATTTGGGGGTTGGGTGCGCCTCAGGGGAGGCCCTATGCCTCAGCAGCAGAACTGAGAGACTCGTGCCTGTGCCATGAAGCAATCATCTGGTTGTTTGTCAGGAAGTTTAGAAAATGCGGGAACTCTTGCAGGACTGCTTGCGTTAGAGCCGCACAAAGCCTGACTTTCTTGACAGCATAGAGATTCAGGCGCACCCTGCCTTACCAAACTGGTGCGCTCTTAAACAGGCCATCATGATTGGACGCTTCCTCCCCCGCGCTGCCCAGAAGGGGGGTGGAGGAGGAGAGCGTAAGTCCTACCACTTTTGGCTGGAGCTTGCCTCTTTTTCAGCACTGCACCACCTAGCGCAACGTCTGGTGCAAGGCAGGGAGCTTTTCAGTTCAGAGGAGTGCTGACCTATGGTGTCTTCTGTTATCAATGTTGGTCCTGAAAATAATCTGTCAAGGTATCTTCAGGACATTCGCAAATACCCGCTCCTGACACCGGAGGAAGAACTGCGTCTTTCCCATTTGTGGAAAGACAAAGGTGATGTTCAGGCTGCCCATAAACTCGTGACATCTCATCTGCGTCTGGTGGCAAAAATTGCCATGGGCTACCGTGGCTACGGCTTGCCGGTGAATGAACTGATTAGCGAAGGCAATGTGGGGATGATGCAGGCCGTTCGCCGCTTTGACCCCGATAAAGGCTTCCGTCTGGCAACCTATGCCATGTGGTGGATCCGCGCTGCTATTCAGGAATACATTCTGCACAGTTGGTCTCTGGTTAAAATGGGTACGACCGCAGCCCAGAAAAAACTGTTCTTTAACCTGCGCCGCCTGAAAGGGCAGATGCAGGCTATTGAGGATGGCGATTTGCAACCGGAACAGGTGAACAAAATTGCCACAACTCTGGGCGTGCCAGAGCAGGATGTGGTGAACATGAACCGCCGTATGGCGGCACCAGACCACAGCCTGAATGCGCCCATGCGCACTGATGAAAGCAGTGAGTGGCAGGACCGTCTGGTTGATGACCAGCATAATCAGGAAGAAGTTTACGCTGAGAACGAAGAGCTTTCGGGTCGTAAAGCTCTGCTTACCTCGGCGTTGGATACGCTGAACGAGCGTGAAAAACATATCTTCACGCAACGCCGTCTCATGGATGAGCCGTCCACATTAGAAGATTTGGCACACGAATACGGTATTTCCCGTGAGCGTGTACGCCAGATTGAAGTGCGGGCTTTTGAGAAGGTGCAGGCGGCTATGAAGAAAGAGGTTGATGCACGGCGCAACGAAGTGCTTGGTAAATAACGCAATCTGCTTGCGGCTGGACATGAGGCCGCATTGCAGAGCGTGATAAAAAGGGAGGGCTTCGCCTTCCTTTTTTGTTTGATATGAGAGTGATATGTCCAAAATTCCTGCCGCGCCGCCCACTCTGAGTGGTGCAACCGTGCGCCTTGAGCCCCTCCAGCATACTCATTGTGCCGCGTTGGCTGAGGCCGTGCAGGATGGCCAGTTATGGACTGTATGGTGCACCACAGTACCACGGCCTGAGCAAATGCAGGTAGAGATCGACCGCCGGTTGGCGTTGCAGGATGCAGGAAGCATGTTGCCCTATACGGTCATTAACACAGCGGACAACCGTGTAGTGGGTATGACAAGCTACATGAACATAGAGCGCAGCGTGCCGCGGGTGGAAATAGGCTCCACATGGTATGCAGCCAGTGCGCAACGGACCGGGTTGAACACAGAGGCCAAGACTTTGTTGCTGACCCATGCGTTTGAAACCATGGGGTGCAATGTTGTTGAATTGAGAACCCATTTCCTGAACCAGCGCAGCCGTAAAGCGATTGAGCGGCTGGGGGCAAAGCTGGACGGTATTTTGCGTAACCACCTGCGTATGGCTGATGGCTCTTTGCGCGACACATGCGTGTACAGCATTATTGCTACGGAGTGGCCTGCGGTAAAAATGCACTTGCAGCATGGTCTGCGCCGCGACTGAAGTCCGTGCACATATAGTGGTTGAGTATTTAGGCCTTTGCGTACGCGACGCGGCGGGCGCAAAGAGGGACACAGCACAGCAGGCCTGCCAGCAACCAGAACGCACCTTTTAAGGTTATAAGGCTTGCAGCAAAACCAATGCCAGCCGGGCCAAGCAACACACCGGTATACCCAATGGTGGTGAGGGCTGAAACTGCAAGCCCGGCAGGCATGACGGTTTGTTCTGCTGCCCTACGAAAGAGAATGGGGGCGATATTGGCAATGCCCAGCCCAATAAAAACAAAGCCAGATAAAGCCAGTGCTTTAAAGGGTGAAAGCAGAAGGCAGGCTATGCCAGCAATGGCCAGAACAGCGCCCCCGCTCAGTATGGTGGCAGCCCCCAAGCGGGCGGTTACTCTGTCACCCAATAGTCTGCATACAGTCATGGCAACAGAAAACAGCATATAGCCCATGCCGCCCTTGGCAACCGGTAACAGTCCCGCACTGGTAATCAGGAGCGCCCCCCAATCCAGCATGGCGCCCTCTGCCAAAAATGCGATGGCGGCCAACAGGGAGAGCAGCAGCACAATACCACGCGGCATGGCAAAGAGCGGCTCACCCTCTCCCTGCTTGGTGCTGATAAAGTGCGGAAAAGCATAAATCAGGACAATCAGCATCAAGGCTGAGCAGATAATCGTGCTGTGAAAGGGCGGGAGATGGCAAGACAGCAGGAAGGTCATGAAGGCCGCGCCAGCAAACCCTCCAATGCTGAAAAGGGCATGAAACCCAGCCATCAGAGGGCGTTTGGCCAAGCGTTCTACTTCGGTGCCCTGAATGTTCATGGCAACATCTAACACGCCCAGGCTGGCCCCAAAAAATAAGAGAACGACCGCTAAAAACAGCGCTGTAGGGGCTACAGCAAGACCCGGTAGGGTAATGGCCAGGCCTAGAGCGCCGGTAACAATAAGAGGCTTGCTGCCAAATCTACTGTTCAGGGCCCCTGTGCCCAGCATGGCTAGAACAGATCCGGTTCCCAAACATAGCAGCAAAGACCCAATGGCTCCTGCGTCTGTATGCAGGCGCTCCTGAGCGAAAGGGACCAAAGGTGCCCAGCAGGCAAGCCCAAAACCCCCTAATAAAAAAGCCAGTCGGGTTGCAAGGCAGGCTGCGCGGGGTGTAACGGGCATGTTCCAGTGCTCCCTGTTTATGCCAGTGCAGCATCCTGAATAAAGAACGTGACGTCTGTTCGGCCATTCCAGCTTTCTGCGCGCAGGTAACCGGCTAAATGGAGAGGCGGGCGGGTTGTATCTTCCAACGCGGGTGCCAGCGGGCTGTTTTCCACCCGGAAGACCAGCGCTTTCAGACGGCCCCCGTCAGCACCTTTTAACAGCAGACGCAGTGTATTCCCGTCCCGGCCAATACGGTCTGCCTTAACTACCTGTACGTGAGATAAGGCAATGAGAGGTTCGGCATTGCCCGCGCCAAATGGTGCAAGAGTGGCAAGGTTTTGGGCTAGATCAACTGTAGCTCCTCCGACAGAGACAGCAGCATCAATATCAAGGTCTACCGCGTTGGGCAGTTCCGCAGCGCCAGCCAGCCTTTCATCCAGAAAGGCGTGAAATTCTGCCACGTTGTCGACAGGGAGCGAAAATCCCGCTGCCATGGCGTGTCCACCGCCAGTCGTCAACAGTCCGGCCTGTCGTGCCGCGATAATAACAGTGCCAAGGTCTAGCCCCGGTACGGAGCGGCCAGAGCCTTTGACAGATCCATCTTCCTGCTCAGCCCCGACCAGTGCTGGCCGGTTGAACTGCTCCTTGATGCGCCCTGCGACAATACCCACCACGCCGGGATGCCAGTTTTTGCCTGCCAGAAAAATAACAGCATGTCCCGCTTCCCGCTGCTCCGTGGCCTGTTGCATTGCTAGGTCCAGAATTTCAGCTTCCACGCCTTGGCGTTTGCGGTTAACGGCATCCAGCCGTTCCGCCATAATCTTGGCTTCGTGCGGGTCTTCGCACCGCAGGAGGCGTAGGCCTAAGGCAGCCTCTGCAATCCGCCCGCCTGCATTGATGCGGGGGCCAAGAGCGAAGCCGCAGGAAAATGCATCTGGGGCTTTGGTAACGCTGGCTATCTCCAGCAACGCAGACAGACCCACCCGCTGGCGGCGTGCCATAACCTTAAGGCCTTGGGCAACAAAAGCCCTGTTCAGGCCTTGCAGTGGCATGACATCGCACACCGTAGCCAGAGCAACAAGATCAAGCTGGCGGAGCAGGTCTGGTGCGGGGTTGGTCTCAAACCAACCCAGAGCCCTCAGGTCTCGCGCTGTGGCAACGGCGGCCAAAAATGCCAGCGCTGCTGCACAAATATGATTGAGGCGGGAAGAGCAGTCAGGTCTGTTGGGGTTTACCGTTGCCAGAATGGCAGGCAGAGCATCTTCTGACTTGTGGTGGTCCAGAACAATCAGGTCGGCTTTGTCTTCCATCTGGTTCAGGATATCTGCAGCGGCCGTTCCGCAATCCACACAGATAATGAGTTTGGCACCCTGTGCTGCCAGATTTTCCAGTGCGGGCAGGTTAGGGCCGTAGCCCTCTGTCATTCGGTCAGGAATATGAGTGTGGACAGTGCTGCCCAGCTCTTCAAAAAAAGAGGCCAGAATGCCGGAGGCGCACGCGCCATCAACGTCATAATCGCCAAAAATACCAATGGTCTCGCCTTGCTGTACGGCGCGCGCCATGCGGGCTGCGGCTATGTCCATATCCTGCAAGGTGGAGGGGTTGGGCATAAGCGCCCGTAATTTAGGGTCCAGAAAATCTGCGGCACTCTCTAACGAGAGCCCGCGCAGCGCCAGCAGGCGGCCTACAATTTCCGGCAGGCCTGCCCGTTGGGCAATGGCAGCCCCCAGCCTTTGACAGTCCGGATTATCCGCGCCGGTCCGCCATAACCAGCGGCGGCCAGACAGGCTGGTCTCCACCCCCAGAGCCACATGCGTTTGAGTGAGTGTGGCAGGTGCGGTGGGGGAGAGAACAGTCATGACGTCCAAAGGTGCTGGGTGCTAACCCCGCGTTATTGCGGGGTCCATGTTTTGGTGTTGAAGTTATGGTGCCCTTCAATAAACCGAACTGTGCCGGATTTGGAGCGCATAACCAGAGAATGTGTCACGGCATGTGTAGGGTGGCGATGAATACCCCGCAAGAGCGTTCCAGATGTCACGCCTGTAGCGGAGAACAGCACAGAACCTGCCGCCATATCATGCAGACCCAGTTTGCGGTCCGGGTCTTTGCCGGGGTTCATTTTCTGGGCGCGGGTGCGCTGTGTCTCATCTTCAAACAGCAGGCGGCCCTGCATCTGGCCATTGACGCAGCGCACAGCCGCAGCAGCCAGAACCCCTTCTGGCGCACCGCCAGAACCAGCATAAATATCTACCTGACTGTCGCCCATGCAGGCGGCAATGGCGGCAGCAACGTCGCCATCGCTGAGGAGGCGCACGCGGGCTCCGGCTTCACGGGTTTTGGCGATCAGTTCTTCGTGTCGGTCACGCTCAAGGGTGCAGAGCACGATGTCTTCAATGGCCTTGCCTTTGGCACGGGCCAGATTACGCAGATTGTTTTCAATGGAGGCATCAAGGTCCACCACGCCGTCAGGCAGGTTGGGGCCAACCACAATCTTGTCCATATAAACGTCTGGTGCGTGCAGGAAATTGCCTTTTTCTGCCAGTGCAACCACCGTAATGGCGTTTGGCATGTCCTTTGCGCACAGGTTGGTGCCTTCAAGCGGGTCTACGGCAATATCCATGGCTGGACCACCGGCGCCCACTTTTTCGCCAATATAAAGCATTGGCGCTTCGTCCATTTCGCCTTCGCCAATGACCACGGTGCCGTCAATGGCGACCGTGTCGAACGCAATACGCATGGCTTCTACGGCAGCACCATCGGCATCGTTTTTCTTGCCACGGCCTGTCCAGTGAGAGGAGGCAAGAGCCGCCGCTTCCGTAACACGTACCAGTTCAAGTGCCAGGTTGCGGTCAGAAACCACAAACTGCTTTGGCTCACGAATGTCAGACATCAGGCAATATTTCCTCTTAATACTAAGGCATGGACAGGCTTTTTCTTGGTGAAAGCTCAGTCCGTTTCAATGCGGATGACCACCGGTGCGTCCGCCACAACATCAAGCGCGTCAATACGCGCTACGGCGTCCTGCATGGCGGCTTCTGATGTCTGGTGGGTGACCAGAACCAGCGGCACATACGGGGCTGTATCATTCCGTGCTGGCGTGGGTTGCAGCATACTGCGCAGCGACACACCGCAGTCACGCAGCACGGCTGTAATATCTGCAATCACACCGGGACGGTCTTCTACCCGCAGGCGCAGATAAAACGCGCCTTTTCCGGCAGAAAGAGGGCAGGCCTGCAAGGCATCAGCCTGCGTGGTCTGTACGCCCCAGACGGGAATGGTGTTGCCACGGGCAATATCGATCAGGTCTGCGGTCACAGCGCTGGCGGTTGGGCCTGCACCTGCGCCGCGGCCTTCAATCATGAGGCGGCCCGCAAAAGCGCCTTCCGCCACAACGGCATTAAACACGCCGTCAACCTGTGCAATGGGAGCATCTTCCGGCACGAGGCAGGGCGTTACACGGGCTTCAAGCCCAGCATCGCCCATGCGGGCCAGACCAAGCAGCTTGATGCGATAGCCAAGCTTGCGGGCAAAATCGAGGTCTGCTGCGCCGATATGGCGAATACCCTGCACATGCACCGTGCTGAAATCTACGGGGCGGCCAAAGGCCAGGCCAGCAAGAATGGCCAGCTTATGGGCTGCGTCCCACCCATCAATATCGGTGGAGGGGTCGGCTTCTGCATAGCCAAGCTGTTGGGCATCGGCCAGAACGGACGCAAAGTCCTTACCTGTTTCCCGCATGACGGTCAGGATGTAGTTGCAGGTCCCGTTCAGAATACCACCGATACGCAACAGGCGGTCTGCTGCCAGCCCCTCACGCACGGTTTTGATGGCAGGAATACCCCCTGCTACCGCCGCTTCAAACAAAAGGGGCGCATTGTTGGTAGCGCTGCTCTGGGCAAGGGCGGGGCCATGTAGGGCCAGAAGCGCCTTGTTGGCGGTGACTACAGCCTTGCCAGCGGCAAGAGCAGCTTCCACCAAGGCACGGGCAGGCCCTTCTGAGCCGCCAATCAACTCCACCACAACATCCACTTCGGGATCAGTAGCCAGATCAACCGCGTTGTCGTACCACCGCAGGCCTTCAAGAGTGACACCACGGTCCTGTGTGCGGTTGCGTGCGCTTACGGCCACGACCTTCAAGGCACGGCCCGCACGGGCTGTAATCAGGTCATGATTGGTTTCAAGCAGCCGAATAACGCCAGCACCTACGGTGCCAAGCCCAGCAATACCAAGACGAAGAGGAGAAGAGGGGGGTGTTACGCTCACGACTTGACAGGCTCCGGCTTGCTGGACGGGGATGAGGCCTCTGGTTTGACACCATGGGCCGAGAGAAAACCGCGAATGGCGCGTGTGGCCTGCCGCAGGCGCTGGGTGTTTTCCACCAGCCCGATACGGACAAAGCCTTCTCCGTGTTCGCCAAAGCCAAGGCCGGGGGCGACTGCCACTCCGGCTTCCTTCAGCAGAAGTTTGGAGAATTCTACGCTGCCCATGTCACGGAAGGGTTCAGGGATAGGAGCCCATGCAAACATGGACCCTTCAGGAGACGGTACGTTCCACCCCCCTGCATGCAGGCCACGGATCAGCACATCGCGCCGCTCCTTATACAGGGCGCGAATGTCTGCCACGCAGTCCTGCGGGCCATTGAGGGCCGCAACGGCGGCAACCTGAATAGGGGTGAAGGCCCCATAATCAAGATAGGACTTGATGCGGGTAAGGGCTGAGATCAGCCGCTCATTCCCCGCAGCAAAGCCCATGCGCCACCCCGCCATGCAGTATGTTTTGGAGAGGGAGGTAAACTCTACTGCAATATCTTTGGCACCCGGCACAGCCAGAATGGAGGGCGGCACCAGATCACCAAAATAGATTTCCGCATAGGCGAGGTCAGAGAGAATGAAAATTTCTTCCCGCCGCGCGAAAGCTACCAACTCCTTGTAGAAATCAAGGTCTGCCAGATAGGCGGTTGGGTTGGAGGGGAAGTTAACAATCAGCGCTGTTGGTTTGGGCACAGAGTGCCGCACGGCACGTTCCAGCGCCCGCAGCATGTTATCGTCCGGCGTTGCGGGAATGGAGCGGACAGATGCTCCAGCAATGATAAAGCCGAACTGATGAATGGGGTAGGATGGGTTTGGCACCAGAATAGTATCACCAGGGCTGGTGATGGCGGAGGCCAGATTGGCCAAGCCTTCCTTGGAGCCAAGGGTGGCAATGACCTCACGCTCAGGGTCAAGTTTCACGTTAAACCGGCGCTCATAATAGCCAGCCAGTGCGCGGCGCAGGCCAGGAATGCCTTTGCTGACAGAATAGCCGTGCGCTCGCGGGTTTTGCACACTTTCCACCAGTTTTTCGACAATATGAGGCGGTGTTGGGCTGTCTGGGTTGCCCATGCCAAGGTCAATAATGTCCTCACCACGCGCTCGGGCTGCCGCTTTGGCCTGATTGACTGAGGCAAAAACATAAGGCGGCAGGCGACGGATGCGGTGAAATTCTTCGGTCATGGACACTCAAAAACCCAAGGCTAGGGATAAGTACGCCCCGCAGGAGTGCGGGGAAAAACATAGTAATGGCAGAAACGGAACAGGCAACTCCCCTTCCACTGCTTTCTGCCTCTTTCTATGCGCCTTAGGGGGATGAGGCGACCCGTGCGCCGGTACCAAACGCATCACCCCGGATATGGATGGCGCTGGCCGGTACATTGCGGCTGATGAGTTCCTTGGCTACGCGTTGCGCCCTGAGCAGTCCAAGCTGCACGGCATCCGCCTGATCCTGCGTACTCAGGGAAGGCGAGTTGCCAAAACCGCGCACATAAAAGGGGCCATTGGGAGTTTTGCTGATCAGTTTGGCAAGGGTGCCATCCTGTCCGCTGGAAAGCTGGTCGGACTGCGGCATGAAGTGCAAGGCCGTACCCTTGGGGTCTGACAGGTCATAGTTGGGCCTGGGCGCATCTGCCAGGTGCGCATCGGTCGGAACGTCAAAACCGGGGAAGGCGGGAGCACTGGGCGGGCCGTCAGGAATTTGCGGCAAGGCGCTTTCTGGTACCGGTGCTCTCTGGGTGCTTTCCTTTACTTCGGGCATAGCCAGCTCAGGGCCTTCGGTGCCTTGTGTCACACTGTCGGTCGTGGAAGGCTTTTTGGCATCCGGCCTTTTGGAGTGCTGCGGCACGCTCGCTTTTGATGGGGGCGGAGGGGCGGCCTCAGCCGCATCCATGATGGCACCGGATGTACCGGCTGGCAGGGTGGGGGAGGCATCCTGCTGGTCAGGGTTCTGGGCAGACAAGGCGAATGGCTTTGCAGATGGTTTGCCTGCTGTTGCTGGCGTGGCTGCGGCGCTGGGTGGCGGCGGAATAACGGGCGTAAGCGTACCGTTTGCGGCAACTGTGCGGTAGGTCAGGTTACGGTCACGGATCAGGTGCTCCGTCAGCAATGCACGGGCCTGTGGAGAGGGCAGCTCAGGTGGTTGCGTGGGCGTTAGGCCGACATGGGGGTAGGGCTCATTCTCGCCGGGTGGTGGGGGGCGTTGCGCGGCAATCACGCCGCCGCGCATATGCTGGGTCCATTCCAGTGTGCTGTCTATTGCGTCCCGATGGTGGCAGGCGCTCAGGCTCACCAAGCATGTTGCCATAAAAAGACCCATGCGCACTGTGCCGGTCTGGAGGAGAGAGGGGCGAGGGCACAGCCGTTCTTTAGGCTGGCGCTGCTCTGGGCACAGGTGCTGCATGATGGGGTGGACGCTCCGCAGGCATAAATAAAAATTATTAGCCAGCACCTTACCGTCTTAGGCCCGTTGTGGCGAGATCATCTGGGCCTCTGTTGGCATTGCTGTGCAATTGCCCCTTGGCACAAGCGCACAGGCAGCGCAGGATATAGAGTATGAGCAGAGACACAGACCATGCGGAGACAGGCATGACGGGCATTTTCCCTCGCACTACCATCAAGCTGGATGATGAAGGGCCGGACGCACCGGAAAACCCTGAAAAAGACGATGCCAAGGCCCCCGGCGCACCTGCGGGTGAGCTTGAGCACAAGCTGTTCAAACAGCGCAAAGTGCTGATTTTTGGCGGCATTAATGACAAAGTGGCCCGCGACGTGACAGGCCGCCTGCTGGCGCTGGCTGGCGAGTCTGACAAGCCGATTGATGTGTACGTCAACTCTCCCGGTGGCCATGTGGAGAGTGGTGACACCATTCACGACATGATTCGGTTTGTCGATTCGATTGCACCGGTCAACATGATCGGGACAGGCTGGGTTGCATCTGCCGGGGCATTGATTTTTGCCGCAGGCCACAAAGACCGCCGCTTCTGCCTGCCCAACACGCGCTTTCTGCTCCACCAGCCGATGGGTGGTGTGCGTGGCCCGGCAACGGATATCGACATTGAAGCACGCGAGATCATTAAGATGCGCGAGCGTCTGAACCGTCTGTTTGCGCGTGAAACAGGCCAGACTTACGAAAAAGTTGCCAAAGATACGGACCGTAACCACTGGATGTCCGCTAATGAGGCAATTGAATACGGCTTAGTGACAAAGATCATTTCTCAGCTTTCTGATCTTCACTAAACCAAGGGACATTCTCTTCCCCCGCTCTGTTGGGCGGGGGAAGGAATTTTTGTTTTACCGGGCTTTTCTCCTGCCTTTCGTGCTCTGACGCGGAGGGAAGGGGAGGCGCTCCCAGAAAACGGGTTCCTTCCATGGGTTCTCTCTCCGATATTTATTCTCGCCTGCCAGATAATCTTGATGATCTGCCAGCACCACCCAATGCCGAAGCCGTGACTGAGGCGGATTACCGCGCTCGCCACTGGGTCAGTTCGTACCAAGGGCCTCTGGTTCCGGGGTCTGTCGAACATAAGCGAGCCATTGCCCAGATGTTCCGTGATACGTTCAACCCCTACAAACCGTCTGTCATTGACTGGCCGAAGCTGGATGCTGAAACGCTGCACCGCATAACGTCCCTGCCGATATGGGATATTGCAGTGCAGACAGAAGGTAAGGCCCGCCTGCGTATGGCTGCCTATGCCCGGCTGGTGCAGGACCCGGATATTAAGGACGCCATTTCCCGCAATGCGTGGGAGGAAAACCGCCATAAGGAAGTGTTGTCCAAAATGGTGGAGGCCTACAATATTCCGATGGCTCCTGAGCCACCGTATATTGAGCCAAAAGATGTCGAGTGGGCTTATCTGGTCACTGGTTTTTCCGAGTGTGTAGATAGCTTTTTTGCTTTCGGCCTGTTTGAACTTGCCAAGCGTTCCGGTTTTTTCCCACTGGAACTGATTGATACGTTCGAGCCCATTATGCAGGAAGAATGCCGCCATATCCTGCTGTTTGCCAACTGGCTGGCGTGGTACCGGGCGGATATGCCGCTTTATCGTCGCCCCTTCTTTGAACTGAAGGTCTGGGCGGTCTGGGCTTTTCTTGGCTACGAGCGTCTGAGCCTTGCCAAAACGGTAGATGATAAAGGTGAGGTCCATACACAGGACAACAACTTTACCGTTACAGGCGCCAAGGACATTGCAAGCGTAGACCTTAACCTGCCCGACTTCATGGATTTGTGCCTGACCGAAGATGAGCGCCGTTTTTCTGGCTATGATCCCCGCTTGCTGCGGCCAACAACTGCGCCAGCCATTGGTAGAACAATCCGGAATGTTTGCCGGGGGTGGCAGTTTGTCTCTGGTCTGGTGAAGGCCAACCGGCCCGTCTAATACGCAAAAGGCCTGTTCCTGAAATGGAACAGGCCTTTTTTATGGATCAGCCTTCCTTGCGTTTCAAATCTGCATGAAGGTCTATCGGTACTTTAATCATAATCTGTTTTATTGCGTGTGTTGTCTGGAACTGGGTGTTCTGGCTAAAGCGCTTTGGCTCCAGTGTGTAACTGGCCGTGCTGTCTCCGGTGTTGTCAAAAAGTGTTTTGGTCTGGCCATCTGTTATGGCTTTCAGGCTGCTGTGGGGCGCGAGCGTGACCTCAAGCGCCTGTGTGCCGGGAAGCAGGAAGGAAAAGACCAGCCCAACAACATCCTTCATGCAATGGTCTAGCTGTTTGAGCCATGCCAGAGCCTGTGTATTGCTGAAACGGTCTGGCTGCTCTGGTTTGACCATGATTTGAAAAGCAAAATGGATATGCTCATCTTGCGTCAGCGTAGCCATTAGGTGTGGGTTTTCCTGCCATAACGCATCAGAGAGCGGAAAAACCATTTCATCGCTGCCATCCCGCCACAGTGGCACTGGCCCTGCCTGTGTCTGCAAATGAAGTTTTGCAAAGGACAAAGGCTTATCTTCCGGCAGAATACGGCCCAGAACATGGAGGGACAGATTAGCGCGGTCCTGCTCCGGTAGGGCATTAAAGCGCCGATAGAAGCGGCCCACCTTGCGATAATGCTGAACCAGAACAGTCCGCGCCGCATGCACGTCCACATTCTCGGTTTGTGGGGCAGCCTGCGCGGTGTGAGCAGGAGGGAGCGCTAACAGAGGGAGTGCAAGGCACGCTGCAAGGGTGCGGGGGCGGCGTAAACAGGTCATATTTCCCCCTATACCATAAAGGGCCGGGCAGGTGTGGCAGGGGCACGCAACGCAGCGTCACGTGCCGTTTGTGGTCTCTCCATTGCCGTAGCGTCTGTACCGGAAGGCGGGAGGTACAGCCGGGCGGTTGGCAATGGCCTGCTCAATAACACCGTGACCGGGGGCCTGGTTGCAAACGGGGTCTGCGGCGCTGGCATCTCCGGTCAAGGCCAGAGCTTGGCAGCGGCAACCACCCCAGTCCTGCTCCTTAAACGCGCAGGAGCGGCACGGGTCAGGCATCCAGTCTGTACCGCGATAAAGTGTGAAGAGGGGCGCATTCTGCCAGATGTCCTGAAGGCTGCTTTCCCGCACGGAGGGAAATGTCAGGCCCGGAATACTCTCCGCTGCATGGCAGGGTAGCACCTTGCCTGTGGGCGCTATGTTCAGGAAGCGTTGGCCCCAGCCCCCCATGCAGGGTTTTGGTTGGTCAGCGTAGTAGTCTGGCGTCACAAAATCTATCGCAAGACGGCTGCCAAACCGTGCGCGGGCGGCAGCAACGGTCTGCTCTGTCTCTTCCAGTTGTGCACGGGATGGGAGGAGAGCATCCCGGTTGAGGAGCCCCCAGCCATAATATTGGGTATGGGCAATTTCCACGCGCCGCGCACCGAGACGGTCCGCCATATCCAGCATGGCAGGCACACGGTCGGCATTCTGCCGGTGAATTACAAAATTTAGGGTGAGGGGAAGCCCATCTTCCTTGATCAGGCGGGCTGCTTCCAATTTTTTGGCCTGTGCACCGGCCATGCCGCCAATGCGCTCTGCCTCTGCCGTATCAGCGTCCTGAAAAGAAAGCTGCACATGGTCCAGCCCAGCGTCCGTCAGGGCTTTCAGGCTTTTGGCGTTCAGAAGTACGCCGGAGGTAATAAGGTTGGTATAAAGCCCTAGTGAGACAGCATGGCAGACCAAATCAGGCAGATCCGGCCGTGCCATAGGTTCCCCGCCGGAAAAATGTACCTGCAAGACACCCATGGCCGCCGCTTCGTCCAGCACACGTAGCCAGTCTGCGGTGCTGAGTTCATCCGTGCGTGGGTCAAGCCGGAGGGGGTTTGAGCAGTAAGGGCACTGAAGCGGGCAGCGGTGCGTTAGTTCTGCCAGCAGGCTCATTGGAGGAGGTATAGCGGTCATACCACCTGCAAAACCTGTTTATCCGCCAGTTCCCGCGTCATGTGCAGAACATCATGCACAAGAACATCGCGTGTTGCAGAAAACTTTTGAAGCAGTTTGTCTGTCACAGTACCCAGAGTGCGTTTGCCATCAATCAACTGCAAAATTTCTGCAGCGGATGGGTCAGCAATAAAAGCTTTTTCAGGGGCCTGAATAAACCACTGTTCGCGCACGCGGTCATATTGCAGCCGGGTGCCCCGCGCAAAGCGCAGCACCGTTTCTTCTGAAAACGGTTCAGATGTCTCGGTCATGATGCATCCTGCGGCTTGAACGCGCCGGGCGGAATATGGCCGGGTGCCACATAGGCATAATCAAGTTCATCCAGCATGGACCAAAGCACACCGCATTTGAACTTGAGGGCATTCAGCACAGCCTGCTGCTGCTCAACAGTCCGAGCATGTTCCTTCACATACCCCAGCGCGAACGCGGAGTCCTGCGGGGCCTGTGTCAGGCGTGGCGTGAAATAGGCTAATGTTTCTTCCGTCACAAAGTCGTAGTTCCGCAACATGCCGGACACACGCTCACTTATGATGGTAGGTGAGAACAGCTCTGTGAGGGAGGAAGCAATCGCTTCCAGAATGGAGCGGTCCCGGACAAAATGTACATAGGCCTCCACAGCAAAGCGTGTGCCGGGGAGCAGACCGTCCAGAGACTCAACATAAGCCCGGTCAAGGCCGAGACCATCCGTTAACCTGAGCCAGCGCGCCACCCCTCCGGTACCGGGTTCTGTACCGTCATGATCAACCAGCCGCCGCCGCCATTCCCGGCGGAGTTCCGCCGTGGGCAGACGGGCGAGAAGTGTGGCATCCTTGGCGGGAATGCTGGCCTGATAATAGTACCGGTTCAGCGCCCACGCCTGAACCTGACCCTTGGTTAGTTTGCCGTCGTGCAGGGCACGGTGGAACGGGTGCAGGTTATGGTAACGCTCTGCGCCTATGGCACGAAGTGCGGCTTCCAGTTCTTCTGGGGTGAGGAGGCGGTGTGTCATAGTGTCACTCTCATGCCGTCGAAGGCCACGTCCCACCCAGCCTGTTCAATGTTCCGCCGTTCCGGCGAGTCAGCAAGCAGGATAGGGTTGGAGTTATTGATATGAATGAGGATTTTGCGCCCGATTGTCAGGGGAGTAAACGCAGCACGGGTGCCATCGGGTTCGTCCGCAATGGACATATGACCCATGCGTTTACCGGTTTTGGCTCCCAGACCCGCACGGACCATTTCATCGTCCGTCCATAGGGTTCCATCAAAAAAGACAAGGTCGGCCCCATCAAGGCGTTTGCTCAGGGCGTCTGTCATCATGGCGCAACCGGGGATGAAAAAGGCGTGACGCGTACCGTCTGAAATATCCAGCCCGATAAATTCACCATCGGTTTTTACCTCAGCAGGGTTAGCCCCCTGCTCGGCATAAAGGGGAACTTTACCGGGGACGGCAAACGGCGTGATGGTAAAACCGGCGGGGGTTAGGGTAAGCGGCTGCTCAAGTGCCATACTGTGGCGTGGCACGAGCGTGCGGTCGAGCGCTTCAAAAATGGGATTAGCATCAAGCTGAGCCAGAACAGGTGCTGCGGCATATAAATCGAACGCCTGTTTTTCCCGCATGGTCAGCAGACCGGTAATGGTATCAATCTCCCCACTTGTCAGCACGACACCGCTGATAGGTGTGGAGCGCAAACCTGTTTTGGGGTGCAGAGCTGGTGTCTGGTTAATTTGCGTACGCAGGTCTGGTGAGGCATTGAGCACGTACCAATGCGTACCGTCACCACTGACAGCAAGAGACGCCTGTGTGCGGGCTGGTGCTGTAGGGTCCTGAGCACGGGCGCGGTTACAACCCGGTGCGTTGGAGTTCCACTGAGGGAAACCGCCGCCAGCGGCAGCGCCTAGAACGATAATATCAAGCATAGTGAAGGCTTAAACTAAAAATGCCGCCAGTGGGAACCCGAAAGGGCTACACCACTGGCGGCATAAATGAAGAAGATCTTACTTCTTCTGGCCGCAAACGTAGCTGTTGATTTCTGCGCCCAAAGGAATTTCGGTAACCTGTGGTGTGGTCCAAGCCATGATATGATCCTGTCTCTGGTTGGTTATGAGTGTGCCATGCAGGGGGATAACCCGGAAGCAACCCCTGCAACCACGCTTGAATTTGGAGAAAACGAGCCCAAACGCAACCTCTGGCTGCTGCACATGGGGAGATTTTCATGTTTTTCACGAGACTGTGAAAAGCACTGTCTCAACTATGGAACAGGTTGGGTGCGGCTTAGTAAAAAAGGCCACCCCATAAGGAGTGGCCTTTCTGCGTGCAGCTTATTGTGCGGGGGGCGCTGGCGGCGGTGGGGGAGCGCCATCTTGACCCGGAGGAGGGGGTGGAGGAGGGCAGGTCGGGCCTTCATCCTTGTGCTCAGCAATTTGCTTGAGCTGTTTTTTTGTCAGCACGTCATGAATCTGCACTTCTTTTTGCAGTTCACGCTGCATGCGCTCAGTTTCACGTTGCGTATGTAACGTAGAAAGCTGCTGCTGAAGTGTGCTGATCTGGGCAGTGTCAACTGTGCCCGGAGCAGTTAGTAGGGCACGGATCTGCTGATGCAGGGCGCGTTCCTGTGTCATGTCCGGTTTGGTAGTGGGGCGGCTTGCCTCACGGATAGCGTCAATTTTCTTTTTCTGAGAAGACGTCAGTTTAATATCATCAAGCGGTAGCATGGAACCGTGATGATGGCACATCCCATGGTGTGGGGGTGGCGGAGGAGGTGGTGTTGCGTCATCAGCCCGTGCGAGAGAGCCCGCTGCGGTAAACATGCCAAAAGTCATGGCGGTGGCCAGTAAAGCCTTTTTCATTTCAAATGCCTTTATTGTCATTCAAAGAGAAAAATCCATCAGTTTGGATTTCCCTGCTCCCACAGGACGCTCCAAGTTATGTTGGCACAAAATGGCGTTTTCGTGAACGAATGTAGAAAACATGACATCTATAGATGTGTATGTCAGGAAAAATATAAAAACGCGTTTTTTGGTAAGAGTGGGTCATTAAAATTATTATTTCATAAATAAATAATGACGTATCATTGATTTCATGAAGGATTTTCACAAAATAAAAATGTTAAATCTTTCTTTCGGAAATATATAAAACAATGCTCGTCCGATTTTTCATAGGCGAATAACGGACAAGTATGGTCTGGAGATCAAAGCTATGGGCGTATTTGTTAATTTTATTCTGATAGCGCTGGATATGTTGGTTGTGGGGTTAAGGTACGACACAATGAATTTTATAGAATTCAGCATAGCGTTTATTGTTCCTGTAGTGCTTATGAGTAGTTATGTTGCCCATGGCGCAAAGCAGGACAATATTCGCATTGCAAAGCAGAAATAAAAATTAGTCTGAGAGTGATGCAATGTGCGCTTTCCGGTTCGCTGGCGGGGGGCTGCTGACGGAGTGGTTGGTGCACAAAGCACAGGGTTTTGCCGGATATCAGATAAAAACCAATATATTCAAAAATATAATAAATAAGAGCTTTATATTTACAAAAAACAAGAAAATAGAGCTAAAAAACAGGACTAATTTGGTTCATTTATTCACAAAATAGAATAAAGTTTGACTTTTTTGAATAATAGACGCAGGTTTAGGCCCATCAAAACACTCTTCTCGGCAGGAATTGTGAGCAGGGATGTTTCTGAAAATTTTGGCAACACTTCCCGGCAGTTGACATAATCAACTGCAAGGCAAGAGCAGTCGTCTGGAAAGTATAAAGCAATGAGCTTATTTGTGTGCCTGATTATTTTTGGCCTTGATCTGATGCTGGTTGGGATCAAGCTGAATGACATGAGCTTCCCGCTCTTCTGCGTAGCATTCGTTGTGCCCGCTCTGCTGATGGGCGGATACGTTATTCAGGGCGTGAAGCAGGATAATATCGAACAGGCTTAACGCTTGGATTGGTCTATAAGACTGGATACTACAAACACCCGTGTGGCACTCCGCTACACGGGTGTTTGTGTATTAGGTGTTCGTCACACCGTAGCAGGACAAGTGATTCAGGTATGTACGTTGTTCTGGGGGCCACAGGCCATATTGGGGGTGCTGTTGCGCGGGCGCTACTAAAAGCCCAAAAACCGGTCACAGTTGTAACGCGTAATGCACAAAAAGCTGACTTATGGCGGCAAAACGGGGCGCAGGCTGTGGTGTTTGATCTGCTGGACACACCGGCCCTAAGCGCGCTGTTTCAGCAGGCAGAACGCGTGTTTGTGCTCAATCCTCCCGCCGCGCCAGACCAGAATACAGATTATGTAGAACGACAGTCCGTACAGGCTATTCTTGCGGCTCTGAAGGGGGCCTCACTCCAGAAGGTGGTTGTGCAATCCACTTACGGTGCACAACAAGGTGAGCACTGCGCAGACTTGGGCGTGTTGTTTGAGTTGGAGGAGGGGGTGCGGCAGTTAGGTATCCCTGCCAGTTTCATACGTGCAGCCTATTACATGAGTAACTGGTGCACGGCTTTTGAGCAGGCACGCAAAACAGGCCAATTGCTTACTTTTCTTCCGGCAGAAGAGCGCTTTCCGATGGTCGCGCCTGAGGATGTGGGGCTTTACGCAGCACACCATCTTTTAGCGCCTATTACGGACGCCGGGACGTTCTCCATCGAAGGGCCGAGTCTCTACACGCCAGCAGATGTGGCGCGGGTTATGGGCCAGCTTGCGGGGCGGGACATTAGTGTCTCGACCATTCCGCAAAGTGAGTGGCTTGCGGTTTATCGGCAGAATGGGTTTTCAGAGCAGGCGGCCCAGTCCTACGCGACCATGACGGACATTTTTGTGCATAAACGCTACCCGTTGCCCGTAGCGCCCCATAAAGGCGGCACATCGTTGGCGTGCTACTTGCAGGCAGCTTTGGCTGGTTAGCGCAGGAAAGTGCGTACAGACGGTTTACCTTCCGGCATGCTTCGGGAATAAGTGCCCGCACCTTTAGCCAGAAAGACCCCGTATGATCCGCCTTGATAACATCAGCAAACATAATGGCCAGCGGCTTATCTTTATTGAAGCCTCGGCCGCGCTGCAAAAAGGTGAGAAAATAGGGCTGGTCGGGCCTAACGGGGCTGGTAAGTCCACACTTTTCCGCATGATTACCAAGCAGGAAGAACCTGACGAAGGGCACGTGCTGACGGACCGCGGTGTAACAATCGGCTTCTTCAGTCAGGATGTGGGAGAAATGTCCGGGCGCTCTGCTGTGGCGGAGGTTATGAACGGGGCTGGTGCTGTCTCAGAAGTGGCGGCAGAGCTGGCCCAGTTGGAAGCGGCTATGGCCGACCCAGAGCAGTTTGATCAACTGGATGCCATTCTGGAACGCTTTGGTGAGGTACAGGGCCAGTTTGAAGATCTGGGCGGTTACGCGCTGGATGGCCGTGCAAGGGAAGTGCTGCACGGGTTGGGCTTTAGTCAGGCCATGATGGACGGGGATGTCGGCAACCTATCCGGCGGTTGGAAAATGCGTGTGGCTCTGGCCCGCATTTTGCTCATGCGCCCGGATGTGATGCTGCTTGACGAACCAAGCAACCATTTGGACCTTGAGAGCATGATCTGGCTGGAACAGTTTCTGGTTGGGTATGACGGGGCGCTCCTGATGACCTCCCATGACCGTGCCTTCATGAACCGCATTATCAACAAAGTCATTGAAATCGACGGTGGCAGCCTGACCAGCTTCTCGGGCGACTACGAGTTTTATGAGCAGCAACGCGCCATTACCGAGAAGCAGCAGCAGGCCCAGTTTGAGCGGCAGCAGGCCATGCTGGCAAAGGAAGTCAGCTTTATTGAACGGTTTAAGGCGCGTGCCTCTCATGCGGCGCAGGTACAAAGCCGGGTCAAGAAACTGGATAAAATTGACCGTGTCGAACCCCCGAAACGGCGGCAAGCCTTGAGCTTTGAATTTCCACCAGCCCCGAGGTCAGGGGATATTGTGGCCAATTTTCAGGGCGTTGATAAAAGCTATGGTGAAAAGGTTATCTATAAAGGGCTGGACCTGCTTATCCGCCGTGGGGAGCGGTGCTGTATCATGGGGGTAAACGGGGCCGGGAAATCAACCCTGTTGAAGCTTGTGGCCGGTACGACCCAGCCAGATGCTGGTACGGTTACAATCGGCAGTAATGTCAAAATGGGGTATTTTGCCCAGCACGCCATGGACCTGCTGGACGGGGACCGGACTATTTATGAAACGCTGGAACACGCTTTCCCGCTTGCCAATCAGGGGGCGTTGCGGACTCTGGCTGGCGGGTTCGGTTTTTCAGGTGATGAAATAGAAAAAAGCTGCCGTGTATTGTCAGGGGGCGAAAAGGCCCGTCTTGTTATGGCACTTATGCTGTATGATCCGCCAAACTTTCTGGTGCTTGACGAACCAACCAACCATCTTGATATGGCGACCAAGGAAATGCTGGTCAAAGCACTGGCCAACTATGAAGGCACCATGCTGTTTGTCTCGCATGACCGGCATTTTCTGGCGGCACTGTCCAACCGTGTGCTGGAGCTGACACCGGAGGGCATTCATCAATATGGTGGCGGCTATACGGAATATGTTGCCCGTACCGGGCATGAAGCGCCGGGCCTCCATTAAAACAGTCATGCAACGGGGCGGGGGATTATCCGTTCAGGTCTCGTTTGCCACTCAACCCGGAAGGCAGCATCTTTGAGCGTGACATGGAACGAGCCTTATCTGGAAACCTGCTGTCGCTCAGCTCTACACAGGCTGTGTCTGGCTGGTGTTACGGGTCGCCCCACAGGGTTGCGGGATGACCCCTGCCTGGAGCGTATGGAACGTATGGGTTTTGTAACCCGCCTGCCACAAGGCCGGTTTGTTGCGACAGATGCAGGTAAGGCCCGCCACGCGCAGGAAGTGCTGACATCGGGTAAAAAACTTACTCTGCACCCATGAGCATCACGCCTCTTGCCCTTTGGCAGGCATTGGACGATCTGGCCTTTCAACGGGGGCTTAGTCCGTCTGGTCTGGCAAAGGCGGCAGGGTTGGATGCAACAACCTTCAATCCATCGCGCAGGCGGGGAGCACAGGGCGCTTATCGCTGGCCAGCCCTGAGCAGCCTTCTGGCGGCCCTTGCTGTTTTAAATGTGTCTCTGTCTGCTTTTGCGCGGCATGTTGAAGGGGCCGAGGGTGCTGGCGTGCCGCAACGCTCCAGCCGCCTTATTCCCAGTCTGTATTTTTCCCAGCTATCCGGTAGCGGCCTGTTTGATGAGTTGGGGCACCCTGCCGGGCTGGAATGGGAACCTGCGGCCATACCCGGTGGGGCACCGGCGGGTGCCTATGCGGTGCGTGTAGATAACGCCATGCTGGAGCCTGTTATACGGGAAGGCAGTTCGTTGATTGTCCTGCCAGACCTGCCGCCGCGTTTGTCAGACCGAGTGTTGCTGACGCAAGCTGGGCAGCCCCCACATGTAGGGATATGGCATGGCGGCAGCCCAGCCAGCATTGCTCCCTTGTTGGACGCCATGCAGGACTCGGTCCCTCAAGGGCAGATTAACGTGCCGGAGAGGGCTTCTTCTGTATGGGTGCACCGTATTATTATGATTACCCTGTAGGGAGAGCCGGGGTAAAACGGGCTCTGGCATGGCTGGCACCCGGCAATGCGTAAAAATTTACAGCAAAACAGACATTGCTGAGGGTAGAACCGGCTGACTTTTGTTTCCGTATCGCTTAAAGGGAGCAGCATGACCGACACACCCCTTTCGCTGATCCGTAATTTCTCGATTATTGCTCATATTGATCATGGCAAATCGACACTGGCAGACCGCCTGATTCAGGCTTGCGGCGCATTAACTGCCCGCGAGATGTCTAATCAGGTGCTCGATAACATGGATCTCGAGCGCGAGCGCGGTATTACCATCAAGGCCCAGACCGTGCGTCTGACTTACCCGGCCAAAGACGGCAACACCTATGTGTTGAACCTGATGGACACACCCGGACATGTTGACTTTGCTTATGAAGTCAGCCGCTCGCTTGCCGCGTGTGAGGGGTCCTTGCTGGTGGTTGATGCGTCACAGGGTGTGGAAGCGCAGACACTGGCTAACGTGTATCAGGCCATTGATGCCAACCATGAAATTGTGCCCATTCTCAACAAGGTTGACCTGCCCGCAGCAGAACCTGAGCGCGTAAAAGCGCAGATTGAAGAAGTTATTGGCATTCCGGCAGATGATGCCGTTGAAATTTCCGCCAAGACAGGCCTGAATATTGAAGGCGTACTGGAAGCCGTGGTGACCCGTCTGCCCCCGCCCGTGGGCGATGCAGAAAAGCCGCTTCAGGCCATGCTGGTAGATAGCTGGTACGACCCCTATCTGGGCGTTATCGTGCTGGTGCGTATTAAGGAAGGCCGCCTGAAACGCGGCATGAAAATCCGCATGATGTCCAACGGTGCTGTGCATCTGGTGGATCAGGTGGGTGTGTTCTCCCCCCGTATGACCAACGTGGAAAGCCTTGGTCCGGGTGAGATGGGATACATTAACGCGGCCATCAAAACCGTGGCGGACTGCAATGTGGGTGATACCATTACGGATGACCGTCGCCCGGCAGAAAAGGCTTTGGCAGGTTTCAAGCCCTCCATTCCGGTGGTGTGGTGTGGTCTCTTCCCCATTGTCGCAGATGACTTTGAGAAACTGCGTGACAGCCTATCCAAGCTGCGCCTGAATGATGCGTCTTTCCATTATGAGGCCGAGACATCAGCTGCACTTGGGTTCGGGTTCCGCTGTGGCTTCCTTGGGCTGCTGCATCTGGAAATTATTCAGGAACGCCTGTCCCGCGAATTTGACCTTGATCTGATCGCGACAGCGCCGTCCGTTGTGTACAAGTTGACCTTGACCAACGGGGTTGAGGAAGAACTGCACAACCCGGCGGATATGCCGGACCTGTCCCAGATTGAGACCATTTACGAACCGTGGATCAAGGCCACCATCATGGTGCCGGACGAATATCTGGGTGCCGTGCTGACCCTTTGCACGGAGCGCCGTGGTGTTCAGGTTGATCTGACCTATGTTGGCACACGTGCCATGGCCGTATATCGCCTGCCGCTGAACGAAGTGGTGTTCGATTTCTATGACCGCCTGAAGTCGCTGACGCGCGGCTATGCCAGCTTTGACTATCAGATGGATGGATATGAGGAGAGCGACCTCGTCCGTATTTCCATTCTCGTGAATCAGGAACCGGTAGATGCGCTCTCCTTTATTGCGCATCGTTCAGCAGCGGAAACCCGCGGCCGCGCTATTTGCGCCCGGCTTAAGGACCTTATTCCGCGCCAACTCTTTAAAATTGCGGTTCAGGCTGCCATTGGCAGCAAAGTTATTGCGCGTGAGACCATTGGTGCTCTGTCCAAGGACGTGACGGCCAAATGTTACGGGGGGGATATCTCCCGTAAGCGCAAGCTGCTTGAAAAGCAGAAAGAGGGTAAAAAACGTATGCGGCAGTTTGGTAAGGTGGAAATTCCACAAAGCGCCTTCCTTGCTGCCCTGAAAATGGATAGCTGATTAATACTGGTAGAAGAGGGGGAAGTTCCCCCTTTTTCCTGTAAGGGGTGACGCAGGGGTTTTTGCTCCCGCGCGACGCACTTTCTCACCCTGTTGCCGCACCTATGTTGGACCCCATCCTGCTGGAGTTGTAGAGCAAGCCATGAACAGCACAGCCCCTCTTGATAGTGGTGACCATCCACATTGCACCTTTCCGGATGGGTTGGACCTTGAATGTGGTGTCCATCTGGCATCGCTGGATGTGGCCTATTGTACATACGGCACACTTTCCCCCAAACGGGATAACGCCATTGTTGTCTGTCATGCCTTCACCGGTGATCAGTATGTAGCGGAAAATCATCCGCACACAGGTAAACCTGGCTGGTGGTCCCGGATGGTGGGGCCGGGGCGGCCAATTGATACAAATCGTTTCTTTATCATCTGTATGAACGTGTTGGGCGGATGCATGGGGTCAACAGGTCCCAGATCTTTGCGTACAGACGGTAAAGGGAATGGCACAGAGCGATGGGGAACGGACTTCCCCCCCATTACCATCCGCGACATGGTACGGGCCCAATATAAACTGGTCCGGCATCTGGGGATAGAAAAGCTGTTTGCCGTGGTGGGTGGTTCCATGGGGGGCATGCAGGTGCTGGAATGGACCGTCACCTACCC
Organism: Acetobacter sp.; assembly: GCF_052102375.1. Lineage (GTDB taxonomy): Bacteria > Pseudomonadota > Alphaproteobacteria > Acetobacterales > Acetobacteraceae > Acetobacter. Next base: position 44,070 of record NZ_JBQDXI010000004.1, read on the forward strand.
GGACATGATGTTGGCGGCCATGCCTATTGCTACAGCTCCGTACCATTCTGCCCAAAATATTGCGTTTAACGAGGTTGGTCGTCAGTCCATTTTTGCAGACCCGGACTGGCATGCTGGGCGTTACTGGCAGCAGGGTGTTGTGCCTGCTCGTGGTTTGGCTGTGGCGCGTATGATGGCGCATATCACTTACCTGTCCGAAGAAGCTCTGACCCGTAAATTTGGCCGCCGGGTGCGTAGGGACCCCGCAAATGCGCAGGCGCCCGAAGCCTCTCTTTCCATGTTTAGCGATGTGTTTGAGGTGGAATCTTACCTGCGTTATCAGGGGTCTTCTTTTGTGCGGCGCTTTGACGCCAACTCCTATCTGACCATCACGCGCGCTATGGATTGGTTTGATCTGGCAGCCGATTATGGTGGAGAGCTTCCCGCCGCGTTTGCCGGAACGCCGGTAAAGTTCTGTGTGGTCTCTTTTTCCTCTGACTGGTTGTTCCCCACGTCTAGTTCACGCTATCTGGTACGTTCGCTTAATCAGGCAGCGGCCAACGTGTCTTTTGTCGAGATAGAGACAGACAAAGGGCATGATGCCTTCCTTCTTGATGAACCGGATTTTGACCGCACGGTAAGGGGCTTTCTGTGCGGTGTTGCTGATCGTGCGGGGCTTGTCTGATGCGTCTGGACCAACGCCTGATTGCTGAGATGATTCAACCCGGAACCCGTGTGCTGGATATTGGTAGCGGTGACGGTGCTTTGCTGGATCATTTGTCCCGCTTTCGTGGGTGCGATGCGCGCGGGATTGAAATTGACATGCGGGAAGTCTCCCGTTCCGTGGCGCATGGCCTGCCTGTGGTGCATGGGGATGCTGACCACGATCTTGCGCATTACCCAGATAGTGCGTTTGACTATGTGGTGCTGCAACGCACCCTTCAGGCGGTGGAGCGGCCACGTGAGGTGCTCCGCCAGATGTTGCGTATAGGCCGCCATGCCATTGTGTCTTTCCCTAACTTTGGTCACTGGCAATTGCGTTTGATGATGCTGTTTAGCGGCAGGATGCCTATGACCGCTGTGTGGCACACCCCGTGGTATGAGACCCCCAATATTCATCCTTGTACAATCCGTGACTTCTTGGCTCTCTGTCAGGAGGAAGGATATTGCATCCAACAATGGATGGCTGTGGATGAAGACGGGGAGCGCGCACCGTGGCGGCGGTCTATCCGGTTGGCTAATTTGTTTGGGGAGCAGGCTTTGTTTCTGCTGGGCAGAAAGGAAGATTGCCTGCCCGGCAATAAGACGCAGCGTAAAATTTGATCCCTAACAGGCTATGCTTCAGGCGTAATCGATTCAGAGTTTGAAAATTTCTTCTTAAAAATTTGTTAGGTTTCATATTTTGGCCGGATTTAGATGAAGTAAAAATCTATCTTCCCGCCAAAAAAATGAATGAAAACATCTAAATATCAAGTATTCATTAAAAAATCAGAGTAAAGTCCGCACTGGTTTGAGCTGAGATATGGCGTAGCATTTCCGGACCATTTTGGTACTGAAAGCTTGCGGGACCAAAAAAGTCCTCTTATATGAAATGCGAGAGGGCAGGGTTTCAGACGTTTTTTCAAAACAGGCGACACTGCCAACATTATTACAAATGTTTCATGAGTGTGTATGCGGGTTTGAATCCTCAAGCCGGCCAGAGAGCACGCTTTGAAAAATAGCAGTGCGAACTGAAGCAAGCTGGTTTTGCCTTGTCTTGTCAGGTGGCACAAAGAGGTTTTCGCCCCGATGACGACGTTCTTAGACCTGAAACTTGAAGCCCCATTATTAAAAGCTCTGGCTGATGAAGGGTATGAAACGCCTACCCCTATTCAGGCACAGTCCATTCCGCACCTTTTGCAAGGGCGTGACTTACTTGGTCTGGCGCAGACAGGCACCGGTAAAACGGCAGCCTTTTCTTTGCCAATTCTCGACTATCTTATCAAAAATCCAAAATCAGCAGGCCCTAAAAAAGCCAGGGTGCTGGTGTTGGCGCCTACGCGTGAGCTGGTTTCCCAGATTAGCGACAGCTTTAAGGCCTATGCCCGCTACATGAAGTGCACACAGGCTGTGGTGTTCGGTGGTGTGGGGCAGGGGCGTCAGGTTGAAGCCATGCGCCGGGGTGTTGACGTTCTGGTAGCCGCTCCCGGTCGTCTGCTAGACCTGATCGGGCAGGGATATATTGATCTGTCAGCACTGGAAGTTCTGGTGCTTGATGAAGCAGACCGTATGTTGGATATGGGGTTTGTGCGCGATATCCGCCGCATTATGACCTACCTGCCAGAAAAACGTCAGACTCTGCTGTTCTCTGCCACAATGCCCCGTAGCATTGCAGATCTGGCAAGTTCCCTGCTGCATGACCCTGCACAGGTCGAAGTGACGCCGCCTTCCAGCACGGTTGATCGTATCCAGCAGGCTGTCATGTTCGTAAACAGTCCTGACAAGCGCGATGCCCTGCTGACGCTGGTTGAATCGCCTAAAGTGGCTCGTGCCGTTGTTTTCACGCTCATGAAGCATGAAGCCAATAAGGTTGCTGAGTTTCTGAACAAGAACAACATTGTTGCGGAAGCCATTCACGGTAACAAGTCGCAGGGTGCCCGTGAGCGGGCCATGAAAGGTTTTCGCGCCGGGAGCGTGAAGGTTCTGGTCGCGACCGACATTGCTGCACGTGGTATTGACGTTGATGAAGTCAGCCACGTTTTCAATTATGATCTGCCTAATGTGCCGGAAAGCTATGTGCACCGCATTGGCCGTACCGCACGTGCTGGCCGTGATGGGTGGGCAGTATCCTTCTGTGATCCGGAGCAGCGGGCTTGGCTGCGTGATATTGAAAAGACAATTGGCAAGCCCATTCCTGTTGTGCGTGATCACCCTTGGCATTCAACGGATGCAGAGAATTCCACCCAGCGCCCGCCGGTGCTTGGCGGCGGCGGTGGCCGTGGTCGTGGTGGCCCGCCTCGCGGTGGCCGTCCGGGTGGCGGCGGTGGGCGTGGTGGCCCACAGAGTGGTGCGCCTCGTAGATCAGGCAGTGGCGGCGGTCGTGGGCACGGCGGTCGTGCAGCGGCTGGGCCACGCTAACTTCTGTCAGAAAAACGATACGGCAAACCTGCCGGTTGGCTGAGAATGCAGGCCACTTCGGGAAACTGAAGTGGCCTTTTTCTTGTGCTAGTCAGGAATTTGCATACGCACAGAAACAGGGCAGTGGTCTGACACAACGGCGTGTTCATCAGGGGCATAAAGCATGGTGCGTAAGGAGTTGGGTTGCAGCCAGCCAAGTGCGGCTCCCCCCAACAGAACGTGGTCTATAAAATAACTGCCACCAGCGCAGGGGCTGGCAAAGCCTGCTGTCGCTAGTTTTATTGTGTCTACCTTATCTAATAGTTGAAAAAAGGGATCATGCTGCGTCATGCGGCGGTTGAAATCCCCCAAGATCATAAAGGCCTCACCGTTTTTCTGGCGTTCTGAAATCCAGTTTTGCAAGACAAGAAACTGTTGCAGCAGAAGAGGGCAGGCATGGCTTCTTTCTGTAGGGGGATTGTCCCAACATCCGGTTTTTAAATGAACAACCAGAAGCCTGAGTGTTTTTGCTCCGCCAACAACCGTGAGGTCCAATCCGCTACGGAGAGGGTGGGGTGCGTTATCTCCCGTGACATTTAGGGTAGTCAGATCGGGGTGATTAACGACTTGCAGCCCGTGTCGTACAGCCACGCCTGTGCGTTGCAGCACTGGGTCGTGCGTCATGTAGAGCGTATAGCGATCGGGTGGAAAGATATGTGCGGCAATTGCCGGGGTCGCTACTTCCTGAAAACCCACAATATCTGCGTTTAGGCGGCGGGCATACGCGGCGAGTGTTGTTATATCTGCGGCGGTGCGGTGTGGAATGTCCGGCGGCGCTGTAGCGGCAAGAGGTGCGCTTGCGTCAAGAAGCCAGTCCATATTCCATGTGGCAATTTTTAGCGGGAATGCTTGTGCGGTGATAGGCAGGAGTAGGCTGGAAATGGCGCAAAGGGTAGCAGCGCTACTATAAAGAGAGGCCGAGAAGATCAGGGTAAACCGGCGATACAAGCGTACCGCCGGAGACAAGATCAGCTTATCAGGCTGTTTCTTCTGCTTTTTCCAGTCGCGTAATGGTGTCAGCAATAGAAACTGTCTTTCGGCTCTGCTCATCCAGAATGCTGATGACGCCTGACCCGATGTCATAGAACCAGCCCTGCAGATACAGTGTACCACGAGCCAGTCCTGCAGCAACGGCTGGGTGTGTGCGCAGATGTGCAATCTGCAACAACACGTTCTGCTCAGACAGGCTGCGCACTGTGGCCGGGCCTGCATCTTCTGCATTAAAGTCACCGAGCGACGCGCGTGCAGCTTCAGCATTGCGCAGCCAGGAGGCAACGGTGGGCATTTTGTCCAGACCAGCTTTTTCCGGAGCCATAAGGGCTTTCATCGCGCCACAGTCTGAATGACCGCAGACAATGATTGAAGAAACACCTAGCCCCAGAACTGCGTATTCAATGGCAGAGGAGACGCCGCCCAGCATTTCCCCATAAGCGGGAACGATATTGCCAATATTACGCAGAATAAACAGGTCGCCCGGTTCGGTCTGGGTAATCAGGTTGGGGTTGATCCGGCTATCAGCGCAGGCAATGAACAGAGCGCCGGGTGACTGGCCGTCTGCGAGGTCTGCAAACAGACTCTCTTTGGCAGGAAACACCTCAGTATTGAAATGTTCAACGCCGCGAAGCAGCGAGATAAGGCTGGATCTGGCTTCAGAACATGTGGGCATACGGCAAACTCCAGATAAATAATCAGCATTCAACCCAGGATGGGCGTGTGGCCATCATGGTAGAGTTGCTTTAAACGCATGACATCCCTTTTTTTTCCAGAACTTTGAAAAAAAATTTAAAGTTGAGTTTGTCTGGAAATAACGTTGTCAATCAAAGGGTTGTTAGTGAAATGCGTGTGTGTTGATAACAAAAACGTGATGGCTTTCCGGGAAAACCATCACGTTCTTTAGAAAGCGTACTCCAAAATGTCTGGTTTTACACCAGCGGATCGTCTTCTTCTGGCTCGCTCATCTGGTCTGCGGGATGGCGGATGGGTGTTGCAGGCCGAGTGGCTCGTACCGGTGCTTCCGTCTGGCGACGTGTGAAGTTGGCCCCAAGAGAGGCAAGTTCAAGGAACTGATCAGCCTGACGGCGTAGGTCATCACCAATCAGGGGTGGGCTGGAGCGCATGGACGAGACGACAGAGACTCGTGTGCCCTGACGCTGTACCGCTTCCACAACCCGACGGAAGTCAGAATCACCGGTAAAGAGAACCGCATGATCGATATGAGGGGCCATTTCCATCATATCGACAGCAATTTCTATTTCCATATTGCCTTTGACTCGGCGCTTGCCGGTAGCATCCGTAAATTCACGAGCCGGTTTGGTAACCAGAAAATAGCCGTTATAAGACAGCCAATCCGTTAGGGGTTTGAGAGGGGAATAGTCTTCCGTATCCAAAATTGCGGCGTAATAATAGGCGCGTATAATATGTGTTTTTGAAGCAAAGAAATCGAGCAGCTTTTTATAATCGACATCAAAACCTAAACTTCTTGATGTGGAGTAAAGGCTTGATCCGTCAATAAAAAGACAGGTTCTTTCATCTTTTTGCAGGTTCATTTGATATGTGCCCTTTAATATAACATCCGAGGATATTGTGAAAATTTGTTAAAAATCAGTCCATGTTGGACCGTGAAAACATAAGAACCCGTAACTTATACTATCGTTTCATAAAAAAGATATATTCCTAAACATGAAATTCTGGAAGGGAACCTAAATGGTCCTGATTGCTGTTGGTGCTAATCTTCCCTTGGGTGAGGGAAGTGCTCTTTCAACATGTGAGGCTGTAGTAAAAAAACTGCAAGCAACGCCGGATATTGAGGTGCTTTCGGTTTCTTCTTGGTATGAAAGTGCTCCTGTTCCGCCCTCTGGTCAGCCACCTTACGTCAATGGTGTCGTGAGGGTTCGGACAAGTTTGTCACCTGATGACCTTTTGACGCTTTTGCAACGAATGGAGGCCGATTTCGGGCGGAAGCGGTCTGTGCCCAATGCGGCCAGAACGTTGGATTTGGACCTGATTGCCTATGATACCCTGTGTCAGGATGATCCCCGGTTAACGTTGCCTCATCCTCGCGCGCATGAGCGGGCTTTTGTCTTGTTGCCTTTGTATGATGTAGCCCCAGAATGGGTGCACCCTGTCTCTCAGCGGCCTGTTGCGGAGTTGCTGGAAGCAGTATCTGGGCAGGAAATAAGCAGAATCAAGTAAACAGCCCTTCCTTGTGGTGGTGCGATGCGCTACAATGTTCTTTCTATCTTTTATAGCTGAATTGTCTGGAGGCTCTTCGTAATGGCCCGCGTCACCGTCGAAGACTGCGTAGAGAAAGTCCCTAATCGTTTCGAACTGGTGCTGTATGCAGCCCAGCGCGCCCGTAACATCTCTCGTGGTGAAGAGCTTACCATCGATCGGGATAATGACAAGAATCCGGTTGTCGCGCTGCGTGAAATTGCAGATGAAACCGTGAAACTGCCAGAACTGCGGAACGACCTTATCCGGTCTCAGGCCCGTGAGCCCGAGCCAGAACCTGTGGATGAAGAAGTACAGGATCTGGTGCCGACCGAACAGAATATCTTTGGTCTTCAGGAAGTCTCTCCGGAAGAAGAAGCCGCTGACGATGCTGGCGCTGTTGAAGCTGCACTCAGCGGGCGTACACGTCGGTAAGAGCGTGTGACGCAGGCGGAGCGCGATACTCTGACAGGCACCCTGGCAGTGGTGCCCAAAGACGCAAAAGACACGCTGCCGCCTGATGTGCATAAGAATGCACAGGACGCCTTCTCCGCAATACGCCCTGAAAAGGTGCGGGGGGATGTAACCTGTGAAAGGTTGCTCTCTGTGGTGCGGGATTACGCACCACAGGCGGATCTGGGCTTGATCCGCCGTGCGTTTGATGTGGCGAAGGCTGCCCACGAAGGCCAGCTTCGCGATAATGGCGATCCCTACATAACCCACCCGCTGGCTGTGGCGATGATTTTGGCTGGTTTCCGGCTGGATGTGCCCTCCATTCTAACGGGACTGCTGCATGATACGGTGGAAGATACCGGTATTTCGCAGGAGGAGCTGCGTGCTCAGTTCGGTGGGACTGTAGCGGACCTTGTGGATGGCGTGACCAAGCTGACCCGGCTTGAGTTGCAGTCAGACCGCACCAAGCAGGCTGAAAATTTCCGCAAGCTTGTGCTCGCAATGTCCAAGGACATTCGGGTTCTGCTGGTTAAACTGGCAGACCGGCTGCACAATATGCGTACCCTCCATTTTGTGGAGCGCACAGACCGCAGGCAACGCATTGCGCGTGAAACGCTGGATATCTATGCCCCGCTTGCCGAGCGTATCGGTATGGATCGGGTCAAGACAGAACTTCAGAATTTATCTTTTGCCCAGCTTGAGCCAGAAGCTGATGCCACCATTCGCGCCCGCCTGAACTATCTGCGTGGTCAAGGCGCGGATGTGATTGAAGAAGTGCGGCGTGAGTTGCTGCGCTTGTGCCATGAGGCCGGATTGCAGAACGTTCACGTCTCCGGGCGTGAAAAATCTCCCTATTCCATTTGGGAGAAAATGCAGCGCCGGAATGTGGCGTTTGAACAGCTTTCAGACATCATGGCGTTTCGGGTGCTCGTGGAAACACGGGAAGACTGTTACATGGGGCTAGGTGCCGTTCACGCGGCCTACCCTGTCATTGCCGGTCGGTTCAAGGACTATATCTCCACGCCCAAGGCCAACGGATATCAGAGCCTTCATACGGGTGTTACGCTTCGCTCTCCACGCAATCAGAAGATCGAAGTGCAGATCCGCACTTCGGCCATGCATGATGTGGCAGAAAACGGTGTGGCAGCCCATTGGGCTTATAAAGAAGGTACCGCTGAGGATGAAAGTGGCCCGGCCGCTTTCCGACGTCCGCGCTGGGTACAGGACCTTCTGGAAATTCTTGAAGCCTCATCTGCGCCAGATGAGTTTCTGGAAAATACCAAACTTGAGCTCTACCAAGATCAGGTTTTCTGCTTCTCCCCCAAAGGCCAGCTTATCTCTCTGCCACGTGGGGCTACGCCAGTTGATTTTGCTTATGCCGTGCATAGTCAGATTGGGGATTCCTGCGTAGGGGCAAAGATCAACGGTCGTCTCATGCCTTTGCGGCATGAGTTGCAGAACGGTGATCAGGTCGAGATCATGACCGCACGGGGCGGTGCGCCCTCGCCATCGTGGGAACGGTTTGTGGTGACCGGCAAGGCGCGGGCGCGTATTCGCCGCTTTGTGGCAGCGGCGCAACGACAGACCTATCTGGATAACGGGCGCGCGGCTCTGGCCAAAGCCTTCCGGCAGGAAGGGGTTGATGGCTCTGAAAAAATTATTGAGACAACCCTCAAAGGCCTGAAGCAGAGCAGCCTGCAAGATCTGTATGTTTCGGTCGGGAATAACAATCTTGGCGCGCGGGATGTGGTTTATGCCGCATATCCTGAGCTTCGCCGGGCCTCCCGTGCGCCGCGTATGGTGCCCGGTCTGCCGGGTGTGTTGGGGACTGCCGGGCCCCGCCCACGCGGGCAATTGGGTGCAGGCAGTGGTGGCCGCCGTGCAGGTGCAAGTATTCCGCTTATTGGGCTGGGGCCGGGTGTTGCCGTGCATTTTGCGGCCTGCTGCCACCCTCTGCCGGGTGACCGGATTGTTGGTGTGGTTGCAACAGGGCGCGGTGTGACCGTACATACCCGCACCTGCCAGACGCTGGAAAGTTTTGCCGCAACGCCAGAGCGTTTTCTGGATGTTGACTGGGATTACGATGCCATGTCCCGTGTTGGTACCGGTGAGATGCGGATAGGCCGTATCAGTCTGGTGGCAGAAAATGAGTCGTCAGTTCTGGCAACAGTTACCAATACCGTTTCCAAGTGTGATGCTTCTGTCGTTAACCTGAAGATTGTTAATCGCCAGCTCGATTTCATGGAAATTCTGGTGGATGTGGAAGTACGGGACCTGCGGCATCTGTCTTCAGTTATTGCCGGTTTGCGGGCTGCATCAGGTATTGCTCAGGCTGATAGGGCGCGGTCATGACCTTGATAGCCGCCGGGGTTGATCTGTGTGACATGCGCCGCATTGAACAGGCTATTGAGCGGTTTGGTGAGCGGTTTCTGCTGCGTGTGTTTACTCCAGCAGAACGTGCGCGGGCGGAGCGTCGGTCCGGGCAGGCGAGAATTGGCGCTTATGCCAAGCGGTGGGCTGCCAAGGAGGCCTGCGCCAAGGCGTTAGGTACCGGTTTTGCCGAGGGTGTGGCGCATAGCCTGATAGGGGTTGAAAACTTGCCTTCCGGTCAGCCCACCCTTGTATTGAAAGGGGGGGCGCTTACGCGGTTGCAGTCTCTTATGCCAGCAGGAACAGTGCCGCATATTATGCTGAGCATGACCGATGAACCTCCTTATGCCTTTGCTGAGGTGATTATATCGGCCAATCCGGGTTGACATCACTCGGAGCGCACGGCTTGATCCCGTCATATTTTCTTTTTCTAACACCACTACAAAACAGGCGATGCAGGACATGATCAAACCGGAACATCCTCCCCTAGAGGCAGGCGTGGATCGTCCCGCATCCACCGGGCAGATCATTTTGGAATATGCCCGGACCATTATTACCGTGGCTATTGTGGTGACGTTTGTTCGAACATTTCTGTTCGAATCTTTTGTCATCCCATCTGGGTCCATGATCCCTAGCCTACAGGTGGGGGACTATATCTGGGTCTCCAAATATAGTTATGGTTATTCAAAATATGCCCTGCCGTTTTCGCCCAATCTGTTTGAAGGGCGGATATGGGGGAGTGAGCCGCATCGTGGGGATGTTGCTGTGTTCCGGTTCACCAAGGACACCTCTATTGATTACGTGAAGCGTGTTGTTGGGCTTCCCGGCGACCGCATCCGCGTGACGCAGGGGCATTTGTTCCTGAATGGTGAGCAGGTGCCATGTGTTGATGTGCACCCATACACGGCCATAGATGAATCGCACGTCGCCATGGAAGGGGAAGCCTGTCAGGAAACGCTGCCCGGCAGCGGCGGACATGCCCCTGTGCAACACGCCATTTTGAAACTGATGGATGACGGCCAGCAGAACAACACTCCTGAATATGTAGTGCCGCCCGGCTACTTTTTTGCCATGGGCGATAACCGTGATGATAGTGCGGACAGCCGGTTTATGGGTGACGGGCCAAAAGACCTTGGGTTCGTGCCACAACAGAACTTGGTGGGCAAAGCGCAGATCGTCTTTTTCTCAACAGATGCCACAGCACCGTTCTGGCAATTCTGGCATTGGCCTGCTGAAATTCGGTGGGGCCGTCTGTTTAGGGGGGTCTCGTGAGCCGCACTGGCGCGGAGCAACCCGTGTCGTCGCAGGTTGAGCAGCTGCAACGGCGTCTTGGGTATATATTTAAAAATCAGGCGCTCCTGCTTGAAGCGCTTACGCATCGTTCTGCGGCCTATCAGAATGCTGGTGGCCGTCGTCGCGGGCAAAAAGCCAAGGGCGCAGGGTCTAACGAGCGTCTGGAGTTTATGGGCGACCGCGTTCTGGGGCTGCTGATGGCAGAATGGTTGCTGGAGCGGTATCCGGATGAGCAAGAGGGCGCTCTGGGGTCCCGGTTGGCGCATCTGGTCTCGCGCACCACGTTGGTTGCCATTGCTGAGCGTTTGGACATAGCGACCAGCCTGACTGTTGCTGTGCATGAGGCCCGTGTGGGGGTTCAGGCAACAGCCAGTGTGGTGGCGGATGCCATGGAAGCCATTCTGGGAGCTGTTTTTCTGGATGGTGGGCTTGAGCCTGCACGCAAAATCATGCGGACAGCGTGGAAACCCTTGCTGGATGCGCAAGCCAAGCCGCCAAAGGACCCTAAAACTGCCTTGCAGGAGTGGGTTCTTGGCCGGGGGCAGGCTTTGCCTGTTTACAAGACTATTGGAGCGGATGGGCCGTCACACGCGCCTCTGTTTGTTATGGAAGTTCAGGCCGGGGGCCAGAGTGCTGAAGGTCGGGCTGGCAGTAAACGCGCGGCGGAAAGTGCAGCAGCGGCCAGTTTATTAGAGAAATTAGGGAATACTCGGCATGGGTGAAACAACACGTTGCGGTTTTGCAGCATTGGTGGGGGCACCAAATGCGGGCAAATCAACCCTGCTGAACTGCATGGCAGGGGCCAAACTTTCCATTGTCAGCCCCAAGGCGCAGACAACGCGTTTCCGGGTTCTGGGTATCCTGATGCGCGGCCTGACGCAAATTCTGTTGGTGGATACCCCCGGAATATTCCAGCCTCGTCGTAAGCTGGACCGCGCTATGGTGGCGGCTGCGTGGACGGGCTCTGATGATGCCGACATTACGTTGCTGTTGATCGATGCCAAAACTGGCATGACAGATGCCGTGCAGGAAATTATGGAACGTCTTGCCAGCACAGGCCGCAAGGTATGGCTGGTCTTGAACAAGACGGACTTGGTGCAGCGTGATGCGCTCCTACCGCTGACTGCCGCAATAACAGAGAAGCTGCCGGTTGAGCATGTCTTTATGGTCAGCGCCAAGTCAGGAAACGGCGTAAATGATCTTCTGGACCGTCTGGCCGCGACTCTGCCAGAAGGTCCTTATCTTTATCCGGAAGATGACCTGACCGATCTGCCAGACCGTTTGCTGGCTGCAGAACTGGTGCGCGAGCAGGTGTTTATGCAGACGCATGAGGAAGTGCCGTATGGCGCCACGGTTGAGACGGAGAGTTATAAAGAGCGTCCCGACGGATCTGTGCGCATTGACGCGACCATTTATGTCTCCCGTGCAGGCCACAAGGCCATTCTCATTGGAGAAAAAGGGCAGAAGATCCGTCAGATTGGGGAAAAAGCCCGCAAGCAGCTTTCTTCTCTGCTCGAACGGCCCTGCCATTTGTTCCTGAATGTAAAGGAACGGTCAGGCTGGGATGAGGAACGGGCACGTCTACGGGCCATTGGTCTGGATGATGTGCCCTAAGCTGCCTCTTGCCCGCTTGTGGCCTGCGGCCATGAAGGATAAGAGAAGGGCACCATGCCCTGCTCCTTGTTGAGCAGGGCCTTCTTCAGACTGTCTGCATGATCGAGGGCTAATGACTGCTTCCACAGGCGAAACGCCAAGCCGCAAACGTGTGTTGCTCAAGGTTTCCGGTGAAGCCCTGATGGGCGACGGAGCCTTCGGGGTCGATCAGAAAACAGTAGAACGTATTGCCGGAGATGTCTCTGACGTTGTGCGGGGCGGAACGGAAGTCTGTCTTGTTGTTGGCGGCGGCAATATTTTCCGTGGGGTTGCTGCGGCAGCCAAAGGCATGGACCGTGCGCAGGGTGACTACGCCGGTATGCTTGCAACGGTTATCAACGCGCTCCTGTTGCAAAATGCACTGGAACGGGAGCAGATTCCCACCCGCGTCATGTCCGCTATTCACATGTCTTCCATTGCTGAGCCCTATATCCGCCGCCGTGCTGTGCGGCATATGGAAAAAGGCCGCGTAGTTATTTTTGCTGCAGGTACGGGTAACCCGTTCTTTACAACCGATACGGCTGCCGCCCTGCGCGCTGCGGAAATGGAATGCGATATTCTGCTTAAGGGCACACAGGTAGACGGCGTCTATTCTGCTGACCCTAAAAAAGACCCCACCGCAAAACGTTATGACCAGCTGACCTACATGGATGTGCTGGCCAACCAGTTGAGCGTCATGGATGCAGCGGCCATCAGCTTGTCGCGTGAAAACAAACTCCCCATTATTGTTTTCAATATTGGGGAAGCCGGGTCTTTTGGTCGCGTGTTGCGTGGCGAAGGACCTTTCACACAAATTATCGAAGCCTCCTGAGGAAAAATTCCCTCAGTTTTTGCTTATTGAAAGAGCGGTAAAATGGCCGCTCGGGAAACGGGAGAAACAGAACCGTGTCTGATCTGAATGCTCTTATGGATGACCTGACGCGCCGTATGGATGGTGCTCTGGAAAGCCTGCGTCGTGACTTTGCTGGCCTGCGCTCTGGTCGTGCAAGTCCTGCCCTGCTGGAGCCGGTGCGTGTAGAAGCCTATGGTGGTGAAGTGCCGCTGACACAGGTTGGCTCCATCGCGGTGCCAGAAGCCCGTATGTTGACGGTGCAGGTGTGGGACCGCGTACTGGTTGGTGCGGTTGAGCGCGCTATTCGTGATGCAGGTCTTGGCCTGAACCCTGCTGCTGATGGTCAGGTTGTGCGTGTGCCCATTCCTCAGCTGACAGAAGAACGCCGCCATGAACTGGCCCGTGCTGCGGCCCGTTACGCTGAAGGGGCCAAGGTTGCCGCCCGTGGCGTACGTCGTGACGGTATGGACAAAGCTAAGGCTTCTGAAAAGAAGGGTGACATCAGTCAGGATGACGTGAAAACATGGTCTGATGCCATTCAGAAGCTGACAGACCAGTATGTGAAGAAAATTGACGACATGCTGAGTGATAAAGAGCGCGAGATCAAACAGGTCTAACGCTACGTGGCGTCAAGCATATTTTCCTTGGTTCGTGGTAATGGGTCAGCGCCAACTATGTCAGCGGTAAAAGCAGACAGAAAAGCTCCGGTGCCAGCGCATGTTGCGGTCATTATGGACGGCAACGGGCGCTGGGCGCTTGAGCGCGGGTTGCCGCGTCTGGCCGGGCACAAAGCCGGGGCGGAAGCTGTGTCGCGTTGTTTGCGGGCCGCTATTACCCGTGGCGTAAAGTATCTGACACTCTACGCGTTTTCTTCAGAAAATTGGTCACGTGAGCCCTCCGAGGTTGCTGACCTGACCAGTCTTCTGCGTTATTATCTGCGCCACAAGGTTGCAGAACTCCACCGAGAAGGCGTGAAAATCCGCTTTATCGGTGACCTCGCCCGTTTTGATGAAAGCCTGCGTGAGGAGCTTGCCAAGGCGGAAGCAAAAACGCGCGATAATAGCCGTATTACTCTTCTTCTTGCCCTGTCCTATGGTGGCCGTGGAGATATTGTTCAGGCAGCCCGCCGGCTTGCGCAGGCCGTGCAGAAGGGTGATCTGGAGCCCGAAAATATTACCGAATCCGTTTTTGCGGATAAGCTCTGGACCGTAGGTGTGCCTGACCCGGATGTCGTAGTGCGGACAAGCGGTGAATATCGGCTTTCCAATTTTCTTCTATGGCAAAGTGCTTATGCAGAACTAATGTTTCTGGATGTGTTCTGGCCTGATTTTAACGAAGGTCATTTTGCGACAGTGCTGGACAATTTTGCCCGCCGTGAACGGCGGTTCGGGGCGCGGCCTGCGGTATGATTACGGCTAAACCGACCGCATGGCGTGATCTCAAGCCCCGCCTGCTTTCTGCTCTTGTGCTTGTAGCTGTAGCGGGACTGGCTATTGGGTTGGGGGGCTGGGTCTATAAGCTTCTTATTCTTGCCGCCATGGCTGGTATGGCTGTTGAAGCCGCAACACTCTTTGGTTTGCGGGTTAAGTCTTGGCGTGGCTGTCTGTATGTCTTGTGGGCCGTGGGTGCGTGGCTTGCTGCTGCGACAGGCCGGTGGGATGTTTTTCCGGCTTTTTGCGTAACGGCGCTCGTGTTTGGGGCACCCCTATGCCTTATTATGTGCATTATCGTTCTGGCTGGTAACGCGCTGCTCTGGCTGCGGGTTGGTGGCGTAATGCCGGTTCTGTTTGTCATATGCGTTGTGGTTGCCAGTGATAGCTGTGCCTATCTGACAGGCCGTATACTGGGTGGGCCTAAGCTGGCCCCCCGCATTTCTCCCGGTAAAACATGGTCTGGCTCTTTTGGTGGACTGGTAGGGGCCATTCTGTTCGGGGTGGTTCTGGCTGTGCTGTCAGGGCAGGGGGGGATAGTACAGGCGGGTCTATGGGCAGCGGCTCTAGGTGTTGTTGCTCAGGCAGGAGACTTGGCGGAAAGCGGTATGAAGCGCTCTCTGGGCGTTAAGGATTCTGGGACCATGTTGCCCGGGCATGGCGGCTTGCTGGACCGGTTTGATGGTCTGGTTTTTGCAGCACCTCTGGCTGCGTTGGTTTCCCTTTGTGTGGCACCGTCTGTTCCGTTTTGGGCAGCGGGGTTGCAGGATATTTTCGCGGCTTTGGCGGGACATTTGCCAAGGTGAAAAGCTTAAGCGGTCCGAAATTACGCACCGCGTTTTGTGAAGGTTAAGAGTAAGGCGCATGAAAACCGTAACCGTTCTGGGTAGCACTGGCAGTATTGGCTGCTCCACAGTCGATCTGCTTGAACAGGCACGTGACCAGTACCGGGTGCGGGCGCTTGTAGGCGGTAAAAATGCTTCTCGTTTGGCCGAGCAGGCTAAAAACCTGAATGCTGAAGTGGCTGTTCTGGCAGACGAAACGGCGTTTGATGAACTACGCACTCTGCTGGCCGGAACCTCTATTCAGGTCGCCTGTGGCCGTCAGGCTGTTATTGATGCTGCTGCTCTTCCTGCGGACTGGACGATGGCGGCCATTACTGGGGCTGCGGGGCTGGAGCCAACACTGGCTGCTGTCAAAAACGGGAATTCAGTAGCTCTTGCCAACAAGGAAGCTCTTGTCTGTGCAGGGGACGTCATGCTGCGCGCAGTTAAGCAGGCAGGAGCAACCCTTCTCCCGGTCGATTCCGAGCACAACGCTGTGTATCAGTCCCTTGCTGATCGCCAGTATGATCAGGTTGAAAAAATTATTCTCACGGCCTCTGGTGGCCCCTTCCGCAATGCAACACTTGCGGAAATGGAAGCAGCAACTCCGGCACAGGCCTTGAAACACCCAACATGGAGCATGGGCGCGAAAATCAGCATTGATTCCGCCACCATGTTCAATAAGGGGCTGGAGGTTATTGAAGCCGCCCGTATCTTCAATCTGACAGAAGACCGGATTGACGTGCTGGTTCATCCCCAGTCTGTCGTGCACGGTATGGTGCAGTACACGGATGGTAGCCTGATTGCCCAGATGGGCTCTGCTGACATGCGTATTCCCATTGCGCACACACTGGCCTGGCCGCAGCGCATGCCCACAACATCTTCCCGCCTTGACCTTGCGGCGTACGCTACTCTGGAGTTCAGTGCGCCGGATGAACAGCGTTTCCCAGCGCTGCGCCTTGCGCGTGAGGCACTGCGTGTAGGCGGTGCTGCGCCTGCTATTCTGTCTGCCGCCAACGAAGTTGCGGTTGAAGCGTTCCTGAATGAGCAAATCGGTTTTCTAGACATTGCGAGAGTGGTGGAAAAAGTCATGCGGCAGCTTGGTGCGCCTGCTGCTGACACGCTGGAAGCTGTGCTGCACTGGGATGCCGAAGCCCGCCAAAAGGCCAGTACCTTTATTCCTGCGGCTGTAGCTTGAGTTTCGGGCTGCAAACGCCGATATTTGGATCATCATGATACACGAATACCTCCGTACGCTCGTTTCCTTCGCCTTTGTGCTGGGTGTTCTCGTGACAATTCACGAGCTTGGTCATTACCTTGCCGCCCGCTGGCGCGGTGTGCATGTGGAGGTCTTCTCGCTGGGGTTTGGCCCGGCTCTATTCCGCTGGCACGACAAAAGCGGCACGGAGTGGCGTATATGCCCCATTCCGCTTGGCGGCTATGTGCGCCCCCATGGTTTTGAAGACCCGGAAGACGCAACGCCCGAACAAAAAGCAGCTTGGATTCCCGGGCGTACGTTCCATGATAAATCCGTTGGTTCCCGTGCCATCGTTATTCTGGCAGGGCCGGTTTTTAATTTTCTGCTCGCTATTCTGCTGTTTACCATCCTGTTTGTCTCGACTGGCCAGCCCAAGGTGCTCAATCAGGTTGCAGATGTTGTTCCTAATGGCGCAGCCGCTACAGCGGGTGTGCAGAAAGGGGATGAGCTGCTGAGAATCGGTACGCATACCATCAAGGACGTACCGGATATTCAGGCAACGGTTACAAACCAGCCCGGCGCACAAACTACTGTAACGGTACGCCGTAACGGTGCAGATGTTGATCTTCCCCTCACCATTGGCTCTGTCACGGATTCGACCAGCGTTGCACCACATGGGCAATTGGGTGTCTTGTTTGCAACAGAAGCGGGCAAACCTCTCCCCCTTCATAAAGCCGTTGTGGCAGGCATTGCGCAAACCTGGGCCGTTTCTGTCCAGACATTGCATGGTGTGTGGCAGATCGTAACGGGCCAGCATACCGCCAAAGACTTGGGTGGACCGCTCAAAATTGCTCAGTTGTCGGGGCAGGTGGCTCAATATGGGTTTGCAAGCCTTCTGTCTTTCATGGCTTTGCTTTCCGTCAATCTGGGGCTAATAAATCTATTCCCGATACCGCTTCTTGATGGTGGGCGACTGGTATTCTATGTCATAGAGGCGGTAAGAGGGCGTCCGGTTTCCAAGCGCGTACAGGAAGTTAGTTTTCAGGCTGGTTTTGCTGTTCTTGCTGGCCTTTTTCTGTTTTCCACGTTTAATGACCTTTCCAGCTTTGGGTTGTTTAAATGGGTTGCCTCTCTTGTAAGCTGAGATTCGGCTAGCTCAGAACGGAAGAACTTGCGTGACAAGGGTTATATCGGATACGTCCGCTTGCGGGCGCAACACCAACGGGAGAAGTCTCCCGGCTACGGAACGACCCGGATGGAGGGTGGTAAATCTTGACGGGTAAGCGTTCAGCCCTTTTTGTATCCGCATGCGTGTTTCCTTTCCTGATTCAGGAAGGGCGCGCATCTGCGGCTACGGCATCTCATTACAGCCGCGTTCAGCCTCCGGCGAGTGTTTCTGCTGTACGGCATGGTTCCTCTGCACGTCTGCACAGTACGGAAGGTGCTTCCATCCGCCCCGGCTCTGTTATTGAGGATATTGAGGTCTCGGGGAATACCCGTATCGAGACCAATACAGTTCTCTCTTACATGGTCGTGCGTGCAGGGGACCCCTTTGCTCAAGACGATCTGGACCGCTCCCTGAAGACCCTGTACGCCACAGGTCTGTTCAAGGATGTCAGTCTGCGCCGTGAAGGCAATGTGCTGAAGGTGCGTCTGGTTGAAAACCCGATCGTTAACCGCATTGTGTTCGAGGGTAACCATGCGGCTAAGGATGAGGACCTGCGCAAGGTTATCTCTCTTCGCCCGCGTGCTGTGTTCTCTGCTGAAAACACAGCAGATGACCGCCAGAAAATTCTGGAAGTGTACGCCCAGAAGGCACGGTATGCTGCTGTTGTGACGCCCCAAATTGTCAAGCTGGCGCACAACCGCGTGGATGTGGTGTTTCAGGTTGTTGAAGGGCCGCAGACCCTTATCCGCAAAATCGCATTTGTCGGGAACAAGGCCTACGGGGAAAACCGGTTGGCCGGTGTTGTTTCCTCTAAGGAGACGGCCTGGTTCCGCTTTTTCTCATCAGCGGATGAATATAACCCGGAGCGCTTGAAGTACGACGCAGAACTGTTGCGCCGCTTCTACCTCAATAACGGGTATGTTGATTTCCAGATTAAGAATGCTACGGGCGAACTGTCTCCAGACCGCAAGTCCTTCAACGTGACCTTCACCATGGAAGAAGGGACACGGTACCGCTTGGGGAAAGTGGACATCCGGTCCAGCCTACGTCATGTGCCAGCAAAGTCTTTGCGTAAATATATCGAACTCTTTGCGCACCAGTGGTACGACGGTAAAGCGGTGCAGGATAACGCGACAGATATGGAAGAACTGTTGCAGTCCCAAGGTCATCCCTTTGCAATGGTTCGTCCCGAAATTGCCCGTAACCCAGAAAAGGGTGTGGTCAATCTGCTGTTTGACGTAAGTGAAGGCCCGCGCAGATACATTGAACGCATTGACGTGAACGGTAACACGGTCACGCAGGATAATGTTATCCGCCGGCAGTTGCCGTTTGCAGAAAGTGATCCATACACGCCGAGCTACAAAAAATACGCCAAGGCTGCCTTGCAGGATCTGGGTTTCTTCAAAACTGTTTCTATTGATGAAACGCCGGGCTCTGCACAGGACCGTACGAACGTGGCGGTCAGCGTGGTTGAAAAGCCTACCGGTGAATTCTCGCTTGGCGGTGGGTATTCAACAGACGTCGGGGTGATCGGCAACGTAGGCCTGAAGCAGCATAACCTACTGGGGACCGGGGTTGACGCAGGGTTGTCTGGCACAATGTCAATGTGGCAGAAGCAGGTCGATTTCTCTGTAACTGACCCGGCTTTCCTTGGCCGTAACATTGTGGCTGGTCTGGACTTGTTTGGTATCCAGAACAAGTACATGACGTACCAGAACTATTCTGAAAGCCGATATGGTCTCACCCTTCGTATGGGGTATGCCTATAACCGCTTCCTGTCACAGTCTTGGAACTATACTCTGACACGTCGTGGTGTAGGAAGCGTTTGGGATGGTTCATCAATTTACGTGATTGATCAGAAAGGCCACTCCACGCTGTCCCAATTGGGTACAACGCTCGTGTATGACACCCGAGATAACCATATGAACCCGCATAGTGGGTATATGGTGTCTCTGGGCGGCGATTTCGCTGGTATTGGCGGTAACGAACGCTATCTGCGTGGCAAAGTGAACGCCGCGTATTATATCCCGCTGGATGACCTGACAAACAGTCACGAATGGACGGCTGCCTTCCGTGCCGGGTTTGGGTATATGTCCGACTGGGGCGGTGGGCGTCACGATATCATCGATAACTTCTATCTTGGTGGTAACAACCTTCGCGGCTTCCTTGACGGTGGCGCGGGCCCACGAAGTGTGGGTGGTGGCGCGCATCCGGGTGAAGATCTATTGGGTGGCCGTACGATGTACACGGCTTCTGCTCAGTTGAATTTCCCCATTCCTTTCCTGTCCGATATGGGTGTTAAAGGGCGTGCTTTTGTGGACGCGGGTAGTCTTGCAGGCCTGCGTGTCCGTCGGAACCTGACGAACCCAGTAACAGACCAGCCGGATTACACACGGGTAAGTGGTAACTCCATCTCTCCGCGTGTCAGTGCCGGTGCCGGGTTCTCTTGGAAAAGCCCCTTCGGTCTGTTGAATATTGATCTTGGTGTGCCAGTTCTGCGTAGCCATAACGACCGCACACAGCTTCTTCGCTTTGGCTTCGGCCAGCAATTCTGAGGTAATGATGCCCTATTCATACAGAAAAGCCCTCTTCGGAGCGGCTCTCCTGTCTTTTTCCGTTGCACTTGCGCCTGTTGCAAAGGCCCAGAACGCCGGTGGCGGCTGGTTTGTGCCCAAGGCGTCTCAACCCTCAGCGCCGCCCGTTGCTCATGCACCGCAGCGTCATGTTGCAGCCTCAGCGCCTGTCGCTATGCCTGGTCCAACGGCTGAAGGCGGTGAGTCTGAACAGACCCCGCCAGTTCTCCCGCTGCCCCCCATCCCCAATGCACCAGAAATGCCCAAAGGTGCAGCGCCCCCTCCCACAGTTCTGGGCGTGATCAGTGTTTCTGGCGTCATGAGCCAGTCTTCCGCAGGTATGCAGGTTGAGCGTATTCTGGGCGCGCGGCGTGATGCTTTGGCGCAGGATCTTCAGAAAGAACAGGCTGGCTGGCGCGATGAGCAGCAAAAGCTGCAGGCACAAGCCAAGTCTATGACATCTGACCAGATTCAGACGCGTGAACGTAGCTTGCAGACGCGCGTCATGAAGGCACAGCAGAGCTTCCGTAACCGTAACCGCATTATTCAGGAAGCGGCGCAGGTTTCTTTGGGCCAGATTGAACGCGAGCTGGTGCAGGTTATTCAGAAAGTTGCTGCCGCTCACGGTATGAATCTGGTGCTGCACAGTGAACAGGTGGCTCTGCATGTTGATGGGCAGGATATCACCAACGAAGTGGCAAAACAGCTGAACGCTATTCTGCCAGCAGTCTTCATTCCTGATGCCAATGTGGATCCGGAAGAGCTGGCAAAAACAGGTAAAATGCCCACTACGGCTGATGCAGACCAGCAAGGCCCTGCAACAGGTCCGGCCCCGGCTGTGGTACCCACACCTGCACCTGCTGGCCCGAAAAAATAAGCATGACGGCGCAGCAGACATCGCTTTCCGGTACGGCTGACCCACGTTTTTTTACCCGGTCTGGCCCGTTTGATGCGCAGGCTCTGGCAGATGCTGCCGGAGCCACGTTAGTTCAGCCAAAAAATGCAGGGATAGTTCCACAGTTTAGTGGAATTGCCCCGTTGCAGAATGCTGGCCCGCACGATGTCAGCTTTCTGGATAACCGGCGCTACGCACATTTGCTTGAAAAAACGCAGGCAGGGCTTGTTATCATTGCCCCGGCATTTGCGGATAAAGTGCCAGCACATTCCGCTGCCCTCGTCTCATCTGCGCCGTATCTGGCGTGGTCACGTGTTGCCCGTCTTTTTCATCCTAGAGATCCAGCTACTCCAGGTATTCATCCCACAGCCTATGTGGATGATACGGCGCAGGTTGATCCCTCATGTGAAATTGGACCATTTGTTGTGGTTGGGCCCCGGGCTGAAATAGGCCCACGTTGTATTATCGGGTCTCACGCAGCAATAGGGCAGGGCGTCCAACTGGCAGCAGACTGCCGTATTGGTAGCCATGTTACTCTTTCTCATGCCGTTATAGGTGAACGCGTCATTATTCTTCCTGGTGCACGCATCGGGCAGGATGGCTTTGGTTTTGCGGTTGGCCCACAAGGGTTTGAGACCGTACCGCAGCTTGGTCGCGTTGTGCTTGAGCACGATGTGGAAATTGGTGCCAACACCACAATTGATCGTGGCTCAGTAACCGATACAGTTATCGGTGCTGGTTCACGGCTCGATAATCTGGTGCAGATTGGTCACAATGCCAAACTTGGCCGCTGTTGCATTGTGGTTTCTCAGGCGGGTATTTCCGGCTCAACCGTGCTGGAAGACTTCGTAACAGTAGCAGCTCAGGCTGGGTTGATCGGGCATATCCGTATCGGTGCAAAAGCGCGGATTGGCGCCCAATGCGGCGTGATGTCAGATGTTGAAGGCGGCGCTGACGTGATTGGTAGCCCCGCCATGCCATTCCGTGAATTTTTCCGAAATGTTGCGGTATTGCGGAAATTGGCTAAAAAAGCGTCCGGACCGGCAGAAGGCGGTTCGGGTAGTAAGTAAAACAAACGCCGGTTATCCGGCCGAACAGGGTGGTCCAGGGGACGTGGAGACGAAACAAGAGTCGCAGCAGAGCGTGCAGACGATCGAGAAAATTGACGTCAACCGTATCATGCAAGCGATTCCGCACAGATATCCTTTTCTTCTTATCGACAGAATGGTGGATATTGTTCTGGGGGAAGAGGCAACTGGTATCAAGAATGTTTCGGTCAACGAGCCGTTCTTTCAGGGGCACTTTCCCGAGCGCCCTGTGATGCCGGGTGTATTGCTGATCGAAGCTATGGCGCAGACGGCGGCTACTCTTGTCGTGTTGACCTTAGGGGAAGCATTTGAGGGCAAGCTCGTTTACTTCATGACAATCGAGGGTGCTAAGTTCCGTCGTCCGGTTGAACCGGGTGATCAGGTGCGCATCCATGTCAAGAAGGAGCGTCACCGCGCTAACGTCTGGAAATTTGGCGGTGTTGCCAAGGTTGATGGCGTGACTGTTGCCGAGGCGACCTTCAGCGCCATGATTATGGGCTGAGAGTGGCCTTTTCCCTCCGACAGCCTAAAAAAATAAAATTGAACTGCCCGGAAAACGCCAGTTTTCCGGAATATGACGACCTGTACCTTTCTTGCAAAAGCAAGGAAGGTCAGTGCAAGCATAAGAGGAGCTGAGGTGGCGCACGCTGTAGAAGAAAGCAAGGCGGCAGTTGTTCATCCCACTGCCCTTGTCGCACCGGGAGCCCGGCTTGGTCATGGGGTTGTTATCGGCCCATGGTGCACGGTTGGCCCAGATGTCGTGATTGAAGACAATGTGGAACTGGTTTCCCATGTTGTGATTGATGGGCACACCCGCTTGGGTCAGGGGTCACGTTATTTTCCCTTCTGCACTGTTGGTATGGCGCCACAGGATCTGAAATATAAGGGCGAGCCAACCCGGTGTGAGGTTGGTGCCCGGACGGTTATTCGTGAGCACGTCACTATTCACCGTGGTACCGCCACGGGCAGTGGTGTGACGCACGTGGGTGATGATGTGCTTATTATGGCTAACGCCCATGTAGCGCATGATTGCTGGCTTGGAGATCGTGTCATTATCGTCAACAACGTGGTCATGGGTGGCCATGTGGTGATTGAGAATGATGCGCGCGTTATGGGCTCAGCTGCTATTCACCAGTTTGTTCGCATTGGTCATGCCGCTCTTGTGGGGGGTGTTGCTGGTGTTGAAGCAGATGTCATCCCTTATGGGAGTGTGCTGGGTAACCGGGCGCGTCTGGTAGGGCTGCACTGGATATGGTTGCGCAGGAATGGCGTACAATCTTCTGAAATTCACCGTATGCGCAAGGCATTTTTCACACTTTATCCCAAAACGGATGAAGAGGGTACCTTCGCCACGCGGCTTGAAGCTATCAAACGTGATTACAGCAATGATCCCCGCATTGCAGAAATTTTGGCGTTTATTGATGCGCCAAGCAGGCGTGGTCTGGTGCGCATTGCGCGGGGTGATTATAGCGCGGCAGAAACCGAAGGCGCATGACCTCTGCCATGGGAGCAGTTGGTATTTTAGCAGGGGGAGGGCCTCTTCCCGCTAAAGTGGCTGAGGCCGCCCACGCGCAGGGTCGTCCCGTTTTTATTATAGGGTTCGACGGGTTTGCAGATCCGGACGTTATTGGGCCGTGGCCGCATGAAATGGTCAGGCTGGGTGCTGCCGGGCACATGCTGTCCCTGCTCAAGCAGCACGGATGCACCGACCTTGTTCTCATAGGCCCTATCCGCAGGCCATCCCTTCGCAGTTTACGTCCTGATACAGAAGGTGCACGTGTTCTTACGCGCTTGGGCCGTGCCCTCTTTGCAGGCGATGATGGGCTTCTTGCCGCTCTCGTCCGTATTCTGGCAGAGGAGGGGTTTGCAGTTCGTGGAGCGCACGAATTTTTATCTCATGCAGTAGCGCAACCCGGAGTGCTGGGTACGGTTCAGCCCGATGCTCTGGCACGCGCAGATATTAAACGCGGCATAGAGGTGGTGCAGGCGTTGGGCCGCATGGATATAGGGCAGGGATGTGTGGTGCAGAATGGCCTTGTTCTGGCAGTTGAAGCCATGGAAGGCACCGACCGCATGATATCCCGCTCAGGTGAATGTCATCAGCCCGGAGAAGGGGGGGTGCTGGTCAAGCTTCTCAAGCCAGGCCAAGACAAGCGGGCGGACATGCCTACCATAGGTCCCGTAACCGTTAGGGCGGCCCATGCTGCGGGTTTGCGTGGTATTGCTTTTGAAGCAGCCCATACGCTGATGACTGATAAAAACGCTTGTATTCAGGAAGCAGATAACACCGGCATATTTTTGCTGGCAGTTGACCCAGACCATTTTCAGCCCTGACAGACTAAAAGCGCAGCAGGTTATAGGCTCTCACGCTGCCTTCAGTTGCTTAGCCACTGAACTTCTCATGGGCTGAGGCTTTAAGACTCTGCTTTTAAGGAGATAGCTATGCCAAGTTACCTGCACACCATGGTGCGTGTTCGCAACCTTGAGAAAAGTATCGCATTTTATGCGTTGCTGGGAATGCATGAACTCCGCCGCCGCGAGGTGCCAGAAGGGCAGTATACATTGGTCTTCATAGGGTATGGAGATAATGCGTCCGGTCAGGCGGAAATTGAACTGACCTATAACTGGGGTCAGGACGATGGGTATGAAGTTGGCACAGGTTTCGGCCATTTTGCTGTTGGCGTGCCAGATGTTGCAGCTGCGGTGGACGCAGTGCGCGCCGGTGGCGGTAAGGTAACGCGTGAAGCTGGCCCGGTAAAATTCGGAACAAGCATTATTGCGTTTGTGGAAGATCCGGACGGCTATAAAATTGAGCTCATTCAGCGCGCAGCCTGAATGCCCCAAGCGGATAAGAAAGAAACGCCACGAGAGTTGCTCTCGTGGCGTTTTTTTATGACTCAATCAGACACCGGGGCGCTGTTTAAGGCGCTCAAGCAGGCGATCGAAGGACGCATTGATCGTTCCAGCCGCTTTCTGCACCAACGGATCTGTACTGGCATCCAGTTGCTCAGCTGCCAACATGGCAGGAGACAGAATACCTTTAATATCATGCTTTAGTTTGGGGTCCGGGTCTTGCACGGTGACAGGCACAGTGGACGCGGCTGCCTTCGACTCCGGTTGGGGCGGAGAGGGTGCATTGCGTAATTTGGTGCTCACCAGTGCTCCGACCACAGCAGCCAAGGCAACAGGAAGCAGGCCAGTGGGGAAAGAAAGGCCCAACGCACCAGAAATCAACGCCCCAAGGACAGGAAGGCTGAAGAGAGCGGCCAGTGAGAGTAAAGATGGGGAGGGCTGGTGCATGAAAAGACACTCTTTTTAGGGTTGGGGACGAAAAGACCTGAAGAGACTCTGCCGTTATGATTGACGTGCAGACATCTGAACAGTATAAGCCGCCCCTGATCTGGGTAGGTGGTTTTGTGCTGCCTGCATGACACTATAATGAAAAAGGAGTGCCGCAATGAAGCGCACTTATCAACCGTCCCGGCTGGTCCGCAAGCGCCGCCATGGCTTCCGCGCTCGTATGGCAACCGTTGGTGGCCGCAAAGTTATTGCAAACCGTCGTTCAAAAGGCCGTAAGCGTCTCTCCGCTTAAGTCTTTACCGGTTATCCGGTACCATGAACCGGTGTGAAGGCCAGGAAGACGCAGGGGTACGGCAGTGTCGTTCCCAGCGGCTCAAGAATCGGAAAGAGTTTCTCTTTCTCGCTTCCCGTGGGCGTAAAGCGCCTGCGCGGGGTCTTGTCCTTCAGCTTTTCCGGCGTCAGGACACGGGTGTAGCCCGTGTTGGGTTTACAGTTACAAAAAAGGTCGGGAACGCCGTGGTTCGCAACAAGGCTAAGCGCCGGTTGCGGGAAGTGGTTAGAGTGGTGGAAGCCGACACACCACTAAACGGACTTGATCTTGTTTTGATAGGTCGCGCTGCTACGGGTGAACGTCTTTTTACGGACCTGGTGGCGGATTTTCGTAAGGCATTGACAGTTTGCCTTACCGAAGCCGACAGGAAAACTCCAACCAGCAAGAATTAAGGCACATTCTTAAGCATGTGCCAGTGTGCTGCTTTCCCGGCTTGCATTTCTCCTCATCCTGCGCTGGAACCAGAGTGCCGTTAAGACTCCGTGCCTTACGGTGTGATTTTTCTTAGGTTTCGTGCAAGGGGGCCAGCTGGCCAGCTAATGGATACAAAACGTCTCATACTGGCAACGCTGCTGTCAGCCTCGGTGTTTATCGGGTTTGACTACTTCTTTCCGCATGCTGCCAAAACACCAGACCCGGCTGCCCCCCAACAGACAGCGTCGGCACCTGCGGTTTCTCAGCAGCCTGCGGCACCTGTGGCGGATGCAGCAGCTCAGCCTGATGGCCCGGAAAGCCGGATTGCCATTGATGCACCAGCGGTACAGGGTAGCCTGAACCTGCGCGGCGCGCACCTTGATGATCTGGTGCTGAAAAATTACCGTGAAACCACGGATGCCAACAGTCCGGACGTACGGGTGCTGAGCCAGACAGGCAAACCTAATCCCGATTTTATCGATTTTGGCTGGCGTGCCCCGGCAGATGTATCCGTTCATCTGCCAGATGCCACCACACTGTGGAAAGCTGACAATACTCATTTAGATGCTACGCATCCGGTCACTCTGACCTGGGACAACGGGCAGGGGCTTGTTTTTGATGTTGCGCTGAGCATTGACCAGAACTTCATGTTCACGGTTACCCAGCGCGTACACAACCAGACGGGGCAGGCTGTCTCCCTCTACCCGTATTACCGCGTCAATCGTGGTTACACGCCAGAAACCAATGGCGGTATGCTGGTGCATGAAGGGCCGATTTCCGTTATTGATGGGCGCCTGAACGAAGGCTCCTACAAGTCTGTTCGGAATGATGGCGTCCCCCCCAACAACGTGTCCTGGAGCCATCAGGGCACAGGTGGCTGGGCTGGTATTACGGATAAATACTGGCTGATGGCTGTGCTGCCGGATCAGGCTGCACAGGTTGTTGGTACTTATGGGTATCAGCCACAAAATAGCACATACCAGGTTGGCTTTACCGGTACCGCGCCCATACAGGTAGCAGCAGGCCAGACAGGTAGCAGCGAAGCGCATGTTTTTGCAGGTGCCAAGGAAGTGCGGCTGCTGGACCAGTATGAGAAAAGCCTGCACGTTCCCATGTTCTGGAAGGCCGTTGACTTCGGGTGGCTGTCTTTCCTGACGCGTCCTGTGTTTTTTGTGCTGGACTGGCTGTACTCTCTTTTCGGGAACTTTGGTCTGGCTCTGCTGACCTTCACGGTTATCGTGAAAATTGCCTTCCTGCCGCTGACCATCAAACAAATGCGCATGACATGGAAGACCAGCCGTCTGAAGCCCAAGGTTGATCAGCTTCGTGCCCGCTACAAAGATGACCCGATGGCCATGCAGCAACAGATGATGCTGCTGTACCGCCAAGAAGGGGTAAATCTGTTCGGTGGTTTTCTGCCGCTCTTTATTCAGGCCCCTGTGTTCTGGTGTCTGTACAAGGATCTGTACGTTACCATTGAAATGCGTCACGCGCCGTTTTTTGGCTGGATCAAGGATCTTTCTGCGCCAGACCCCACGAACATCTTTAACCTGTTCGGGCTTATTCCGTTTGACCCGTCACATGTTCTGGCCCTGCTTTCGCTTGGCGCATGGCCCATCATTTACGGTGGCACCATGTTCCTGATGCAGAAGATCAGCGCCAGCTCCACCAGCATGGACCCTGCCCAGCAGAAGGTCATGACCTTTATCCCGCTGCTGTTTACGTTCTTCATGGCGCACCAGCCGGTTGGTCTTGTGATCTATTATAGCTGGAGTAACCTGCTGACGGCCTTGCAGCAGGTTATCATTCTGGGGCGCTTTAAAGCCGCCGACAAAAAAGCCGTAGTGAGCAAGCCCTGATGCCTGATGCAGATGCCCCGTCAGCCACGTTCCGTGAGCTGAAAGAGCCAACCGATATCGCCGCAGCACTTGAGCAAGGGCGCTTGCTGTTTGCTGGGTCCTGCGAGTTTATTTTTGGTGCTCAGAAACTGGGGCAGTTGCCGCCCCAGACCTTGCCGGAAATTGCTTTTGCGGGACGCTCCAACGTAGGCAAATCCAGCCTGATCAATGCTCTGACAGGCCGCAAGGCGTTGGCCCGTGCCTCTTCCGAGCCGGGACGTACCAAGCAGCTCAATTTTTTTAATCTGGCAGATCGGCTCATGCTGGTTGATATGCCGGGTTATGGTTACGCCAAGGCTGCCAAGTCCGTTAAGGAAGACTGGCAGGAAATGATGTTTGACTATCTGCGCGGCCGCCCCGGCCTCAAACGAGTCATGCTTCTGCTGGACGCCCGGATTGAACTGAAAGCGCATGACCTTGAAGTCATGAAACTGTTGGACAAGGCTGCTGTCAGTTTCCAGATCGTGCTCACCAAATGTGATGCCGTCAAACCGCAGGCTCTGGCGCGCAAGCAGGAAGCCATGCAGGCCCTGACAGCACGGCACCCGGCGGCTTGTCCTTTTCTGTCCCTCACCAGTAGTGAAGCTGGCGAGGGCATTGAAAGCCTTCGTGCCGAACTGGCCGAATTTGCCCTTCCGCCCACCTGAAAGCCCTTCTGGCAGATTTAACAGCAGGAATAGTCCAGCATGACCCCAGCGCAGCCCCCACTCATGGAGCCTCAGCAAGAGGCCGCCGTTCTGGCCGGTGCCCTGCCGTACCTGCGCCGCTACGCAGGTGACACCATTGTGGTGAAATATGGTGGACATGCCATGGGTGACCCGGAGCTTGCCCAGACATTCGGACGGGATATCGCACTGCTCAAGCTGGTTGGTATCAATCCGGTTGTGGTGCATGGTGGTGGCCCACAGATTAATGACATGCTGCGGCGTCTGGATATCAAATCCACCTTTGTTGACGGTCTGCGTGTGACAGACGCCAACATGGTAGATGTTATTGAGATGGTGCTGGCGGGCTCCGTTAATAAGGAAGTTGCTGAGCTTATCAGTCAGGCTGGTGCTCTGGCTGTCGGTATTTCCGGTAAGGACGGGAAGCTGATTACCGCCCGTAAGCTGGAACGCACAGTGCGCGACCCGGACAGCCAGATCGAGCGTGTGCTTGACCTCGGGTTTGTAGGGGAGCCCATCAAGGTTGACCCGCGTGTTATTTATGCGCTGTCAGGGTCAGGCCTTATTCCGGTTATTGCTCCGGTCGGGCTGGGTGAAGATGGCGCAACCTACAACATCAACGCAGATACTGCTGCCGGGGCTGTAGCCGGAGCAGTTCATGCCACGCGGCTGCTTATGCTGACAGATGTTCCCGGTGTTCTGGACGCTAACGGTGAACTTATCCCTGAGCTGACAGCCCAGCAGGCCCGTCAGGCTATTGCTGATGGGGTTATTACCGGCGGCATGATTCCTAAAGTTGAAACCTGTATTCAGGCCGTACAGGCAGGTGCACGGGCTGCTGTTATCATCAATGGTCGTATTCCCCACGCCTGCCTGCTGGAGCTGTTTACGACATCCGGCTCCGGGACCATGATCCGGGCAGACTGAGCTTTGGCCTGCCCATATGGGCAGGCTTCCGCCTTTTCCCGTGTTGGGACCATATGCGGGCGTAATCCTGCTCTCTGGCCGGTGTGCGTTGACAGCGGCGAGTCCTGTCCGCATGGTCCTTTCCGTCTTTTCGTATCGGGCTGACATCTCCCGGTTAACGTTCACCCTGTTTGACGGTGTCTTATGACTGAAGCAACTCTCCGCGCTCATATTGAAACTCTGTGGGACGCACGCGACCGCGTGTCTTCCGCTACTGTTGGTGAAGACCGCAAGGCCATTGAAACCGCTCTTGAAGCGCTGGATTCCGGCCGCCTGCGCGTTGCCGCCCCCAGTGAAGACGGTTGGGTTGTACATGAATGGCTGAAAAAAGCCGTTCTGTTGTCTTTCCGCCTGAATGACAGTGTGGTGGTACCGGGTGCTGCCGCTGGTGCGCCTGCTTATGACAAGGTGCCAGTCAAGTTTCAGGGCTGGGATCAGGCTCGTTTTGAAAAAGCAGGCTTCCGTGTGGTGCCGGGTGCGGTTGTCCGTTACTCCGCGCACATCTCACCGGGTGCGGTACTGATGCCCAGCTTCGTCAACGTGGGCGCCCATGTTGGTAGTGGGACCATGGTGGACACATGGGCAACTGTTGGGAGTTGTGCCCAGATTGGTAGCAACTGCCACATTAGCGGTGGTGCAGGCATTGGCGGCGTGCTGGAGCCGTTGCAGGCAGCGCCGGTTATTATTGAAGATAACTGCTTTATCGGTGCACGCTCTGAAGTGGCTGAGGGCGTTATTGTTGAGCGTGGGTCCGTACTGTCTATGGGCGTGTTCCTTGGTGCTTCCACCAAAATTGTGGACCGTGCCACGGGTGAAATCTTCATGGGGCGTGTTCCGGCCTATTCTGTTGTTGTGCCGGGTACGCTGCCTTCCTCCAACCCGATTGGGGCCGATGGCAAACTCAACCCGCAGTTGGCTTGTGCTGTCATTGTAAAGCGTGTTGATGAGCGTACCCGCTCCAAAACGTCCATCAATGACCTGCTGCGCGACTAACTGCTAAGAGACGACGGTAAAAACGTATGAGCGGATCTGCTTCTGAGCCACAAACCGCCCCTATGTGGGATGACGCACAGGCCCTGCCTGTTGCAACCCATCCGGTCGCGGTGGCGCAGGCGTTGATCCGCCATCCGTCTGTCTGTCCTGACCCCGGCCCGGCACAACAGTTGCTGGCACGAGTACTGGAAGAGTTGGGTTTTACGGTCTGGCATCTCCCATTTGGTGAGGGAGCGGAGCGTACCCCCAATTTCTTTGCCAGACTTGGCACAGCCAGCCCGCATATCTGTTTTGCTGGTCATACGGATGTGGTGCCTCCGGGTGATGAAACCCTCTGGGCGCACCGCCCGTTTGCCGCAGATATTCAGGATGACGTGCTGTACGGGCGTGGTGCCTGTGACATGAAGGGCGGCATTGCGGCATATGTTGCCGCCGTGGCACGCCTGTTGGCTAAAGGGACGCAACCAGCAGGTTCTCTCAGCTTTCTTATTACCGGGGATGAAGAGGGTCCGGCCACATACGGCACACAGAAAGTGCTGGAATGGATGGCGCAGGAAAATCAGATTCCTGACTATTGTGTGGTGGGTGAGCCTACAAACCCCAAGGCCATGGGCGATATGGTCAAAATCGGCCGTCGTGGCAGCTTGAATGCCCATATTGTTGTGCATGGTGTGCAGGGCCATGTGGCGTATCCGCACCGGGCTGATAATCCAGTACATCGGCTCCTGTCCGTACTGGGTGCTCTGTGTGCCCAACCGTTGGATAAGGGGTCGGACTGGTTTGAGCCCTCCAGCTTGCAGGTAACCAGTGTGGATGTAGGGAATACAGCCACCAATGTTATTCCCGCTAAAGCTGAGGCTAGACTAAATATCCGTTTTAATGACCTGCATACAGGTGCCGCGCTAACAGGCTGGCTCAAGACCGTCTGCCGTCAATATGCACCAAGCGCTGAGGTTAGTGTAAAAATTAGCGGGGAGTCCTTCCTGACGGCCCCGGGCGCGGAAACGGTAGCATTGGTCAAAGCCATTGAAACTGTGACAGGCCGTACACCAAAGTTGGATACGGGGGGTGGTACGTCAGATGCGCGGTTTATTGCGCTCTATTGCCCTGTGTCAGAATTTGGTTTGGTGGGGGCCAGCATTCATAAAGTGGATGAGCACACTCACGTGGCAGACCTTGAAACCCTGACCCAAATTTATCAGACCTTTCTGGAAGGGGTACTGGCGTAATGTCGTCCTACTCAGTCAAACCGGGTGCTGTCCGTCAAGTATTTCAGGGTATGCTCTTGCTGGCCTGTGGACGGCGGGAAGGCATGCAGAACTTCTCCGGCACGGTTGATGCCTTTGGGGCCGCACTGGCCCCCCAACTGGCTTTTCTGTTGATAGGCGCGTTTCAGGCCTTGCTTGCCCCCGGCAAAGCATTGGCGATGACAAAAGTTCTGCTGTCTTTGTGCATTGTTTTGCTGCCTGCTGTTGTCTCCCAGTTTTATGCCAAAAAATGGGGTAAGGAAGACCAGTGGCTGCGCTACATTACGGCGGCAACATGGAGCAACTGGGTCGTTCTGCTGGTCACCATTGCCGCAACGGTGCTGGCTGGCCTTTTGTTCCCGGCGTTATTGAGCCAGTCCGGATTTCTGAAGGCGCTGCTTGTTGTGGCGGCTGTTTATGAAATCTGGCTGCAATGGTTTGTGGCACGGGTGGGGTTAGGCGTAAGCGGGCTTCGGGCCTGCATATTGTATGCATCTATCCTGTTGGTCACATTTGCGCTCTATGCGCTGGCGGCTCTTTTACCACCGCATTACATGGTCCTTGCGGACCTGATGCAGCCGCCCGTTCCAGTCGCGGCTCACTAAGGCGGCATCAAACAGAAAGCCCCGGCATTGCAGGACATAACCCTGAATGCCGGGGCTTTTTTTGTTTAGATGGCAGGCGGGATAAAAGGGGCGGAGCGCACAGGTTGTGCAGCCTTTTTCCTGGCTTTGACGACCGCTGTATCCAACGCAGACAGGAAAGTAGAGCGGTCCGACTTGCTGTAGCTGCGACCGCCTTGTGTAATAGCTCCTGTAGAGCGCAGATCGTCCATCAGGTTCCGTATGGCCAAGGCCATACCTATGGCGTTTTCATTCAACACGCGTCCACGGGCGTCCAGCACACAGGCCCCTTTAGCGACACAACGCGCCGCGAGCGGGATATCGCCCGAGATCACGATGTCATGGGCCTGTACCTGATCAGCAATCCAGTTATCGGCCTCGTCCATGCCCTCAGATACAACAATACGTTCAATGAGAGGGGAGGCCGGAACGCCTAAAAGCTGATTGGCCACAACATAGGTATGAAGGCCATAGCGTTGGGCTACGCGGTAGGTTTCATCCCGCACCGGGCAGGCGTCTGCATCAATAAAAATACGGACAGCACGGAGGGTCGGGCGCTCAGGCAAAGGGGTCTGGGTCATAACCAACACCAGTGAGATAAAGGCCGTCAGGCGGCGCTGTAGGGCCTGCGGCACTCCGGTTTCGGGCAGCAAGCGCTTCCGCTATGCGGTCAGGTTTCCAGCGTTTCTGGCCGACCAAACTGAGTGTGCCTACCATGTTGCGGACCTGATGGTGCAGGAAGGAGCGGGCCTTGGCAATAATCCACACTTCCTCCCCATGGCGTTCAACCGTCAGGACGTCCAGCGTACGTATGGGGCTGTTGGCCTGACAGGCAACGGCTCGGAATGATGTAAAGTCGTGCAGACCCAGCAGGTGGCGTGCCCCTTCCTGCATCAGCTCAACATCCAGCGTGCCGCGTATGTGCCAGAGCTGGGAGGCAGCAAGGGCAGGGCGTGTGGGACGGTTGAGGATGCGGTAGCGGTAGGAGCGCCACGATGCTGAAAACCGTGCACTCCAGTCTGGCGCAACACGCGCTGCCTGCAAGACGGCCACAGCATGAGGTTTAAGGTAATAACTCAACCCATCCCGCACCCGATGGGGCACGAGTGTCATGTCCTCTGGGAAATCCAGATGGGCAACCTGCCCTGTGGCATGGACACCGGAATCAGTGCGACCGGCGGTGATGCTTTTTACGGGCCTACCGTTGGCCAGCCGTGTTGCGGCCTCTTCCAGTAACGCCTGTACGGACAGACCATCATTCTGCCGCTGCCAGCCCACAAGGCCGGTACCATCATATTCCAGCTTAACGGCCCAACGCTGGTAGGGCGGTGCACTATCAACGTCTATAACGGGGTGTGCGCCGGAGTTGGGGCAGGGAATGTCCAGAGTCTGAGGCATGGTCACTTAAACTTGTGTGCCTGTTACGTCCGGTGTGCTGCTGAAAACTGTGCCTTTGGGAAGGGAGAAGCCACGCAGGAAGGCGTCAGCCGGCATCATGCCGCGTCCGGGTTTTTGCAGGTGCGTCAGCCGTAATGCCCCGGTGCCGCAGGCAATGGTTAGGGCATCGTCCAGCACTGTGCCGGGTGTGGCAGTGTGGTTAAGGTCTGGCAGAGGCTGGGCCGCGCCAATTTTCAGCACGGTCCCGTCTGCCATAAGCGTATAGGCACCCGGCCACGGTGTCAGGGCGCGGATACGGCGGTCAAGAGCTGTAGCGGAGTCCTGCCAGTTAATGCGCCCGTCTTCCTTGGTGAGGCGTGGGGCATAGGTCACGCCTTCTTCTGGCTGCGGTACAGGGTCGTGGGGTGCTGCCAGAACTTTGGTGATGAGCGTACTGCCTAGTGCGGACAAGGCATCATGCAGGCTAGTGGCTGTCGTGGCGGGTGTAATGTCCACGGCCTCACGCAGCAGCATGGGGCCAGTGTCCAGCCCGGCTTCCATCTGCATGATGGTAACACCACTTTGGGTATCACCAGCCAGAATTGCGCTCTGGATTGGTGAGGCGCCACGCCAGCGCGGCAGCAGGCTTGCATGAATGTTCAGGCAGCCAAGGCGCGGTGCGTCCAGCATGATCTGTGGGAGAATAAGGCCGTAGGCGGCTACAACTGCCACATCAGCTTCAAGCGCCTTGAAGGCATCCCATTCCTCTGCATTTTTACGCAGGGAGACAGGGTGGCGTACAGCTATGCCAAGTTGCTCCGCAGCCTGATGGACAGGCGAAGCCCTCAGCGCCTTGCCGCGCCCGGCGGGGCGGGGCGGCTGGGTGTAAACCGCAACAATGTCGTGCCCGGCTGCATGGAGTGCTTGCAGGGCTGGCACGGCAAAGTCTGGCGTACCCATAAAAACAAGGCGCATGGTGCTTGCTGTTCCGTATTAGCTACGTTTCTGTTTCTGCTCTTTTGCCAGACGGCGCAGGATCATGTTGCGGCGCAGGGTGGACAGGTGGTCCACAAACAGAATGCCTTCCAGATGGTCAATTTCGTGCTGCATGCAGGTTGCAAGCAGGCCATCCACTTCACGTTCCATCAGTTCACCGTCAACAGTGCGCCACTGGACGCGCACCTGTTCCGGGCGGGTGACTTCCGCATACTGGTTGGGCAGAGAGAGGCAGCCTTCTTCCCGCGCAGCGAGTGTTTCTGTTTCAGCCAGAATCTCAGGGTTGATCATGATGATCGGCTCACGGGCTTCCGGCTCACCAAGGTCCACCAGCGCAAAGCGCAGGTCCAGACCAACCTGTGGCGCAGCAAGGCCTATACCAGGGGCTTCATACATGGCGGAGAACATGCTTGGCAGAATACGGCGAATATCGGCCATATCCTCAGGGCGCACGGTCCGGGTCTTGCGGCGCAGCACTGCATGCGGCGCAACAAGGATAGGCATGGGCGCGGCGTCCGCCGCAGCAGCGGCTATGGCTGCATCTGTCTGGGCTGCGTTTGTCATATCAGCGATGTAGCCTCCCATGCGGTCAGATGCCAGAGGAACATGCACACAAAAGCTATTAAACCGTGTGAAAAATGCCGCATTGCGGCTGCTATGGACCCGTTGCCATGCGTTTGAGGATGGCCCGACTTGCGTTTTGTGCTGCCGGTCCCATATCGTAACAGGATCGGATGCCACATTGGGTCCGGTTTCTGTCTCGCTCAGGAAAGGAGGAGGCTCTTATGTCAGGCAGACTATTTGGTTCGCCCATGTTTTTGGGGTTTGACCATCTTGAGCAAATGCTGGAACGCGCCAGCAAAGGTACCAGCGATGGTTATCCGCCCTATAATATTGAGCAGATGGCATCCAACAAGCTCCGCATAACGCTTGCTGTTGCGGGGTTCAGGATGGATGATCTGCAAATTACGCAGGAAGACAACCAGTTAGTTATTCGTGGCCGACAGGTGGAAGAGGGCGAGGAGCGGGTTTACCTGCATCGCGGTATTGCCTCTCGCCAGTTCCAGAAAGCGTTTGTGCTGGCGGAAGGTATAGAGATTGGAGGAGCCTGGTTGGATAACGGGCTGCTGCACATAGAT
Source organism: Acetobacter sp. (assembly GCF_052102375.1). GTDB lineage: Bacteria > Pseudomonadota > Alphaproteobacteria > Acetobacterales > Acetobacteraceae > Acetobacter. The sequence continues at coordinate 80,141 of NZ_JBQDXI010000004.1, forward strand.
CTGTTCCGCCCGCAACCGGATGTGCGCGTTAAACGGATTGAGATTATGCAACCCGGCCAGAAAGCGGCAGAGACGGCGGCTGCGCCGGTGCTTAAACCACGGTCTGCGCGGATGCTGCATCGGGTTGAGGATATAGAAAGCAACTAAATGCCTGCCGGTACCTTATATATCCGTAAGGTTCGGCGCATCAGATGTGTCATAAAGGCCTAACCGGAAAGGAGCCACTATGAGAGTCACGACCCAGAATGGACGTGTGGTTCTTGCGCCAGACCAGCAGGAAAAGCCCGTAGACGTTCATGAACTTTCTGAAAACCAGTTCCGTTCTCTTGGCTTGGCGAATGTCGCCTATATCCGCCCCGCCATGACGGAAGAAGGCGAGGAAGGGTGCGCCATTCACGCAGCAGACGGTTCCCCTTTGGCGTTTGTGGAAGATATTGAAACGGCATGGGGTGTGATTTTGCAAAATGACATGATCCCGGCCAGCCTTCAGTAAAACCCTGACTGCATAAAGGTACGAAAAACCGGCTTGTATGGCACCCCATGCAAGCCGGTTTTATTTTGTGCAGAACGTAAAGACTGTGCCAGAACCATAAGGTTTCTTGACACGGTTTTACTATATTTTAAGTTGGGCCAGTATCAACCCAGCCGATGTTGCCGTCATCACGCCGGAAAATAACGTTGATTTGCTGATTTTTGCGGTTTCTGAACAACAGAATGCTGGAGGCCGCAAGATCCAGCCGCATGACGGCTTCCCCTACGCTGAGAAGCGGTACATCTGTTGTATGTTCAGCAATAATCGCCGGAAAGGCTTCCTGATCATCACTGGCTTCAGGCGGGGTGGCGCTGGCACCGCGTGCCTGTTTGCGTTTTGTAGGTGCTGCTGCATCTCCGCTCAAAACATAGGAGCGGCCGGTTTCAGGGGCGGCTTCGGTTTTGGTGGCGCGGGCATGTGTTGTCACACGACTATGGTACCGGCGCAGGCGTTTGGCGATGTGCTCGGCGGCATCATCAAACGCTGCATTAGCATCGGCTGCCTCGCCTTCACCCCGGAGGGTGAGGCCGCGTCCGGCATGAACATTGATGTCGCATGTAAAAAAGGAACGGGCTTTGCTAAAAGTGACTTTGGCTTCAAGAGCTTTGTCAAAATAGCGGTCCGCAAGGTTGCCGAGATGGGCGTTGACCCGATGTTTGAGTGCATCGGACAGATCAATCTGTTTACCAGAAACATGAATATGCATTCGGGCGTCCTTCCTTGCCAGTTACAAGCAGGACCGTCGCACCGTAAAAGGGAACCAGACCGATAACCCGGCCCCTTGAAAGGCGCTGGCGGCTTATGACCTTGGGTGGGGACAGACCGTGGAGTCTGTTCACCACCGGATAGACATTGGGGCACGCTTTGTGGGTGCCTGTCTATTCTTTTGTTACAGATTTAATGCATGGCCTGCCGCAGGGTTCCAAATTTTGTGTGGTTCGGGGCAAAGGGTAAAAAACCAACGCCTTGGGGTTGCTGCATAAGGGGCTGCCAGCGCATACACAAAGAATACACGTGTAACCCAGACAGGATGCTATGCTTTTACGTTCCAACCCGCCGGTCAATATGCCCAAAATGCGCCCTGCATGGCGCATCAAGATTATTGTGCTGTGCGTGCTGGCAGGTGGTTATGCGCTTTTCATGTGGCACGTGGTGACAACCAAACCACGTGTCCTGATGCAGCGTGTGCTAATACCGGTGGATGTTGTTAAACCCAAAGTCCAGACCATCAAGGGGCCGTCTGCACCGCCAGTGCCCCTTATAGAAGCCCCAGCCATCACTGTGCCGCCCCCACATATTCCAGTGCGGTAGGCGGCGAAAATTTAAAGAGAGAAGCTTTCTCCCAGATACACACGGCGCACATCTTCGTTGGCCACGATTTCTTCTGGTACGCCCTGCATCAAAACCTGACCGCTATGCATAATGTAAGCGCGATCAATAACTTCCAGCGTTTCACGCACGTTGTGGTCTGTAATCAAGACCCCGATCTTGCGGTCTTTCAGGTGAGAGACAAGGTCACGAATTTCACCAACGGCAATGGGGTCAATCCCGGCCAGTGGCTCATCCAGCAGAATGTAGTTCGGCTGGCTGGCAAGAGCGCGTGCAATTTCCAGACGGCGGCGCTCCCCCCCGGAGAGTGCCAGAGACGGTGAGCGGCGAAGATGGGAAATGCCGAACTCGCTTAGCAGTCCATCCAGCATGACCTCGCGTTTATCCGGGTCCCGTTCCACGACTTCCAGAGCAGCCATGATGTTCTGTTCAACATTCAGGCCTCGGAAGATACTGGCTTCCTGCGGCAGGTAGCCAATTCCAAGTCGGGCACGGCGGTACATGGGGAGTTGGGTAATATCAGCACCATCCAGTGTGATGGAGCCGGTGTCTGGCTGTACCAGCCCAACAATCATGTAAAAACTGGTGGTTTTACCTGCGCCGTTCGGGCCGAGCAGGCCAACAGCCTCTCCCCGATGCACCTCGATAGAGACGTCTTTAACAACTTCACGCTTCTTATAAGACTTGCCGATGCCGCGTGCAAAAAGCCCGTGGCCGGGAATGTGAAGCGGGTTACGAGAGACCGGATCAGGACCAATAATGGTTTCAGTTACGGTTTCTTCTGATGTCCAGGTGATTTCCTGAGTCATCGTTATTTCCTGTCCGATCCATCGCCATTATTGGGGACAACAACCCCGCTCACCCGGCTACCGGGGTGTTCGGTCATGGTTGCAATGCCCGTGTGCATATTAATAACCGCGGCAGCGCCCTGAAGTTGGTTCGGGCCACGCGTAATGTGTACGTTGCCAACCACACGGGCAATGCCAGTATCTGGGACATAGACGCCGCGGTCCCCGGTTACAATTTCTGTTTGGGTGCGTACCCAGACATGCCCGAACGCATTGACTTTTTCCAGTTTGCCAGACCCGTTGGCCAGCGGGTCTCCGCTAGCAGGTTTGGCGGCATCAGTCTGGGCTGGTTTAGGTGTAGTGTCCGGCGGGGCGCTGTACCCTACCAGCACGTCTGCCCGAATTTGGCGGTTATCATTGGTTGTCACCGTGGCATTCCCACGGCCAATAGAAATGCGCTGCTGGGAATAATATTCCATAGAATCCCGTGCAGTCAGGATGTCTTGTGGTGTGACGAGCTTCATAGCAGAGCCAGTCATGACCAGCACGGCTTGGTCCATGTCATAAACGGCTTTGTCGCCCCAGGCCTGATCAGTCTGGGTGTAAATATGGACATGGCCGACGGCTTCCAAGCGGTAAATCTCGCTGGACCCTGAGGAATCTGGTTCAGAACCAGCATTATCGGGTTTTTTGTCTGCGGGAGCAGCGTCAGCAGGTGGCTCGGTTCCCGGTGCAGGCGTTTTTTTTCGGTAGTAGGCAATCAGCTTGTCAGCCGTAACAGTCACATCCCCGCGGATAGCTTTTGCCTGATCGTACGCGGTTACTTTTTTCTGGTTCTGGTCCCAGTCAAACCCGCCCACAGCAGTGACTGTAATCTGGCCACCGTGTGACAGATCAATGGATTGCGCGTGCGCAGCAATGGGGTGCAGCGCCGTAAAGCACGTTGCCAGCGCAAGTGCTGCCAGTCCGTGCCAGCGGTACCGGAGGAGGGAAGAAGCAACAGGCTGCATGGTCAGGAGGCCTTCCCTTCCTGTGAGTGGCTACCGCGGTCGTCATTGAGAATCAGGCGTCCCGGCCCACGGAACTGCGCAACGCCATCATGTTGGGATAACAGATAGCCTTTTGCATCCAGCACGCCAAACGGGCCTTCTGCTCTTACCCAGGAATCAGAGGCGATAATACCGCGTTTAAGGTCAATATCCGCCACGGGGCTGCGCATCATCAGGCCATCATCACGATACAGGGTTACTTCTCCGGTCAGGTCGAGCAGGTTGGTATGCTGCATGTAAACGCCTTTTTGGGAGCGTACCAGCATCCAGTTATCACCCTGAGACAGAACGTCCGCCGAAGGAGCGCGCAGATCCATCCGTTCAGATGTAACCTGATGCGCGCTGTCCGCTGTTATCATGAAGGGGCGGTCGTGCTCGTCCACACCCCGATAGGTGGCCCCCAGCAGGTTGCCACTTTCAACCTTCACCTTCGTCATGTCGCGCAAGGCAGCGCTGTTGGCATTGATAAGCCGGTCGACTTCTGGCCACACAGCGATGGAGCTGAGCAGGAGCAAGGCTGTCGCGGGAAGAGCCCATTTGGCCCAGCGCAGGACTGTGCGCCTGCGCGCCAGTGCTGTAGCTGAGGGGAGGTTGCGGGGGTACGATGCCGCTGCCAGTTGATCCCGCTGCTGCCGGGTAACTTCTTCTGAGCGGGCAAAGTCTTCCCGGCGTGGGGGGACGTTAGGGGGAGAGGGCTCTGTCATCCAACACCGGCGCGCAGCAGGTCATGCATATGCACTACGCCTAAAGGCTTGTGGGTGGCATCCATCACAAAAAGCGAGGTTATAGGGCGGTCACGTTCGTTCATGATACGCAGCGCCTCCACGGCAAACACATCAGGCCCAATGGTGAGCGGTTTGCTGTTCATGATATCCTTTGCCTGCGTGGTCGCGAGATCAAGGTCCAGTGCGCGGCGCAGGTCACCGTCTGTAATCAGTCCTGCAAGAAGGCCATTATGGTCCAGAATGCCTATGCAGCCTAGTGCTTTATGGGTCATTTCCATAATCACATCGCGCATGGGGGTTTCCGGCTGGCCAACAGGCATGGCAGCCCCCGTACGCATCAGGTCTCGCACGGTGCGCAGGCGCATTCCCAACCTGCCACCGGGGTGATAAGTCCCGAAATCGTTTGCAGTAAAACCGCGCTGCTGCAACAGCGCTACAGCAAGTGCATCGCCAAAGGCCAGTTGCATGGTTGTGCTGGTGGTGGGGGCCAGCCCCATGGGGCAGGCTTCTCTTACATTGGGTAATGTCAGGGCAATATCAGCCGCACAGGCAAGGGTTGACTGTGCACGGCTGGTAACGGCCAGCAAGGGCAGGCCTGTCCGGCGGGTATGCGCCGCAATGTCGCCTAGTTCCGTTGTTTCTCCAGAGTTGGAAAAAGCAATGACGGCATCTCCCGCCTGCAACATTCCCAGATCACCGTGAGAGGCTTCTGCTGGGTGTACAAATAAAGCAGGCGTACCGGTGGAGGCCATGGTGGCCTGTATCTTGCGGGCAATATGGCCGGACTTGCCTATGCCCGTAATCACCAGACGGCCCGGCAGTGCACCAATAAGCGTGACTGCCTGAGAAAAAGCCCCCCCTAGCCCAGCTCTATCCTGCAAGGCCGCTTCCAAAGTTGCCAGCCCCTCGCGCTCTGTACGGAGTACGGCCAGAGCGTTAGCAATCTGTGTGGCCTGTGCCAACGCAGAAAGGGGCGCAGGGTGTGCAAAGCTGGGGGCGTGCGTCATACGTGTGGTGATCCGGTCTCGAGCCGGTCAGGCCCGGTGGGAGAAAATATCTGGGTCTTCATATCCCAAAATATCAAGGCGGGCGCGTGCAGGCAGGAAGTCAAAGCAGGCTTGCGCCAGTTCCCGGCGGCCCTCACGTTCCAGCAGGGCATCCATCTTGGCCCACAGGGCATGCAGGTACAAAACATCTGAGGCCGCATAGGCAAGCTGTTCCGGCTTGAGGTCTTTGGCGCCCCAGTCAGAGGTTTGCTGCTGTTTGCTGAGTTCTACACCCAGCATGTCACGGCACAGCGCAGCCAGACCGTGGCGGTCTGTAAAGGTGCGGACAAGGCGTGCTGCAATTTTTGTGCAAACCGTAGGGGTAACGGTAATGCCCAGCGCATGCTGGAGGATTGCAACGTCAAACCGAGCAAAATGCATGATTTTGGTGATGGCAGGGTCCGCCAGAACCTTCTTGAGGTTAGGGCAGTCATAGCCTTTGCCGCCAAGGGAGGGGGGGATGATCTGCACAAGGTGGGCTGTGCCATCACCAGCGGAAAGCTGGACAAGACAAAGGCGGTCACGATGAGGCTTCAAACCCATGGTTTCCGTATCAACGGCAACAGAGCCGTTAAAGGTCAGGCCATCAGGTAAATCGTTCCGGTGAAGAGTGATGGCACCATCGGACGAGGCCGGGGACGCATTCATGACCCGCTCCATGTCTAGCTGTTAACGTGGCCCAGACCGATACAGCCCGGAAAGGGGATTGTCCATTCTCATGAGCGTATCCACCCTTTGGGGCAGATTAATGGTCTGGGCCTGGATTGTGTAACCAGCACCACTCCTTGCGGTGATAGGTTCACTCAGGCGTGTATGGTCTTGCGATGTATTCAGGATCGTCGGACGGGAAGGAATTTGCCGATTGGTCTTTTGTTGAGAGATATAGAACGACACAACTGTAATAATGATAATGTGCGGGCAATAAAAATTTTTGACTTATAAAAGTCATAGAAAAGCTAATAGAAGAAAAAACAAAAATGAAATTGGAATGAAAAAACTTAAATGGTTTTCGGATTGTGTGTCTGGTAAATTTTTTCTTTCAATTTTTATAGTATTCTGTCATACACCCTCCCCATATTTAATTTTTTGGGTATTTTGCCTGAGCATTCGCGTTGCGGCACTGTGCGCAACATCTTGCGTCAGGGCGCGTTACCGCGAAAACGCGGACGCCTGTATGCGTAGAAGAAAGGAAACAACACTATGCAGGAGCCTGAATCGGCGCACGCCCATTTTGGGTGGTTCAAACGTCGTCGGCATATACAGGTGGATGATATCACCGTTGTAGATGGTGATATGCTTAAACGGGCCGTGGGCGCAGCAGCTCTTGGCAATGCCATGGAATGGTTCGACTTCGGGGTTTATGGCTACATTGCCATAACCTTAGGGCGTGTTTTCTTTCCCTCTGCGGATGCAGCAGCCCAAATCCTTGCGACATTCGCAACCTTTACGGTGGCATTTATCGTTCGTCCCATTGGGGGAGCCATTTTTGGCCCGTTGGGGGATAAATATGGTCGGCAGAAAGTGCTGGCCTTTACCATGATTCTTATGGCGGTTGGCACATTCTCCATTGGGCTTATTCCGTCTTACGCCAGTATTGGCATCTGGGCTCCCATCCTGCTGATGCTGGCGCGTATGGTGCAAGGCTTTTCAACAGGTGGAGAATATGGGGGCGCGGCCACATTTATTGCGGAATATTCCACAGACCGCCGGCGTGGCCTTATGGGAAGCTGGATGGAGTTTGGTACGCTGGCCGGTTACGTGGCCGGTGCTGGGTCAGTCACCATTCTTCAGTTGGCGCTGACAGATAGCCAAATGCTGTCATGGGGGTGGCGCATCCCGTTTATGGTTGCTGGTCCTCTGGGTCTTCTCGGTCTGTATATGCGTACAAAGCTGGAAGAAACCCCGGCCTTCGCCGCCTATGCGGAACAGGCCGAGCAACGTGAACAAGACAAACCCGGCTGGAAAGATCTGTTTCTTGTCCACTGGCGTCAACTGCTGAAGTGCGTTGGTTTAGTGCTGGTGTTCAACGTAACTTATTACATGGTCCTGACCTACATGCCCAGTTATCTGAGCGTGACCTTGGGCTACCCTGAAACCAAAGGGCTCCTGCTGATTATTTTGGTCATGCTGGTCATGATGCCTCTGAACGTGGTGGGCGGTTTGTTCAGTGACAAGCTGGGCCGCAGGCCGATGATCATTGGGGCCTGTCTTTCCTTGCTTGTGTTGTCTGTACCCAGCCTGTGGCTGATACAGACTGGTAATGACGGTCTTATTTTTCTTGGGCTGATGTTGCTGGGTGTATCTCTTGTCTGCTTCACCAGTTCCATGCCAGCAACACTGCCAGCGTTGTTTTACACGCCAGTGCGATACACAGCTCTGTCTTTGGCATTCAATGTGTCTGTATCGCTGTTTGGTGGCACAACGCCACTGGTAACGGCGTGGCTGATACAGCGGACAGATAACCTGATGATGCCCGCTTACTACCTGATGGGTGCCGCTGTAATTGGTATTGTCACTATGCTGACCGTAAAAGAAACAGCACGTCTGCCCTTGCGTGGCTCTCCACCCGCTGTGGCAACCGAAGAGGAACTGAAAGCCTTCATGAAAGGTGACAAACCTTTGACGGTTGACCCGTCCTTGCCGCCTGTTCCGTAAGAGCCAAGGGTAAAAGCAGCCAGTTAAGAAAGGCCAATGGTAGGTGTACCATTGGCCTTATTCTATTATGGCGCATGGCGCACCGTACCAGCCCACTTTATACGGCACTGGGTAAACCAGATGGAGAAAGACAATGACCCTCCAGATACATCAGCCGCGTGTTGGGTGCGGAGCGGTGATACTGCGTGCCGGGAAAATGTTACTCGTGAAACGCAGACGCCCTCCTGAAGCAGGATATTGGGGCTTACCCGGCGGAAAGGTTGATCCGTATGAGACGGTGCCACAGGCTGTTGCTCGAGAAATCGCCGAGGAAGTGGCTTTAACCATTACGCCCGTCAGGCTGCTGTGTGTTGTAGACCAGATAGACCAAGACCAGGCCTTGCACTGGGTAGCTCCTGTTTATCTGGTGGAAGACTGTGAGGGAGAGCCTGTGGTGCAGGAGCCTGAGGCTTTGGCTGCCGCCGCATGGTTTGCCCTGGATGCACTGCCAACCCCTTTGACAGAGGCCACAAAGCAGGCCTTACAGGCCCTTGCCAACGACAAATAAGAGATAGCCCGCCACCCTGCACATGCTGTAGGGGGAAGATAAATTGAGAGAAAGCAAAGGTTGCAATGCGTAATCCCCGTTCTGCCCGCCCGGCCCGTCGTCCACGCCCATCGTCATCTACCGGGCGTGAAGGGGGAGGTGGTGCGCCAGCGGGGAGCGTGTGGCTATTTGGTACCCACGCTGTTGCGGCCGCTCTGGCAAACCCACAGCGTGTTTTCCAGCGTTTGCTTGTGGCAGAGCCCGAGCATCCGGCGTTAATCGCCGCGCGTGAAGCAGGGGCAACCTTACGCCTTGAACCTGAACTGACGCCCCGCGCCAAGCTGGATGACATGTTGGGTGCTGAGGCTGTGCATCAAGGTGTTGCGGCTCTGGTGAAACAATTGCCCAACCTGTCTCTGGACGAAGCGTTGGAACGGCCGGGACCGGTGCTGGTGCTGGATCAGGTCACGGACCCCCGGAACATTGGCGCAATTCTAAGGTCTGCTGCGGCTTTTGGGGCTGCCTGCCTTGTGGTGCAGGATCGGAATGCCCCGGAAGAAACCGCAGTGCTGGCCAAGGCTGCTTCTGGCGCGCTTGAAACTGTGCCTGTGGTGCGAGAAGTCAATTTATCCCGTGCCATTGAAACATTGCAAAAAGGTGGCTGCTGGACAGTCGGGTTGGATGCTGGCGGTGGCTTGCTGGACGGCCCTTCTTTTGAAGGGCGGCGTGTTGCGCTGGTATTGGGGGCAGAGGGTAAAGGCCTGCGCCGCCTGACGCGTGAAAGCTGTGATGAAGTGGCAGGCCTGTATATGCCGGGTGATATGGAAAGCCTGAACGTTTCTGTTGCAGCAGCCGTTGGGCTTTACGAACTGGCCCGCGTACGCATGCCCAGCACATACCAGCCAGCAGCAACAAAAAAGCCCACATAATAGCCAATGTCGGCCCCGTTCAGCCAGCGCGCTACGGGGCCGGTATAGAGTGTGCTTGTTGAAAACAGGGCGATGGTCAAGCTTGCGGTCACGACAAAAATAGTGGCTCCATATGTCCAGCCCGGTGGCACGGCATGAACCTTGCGGTCTCCGCAATACCAGTCAGCCAGAACAATCCCCACCCAAGGGGCAATCCAGTACATCGTGACAAGCAGATAGTCCGTATAAAGCGCGGTATAGCGGCCTGCTCCGGCAACAGCCAGAACGTAGCCTAAAGCGGCAGTCAGAATTGCCGCCATAACACGCGGGATGCGTAACCCGGCGGAAATAAGACTGTAACTGGCCGTATTGTCGTTAAACGCATTGCCAGTAATGGACGAGAGCGCGATAGCTGCCAGCGCTACAGCTCCCACAGGCCCCATAGCGTGCTGGAGCGAGGCGATAACCGCAGTTGGGGAAGGCTCGGCAACGCTGCTTGCCGTAAGAAGCCCCAGAATTTGGAACGGAATGGCGGAGCCAAGTAACCCGGCCAGTGCGAGAAGAACCACCTTAACCGGGTTGGTTCTGGCTGGCAGATAGCGTGTATAATCTGAAGAGTACGATGCCCAGGACAGGTTGAAGCTCACCAGAACCCCGGTTGCCAGCAGAAAGGTTTGCCACCTGACAGGGTGGTGGGCGGAGACGATGGACGCCCCTTGCGCCAGTTGCACACACCCCATGAGCAGAAAGGTGCCAAGCAGCAGGGCACCCAGATATTTTTGTAAAATCTGCACAACATGATGGCCGTAGATAGAGGCAGCCATCTGCACAAGGGCCAAACATCCCAGCGCCAGCCAGAACGGCGTGGAGACACCTGCCATAAGCAGCAGGGCGATCAGCGCCGTTGCGGCGGGCACATTGTTTACGGCGTCCCACCCCACACAGTAGATCCAGTTCAGGAAAGCCGGAGGGCGTACGCCCAGACGTCCCAGCGCCCTGCGGGATGCTTCCATTTGCGTAAGCCCCGTAGCTGGGCCAATGGAGGCAGCCAACGCCACTGGTAAGGCCCCGATAATATTGCCAAGCACAATGGCCAGAACACCGGTCCGGAAATCCAGCCCCATGCTGATGAGCAATGCCCCCGTGACCCAGCCCCCCGGGCCAAGATTGGGGGAGAAATGGCTCCAGAACACGCTGTCCACCCGCATGGTTTTTAGGTGATCAGGCACCGGTTCCCGTACCGAGGCCTCAGAGAGATCTTCCATCAAACGGCGAGGGGGTGACTGAGGCATGGGGGGTGGCTGGAGGCTCATGCCGGGGTATTCCTTGGCGGGGTAAGTTCAGGTCATGACAGGTCTGGCTCCGGCATAGTGCCAGCCGCACCCGTAGGTTGATGAGTATAGTAGCTTTCCGCCAGTGCAATGGGCAGAAGGTCCATAAATCTTGATCCTGCCGCAAGCCAGAGCGGGAACACAATACGTCTTTCGTTGCGGCGTAAGCCACGCAGGATACGCCTGCTGGCGTTTTCTACATCTGTCATGCCGGGCATGGGAAAATGGTTGCGGGCGGTCATGGGGGTGTTAAGAAACCCGCACACAACGGAAGACAGCAGGATTCCAGCCTGCTTCATATTGCCGCCAGTCGCCACCATAAAACGGTCCACAGCGGCTTTTGTCGCGCTGTAAGCCGGGGTGCCGGGGTAGGATACCAGCCCCGCCACAGAGGAAATGGCACAAATTCTGCCTCTCATGCCGTCTGCTGCGCGGGGTTGTTGCCGCATGGTGGAAAGGGCTGGCAACACAGTGTTCAGCACGCCATCAATATTGGTCTGGAAAAAACGGCGTACCTGCGCATCTGGCTCATATGGTGCATCATCTGGGCCAGTGGGCCTGCGGGTACCCCCTGTAATACCGGCGCAGGCCAGCACAAGGTCTAGTGGTCCGCTATTACCAATCCAGTCTTCCATGTGAGTGCGGTTGCCAACATCCCCCCGGCTTATCTCAACCCCGGCACCCCGGCTTATGCACTGCCGCGCAACATCCATCAGGCGAGACTCGTTCCGGCCGCCCAGATGCAAGGTGCGTCCGGGCCGCGCAAGGGTAAGAGCAAGGGAGCGCCCCAGACCTGAGGACGCGCCTGTTATGAGAATGCGATCATGTTTCATAGTCGCCCTCTTACCCCGAGGCTGTTAGAAGAGCAGCAGGCCTGTGGCAAACCCGGCATGCATTTTTGCGTGTGCCGCTTGTCCGGCCCGGCCTGCGGGCCGCAGAAAACACTAGGGAGAGATGGAATCCGGCATGGCTCATAGCAGAACATCAGGCACCATAGAGGGTATGAAACGGCGCGGAGTCTGTTTTGTGATCTCGGCTCCATCAGGGGCAGGGAAGTCCACCATCGCCAATGCCCTGCGGGCGTCTGAACCACACCTGCTGCATTCCGTGTCCGTGACCACACGTCAGCCCCGACCCGGCGAGGCAGAGGGTGTACATTACCACTTCCGCAGCATGGACCAGTTTGAAGATATGGCGGCAAAAGGGGAACTGCTGGAGTGGGCCACGGTTTTTGGCCGCGGCTACGGCACACCCCGTGCTCCGGTTGAAGCGGCTTTGGCTGCTGGGCAGGATATGGTGTTCGATATTGACTGGCAGGGGCACCAGCAGATCCGTCAGGCGCTGCCTGATGATGTTGTGAGCCTGTTTGTCCTCCCCCCATCCTTGCAGGAACTGGAGCGCCGCCTGACATCCCGTGCGTCTGACCACCCGGATGAAATTGCCCGCCGTATGGCGGCTGCACGGGATGAAATTTCGCATTGGCAGGAATTTGATCACGTGGTGATCAATAAGGATCTTGATCGCGCTATATTTGAGGCACGATCTATTTTGACATCTGGCCGCCTTAAAACACGGCGGCAAACTGGCCTGACTGACTTTATCGCGACGTTTGGAGCCTGATCTTTATGGATTTCTCCTCAGTTTCCGTTCTGTGTCTGGGTGATGTCATGCTCGACCGTTTTTTATACGGCAGCATGGAACGTATTTCACCAGAAGCCCCGGTACCCGTGCTGTTGCTGGACAACCGGCGGGAAATGCCGGGTGGTGCGGGCAACGTGGCCAACAATATTACAGCACTTGGTGGCCATGCGGTACTGATCGGGCTGGTGGGGAAAGATGAGGCCGGGGGGCTGCTGCGGTCGGCACTGGCCAGACAGACCAGAGTGGTGGATGCAACTGTTGCAACCGTGAACCGTCCGACTATTTGTAAAACACGTTTTATTGCTGCCAACCAACAGGTTGTAAGGGCGGATGAAGAAAGCCGCCTGCTGCTCCAGCCCGCGGAGGCAGTAGCCCTCTGCGCCGCAATTGATGCCAGAATAGAAACAGTGCAGGCCGTTGTCGTATCAGACTACGGTAAGGGGGTGTGTGGCCCGCAGGTCCTGGAGCATGTGTTTTCTGCCGCCAAGGCGCGCAATATTCCGGTATTTGTAGACCCTAAATCTTCCGATTATCGTCTGTATTGCGGTGCAACCTGCATTACGCCCAACGGGAAGGAACTCGCGGCTGCGTCAGGCATGCCTGTAGAGACAGAAGCCCTGACAGAAGCGGCAGCCCGGAAGGTGATGGCAGATGCGGAGGCAGACGCCATTCTGGCAACACGGTCGGAAAAAGGCATGATGCTGGTGCGCCGCACCGGTGAGGTCCTCTCTGTGCCAGCGCGGGCGCGGGAGGTGTTTGACGTCTCTGGTGCCGGGGATACGGTGATTGCCACCATGGCGCTTGCAACGGGTGCTGGTCATTCGCTGGAGCAGGCTATGCGTGTGGCCAACGCGGCCGCCGGTGTTGTTGTGGCCAAACTTGGTACGGCCACAGCGGATATTCAGGAAGTGTTGCATGAGCTGGATGAACAGTCCGGCCCGGATGAAATGCCACATCTTCTGCCGCTGGCCGCAGCCCGTGCTCAGGTGCAGCGCTGGCAGAGCAGAGGTTTGAAAGTTGGTTTTACCAACGGTTGTTTTGATATTCTTCATCCCGGTCATGTCAGTCTTTTGGCAGAGGCCAGAGCAGCCTGTGACCGCCTGATTGTTGCTCTGAATACAGATGACAGTATCAGCCGCCTGAAAGGCCCGGAACGCCCCGTCAACACGCTTGACTCGCGCGCGCGCGTTATGGCCGCAGTCCGTTATGTAGATGCTGTTGTGGCTTTTGCAGAGGATACCCCGCTGGAGACTATTACCGCCCTGATGCCCGATGTGTTGATAAAAGGGGCAGACTACAAACCGGAGCAGGTTGTGGGGGCAGATGTGGTCATAGCTGCGGGCGGCTCTCTGGTTTTGGCTGATCTGGCACAGGGGCACTCCACAACAGCGACCATCGGTCGCATACGGCGGGTATAATGATGGGGCAGTTTTCTCCTGAGCACTCTTCGCTTCAGGGCGTGCATCACCAGTTCAGGCAATGGCTGTTTGACCAAGCTCTGCCGTTCTGGGCAACCGTAGGATGTGACGGAAGCGCGGGAAACCCGGCTCACTACGGTGCGCAGGAAAGCCTTACTCTGGCAGGTGAACCTGCTTTACCCCCCTTTAAGCGGGTTAGGGTTCAGGCACGGCAACTCTTTGTTTTCTCATGGGCTGTGTTGCAAGGGCAGACGCATTATCAGGCCTGTGCGGACGGTATTTTCAGGTTTCTCCTCAAAGCCCACAAGCCGGAGGGCGGGTGGGTATGCAGCCTCACCCCGGATGGCGCCGTGTTGGACCCTACGGCAGATTTGTATGATCTCGCCTTCGTTGTGTTCGCTCTGGCATGGTATGCGCGTGTTGAACCGGAGGGGCAGGCCCTCTCTTTGGCCCGCCAAACCGTGCTCTGGATTGAGCACGCCATGAGCACACCGCAGGGTGGTTTTCTGAATAGCCTGCCCTCAACCTCTGAACCCCGGCAGCAAAACCCGCACATGCATCTGTTTGAAGCTGTGCTGGCTCTGTATGAAACCACACAGGACAAAGCAGACCTTACACTCGGCCATATGCTTTATGCGTTATTTACCAAACATTTTCAGGATGCACGTACAGGGACGCTAGGCGAGTTCTTTACCCAAGACTGGCAACCTGCGTCAGGAATGCAGGGCCAATGGGTGGAGCCCGGTCATCATTTTGAGTGGGTATGGTTGCTTTCAGAATATGAGCGGCTGACAGGTGTAAAAACAGAGGCTCAGGCCCGGCGTCTGTACGACTTTGCAACCTGTCACGGCTTTAAGACAGAAACAGCTTTGGTCGATGATGCTCTTGACCGTGCTGGTGCGGTGCTCAAGGCATCTTCTCGTTTGTGGGTGCAGGGGGAAGCTCTCAGGGGAATGCTGGTGTTTGACCCGCAGGACCAGCACGGGCTGGTGACACGCGTGGTCCAGAATTTGCTGGAGCGTTATTTTAAAGGCTGCCCGGCAGGGACATGGTTAGACCAGATGGACGAAAAAGGGCTGCCTGCCTCTCACTCCATCCCCACCAGTTCCTTGTATCATATTACAACGGCTTTTGCTGCGCTGGACAAAGTTGTGACATCTGCACCCTTGCAGCCAAGCACAGCAGCTACAGCGTATGCTGACGCACACAGTAAGACCTGCTAGACACACGGCGTGAGTATGACAAAAACAGACATAACGGCACAGGCTGACGACAGCATCCTGTCCCTTTCCCTCCGCCAGCCCCCCGCCAATATTGAAGCCGAACAGGCGTTGCTGGGGGCATTGCTGACCAATAACCGCGCCTATGACCGCGTGTCAGACTTTCTGACCGGGGCGCATTTTGCCAATCAGGTGAATGGCCGTGTTTACGATGCCATAGCCCGCCGTATTGAAAACGGCCAACTGGCAGACCCGGTAACCCTGCGTGCAGAACTGGAGAATTCCGGTGTGCTGACAGAGGTAGGCGGCATGGCCTATCTGGGTAAATTGCTGACCTCCATGGTGGGGATCATCAATGCAGGTGACTATGGCCGCGCTATTCACGACGCGTGGATCCGGCGGCAGTTGATTGATATTGGGGAAGGTGTTGTCAACAACGCGTTTGGTGCAACCTCGGCCCTGTCGGGCCCGGACCAGATTGCCGCAGGGGAAGAAGCGCTGTTCCGGCTTGCCACAGAAAAAGGGCAGGACGGCGGTTTTGTTGACTTTGATAGGGCACTGACCAACGCCATTGCGACAGCCGAAAAAGCGTTCCAGAACGATGGCCATGTTGCAGGCCTGACGTCTGGCCTGCGGGATCTAGATAAAAAGACCGGCGGGTTGCATCCGTCCGATCTTCTTATTCTGGCAGGTCGTCCCGCCATGGGTAAAACCGCTCTGGCAACCAAAGTGGCCTTTTCTGCCGCCCGCGCCTTGTTGCAGGAAGCGGAAGACACAGGGCCGGGTGTACAGCCAAAGGGAACTGTTGCTATCTTCTCGCTCGAAATGTCAGCCGAACAGTTGGCCGGACGTATTCTGTCTGAGCAGGCCGAGGTGTCGGGTGAGCGTATTCGTCGTGGTGATATCGGGCAGAAGGAATTTGACCGCTTTGTGCGTGTCAGCCGCGAATTAGCCCGCCTGCCGCTGGTAATTGACGATACACCGGCCATCTCTCTTTCCGCCATGCGAACCCGCTGCCGCCGCTTAAAGCGCACACGTGGTTTAAGTTTGGTGGTGGTGGACTATTTGCAGCTTATGCGTCCCTCTGTCGGGACACGGCCAGAAAGCCGCGTTCTTGAAATTTCCATGATTACACAGGGCCTTAAAGCAATTGCGAAGGAACTGGAGGTGCCAGTTATTGCACTTTCTCAGCTCTCCCGTCAGGTGGAATCACGCGAAGATAAACGCCCTATGCTGTCTGACCTTCGTGAGTCCGGCTCTATTGAGCAGGACGCGGATGCCGTGATGTTTGTGTACCGTGATGAATATTACCTGCAACAACGTATGCCCAAGGAAACAGCCTTTGATTCCATGGAAAAATACGGAGCAGCACTAGACGACTGGCAGCGTAAAATGGGTCTTGTGCATAACAAGGCTGAGTTGATTTTGGAAAAACAGAGGCATGGCCCTACTGGTACAGTGCATCTGTTCTTTGAAGGCGAATATACGCGCTTTGCTGATTTGGAAACACAACATGAAGATCAGCCGCACCATTAAAATACGTACTGTTTTAAGGTGGCAGATTTTAAAGCATACACCAGAAAAAAATGGTGTGCGCTGTTAGGGTGAGTAGGTCCTTAATATCCCTATAGACAGATATTTCATGCAGGAGGCGTTAAAACTGGTTCCACTAGAACCAGTTTTAACGTTTTATTTTTTATGCCTGAGACGAGGCGATAGAATTTGGCACCGTAATAGGAATGTCGTGCTGCTGAAAAGCCTGCCACAAATCAAACAAGGCTTCACTTCGTACCTTTGCGACATCCAGCCCCTGCCGGGCACGCGCGGTACCGGTTAACAACGCTGATCCGTCAGTGATGGATGTGATGCTTGCAGTTGGTGCAAGTTGTGGATCTACATTTTCACTGGCTGCCAGAGTTTCCACCACAACCTGCATTGCTTTCTGCAAATCAGATGAGAACGGGAGTTGCAGAACAGTTGTGAAAACTCCCGGCTTTTCAGCACGTGTGGCGTTCCGCACAGCAGAGGTAATGAACTGGGAGTTCGGGACAATCATGGTCGAACCATCAGCCAGTTTGATATTGGTGGAGCGCACACTAATACGGGCAACCTCACCATGAGCACCGGCAATATCCACCACGTCCCCAATAGAGACGGGACGCTCTGCCATGAGAATAATGCCGGATACGAAGTTCTGTACGATAGACTGCAAGCCAAAACCAATACCGACTGACAGGGCGCTGACAACCCATGTCATGCTCTTCATGGTCACGCCCAGCGCAGACGCCATGCTCAGGCCAATTAAAATCCATGCAGCGTAGGTAATAACGTTCAGGATGGAGCTTTGTGCCCCAATATTGAGCCGTGTTGTCGGGAAGAAGCGCTGCAAAAACCATGTTTTAACGATTTTGATGGCATAGTGCCCAATAACCGGCAAAATGGCGCACAACAAAAGTGTGTCGAGCGAGATAGAAAAGCTGTCATCTGCTGGTTTCCCGCTCTGTCCACGAAAAATGTACAGAATGCGGTTGCCAACCTGCGCGGGGTCAAAGTCTGCGCCTGCCGTTGCAACGGATGAGGCGAGAATAAGCAGGAAAACGCTAATAAGCCCCGGAATGACAACGCTTGCCTGATCCACAAGCCGGGCAGGCAGTCCAAGCTGCACCAAATGATGCCCTATGGGGCCTTCAGACGGGAAAACGCTGCTTCCCAAAGCTGTAGCCAGAAGCGAGATCAGCAGCAGGCCCGTCAGGGTGATGGCCATGACGGAAATCCACGAGATAATCGTGTAGGCCAACGGAATATAACCGGATAGCACTGCCAGCCAGCAGACAATGCAGACCGTCATGGCCAATGTGCGAAGCAGCGGCGCAACCGTTGGCGGCGCACCTGTTCCTTCTTCCGCAGAAAGGCGGAGCTGCCGGGGGATAGCAAACAGCAGCGGGCTGACAGCAAGCGTATAAAGCCCGTCAAAAAACTGAACATGCAGAATGCTCAGGCCACTCTGGGTATCTACATATCGCAAAATGCCGCGAATAATAAGGGCAACAGCAAACCAGATGGGAAAGAGGCGTAGGTGATGCGCCACACGGTCCGGCATGGGAAAGACACGCCATTCTGCTTTGCGCGAAAGCAGGCTGATGCCTAACTCTACCACAAACCCACACAGCGGAACCTGCGCTGCGACCATTTCTGCCAGATTGTCGAGGTCCTCTCCCAAGGCAGGGTTGTCGAGAGCAATGCCTTCCCAAGCCAGACGGAACGCAAAAGCCCATGCGACGATACTTAAAACCGCACACAAAACGGTCGCGGCAATTGGCCGGATGCGGCCTGTGGGCAGAATGCGCGCAACCAAAATGCGTACAGGCTTATGGCAGAAGAAATATGCTGTCAGCAAAAGAGCGGAAAGCAGAAAAGCCCCCAGAGTGATAAGGGCGTGGCGACCTGTAAAGGCTTGCGCCAGCACAGCGCGCGTTTCCTGCATCAGGTCATTGGCGCTGCTGGATGTTGCAGCGGACTCACTACTCAGTTGAGACCAGAACGTTACGCCAAGAGGGGACGGAAAGCGCTGCGTCAAGGTGGCTTGCTGAATGGCCGTGCCGTGCTGGCGTAATTCGCCAACTAGTTGCTGTGCTTCAACCTGATACAGTTTCAACCGGGTAATGCGGTTGGAAATGTCGCGTTGTTTGGCGGTCAGAGCCTTACGTTGGGCGGTAATGGCGGCAGGTTCGGCTGGGTCATCCTTGCCGGGTGGTTTGCCCAGTACGTCCAGAAAATTCTGATAGACAGATTCATAGGGTTTGATTTTTGCAGCCAGAGCATCAGTTTGTGAAGAAACCGCCGTTGCCCTTTTGAGGAGGGATGCAAAGGCGGCTGCATTATCAGTCTTGCTATAGGGTTTTAAACTGTCCTGATATATCGCGTGAATTTCAGACCCTATCTTCGCGAGTGTATCGTCGGAGACGGCGAGTGAGATGTCTGAAATAAGCGGGGTAAGGGGCTGGTCATCAGCGGCGGATGCTGCGGCGGGAGGCGGTGTGTCCGCTCCAAATGCTTGGGGAACGGAAAGAGGCAGGGCGGAAAGTAGCCCACCCCACAGAAAGATCACGGCAGGAAGAAGTGCGCGCAGCATCGTTTTAGACATTAATTCTTTCTTCACCCCTCAGGGAAAACACAGTCTGGAATAAACGTGGCGACCAGTAAGGGGGTTGCGTCCCCTACATGAAAAGCAGCCAAACTGTTATGGCTGGGGCGGTAAGATGATAAAGGAATTCAGGCCTTGGGAGGAATGGCCATGTAACCTGTTTTTAAAAAATCAATGGCAGGATCTGTATCGATTAAAAAACAATCAGTTATGGTTTTTGATAAGCGGAAATGATTTTGAAGTATTCCGCCCGAGCGAATGAACACCATATGGCATAGGTTTTTTCAAGTTCGGACAACGGTGTGCCGCGCACAATTTCCAGTGCCAGCCCGCGCAGCATTGTTGTGGCCAACAAGCGCAGTGGTTCCCACACTGTGGGGGGGACGTTGGATGTCAGGTTGGCAAGCCAGCGCGCCATGAAGGCATCAATGCGGGCCAGAACCGGGGCAGTGGCCTCTGCAAGTTCGGCATCGCTGCGGCGGGCAAGTTCTATTTCAATGGTGGCAATAAATTCCGGCCCTTCGCAGATCAACGTCCACAAGGCCTCCAACATAGCGTCTATTTTTTCTGTGGGGGTTGTCTTGTGAGTCATGGCGCGCCGGTAAAGGCTGGCCCGTTTGAGGCCATAGTGCCGTAACACTGCCGCCATTACTAAAGCCTTTGTAGGAAAATGGTGCTGCATGGCACCAAGGCTTATGCCACCCTGCCGTGCAATGGCCTGTACGGTTGTTGCCGCATATCCGTTGGTTTGCAGAAGGGCGGCTGCAGCGTGAACAACTTTTTCCTGAGTGGCTGCACTACGGTCGAGCTGCTTGCGGCGGCGTGGGGTGGTAGGTGGGGGCAGGGTCATAAACTTGTGTGATGTCTTATCGGGGCAAAGGCTATCAGGTCGCGTTTAGCGTGCGCATGGCCTTATGGTGTACTCGTGCCAAACCCGACAGCCACGACCCTGTAACAGTTATTTATGATTGCTGTGCAGGTTGTCGTGGTACCCGAACTTTTCCCATTCCTGCGGGGTCGTCATGCGTTTTGGCTCGCCTTTGAACATGCCACAGGCAGAAAGCGCAACAGCACATACCAGCATTAGTACCACATGTTTCATGGTCTTATTTCCATTCAGGTCTACCACCCTGTCTCTATCTCATTCACAGGGCGGGTGGGCAAGCAGTTAGACTGTAAAAAGCTGCATTATACGGCAGAGTGTTTATTTGCGGAGTTCCATGCCAATAGGGCCTTCGCGCCTGCCGTGCGTAAACTGGTCCACCATGGGGTTGCCACTGTTCATCAAGGAGGTTGCAGGCCCCTGCCAGATAAGTCTGCCTTTGTATAACATGGCGGCTTCATCCCCAATACGCTGGGCAGAGGCCATGTCGTGCGTAATGGCAATGGCTGTTGACCCCAGTTTTTTGACGCAATCCACAATCAGGCCGTCAATTACGGCCCCCATAATGGGGTCCAGACCAGTTGTGGGTTCATCAAAAAACAAAATATCCGGCGTTGCGGCAATGGCACGTGCCAGCCCAACGCGTTTTTGCATCCCGCCGGACAACTCGGAGGGGTAGAGCTCACCGACCGAGGGATCGAGCCCTACCTGTGCCAGAATGCTCCCTGCATGCGCCCGGGCCTCCGAGCGCTTCAGGCGTTTGCGCGCCAGCAGACCAAAAGTTACGTTTTCCCACACGGGTAAACTATCAAATAGGGCGCCGTTCTGGAACAGCATACCAATTTCGCTGCGCAGGGCTTCACGACGCTTGCTAGAGGCCGTGAGGATATTTTCCCCGTCAATTTCAATGCTGCCGGAATCAGGAACAATCAGCCCGAGGATGCAGCGGAGCAGTACGGATTTCCCACTGCCTGACCCACCGATAATAACAAAAGACGTGCCTTGCGGTACATCCAGCGTAATGCCGTCCAGCACCTTCTTGGCACCAAAAGACTTGTGCAGATCACGAATACGGATCTTGGGGGGGCGGGTATCTGTCATTGTGAGAAGAACAGGTCTGTCAGGAGGTAATCAAACGCCAGCAGCAGGATGGACGCCACAACAACTGCAGCCGTGGTGGCAGAGCCTACGCCCTCAGCGCCGCCCTTACTGTTGTACCCATAGTAACAGCCCATCAGCGCGATCAGGAACCCGAAGAGCGCGGCCTTAACCAGCCCGACTGTCACATCAATAGCTTTAAGAGAGTTGAGGGTGGACACGATATAGGCATGGGGCGAGAAGCCAAGCTTCATGACGCAGACCGTAAATCCGCCAGCAACACCCAACACGTCTGCAATCAATACCAGCAGGGGCAGGGCAATAAGCCCAGCCAGCAGCCGGGGTGCTACCAGATATTTCATGGGATTGGTGGACAGGGTGGTGAGTGCATCCACCTGATCTGTCACACGCATGGTGCCAATTTGTGCGGCCATAGCAGCGCCCACGCGGCCAGCAACCATCAAGCCTGCCAGCACGGGCCCAAGTTCACGCGTAACCGCAAGTACAACAATGCCTGCAATGGCGTTCTGCACATGATATTGCGCAAAACCGGTATAGGATTGCAGGGCAATGACGCCGCCTGAAAACAGGGCTGTCAGCGCCACAACGGGAAGGGAGAAAAAACCCGTTTCCATAAAAGCGCCAAAAAACACCCGTCCGTAGAAAGGTGGCCGCACAATATGTGAAAGACCTTCAAGCGCAAAGAGAGCCAAAGACCCGGCTGCCCGTATAAGCGCAAGCGTGGCACGGCCCAGTCTGGCCACAAGGTTGAGCACAATATCCATACGCTGCGGCTGTCGCTCCTGATGCAGTGTGACGGGTCAATCAAGCCTACTGCCGTAGCCTGATACGCAGGGCACGTCAAAGCCTGAGTGGGTGTGTGAAGGGAGGACTGCGGTTTGGGACACAAAATCACGGCTGTATTGGTGTTAGCCATTGCAGGTCCCGGCGGCTGAGGGCATGTGTTGGGCACAAACAGGCCTGTTGGGCCGGACAAGAAAAAGGCGGGAGGGCTGCAAATGCGTATAGCCATGATTGGCGGCGGGTATGTCGGGCTGGTGTCAGGCGCATGTTTTGCTGAATTTGGTATTAACGTGTCTGTGGTTGAAACAAACCCAACCCGCCTCTCTGCCCTGCGTGAAGGGCGTATTCCCATTTACGAACCCGGGCTGGATGCACTGGTTGCTTCCAACAGTCAGGCAGGACGTCTTACCTTTGGGGATGATATTGCAGAGGCAGTTGCCGGGGCCGCCGCAGTTTTTATTGCTGTTGGCACCCCACCGCGCAATGGGGATGGTGCCGCGGACCTGCAATATGTTCACGCAGCCGCTCGCCAGATTGCGGAAGCCCTGACGGGCTATGCGGTTATTGTCACCAAATCAACCGTGCCTGTTGGCACCAGCCGCCGTATTGCCGAGATTATCCGCGCAACACGGCCAGAGGCTGACTTTGATGTGGCTTCCAATCCCGAGTTTCTGCGTGAAGGCAGCGCGATTGGAGACTTTATGCGTCCTGACCGTGTGATTATCGGGCTGGACCAAAAGCGCCCGGAACGGGCCGCTCAAGCTGAAGCCGTGCTGCGCCAGGTATACCGCCCCCTTGCCAGCAGCGAGGCCACTTTGCTGTTTACCGGTCTGGAAACGGCAGAGTTGACCAAATATGCCTCTAACTCGTTCCTTGCCATGAAGATCTCGTTTATTAATGAAATGGCGGATCTGTGCGAAAAACTGGGTGCAGATGTGCATGAACTTGCACGTGGCATGGGGCTGGATACGCGTATTGGGCGGGACTTTCTCCAGCCCGGCCCAGGGTATGGTGGCTCCTGCTTTCCCAAAGACACGCTGGCTCTGTCTCGCATAGCGCAGGAAGCCCATAGCGCCAGCCGTCTGGTTGAGACAACCGTGCAGGTGAACGAGGCCCGCAAGGCCGGTATGGCTGGCCGTATTGCCAGTGCATGCTGTGGCTCTGTCGCTGGTAAGACCGTAGGTGTGCTGGGGCTGACTTTTAAACCAGAAACGGATGATATGCGGGAGTCAGCCTCCATTCCCATCCTGCACCGTCTGGCAGAAGCTGGAGCGACCATTCGCGCGTTTGACCCTGTTGGTATGGATGCAGCCAAGCCGCTCCTGCCTGAGGGTGTTGTGTATTGTGCAGATGCGCTGGAAGTGGCGGATCAGGCAGACGTGCTGGTTGTGCTGACGGAGTGGAATATTTTCCGCGCACTTTCCCCCAACGAAATTGCCAAACGGATGCGCAGCGGCGTTGTGGTGGACCTGCGTAATATTTTCGACCCGCAGGCCATGCGTGCTGCGGGGCTTACCTATCAGTCTGTTGGGCGGCCTTGAGGAATACGTCATCAGGCACCAGATTGCCTGATGTATGACAGGGAGAAATAAGCGTGGCTAAAAAACCGTCCCGCCAGTTTGTGTGCCGCAATTGTGGGACGGCGTACCCCAAGTGGGTTGGCCAGTGTGAAGCCTGCGGTGAATGGAACACGCTGGAAGAAGAAACAGTTGAGCCGCTGGCAGCCTCCACGGCTTCTGGTGCTGCAAAAGGTCGACGGATCAAACTGGAGGGGCTGGACGGTATAGCCAAGCCACCACCCCGTATTGAAACGACCATTGCAGAGTTTGACCGTGTGTTAGGGGGGGGGCTTGTGCCAGCCTCCGTTGTGCTGGTGGGGGGTGACCCCGGCATTGGTAAATCGACCCTGCTGCTGCAAGCCGCCTGCCGTCTGGCGGGCAATGGCGAACGTGTTCTCTATATTTCTGGGGAAGAAGCGGTCGATCAAATCCGCCTGCGCGCCCTGCGTCTGGGGGTGGGGACGACAAAACTCGACCTCGCGGCTTCCATTAACGTGGCTGATATTGTCTCAACCCTAGAGGCCGAGACAGACGTTAAAGCTGTTATTATCGACTCCATCCAGACAATGTGGCTGGAAACTGTGGCAAGCGCACCCGGTACGGTCTCGCAGGTCAGGGCGTGTGCGTTTGAGCTTATCCGGCTGGCTAAAAGGCGCGGGTTTAGCCTCATCCTTGTTGGGCATGTCACAAAGGAAGGGGCCTTGGCTGGTCCACGTGTGCTGGAGCACATGGTGGATGCCGTCATGTATTTTGAAGGTGACCGCGGGCATCAGTTCCGCATTTTGCGGGCTGCCAAAAACCGCTTTGGCGCTACGGATGAGATTGGCGTTTTTGCCATGACAGATCGGGGATTGGAGGAAGTCAGCAACCCGTCTGCATTGTTTCTGGCAGAGCGGCGGGGGAATATTGCCGGGTCTGCCGTATTTGCCGGACTTGAAGGAACGCGGCCTGTGCTGTTGGAAGTACAGGCGTTGCTTTCTCCCAAAAGCGGGGATGGTGCGCCACGCAGGGCTGTTGTGGGGTGGGATACCGGGCGGCTTTCCATGTTGCTTGCCGTGCTGGAAACCCGATGCGGCCTTAAGTTATCCGGCATGGATGTCTATCTGAATTTTGCAGGCGGGTTGAAGGTGGTGGAGCCAGCAGCCGACCTTGCCGTGGCAGCCGCTCTTATTTCTGCCGCCAGTGGTGTCCCCACCAGCTCCGGCGAGGTCTATTTTGGTGAAGTGGGTTTGTCGGGTGAGGTCAGGCAGGTTGCGCAGGCGGATGCCCGGTTGAAAGAAGCCGCCAAATTAGGGTTTGATCAGGCAACCCTACCACGGCGTGTTGCGCGGGGGAGTGTCCGCAATAAGCCACCAGAAGGACTGGCCTTGCGTGAGTTGGGACATTTGTCTGATTTGATCAGCGCAGACATGGATGCTGAATAAGCCAATAGGTGATAAAAGTGGATTGTCAGGGCGTGTGAAATCAGTATAGTGCGCGTCACACGCTTACGCGGATGTAGTTCAATGGTAGAACGGCAGCTTCCCAAGCTGCATACGGGGGTTCGATTCCCCTCATCCGCTCCAGCGTAGTTTTTTCCTATAAAACATAAAGTTACTCAGCTTTTGCCAGTGTTGTTATGCGCTGAAGAGTATGCTCCTGCTTGTCGTAATAATGCGCTCTCAGATTGGCGTATTCCATAGTGGGTTATTGCTTGCTCATTCATGGTGAGTGGTGCCTCTTCTCCAGACAAAAGCGTTTAAGAGACACAAGTTAAAGTCTCTATCAATTTTATGTGACACTTTCTCTTTATAAATAGTTATAGGGTTTTATTTTATTTCAAGATTGAAATGGAAGTTTTTCATTAAAGGAAATTCCAAAAATAAGAGTGTGCAGACTACAAAGGTAAAAAAATTAAGAATTTTTAGGTATGGAATTGCTTATAATTCTAAATTCCGGTTATGAAACAATCACAATGTATTGAGATATATTTTTGTTTATTTATAATGTTATGAAATGCATCACTTTGTATTTTGAAAAATCCGTAGAAAAATGACCTTGAAAATAATATATCCTCATGTAGAGTTTATATTACGATGAAGATAATATATGGTCTGCTTCGTTCGTGATTATAACCGCACTCAGGAATTTCTTGGGTTGGAGGAATGAAGCTACTTTTTGCATTGGGCACCTCACAAAAATAACAAGAGTAATGGGGAGGGCATGGGCATGGAGCACGCACAGTTGAAGGCAGGCTTGTCAGATCAGGAAGGGAGACGCTGAAGCATCATGCGTCGCTTATTCTATTCAAGCCTGATGCTGGGGGCTGTTGCATCCTTATCGTCCTACGCAAAGGCGGAAAAAACGCTCGTGTCTGTTGGCGGACTGACCGTACAGGGTGGTCTGGACATTGGTGGCGCGGCATTTTACCTGCCCAGTGTTAATTTTGGTGCAGGGTCTTATGCGCCTCGGTCAGATGGCCAGTATAAACGCACCAAAAGCCCTGCCTCTGGTGAGTTATATGGCAAGCCTATCCTAACAGGCCGATGGGACTGGGGGCACGGCGTTGCTGTTATTGGCACAGCCTCCGCGCTGGGTGCTGCAACGCTTGGGCATGGTGACGGACAAATCATGTCCCAAACCTCGGGGTCACCACACTCCATTTATCTGGAAGAGGCCAATATTGGCCTCACCATGCCTGTAAAAATTGCACATGCCCCGCACACTCTGACAGTGCTGGGTGGGCGGCAGTCTTTTATTGTTGATGATGGCTTTTTGATTGGTAAGGGCACTTATAGTGCAGGCCGCAGGGGGGCGTGGTGGTATGCACCACGTTTTGCCTTTTCCGGACCCGGCGTTATCAAACTGGAAGGCCAGTCCGTCAGGGCGGATGCGTTTATGCTGGAGAGCAACACAGATAACGATATTGATCGAGGCTATGACAGGCCAAAAACCAAATTTGTGGGTTTTGATGTCAGTTGGTTTACCAGCACACCCGGAGGGCATGGCGGCAGTGTCTATGCGGAGCGTGCCTCTTACGTAACACTTACATATTTTCACATACGCGATGCTGATACCTCTGCAGGATATGATCACTCAGCCCGAGCAGACCGTAACGGCATGAATGTGGCATCCCTTAGCTGGGGAGGAACACTATTCCCTGTAAAAGCACTTGGAATTTCAAAGAATTTCACATTTTACGGTAGTTTTGTTTCTGAGCAGAATAGCCATGCGGGCAATGGTTACAAATCCGTAGAAGCATACGGCATGTTTTTTGAGCCGGGTTATCGGTTTACAATGTTACCGTGGCAACCCAAGGTTTTTTATCGCTATACGCAGTTTGGTGGCGGTAAAAATCCTAACGGTACAGTCAAGAGAAGTTACGACACTCTCTTCCTGTATGATGGCAAACGCTACTGCTACGGCGGGTATTGGCCCGGTGAAATTATTGGTATGTATCTTGCGCCCCTCTCAAACCTCAAAGTGCAGCAGTTTGACCTGACTGTAACAGCTCCTTTTCATCTCTTAAAACGGGAAGATGGCTTGAAACTGGGTGTGCATTACTACAATTTGTCCTTGCTTCACCCGTCTGGTGCAGGGCTGCACAATGTGGCCAACCATATTTCTGACGAGGTTGATGTCACGGCGGAATACGCAATGAATGCAACGACATCCGCAGCACTTGCCGGGGGGATGGCCTTTTCCGGACCTTCAGGCAAGGCGCTTGCGCAAGCTGGCTTGCCCGCAGGATACCCTATGCCAAAAATAAGCAGGCAGTCTGGCATTCTGGAATTCTATTTCTACAAACACTTCTGACAAGACGAATGCGGGGTAGAAATTTCTTTCCGTTTGATAAATGATCTGAGCAAGAAACGAAACTGAGGAACACCAGCATATGACCGAACAGGGCAGCACCACCACACCGGTTTCTGCATCCGGAGGGTTAAAAAACCGGCATATTGCCATGATCGCACTGGGCGGCATTATTGGGGCAGGGCTATTTGTGGGCAGCAGTGCTGCCATAGCAACGACCGGGCCGGGTGTGCTGGTTGCTTTTCTGGCTGTTGGTCTGCTGGTTATTCTGGTCATGCGTATGCTGGGCGAACTTGTTGTGGTTGACCCCGGCCGCGGCTCTTTTGTCGAGTATATCCGTGAAGCTCATGGTAACCGTGCAGGGTTTACCGCAGGGTGGCTCTACTGGTTTTTCTGGGTTGTTGTCTTGGGGAGTGAGGCCATAGCAGGCGCATTGCTGGTGCGGGACTGGGTGGCTTTACCAGTCTGGCTTCTCTCATTGCTGCTTATCGTTGCTTTAAAGCTCATCAATTTTGCTGCTCCCCGGATTTTTGGTGAGTGCGAGTTCTGGTTGTCTCTCATCAAGGTTCTTAGCATTGTTGCTTTTATTGGCGTAGCCTTGCTGTATGTGTTGCATGTCTTTGGTCCGGGTGTGCCAGCAATGCACAACTTCCTTGGGCACGGTGGGTTCTTCCCGCATGGTATTGTGGCGGTTCTTGCAATTATCCCGACTATTCTGTTCACCATGATGGGGTCTGAAATTGCAACTGTTGCAGCAGCAGAGTCTTCTGAGCCATCTAAAAATGTTGCGCGGGTTACGCGTACAATCGGCACACGTGTAACACTGTTTTATCTGTTCTCTGTGGCCATGGTACTGCTGGTCGTGCCTTGGACGAACATTGTGCCCGGTAAGTCTCCGTTTGTAACGGCGATGGATACAATGGGCATACCTGGTGCAGGCCTGTTTATGCGCATTGTTGTTTTGAGCGCTATTTTATCCTGCCTCAATTCCAGCATGTATATCACATCCCGTATCCTGACAGAGCTGGCAGGCCGTGGCGATGCACCGTCCAGTCTGGCACGGTCTACCGCGACTACGGTGCCGCGTATGGCAGTTGTGGTCAGCAGCATTGTCGGGGCATTGGTTGCGTTCTCATCTATCCTGTCCCCAGACACAATTTTTGCATTTTTATTGAGCTGTAGCGGTGGGGTTATTCTGGTTGTCTATTCCATGATTGTTACCGCATATCTGGTAACACGCCGTAGAGCAGAAAAAGCGGGACAGGCGGAAGGCTTTAACTTGCCGCTTTTCCCGGTCTGCAATTATGTAACCCTGCTGGCCGTTGCACTGGTTTTTGTTGCCATGATCTTTAACGATGCAGAGCGCATGACAGCCCTTGCCAGTCTTGGCACATCCGTTGCGTTTTATGCCGCAGCATGTGTGTGGAGCCGACGTTCCTGAACTAATGTGAGCAGGCTACTTTTTTTACCCCTGCCGCATGCATGTAGCAGGGGTATTTTTTTGTGTGACGAGCCTAATTGCCTTTAGGCGTTAATGAACAATCAGATTATCCAGACCCGCTAACAACCGGTGCTCACGCAGATACAGCAATGTGCCGGCAGACAGAATTGTGCCGCCTGCTACCGCAATAGCTAAAGAGATGCTGTGGCTGGACACAAGTGTGCCAATAACAGCACCGACAAAAAGACCACAGATAGCCGAAAGCCTACGCCATGTGCCGGGGTTCTTACCGCCAGCAAAAGGACTGTTATGGGCAAGCCCATGTAAAAGCATTGTGGCGGCAGGCAGGCTCATATCAGCCACTTTTGCATGGCGTGTGGCAGACGTTTGCATGCCCATGGCAAAAGCCAGCAAAGCAAGTGTAATGTAGGTTCTGCCGGGCGGATTGGCGGCCCAGACCAATGCTGTGAGCCCTACCAGTAGCCCCACGCGCAACAAAATATCGCCCACCGCATATCGGATGCTGCGGTCGCGCCGCGTAAGTCTGCCCCCGGTCATGGCGCCGAGCAAATAAAAACCAATGGCTTCAAACCCGGACAGAACAATTGTTTCTGATGTCGCTATATGTACGGCCATCAACAGTACTGTCGCCGTCATGTAGCCTGCAAAAATTTTTAGATGCAGCAGGGAAATGGCGTCGAGCATGCCCATGGCCATGGTTACCAGAATAATGGCGGCAACCAGTCTAGGGTCATGTCCTGCGCGGGTGCTCATGATAGCTCCAGATTTATATATTGAAGAAATGGATAAGAGAGTGCGTTCTCATACCACTTTCTGGTCCATTTGTATGTGTTTTACGTCAAGGCCGTGTTGCATCCGGTGCAGACCCGGCCATGAAAATGCCCCCACACCTGTCAGGCAGGTATGGGGGTAGCAAGAGTATAGTGGGTTTAGTTAGCTAAGTGTCATCAGACTGGCATTGCCGCCTGCCGCTGTTGTGTTGATACTGCAGGATTGTTCCTCCAGCACACACTCAGCAGCAGGCAGGCCCGTGCCTGTGATCCACGCTGAGGCAATGGGGTAATCACCCGCAGAGAGAGCTGTGCGGGCTGCAGTAAAAGCTTCGTCATCCCGCTCGGCCAACACAATAGCGCAGGGTTCTACTGTGGCGCTGCTCACAATTTCAATTGCCTTTTGCAAGCTGGCGGGGAGGGAATAGTGCCAGACTGAGGCAGAGTCGTGTGCCAATACGAGCGCTTTATTGCCGCCAGAGAGAGCAAGAGAGATCTGGTTGTACAGCCCGGTTTTTGTAGCCGGAATGCACAGGATATTTCCACGTGGCATCAGGCTATACAGGTTTTTCTCACCAACAGGGCCGGGCAGGGTGCATTCCCCTCCAACGAGTGGAGTACGGCTCAGCGTTGCGGCGGTTGCAGCGCAGGCACTCTCGCCTTGCTCGCGTAGCCAGTCCGTCCATACACGCATGGTGTTCGGGAGCTTGCCCCGTACTAGTGGCCCCAGATCCGGGGCCTGTGCCAGAAGGCGGCGCAATATGAGTGGGCCTCCTGCTTTTGGCCCGGTGCCGGAAAGGCCGCGCCCTCCAAAGGGTTGTACGCCAACAACAGCCCCAATGGTGTTGCGGTTTACATACAGGTTACCTGCCTCAACATGTGACAGTACATGCGTGACAGTGGCTTCAATTCGGGTATGCAGCCCGAATGTCAGGCCGTATCCTGTGCCATTAATGTCAGCCAGCACACGGTCTAGTTCAGCGCGGGCATAGCGCAAAACGTGCAGAACCGGGCCAAAAACTTCAGCCCCCATTTCCCGCACGGATGTAATTTCAATCAGTGTGGGCGGTACAAAGCTGCCATTGGTGCAGGCTTCAGGCACGGGCAATGCATAAACCGGTGCCTTTTTGGCGCGGAAGGCTTCAATATGTTTGGTAATACCTTCCGCTGCCTCAGCAGTAATAACTGGCCCCACATCCGTAGCAAGATGTGCGGGGTTGCCAAGGCGGAGTTCGCGCATGGCCCCGCGGAGCATGGTGAGGATATGGTCAGCACAGTCTTCCTGCACACACAACAGCCGCAATGCGGAGCAACGCTGCCCGGCACTGTCAAACGCTGAGGCCACGACATCCGCCACCACCTGTTCCGCCAAAGCAGACGAATCAACAATCATGGCGTTCTGGCCACCAGTTTCCGCAATAAACGGTATAGGCTGGCCTGTATGTGTACGGCGTGCTGCAATCTGACGGTTGATGATTTGTGCTACAACGGTTGAGCCGGTGAACATAACACCAGACACGTGCTCATCCCCAACCAGAGCCGCGCCAGTTTCCCCATCGCCCGTCAAAAGCTGCACGGCCCCTACAGGCACACCAGCCTGATGCAGAATGCCTACAGCAAGAGCCGCAACAAGGGGTGTTTCTTCGGCAGGTTTTGCTAAGACAACGTTACCAGCGGCAAGGGCCGCAGCAATCTGGCCAAGGAAGATGGCAAGCGGAAAATTCCATGGGCTAATGCAGGCAACAATACCAAGTGGTACATGGGTGGCGTTCGTAAAGTCCCTGCGGATGGTTGCGCTGTAATAGCGCAGGAAGTCCACCGCTTCCCGTACTTCTGCGATACCATTTGGAAGAGACTTCCCGGCTTCACGTGAGAGAAGAGCCAGTAATTCATCCTGACGTTCTTCCAGAAGGTCAGAGGCTTTTTCCAAAATATCAGCGCGTTGGGTCGGAGCTGTATTGGCCCAGTTTGCTTTTGCTTTCTCGGCGGCTAAGGCAGCTTTTGCCACGATTTCTGGTGTTGCCTGAATAACAGTGCCCACACAATCCGAGTGATCAGCAGGGTTGGTGACCGGCTGGGCGTCCCCCTTAGGTTTAAGGCCTGCAACCAGAGGGGCGGACTTCCAGCTTTTAGGGGCTTTTTCTATGCCTTTGGCAAGATCGGCCAACACTTTGTCATCTGCTAGGTCAGTCCCTGCGGAATTCCGGCGTTCTGGAACAAATAGATCTGTGGGGTTGCGAATTTCTGTATGTGTTGCGCCGTAGGGCTTAAAACCATGAGCCACTTCCAGCGGATCTTCAATCAGGGCTGAAACAGGAATGGCTTCATCGCCAATCTGATTGACGAAGGAGGAGTTGGCTCCGTTTTCCAGCAGGCGGCGTACCAAATAAGCAAGCAGGGTCTCATGCGTGCCAACCGGAGCATATATGCGGGCAGGGCGCCCAAGTTTGTTTGCGCCAACAACCTGCTTGTAAAGCGGCTCGCCCATGCCATGCAGGCACTGAAATTCGTAAGATCCAATTTGGAATTCCTTGCCCGCAAGGGTGTAGATACTGGCAAGGGTCCGCGCATTGTGGGTGGCAAATTGCGGGAAAATAACGTCACGCGCCGCAAGCAGCTTACGAGCACAGGCCAGGTAGCTGATATCAGTGTGGCATTTACGCGTGTAAACGGGAAAGTCAGACTGGCCTTCAATCTGTGCTTTCTTGATTTCACTGTCCCAGTAAGCCCCTTTGACAAGGCGAACCATCAGACGCCGGTTGGTGCGGCGGGCCAGATCAATAATATAGTCCAGCACAAATGGGCAGCGTTTGCCGTAAGCCTGAACCACAAACCCAATACCGTTCCAGCCTTCAAGGCCCGGTGTGTGACACAGGGCTTCAAGCAGATCGAGTGAGAGGTCGAGGCGTTCGCTCTCTTCGGCATCAATATTGATGCCGATATCATATTTGCGCGCCAGCAGGGTGAGTTCCTGCACAACGCTCAGCAGTTCTGTCATCACCCGGTCGCGCTGTGCGCGAACATAACGAGGATGCAGGGCGGAAAGCTTTATAGAAATTCCGGGACGTTCATAAACATTGCTGCCAACAGCACTACGGCCAATGGCGTGAATAGCGTTGAGGTAGTCCTGCCGGTAGCGTTCTGCATCCTGTGCCGTAAAGGCGGCTTCACCCAGCATGTCATAGGAGTAGGCGAAGCCTATATCTTCCAGTTTCTTACTGTTTTTACGGGCCTGCTCAATTGTTTCGCCCAGTACAAACTGTTCACCCATCAGGCGCATTGCAGCATCAACAGCTTTGCGAATAACTGCCTTACTGCTGCGGGCAACAAAACCGAGCAGTAAGTTAGTCAGGTTTTTTTCATCTCGTTCTGCAACAAGGCCGCCCGTCAGAGCCAGACCCCATGCGGCGGCATTGGCAAATAGTGGCCGCCCGCGGGAGGCGTGTGCAAGCCAATCCCCCTCACCAATTTTATCCTGAATTAAGGCATCACGCGTTGCCGTGTCTGGAATGCGGAGCAGGGCTTCCGCCAGACACATCAGGGCGACACCCTCAGCAGAGGACAGAGAAAATTCCTGCACCAATGTTTCCACTAGTCCCGGCTTACGGTCTGCACGCAGTGTTTCTGCCAGACGGGTTGCAAGAGCCGTGGTGGCCTGAGCTTCCGCTTCGCTCAGGGTTGCTGCAGGGGTCAGGGCGTTTACGCAAGCTGCTTCAGGCTGGCGGAAGGCCTCAATGATGGCTTTGCGCAGCGGCGTGCGGGACGAAAACACAGGGGCAGATGTGTCGCTCATGGGCATAGGCTATTCTTCCAGCGTGGTGGCAGCGCAAGACATCTCTGATGCAATACGGTTTCAGGAAGTTTTGGCTAAATAACGATTTTTCGTCCTTCGCATGATAATATATTATTTGCAAGATCATATATTACGCAAAAAAACGCAGGCAGATCGTCCAGAGATCAGGCCTGTTTTCTGACCAGAGAACGCGCATTCTCATAAGATTGAAAAATAAGGAAAATCTACTCTACCGCCTCTGTTTTGGGCGTGATGTGGGTAGATTTTAGGCAGCGTTTTTGTGAGCTGGAAATGGGCTTGAAGAGGCGGCTGATCTATAAGGGACGGGGTAGGGCCTCAGCCTGTTTGAGACAGCCGCCTTTTCTGGCGGAATACCTGTACGGAAATATCAGCAGCATGAAGGATGTGCGTGCGTGTCAAACTGGCAGCTAAGTCAGCATTTTTGGCACGGCAGGCTTCCAGAATTGCCAGATGTTCCGAGTCTGTCGTGTCTTTGCGGCCCTCAATGCGTAAATGCCCACGAATATACCGGTCCAGCCGAATATGCAGGTCATCAATCATGGCCAGCAGGCGTGGCTTGTTAGCAGCAGCATAAATGGCATTGTGGAAGGCCCGATTGAGCGCACCGGATTTTACCGCTCCGTTACTGCCGCGGGTGCCTTCTACAAAGGCCTCATAAGCGTCTTCTATACGGGCCAGATCGACACGGCTCATGTTCTGCACAGCAAAACCCGCTGCCTGCTCTTCTAATAACGCGCGAATTTGCGAGTATTCCAGCACATCTGCTTCTTCCAGACCCACAACGGTTGCGCCGCGATTGGGCAGAAAAGCGACAAGTCCTTCGGCTTCCAGATGTTTGAGCGCTTCACGCACAGGAATAATGCTGACCCCGAACCCGGCAGCCAGTTCGGACTGAGGCAGCGGTTGGCCCGGCTCCAGCACATCTTCCAGAATGGCGGTGCGCAGGGCTGTCCGGATGGTTTCAGAAGCCGTGCCGTGTCCTGCAAACTCCGTTTTAAGAAAAAGGTGTGCAGGCAACATGCTTATATCGGGCTCCGGTTCGTTTCAGTATCGTGTTGTTTTGCATCATAGAGAGCGTAACGGCTCTGTGCCAAGGGGGCCTTTGCCGGGGCAACGGCCTTTGGGGTTTTCGGGTCTCGGTGCTGTCAGCAGTCTTAACAGGCACAATGAGCGGTCACTATCGCGTGAGGGGAAAGCGATAAGGCAACACGTTAAGTCTGTTATAGCAAACGCATAACGCAAGATAAATATGGCTGTTGCAAAGGAAGGAAGGGCTTAGGCCAAGTGTCGCGCCTGCAAACTGCTATTGGCGCATAGCCAAAACCTGCAATGCCGAAGATGCTTTCTCTATCAAAACTTTTCAGTGTTTGGATGATTTTTATATGCGGTAAAAATGCACAATTTGAGCCTGTAAATAAAGGAACACTTTTGCGTATGACGGCGCTTTTGCGGCAAGAGTCAGGTAGGATTTTTTGAGGGCTCACGTAAAAAAGCCAGCGTTATCTAGGGGCTGCCATGTTCCGTCCGCGCAGTCCGCCCGCTTGATCTTTCAGCATTTTGCGGGGCAGTTTGGCGCAATATTCCGCGAGGGAGATTCTTGATGAAGCTGTTTTCTGTCCGCGCCCTGCCGGCGCTTGCTGTTACCACCCTGTTGGCTGCTGCCCCTGTTTTTGCACATGCAGCAGACACACCCGCCCCTGTCTCCAAAGGGGGAGAGCAGGCAGAAGCGGGTTCAAAAAATGCAACCCTGACTGATACAGACCTGTCCGGTTATGTGGGTGGCGTTCACCCGGCAGAACTTGGCGGCCTGCTGAACTATTGTAATCAGGGTTCGTATGTTGATTACGATGAGAGCTTTAAGGTCCTCCAGTCTTACAACAAAAAGACTAACGCCGTGCCAGATGGGCAGGAAGGCAACATGTACTACGCACGTGGTACGGCTGGTCAGTTGCAGGTGAATGGCAAGACATATTCCATTGCTACATCCAGCATTCCTGTACGCCAGAAAACCTGCAAAGCTGTGCTGGACCGTGCTCAGGCAGCATTGTAAGGTCTGTATTAGGCTGCCTCTTTGTATAACAAGGGGGCACTAGCTGTTGTATTAATAAGGCCGACTTCTTAACGGAAGGTCGGCCTTATTGTTATTGTAAAGAAATATTAATGTTGCACTATGGCGTAGCCTCTCTTTCCCCCATGTTCTGAATGTGACAAAGCCGACAGATCCCTGTCCGCAGGATGTCAGGGGTTTATAAGCACAGGAAAGGTGGGAGAACGTGTCAGAAGCGTTTGGAACCACCGGCGTGGCATCACAGCGCGCCGGACAGTATCAAGACATGGTGCGGGACGCCCGGGAACAACCAGAGGCTTTCTGGCTGCAACAGGCGCGCGGTCTGACATGGCACAAACAGCCCACTCAAGCCTCCCGCAGTGATTTTTCCGGAGATGTTACGGTAGAATGGTTTTCTGACGGCCGTCTCAACGCGTCAGAAAACTGCCTTGACCGCCATTTGCTCACCCAGCCTGATAAGCCAGCCCTGATATGGGAAGGGCAGGAAGACGGCGACCGTGACGTGCTGACATATCAGCAGCTTCATGCCCGTGTGTGCAGGTTGGCTAACCTGATGCGGCGGCTTGGCGTCAAGAAGGGAGAATGCGTGGCAATCCATCTGCCAATGGTGGCGGAAGGGGTTATTGCTATGCTGGCGTGTGCCCGTATTGGTGCCATTCATGTCGTGTTGTTTGGTGGTTTTTCTGCGGAAGGTCTGGCAGAGCGGCTGACGGATAGCAAAGCCGTGCTTGTTCTTACAGCGAATAGTGCCCGTCGTGGTGAAAAGCGCATACCCAGCAAAGTCACCATTGATGATGCCATTGTCCGGTGTGGCCAGTCTTCGTGTGTAAAGCATGTTCTGGTTGTGCCGGTAACGGATGATGGAGTGCCCATGCAGCCGGGTCGTGATCTGGATTATGCAGAGGCAGTAAGTCAGGAAGCGCCAGACTGCCCGGCTGAGTCCATGAATGCCCTTGATCCGCTTTTTCTGCTGTACACGTCAGGCAGTACGGGCCGTCCAAAAGGGCTGGTGCATGGTACGGGAGGCTATATGGTTTGGGCGGCGTTTACGCATGCGACCGTCTTTGACCATAAGCCGACTGATGTCTTCTGGTGTACGGCGGATATTAGCTGGATAACGGGACATACTTACGTGGTGTATGGCCCGCTGGCTAATGGTGGGACCATCATGGTCTATGAAGGTCTGCCTTCATGGCCGCAGCCGGGGCGCTGGTGGGATGTTATTGACCGCAATGGCGTTACCACATTTTATACGTCTCCTACCGTTGTGCGTGCCGCCATGCGGGAAGATGAGTCCGTTGTGCGCAGTCGTTCCCTTAAAAGCCTGCGTATTCTTGGTACTGTAGGGGAGCCTATCAGCCCGGAAGCGTGGCATTGGTTTCACGATGAAGTTGGAAAAGGCCATTGCGCTGTAGTTGATACATGGTGGCAGACGGAAACAGGCGGGGTTATGATCACTGCGGCAGCCAACGCCGTGACACCTCGTCCGGGTGCGGCGTCTCTTCCACTGCCGGGTGTTGCTGCAACGTTGCTGGATGCGCAGGGTGTTGAAGTAACGGGTGCAGGTGAGGGACTGCTTTGCATGGCGCAGTCATGGCCGGGGCAGGCTATGACAATCTGGCAGGATCATGCCCGGTATAGGCAAACCTATGTTACAACATGCCCCAACCATTATTTTACCGGGGACGGCGCCCGGCGTGAGGCGGATGGTTATTACTGGATAACTGGCCGTGTTGACGACGTGGTGAATGTATCTGGGCACCGGATTGGCACAGCAGAAATTGAGGACGCTATTGCAACGGACCACGAGGTTGTGGAAAGCGCTGCTGTTGGTATTCCCCATGACCTGAAGGGGCAGGGGCTTGTCGTCTTTGTCGTGCCGCGCGAAGCGGGGGTATTTCACCCCTCGGCTGTGAACAGTGCCGTCTCCAAAGGAGTAGGCCGTTACGCAGTGCCCGAGAAAATTTACGTTGTGAGAGACCTGCCCAAAACACGTTCAGGCAAGATAGTACGGCGTTTGCTCCGTAAAATTGCGTCGCATGATCTGGATGGTCTGGGGGATCTGTCTACTCTGGCGGACCCCGATATTGTGTCTGAATTGATTGCCGCTGTGAAAGAACAGCAGAGCAGCTAAAATAGAAAGCGGGGCAGACATAAACTGTCTGCCCCGCTCCTTACCGTGCCTTCAAAAAAGGCTGGCTTTTATTTGCTGTCTGCTGGTGCCGGAACCGGGTTCAGCTGCGCACGGACTTCACCATGTGGGTGTGCTGCGGTGCCGAGGCTGATATACAGTTTACCATCTTTATACTGTTTGATTTCATCCGCACTCAGCGTGATTGTGCCTTCAAGCGGAGATTTGAACGGACCCTTCAGCGTTTCGACCGGCTCAGCCGTGTCAGCCAGTGATTTTGCAGCCAGAAGTTCTGCTGCAACAACTGGGCCAGACAGGTTGTTCCATGTCACGGTGTAGCTTAGCGCATTGTTACGTGTTTCCAGTGTAGCGCGTGCGCCGCCGGTTGCTTCGGAGGCCACTGCTTTCTGCGGTGCGAAGTGCCCTTGGGCAGAAATGGTTTCTGCGTGGGACAGAGCTGGCGCAAAAGCCAGAACGCCGGTCAGAAGAGCTGCACCAAAAGTAATAGAACGGTTTGAAATCATAGTATCCTCCTAGAATCGAAAGTATTCACTTCCTACGAAGACCTAAACGAACGGCCTCAGATAAGGTTCCATGACCGTTCATAAAATAAATGAATGTTAAAAATAA
Organism: Acetobacter sp.; assembly: GCF_052102375.1. Classification (GTDB taxonomy): domain Bacteria; phylum Pseudomonadota; class Alphaproteobacteria; order Acetobacterales; family Acetobacteraceae; genus Acetobacter. Next base: position 118,464 of record NZ_JBQDXI010000004.1, read on the forward strand.
AATACCTCTTTGCTTTAAGCGGTATAAGAACTTTTATGGTCCGCTTCCGCAACTATAGCTGAGTTGTATCCTCTATAAAGCTAAAGCGGGGAACGCCATTAACTTGCTCTTGCCACATAGCCAGTGGCCGGACCCAATAGCTGCCAAGAGCCTCACTGCGGTATGTCACGAGCCATTCTTCGGTTTCACTGTGGCGTCCGACACAGAGAACAGTATAAAGTCCGCCTTTATAATGTCTGTACAGGCCGGGTTGCGGTTGTTCGGGCAGTATCATGGTGTGTGTATTTTCAGGATGGGTATTCATGGTTAACAGGTTTTCCACAGCTTGCGGCAAGGTCGCAACCTTGAACCGGTGTTTTATGGTGCCCTCAGCTCTGGCCGTCGCCCTCTTGATTGCAGGGCCCGCATCCGTACAGGCAAAGCGCCATACACAGAAAGCCACGTCACAGGCCGCAGATCCGGTTATCATGACCCATCAGCCCGGTAGCCCGCTGGAAGCAGAAGTCAAAAAACTCAGCGGGGAAGATCTGGCAGCAGCGGCGCGTCATCATGAGACTCCGCTCATTCTTATCGGCTCCACACCCCTCTCAAAAGACAATAAGACCATTGGTCTGTTTGTGCAGGTGCAGGCGGCAAGTCTGTGTGGGTCTGCTGGCTGTTCAACAGACGTTTATATGAAACATGGGGGTCAATGGGTGAAAATTCTCGATTCCGTCAGCAGCCCTATCAGCCTTTTACACACAACGCATGACGGTATGCGGGATATTCTGATTGATGGTTCAGACCGTTGGATCTGGAGAAACGGGACGTATCACGATACGCTGGCAGCAACGGACCTGCCGGGTTTTAAAACATCTATTAAGAAACATCAGGCTGAAATGCGGAAAGAGGGACACCAGATTACTCAGTAAGCGTAATCGATAGATGTCAGGACCAGAATGACCCAGCCTTCCTCTTCTTCATCTCAGCCCTCGGTTATGGGTAGTCTGAAATATACCGTTCTCAAAACTCTGATAACCGTTGGGGTGACAGTCTTGCTTATTGCATTGCTGCGGGAAGGGTTGGCTGGTTTGCCGTGGATAGACCATGTCTCCGGTGGTCATGTGGGAGCCACTATCCTGCAAACACTGGCGGTGGATGGCGTAGCCCAGAGGCAACAGGCTGTGGCGATAGGGCTTATGGTGGTGTGTTTTGGGGTGGCGGTGCTGGTCGTGCGGCTTGGGGAGCGCTTATGGCGGCGCTCCTGAGCGTTTAGAGGGTTTGCGATTCTGGCTTTTGCCAGAAAAAAGTAAGCTCATGCTTGTTTTGCGCAAGATGCATCAGGCGCCCACCCTGTATGGCTTCAAAGGCGGACACGGTTTCATGGTCCGTTTCGCCCTGAAACTTGACCGTTAATACAAGGCGTTCCGTACGGCCTGACTCAATCCAGCGGTTAGCAAGTGCAAGCAGCCGTTTGGGATACGCGATAATGTCAGAAAATACCCAGTCAGCCTCAGGCAGATCTGTTGGTTCCAGTCCAAAGGCGCTTCCTTGTTGAAAGCTGACGGTGGGCATTGCGGCAACGCGTGGGTCCAGTGGTGCGCGGTCTATGGCGGTTACGTTTGCACCTAGTTGCGCAATGGCCCACGTCCATCCGCCGGGAGTTGCGCCCAAATCAAAGCATTGTTGCCCGGTTTGTGGCCAATGGCCCAGCCGTGTGCAGGCTTCCCATAATTTAAGGTAGGCGCGGGACGGAGGGCCAATCCGGTCTTCAATAAACTGGGGTGTGCCGTTTACAAAAGGCGTGGATTTCTTGGCAGAAAACAGGAGTGTGCCTGCATCCAGCAAGGTCCATGCTCCAAGCGGGCTGCTGGGGGGCAGGGTTGGAAAAACAAGAGGGGCCGCTTTGACAGGCGGGAGTTTATCCTCAATCAGGCTGGTGCGGCGGAAACAATCGGCAGCATACAGGCTCCAGTTCCGTTGTATGGCACGGAGTGTCTCAGCGGCATGGCGAATAGACGTAATGTTGACGCTTTGTGGTTCCAGCCAGATATCCAGTGCCCACGGAGAATATAAAGCAGGCTGCTGTGATAGCGCCAGACGGCCATGCCAGCGGTCAATTTGCACACCGCGGCGGTTAAGGTCCTGCTCCAGAACAGCTTCCAGCCCTTCAGGTGCCAACCATGCTCCGTTAATCTGCTGTGTCATGCCCGGAGCGCCCAGGCAACGGCGAGTGTGCACCAAGAGATAATGAGCAGGCTTCCCCCCGTAGGCGCTACATGGGCAGCGTGATGCCCTGTCAGTGCGGTATAATAAACGCCCCCGCAGAACAGGAGCGTGCCAAGAAGCAGGCCACACCCGGCTGCGGCCACAAACCGGGTGGGGCGTTGGTTAAGGGACACACCAAGCGCCAAAAGGGCAAGTGCGTGCCACATCTGTACTTCCATGGCATTGTGCGCAATGGCGCGGCCGCCTTCTGCAAAGCGTGCATCAGGGAGGTGAGCGGTCAGTGCACCCACTATGGTGCCGCTGGCGGCCAGAAGCGCACCAGAGATGCGCCATAAACGAGGGAAAGAAAATGTGCTGGGCATGATGAGCTGTATATAGGCGCATCTGCCTTCAGCGGAAACAGAAAAGCAGACCCGGGATAAAAGGAAGAGAGACGCATGAGTATTCGTATAGACCGTGTTGTGACACGTGGTGGAGATGCGGGGCAGACCTCTCTGGGGGATGGGTCTCGTGTGTCAAAGGGCACTGCACGTGTTGAGGCCATAGGTAGTCTGGATGAACTGAATGCAGTTGTGGGAGTGCTACGGGCCCACAGTAAAGAAGGCAGCGCTGTGTACGCAGAGCTGATGCATATGCAAAATCTTTTGTTCGACATGGGGGCGGACCTCTGCCAGCCAGAGACGACCACAGCAAAAAAAACGCCGCGCCGTGTTTCTGAAACAGCGGTAGTTTTGTTGGAAGAGCAGATTGCAGGGTTACAGGCTAAACAGGCTCCTCTGACCAGTTTCGTTTTGCCGGGTGGCAGTCTTGCTGCTGCATGGGCGCACATGGCCCGCACACAGGCCCGGAAAACAGAGCGATGCTGCGTTGTTTTGGCAGAGCAAGAAAATATTAATCCGGTATTGTTGAAAATATTGAACAGATTATCAGATTATTTTTTTGTTCTATCACGCCATTTTAATAATGATGGTCAAACGGACGTATTGTGGGTGCCAGGGTGATGGATGGTACAAAGTAAAAAGCAATATAGGCTCCTGTTCTACGCGACATTTTTTCTAAAATTCCGGGCAGATGTGTTTTGTATCAAACACGACCAACGAATATTTGCAGGCATGACAAAAACCAACGTGACGTAATTGTTAGGAAAAAACAGGAGGATTGATACAAAAAAGGCTGATTTCTGCGGCTTTCTTCTGTTGGAAAGTAAGGGTGAATATGCTAAAAGCAAAAGCAGGAAAGAGTAGTGTGCTGTTTTTTGCGCAAGACATTTCCTGTATTTCACAATCTTCTATCGTGTTAAGGTTTCCACAGTGCACCGTATCTGAGTGCTCCTAAAAACAGTCTGCTAAAATGTCGCTCACTCTCCATGTCATTGTTGAGTAATGAGCCCCAGGCAGAAATATGTGGAAAATTCTTACAGTATCAGGAAAGTATAAAGCAGAGTGACTTCCGAATTCATGAAGACACCATCCTTTTTTTCAACACCCGGGCCTGAAAAAAGTCAGGAAGAAGCATTTGAAGAAGCCTCATTACGTAACGCTCTTGAGCGCATGGGGGCCGGTGCTCCTGCGCGGGCGCGCTCTCAGCAGTCTGCTCAGCGCCCGGCAGCGGATAACGCCCAGAATAAACGTCGCCGCTTTGTAAAAGATGGTGATGTGCAGGTAGAAAAACATTCTCTGGCTCGCACACAGCCACGTACATTAGCGGTGCCAAAAGCCTTCACCACCTCCCGTGCAGCACATTTTTCGGATGATGAGGCGGGCGAAGTTTCAAAAATCCGTCGTCAGTTGGCGGAAGAACGTCTGCGTGCAGAAGATGCAGAACGTCAGTTGGAAAACTTGCAGTCCAGCCAGAGAGGCATGGAAACACGGCAAGCCCATGCTGACCTGATGGTGCGGGAACTTACTGCCAAATTACAGGAACGGGACGCTGAGTTGAGCGAGCAGGCACGTATGGTCCGCAGCTTGCAACGTGACCTTGAGCGTATGGAAGAAGAGGCACAGGACCTGCGCAAAAAGCTGGAAGCCAAACCGCGGGGCCGCCCACGTACACGCCCTGTTGCGGCGGAGACTGTAGAGTTGGATACTGTGCAAGATGAAGACATTAGCGCAGATGAGCCGCAGCCTGTAAAATGGTGGAAAGACTAAAAACAAGTTTGTAGGGTAACGGCGATGAAAAATAATACCGTAACACCTGCACTGGTTTTTTTAATTGCTGATATTGCCGTAGGGGTGGCGTTCATATTACTGCCACCTCTCGTCATCAGTTTTTTGCTGCTATTGAAAGATATTTTTGGCGTTCTGGTTCTGCCGTTCACTTTTTTATTTGGTTTGGCAGGGTGGTCGTCTGATATGTCGTCTTTGGATAGTGTGATGGGAGGGCTTACGCCTAATGTCACACATCATCCTTTTCAGGCAATTTCTGCGGCTGGTTTGTTGGCTGTAAGTGGGCTGTGTTCGGTTCTGGCCTGTGCCGCACCTTATGGTGCGCGTGTGGAACGGGGTTTAGCACCAGTTTTTACCGCTCTTGCCATGGTTTTGGGTGGAATAGAACTAGGCTTTATTCTGCTCCCCGGCCTGATTATTCAGCTCTATGCGTTGCGTCGGCCAGAGATGGATTTTCTCTCGCGTAAAAAATAATACCGTCACGCTGTATTCTAGGCATAAATTTGAAAGCCGCACTGCGCCATAATGCAGTGCGGCTTTTTTAACACAGCGCGCTGATTTGTATCGAAAAAGAAATAATTACCATAGTGATAAAATTAAATTTCCGTTATGGAATATAATTAAAGGTAATGAATTCAAAGAGAAAGCTACTTTCAATGGTCCGTTTCCGAAATTTGTCCTGCCGGGTGTTTTTCCTAAGTTGTATTTTTGCCTGTCATGAACATCAGGCACGTGCGGCAGAAATTCCGTTGGATATTATTACGGAAACGGATGTTGGTTCAGACGGCACGCAGTACATGTTTGGCCGTCTTGGTATTAAGGCTGGTGTAAATGGAGCAGATGCCAAAGAGTATCTTTTTGATACAGGGTCTGATTCTTTCAATATTGCAGTTGGTATGGGCGGAAACGCTCCCTCGTGGTTTCCAGCTCAGGCGGGTACGCCCGTTAGTGCGCCTTATGGCTATATGTATGGGGACGGCACATACGGTTATTTACAGTCGGACACCACTGTATCCAGCGTCCAGTTTTATAATGGCGCGACAGGCAAGCAGGTTGCGGACTATGCAACATCTGGCGGTCTGGGCGTGGCTCTTATTCAGGCCTCCATTGATACGGCAGATCGGCTGAATGGTGACACGCCGGGACAAATTATTCCGGGCACAACACCAGGGCTGGATCCTTCCCAAACCTATTATCAGGATCTGACATGGCAGCAGACATTGGATGCCGGATTAGCGCCTGATGAAGGACATTTTTACGGGATTATGGGTGCAGGTGACTTCATATATCCGGGGGACAACGGCGGTGTGCCGGGGCAACTGACCAATACGGGATATATTGTAGAGGCGAATGGTACTGCGGCTACGCCGGGGGACTGTGGCCAAGGCTGCCTGATTATGGGTCTTAATGCTGCTCTGCGGGCGCAATTTTTTACGCAGGTGCCGTGGCGGGGAGTGGTTGGTAAATTTCCGCTTTCTGGTGCGAACGCGGGTCATCAGTTTGATGTCATGTTCCAATATGCGCTGGATAATGGGCCTAAGACAGTGGGTATGCCCACATTGTTGGATTCAGGTACACCGACCATTTATGTTGGCTCTTCAGCACTGCTGGATCAGGCCCTTAAAGCCGGTATTACCGGGAGCGATGGTGCATCACAGGATGTTAACTCTGGGCATACGCTCAGTATTACTGGCAAAACTGCAAACGCCCAGACTGTGACGATTACGACCGCAGATGGAAACCAAGGCGACCAGAGCGCCCTTCTGACCGTTGGTTCCAATCCCTACACGCCAGATGGCTACACGCTGGAGGGTATTTCTTTCTTCCAACATAATGCCGTTATGTATGACTTGGAAAAAGCAGTAACCGGCTACACGCCTTTTTATGTTTCTGACAGTAATTTTTCCAATGGTCTGACCATTACCAATGCTATGGGGCCTTTGGGTCTGGCAGGCGTTATTTCAGGCACGCAAGGTGTAAGCGTTGAAAGTGGGGGAATAGCCTACCTCACCAATGCAAATACCTACACAGGTGCTACCTCTGTTGCGCAAAATGCGTGGTTGGGCGTTGGTGGGCCTGGGAGTGTTGCGCAGTCTTCCACCGTAAAAGTGGATGGCACGTTGGACATTGCCCATTCAGATGCAGGGCAGAGCATCCGCTCCCTTGAAGGGGCCGGAACTGTGGTGCTGGGAGACAGCACGCTCATGCTCAGTCAGGCATCAGGCACGTTTGCTGGCTCTATGAGAGATGATTACACGGATGGCGTAACGCGTCCGTCTGTCGTGCCGCTACCGGTTCTAACCGGCGGGGAAGGGCAGACGCATGGTGGTCTTATTATTGCCGCCGGACAGGAAATCCTGACGGGTAACAGCAGCTACACAGGTAAAACTGGTATTTCTACCGGAGCGACACTCGCTTTGACCGGCACGCTAGAACAGACTCAGGTTGAAAACGCAGGCCATTTTCTCAATAACGGCACGACAACAGGCCTTGTGGCATCAACAGGGTTCGTCAATGGCACAGGTAATTTTGCTGGTGGGTTATCCGTAGTGCGTGGTGTTGTGACCCCCGGTGATACGAGTAACACTTTGGGCACTATGTCTGTTGCGCGTAACTTCACCTTGGGGGCTGAGGCCTCTTATCTTGTGCGCGTTGGGAGCAGTGCCGCCAGCCTGATTACTGTGAACGGCAAAGCACAGTTGAACGGTGCTACACTGGTCAGCACCGTGACGGCACGGACCCGCGCGCCAGAATTAGGGCAGAGCTATACAATTCTGACGGCAACAGACGGTGTGCAGGGACAGTTTGGTAAAATTGAAAGTAACCTGACAGGGTCAACAGATTTGTACCCCTTCCTGACAACTGGAGTGGATTACGCAAAGAACAGCGTAGCGGTGGATGTTGCACGGAGTGACATTGCTTTTGCTGCCGCAGCCCAGACACGAAACGAGCAGAGTGTTGCAACGGCGCTGGATGGTATTGCACCAACAACGGACATTGCACGGCCCATTACGTCTCTGAACTTTGCGCAGGCGCGTGGAGCATTTAATGCTCTTTCAGGTGAAATTCACGCTTCAGCCCGTACAGCGCTTATTCAGGATGCATACGAAATTCGGGATGTTGCGATAGATCGTATGCGTGCTGCCGACTGTATGCTGGGTGCACAAAACGGCACCGCAAAAACTGCCGTCCACGGTCGCTTGAAAGCGCAGGACGCACACTGCCGTGCGGATGAGGGCGAAACTTTGTGGATGCAGGCTTACGGAAGCTGGAGCCATAATGGTAAAACCAGCAATGCGGCAGGTCTGAGCAATTCGACCGGTGGTTTTGTTATGGGGGCCGATACATCCCGTATTGAAAACTGGCATGTTGGGATGCTGGTCGGGTATGGGCATTCCAGTTTTTCAGCTAACGGTCGTGCCTCTTCTGGCCGTAGTGATAACGTAACGCTTGGCGGTTATGCCAGCACGCATTGGAACCGTCTGGCATTGCGCATGGGTGCAACCTACACATGGAATATGCTGTCAACGCGCCGTACAGTTGCTTTTCCCGGAATGATGGACCGGCAGAACAGCAGCTATAATGGTGGTACAGCACAGGCTTTTGCTGATCTGGGCTACAGGTTTGATCTGGGCCGCGTCATGATCGAGCCGTTTGGTGATGTGGCTTATATCAACCAGCAAACAAAGTCTTTTCATGAACGCGGCGGCGTTGGGGGACTGCACGGATATGAACTGGATACGGGTGTAACATACGCGACGTTTGGCTCCCGCATGGCAACCAGCCTGCATGTTGGAAAAGCAGTGCTTATTCCGGGTCTGACCTTGGGTTACCGCCACGCATTTGGAGCCCTGACACCCACTGCGCGTTCAAGCTTCCTTGCTGGCAGTCAGGATTTTGAAGTCTCTGGCGTGCCGTTGGTGCAAGATGCAGCTCTGGTAAAAGTAGGTGTGCAAACACACCTTACAAAACGCCTGCGGATTGGTATTTCCTACACCGGGCAGTATGGCGGACATTATTCTGAAAGCGGCCTAAAAGGCTCTCTATCCTGGGTTTTCTAAGGACCATGAGTGTGCTGCAAAACAGACATTTTCTGTTGCAGCACAGTTTCTTCTAAAAACTTCTTAAAACTATAGTTTAAATGAATGGTTTTAAGAGGAATAATAAATATTGCAGGCGGTGGACGTGTTGAAAACCTCCACCGCCTTTTTCATAAAGATTTAGTCTACGTCTGGGAAAATTTTCCCCGGGTTCATAAGATTTTTGGGGTCCAGCGCCGCTTTTATTTTGCGCATGCTGTCCAATTCTGCACCGCCACGCCAAGATGGCATCATGTAGGTCTTCAATTGCCCAACACCGTGTTCTGCGGAGAAAGAGCCCCCCAGTTCCCGCACAATGCCAGCTACCGTGTCCATCATGGCATGGTCCTGTGCCAGAAACGCAGCAGGGTCTGCACCCTCAGGCTGGACAAGGTTGAAGTGAATATTGCCATCCCCAATATGGCCAAATGGTGCAACCCGTATGTCGGGTATCAGGGTTTCACAAGCAAGAGTGGCGCGCTCAATAAAGTCTGGAATGGTTGCCAGAGGTACGGAGACGTCATTTTTTACAGAGGCCCCAGCGCGCTTCTGGGCCTCGGCATGTTCTTCACGAATCATCCAGAGTGTCTGGCGTTGGGTTTCGCTTTCTGCCAGCACAGCGTCTGATACAAGACCATTTTCAAAGGCAGTGCCGAGGGTTTCTTCCATCAGGGCGCGTAGGCTGTCATCAGCACGGGGGCTTGCCAGTTCAACCAGCACGTAAGCCGGAGCAGGCTCTGAAAGGGGCAGGGCGCAGTTTTCAATCAGGCTGTTGACCAATGCCATGCTGGTGCCGGACATATATTCAAAAGCCTGAATGGCTGCGGGGTCCTGTTTGCGGAAGGTAGCAAACAGGTCAAGTGCAGCTTGTGTGTTTGGCACAGCGCAGAGTGCCGTTTCACGAGAACGGGGCTGAGGCTGAAGCTGAATAACGGCTGTTGTAATAATGCCCAAAGTCCCTTCGGACCCAATTAGCAACTGGCGTAAAGCGTAGCCGGTATTATCCTTGCGCAGTTTGCGCATGACATTGAGCACGCTGCCGTCTGGCAGTACAGCTTCCAGCCCTAAAGCGAGTTCGCGTGCATTGCCATACCGAACCGTATTGTTGCCGCCAGCGTTGGTTGCCAGAACACCCCCAATGTCGGCAGAGCCTTCTGACGAGATTGAAAGTGGGAGCATTAACCCTTCCTTCAAGGCTGCATCCTGAGCAGCTTTTAAGGTAACGCCTGCTTCAACCGTCATGGTCAGGTCTGCATGGTCTATGGAAATAATACGGTTCATGCGGGTGGTGGAAATAACAACGGCTTTGCCGCTTGTGTCGGGCGTAGCGCCGCCTACCATGCTGGTGTTGCCGCCCTGCGGCACCATGGGCACACCATACTGTACACACAGGGCTACAGCCTTGGCGCAGGCTTCTGTTGTGGCGGGGCGTAGAACTGCCGCGCATTTACCCTGATAAAGCATACGCCAGTCTGTACAGTAGCTTTGTGTGTCAGACGCTTCCGTTAAAATGCCTGACGGGCCAAGCAGTTCTTGCAGGGTAGCGAGTAACGGAGCGGGCAGGAGTGTGTCAGGCATAGGAAAAAACCTTGTGGTGTCAGGGCAGACCTACAGAATAGTAGGAGGCGTGTTTAATAAAGATAGCGTGCATTTTCAGCCGCGCTATGAACAACATGGTGTGTAAAGAGGTGGAATACCTCCGTCCCGGCTATGCCGCTCAGAATACCAGCGCCAAAAGCAATCATCAGCATAGGCAGGCTGGGGTAACGGGTGAGGGAGAGTTCTTCCGAAAATTGCTGGGTGAGTTCTTTCTGGCCCTGAAGGGCTCTTTGCAATTGCAAACGGAGGTTGTCGTTTTGTGTGCGTGCGCCGCGCAGGTCCGTGTCCAGCCTTTGAATACTCTCCGCCATTTGCCGCAATTGGGTGCGGTATTCATCTGGCGTAGGAGAGGGGCGGGAGGAAGAGCGAGTGGTCCGTTTGGGTGGGTCTACTGCAATGGCCTGAAAAAGGTTTTTCAGCGCACCACCTGTTATCTTGTCTTTCTGGGCGCGGTTTTTAAGGGCTTCCAGCGCACTGGCTGATTGGCCTGACTGCTCCTCCAGCACCAGTGCCAGAATATCAGACAGAATCTTCAGTTCTTTCGGGTCAAAACTGCTCATGTCACGTCTCTTTCAGCAGGTCGAGGCGCGGCAGCACGATGCAGGCGGTCCCGTAAAGCAAGACCCAGACCTTGTGCGGGAATGGGGGATACAGCAATGGCTTTCAGCCCGAGTTCTGCTCCTTTTTTGTCCAGAAAGCGCAGCCCGGCAAAAAGCCGCGCAGCAGCTTCTTCCAGACTGCCTTTTTCACTCAGGTTAAAAACATAGCCTGCGCCATGGGGCGGGTTAGGTCCAAAGGCAAGTAGGGCATCTGTGGCATTCAGACGCGTGACGTCCAGCCTGACCGGTAGGGTGGGGGCATAATGTGAGAGCATACGCCCCGGTGAAACGGGGGCAGTGTCACTTGCTGTTTCCGGATAACTTAGCGGGCCGCAAACCGCTTCCAAAGCTTCGGGCGTGATGCCGCCATGGCGGAGCAGCACAGGTCTCTCTGGCTGCGTCAGGTCCAGTACGGTGCTTTCAATGCCTACTGTACAGGGGCCAGTATCCAATACGGCATCAATACGTCCCTCCAACTCCTCCAGAACATGGCTGGCATCAGATGGGCTAATTCTGCCGGAACGGTTGGCGGAAGGAGCTGCAATTGGCCGGTCCACCAGTGCCAGAAGAGTTTGCACGGCGTCTCCGCGCGGCACACGCACAGCCAGTGAATTTAAGCCATCTGCGGCAAGGTCGGACACAGTGCTGTTTTGTGAACGGGGGAGAATCAGCGTCAGGGGGCCTGGCCAGAACGCCTCTGCTAGTTTGTGGGCCAAAGGTGAGGCTGAAACCTGTTCAAATGCGGCTGAGGCTGTTGCAAAGTGGCTGATCAGTGGGTTGAAGCGCGGCCTATTTTTGGCTTCAAAAATACGCGCTACAGCTTTGGGTTGAGAGGCATCTCCCCCCAAGCCGTAAACGGTTTCTGTCCCAAATGCCACAAGACCGCCTTCACGCAGAATATGTGCGGCAGCTTCAAGCCCGGAGGGTGTTACGGCAAGGCGCAGTGTCATGGCAGTGCGTATCTTCAGTTCAAAGTCTGAGGCAGGGTGTCAGAGTGCGCCAGTGCAGACAAATGGGGGGTTTTTCCAGTCTGTCTTGCCGTAAAGCAGCGGGCTGCCATCCAGTAAGGTCAGGTGGCCTCCGGCGGCTTCTACAATGGCTTGCGGGGCTGCGGTATCCCACTCCATAGTAGGGCCGAGGCGTGGGTAGAAATCTACGGCACCTTCGGCAACACGGGCAAACTTCACGGCTGAGCCAATATTGCCAATGGATGCAATACGCCGCTCCCCCAGATACTCTGCCAGCCGCGGATCATCTGCATAATGGCGTGAGGCCAGAACACTCAGGCCTTCCGGTGGCGGGCGGCGCACATGAATGGGCGTGGTGCCATTGCGGTCTGTGCGCTGCGCAGGCAGACCAATGCCACCCGTATAAAGCTGGTGATACGCAGGCAATGCCATAGCGCCAAGATACGCCCGCCCTTCACGGATTAGGCCGATATTGACCGTAAAGTCGTCTCGTCCGGCGGCAAATTCCCGCGTACCGTCCAGCGGGTCTACCAGCCAGTATTCAGGCACCACGGTACCTCGCAGCCCTGACGCAACTTCTTCTTCCGCAATGACGGGAATATGGGGGACAGCTGAACGAAGGCCCTTGAGAATATGAGCTTCAGCCGCGTGGTCTGCTTCCGTTACCGGTGAGGCATCGGTTTTGGTCAGGGTCTTGAACCCACGGGCGCGAATGGTGCGGATAATCTCAGCGGCTTCTTCCGCCAGTCGGGCGGCCAGAGCCAGAAGATCTGCGTCGGTATGGCTGGTCATGGGCGCAGCATACGGTAAATCCGGCGTTCCGTCATGTCCCCAAATAGTGAGGCCTGGCCAAGTCAGCGTCTTGCAGTCAGGGAGATGAGCGCCATATTGCCACAGCATATGGTAGAGCGCCGCGAGCCATGCGATAAAGCGCACAGATTTTGGAAACCCGAGGAGGCCAGATTTTTATGCTACATGTTACTTTTGCCCCAGAAAACCTACCACAGAACGGGTCTCTGGCGCTTCTGGTTGCCGAGGGGCAGGACCACTCATCTCTCTACAAGACGCTGGATGACGCAACAGGCGGCGCTATAAGCCGTGCTGCCAAAGCAGATGGGTTTTCAGGCAAGGAAGGGCGCGTCACGACAATTCTGGCACCGGGTGCAGGGTTGGACCGTGTTGTGCTGGTTGGCGTTGGCGCTAAAGACGCGTTTGGCGCAAAAGAAGCTGAGAACGCTGGCAGTCTGGCAGCTTCGGCACTGTTGAAGGCTGAGAAAGCTGCTGTGGCTGTGGCTGGCTTGCCGCATGCGGCGCACGTGGCGCTGGGTGCTACACTCGGCGCTTATCATTTTGGGCTTTACCAGAGCGTACCTGAGGACGATAAAAACCGCGTTCTCGCTAAATTGGATGTTCTGACATCAGACGTGGCGCAGGCTGAAGCCGCATGGTCCGCACAGGCTGCCATTGCACGCGGTGTTATCCTGACGCGTGATCTGGTGACAGAACCCGCCAATGTTCTGACCCCCATTGAATTTGCCGAACGCATTACAACTCTGCGTAATCTCGGTTTGGATGTTGAGGTGCTAGACCGCACAGCGATGGAAAAACTGGGTTTTGGCGCATTGCTGGGTGTGGCGCAGGGGAGCGAGAACGAACCTCGCACCGTTGTCATGCGCTGGAATGGTGGAGCAAAAGACGAAGCACCGATAGCCTTCATCGGTAAGGGTGTGACGTTTGACTGTGGTGGTATTTCCATCAAGCCAGCTGCTGGTATGGAAGAAATGAAAGGCGACATGGCAGGGGCCGCAACGGTTACCGGCCTGATGGCAGCACTGGCAGGCCGTAAGGCACAGGTCAATGCCGTGGGTATTGTTGGGCTGGTTGAAAACATGGTGTCTGGCAACGCCCAGCGCCCTGGTGACGTTGTGCGCAGTGCGTCCGGCCAGACCATTGAAGTCCTGAACACAGATGCTGAAGGCCGCTTGGTTCTGGCGGATATTCTCTGGTACGCTCGTGAGCGTTTTGCGCCGAAACTGATGGTGGATCTCGCAACCCTGACTGGGGCCATTGTGGTCAGCCTTGGCCATGAATATGCCGGTCTGTTCTCCAACAATGATGCTCTTGCCGCTGATCTGACACAGGCTGGTGAGGCAACAGGGGATCTGCTGTGGCGTATGCCAATGGGCAAAGCCTATGACGCCCTGATTAAATCCGACATTGCGGATATGAAGAATATTGGTGGCGGCCGTGCAGGTGGGTCTATTACCGCAGCACAGTTCCTGAAGCGTTTTGTTGGGGAAACACCTTGGGCGCATCTGGATATTGCAGGCACATCCTGGCTCGCTAAGGGCAAGCATGGTCAAGCCCAAGGGGCCACTGGCTTTGGTGTGCGGCTGCTCAACGCGTTTGTGCAGACCCGGCACGAAAAGGCTTAACTGTACAAAATACGTTTCAGTGGCTGAGAAAAGGCTCCTTCGGGAGCCTTTTTTTGTGCCCGCTTTCTGTTTTGGTACGATGACAGGAGCTTGCTTTTGGTTCGCATACGAAATGCGCTATGATGGCAAAGAAATAAAAACAGGCGCAGGTTCCCATGAGCAGCAATCATCCTCTTCCCTCTGCACTCCGGCCCATTTCCTCTCAGGGATGGCGGCAAAAAATGGTGGGAAGTGTGGCCTGTCTTGGGGTCTTGATGGGTGCGGGTGCATTGGCGCTTCCGGCCTATGCCAGCTCTCATTCTGATACAGCGTCCTACGCGCCAATTGACCCTCAGCATATGTCAGACACTATGCGTGTTCTGGCGTCTGATACGTTTGAAGGCCGGGCACCCGGTACGCAGGGGGAAGAGCGCACGGTAGCATGGCTTATTCAAGCCTATCAGCAGCTTGGTCTGGAACCTGCGGGAGATAATGGCGGGTGGACGCAAACAGTCCCGCTCCTGCGCACGCAGGTTGGTAAACCTTCAGTGGCCAAAGTCAGTTTTCCTGCTGAAACAGTTTCGTTGGAACAAAATAAAGATATCTATTTTTCCACCAATCAGGCTGTCAAACTGATTGATATTGCACAGGCTCCTCTGGTGTTTGTGGGGTATGGCGTGCACGCTCCAGAACGGGGGTGGGATGATTTCAAGGGCGTTGATCTTAAAGGCAAGGTCGCCATTTTTCTGATTAATGACCCTGACTTTGAGGCCACGAAAGACGATGCGGCCTATGAGCGTTTTAATGGGCGCGCCATGACGTATTACGGTCGCTGGACCTATAAATATGAGGAGGCGGCACGGCGCGGTGCCATAGGTGCGTTGATTGTGCATGACAAACCCGGTGCCTCTTATGGCTGGGAAACGGTCATTGCTCCCGGCGGAGAATCTTTTGACATAGTGCGTGGGAAGAAAGATCGCCCCGTCCTGATGCAAGGTTGGTTGTCCGGGGATGCCGCAAACAAACTGTTTACAGCAGCCGGGCTTGATCTGGCAGAAGAACGGGTGAAAGCACGGCAGACCAGTTTTTCACCCATTACCATTCATAACGCGGGCTTTTCGCTTAAAGTGCCGGTCAAGCATGTTCAGGTCACAAGCCAGAATGTTCTTGGTAAAATAACCGGTGCCAAAAGACCGGATGAAAGCGTGATGTTTGGTGCACATTGGGATGCCTATGGCATGAGCACAAACGCGCAGGGCCAGACCATTATTCGCCGGGGTGCGATTGATGATGGGTCTGGTATTGCGGGGGTTCTGGAAATTGCGCGGGCCTTTAAGGCAGGGCCTCAGCCAGACCGTACTGTTGTATTTGCCGCATGGACAGCGGAAGAACCTGGCCTGCTGGGTTCAGGCTGGTACGCAGCACACCCATTGGTGAATTTACAGAAAACAGCAGCAAATTTCACCATGGATGTTTTGCAGATGGCAGGTCCGTCCCGCAATGGGTTCATGGTGGGTGCTGGGCAGAATACCGTGCAGGATGATGTTGCTGCCGCCGCAAAAAAACAGGGCCGCACTATGCAGCCTGAAGCCATGCCGGAACGGGGGGCGTTTTACCGGGCAGATCATTTGCCCTTCGCCAGAGTTGGTGTGCCTGTTGTCGCCATGATGGATATGGCGGGCTATCCGGACCTACGTAAAGGCGGGGTAGAAGCTGGCAAGGCATGGCTCGTGGGCTATATGGCCTGCTACCACCAAGCGTGTGACAGTTGGAGTGCTGACTGGGACGTGCGCGGTGCGGCCGAGGATGTGGCTCTTCTTTACACAGTGGGTAAAAATCTGGCTTTTTCAAAAAACTGGCCAGAATGGAACCATACATCAGAATTCTATGGTGTGCGTGAAAGCAGCAAAGCCCAGCGCGCAGACTAAGCGTGTGGGTGGCCGCGGGTTGTTAACGCGCCCGCTTCCATCCTTGTGCTTCTTGACGCCAGTAGGTCAGGTCATGCCCGGCGGCCTTCATGGTGGTCCAACGGGTGCGGGCCGCAGCAACTGCGTTTTCATCATGCCCATCAAATAAATCAAAAATACGCTCAAATTGACTGCACTCTTCACACTGCCTGTTTTCAAGCAGGAACAGGAATTTGGCGTTATTGGGCGCATCAGTGTCCGGACTGAGCCAAATGGGTTGCAGGTCTGGCCGTAGTACGCCTGCACTGCCGTGGGGTAACCATGTTGGGCTGGAGATTTTCCACAAGGTTTTATCAATGTCTTCCAGCGCAGCCTTTGTCTGGCACCAGATGGCGGCTTTCTGGCCACTGGCTATCGTGCGGGTCAAGAGAGGCGGCAGGGCGTCTGTCACGCTGGTGCGGGTAAGGTGATAAAAACCAATCTGTGTCATGCTGCCTGCCGTTGGTAACGTACTGCGTATGTCCTGTTAGCATGTGTGCCACCTGATGGGGAACGCTTTACCCCGTCCTGCGCTGGGAACACAAAGACCAGTGCAGCGGACCACCACCGTTACGGCGGCGCATATTTGTCTGCCCAAATAGAGAGAAAGGCCTGATAGCCATGACCCAGACAGTAACTCTTGCCAATGGCACGGCTCTGCCCGCTTTGGGAATGGGCACATGGAATATGGGAGGGACCCCCGGCCCCAAACTGAAGCAGGAAATTGAAAGCCTGCGCTACGGCATAGAAGCAGGGCTAAAGGTTGTTGATACAGCGGAAATGTACGGAGATGGCCTGTCCGAATGTCTGGTAGGGGAAGCAACCTATATCATGCGGCAGGATGTTTTTCTGGTCAGTAAGGTCCTGCCATCCAACGCATCCGCTGCTGGTGTGGCTGACGCCTGTCGCAAGTCTTTACGGCGGCTTGGTACGAATTATCTGGATTTATATTTGCTGCATTGGCGCGGCGCGACCCCGCTGGCCGAAACCGTAGACGCTTTCCGGAAACTGAAACAGGAAGGGCTTATCCGCAACTGGGGCGTCTCCAATTTTGATGTGGAGGATGTTCTGGAGCTTGAAGCTTGCACAAACCCCGGTGAATGCGCCGTAAACCAGATTCTTTACAGTCTGGAGCATCGGGGGGTGGAGTATGACCTGCTGGACGTAAACCGCTTCCGCAATATCGTCACGATGGCTTATTCTCCCATAGGGCAGGGAGGTGCCTTGCTGCATAGCCCAGCACTACAGGCGGTGGCTGCACGGCACAACACAGCGACAGGCCCAGCTACACCAGCACAAATTGCTTTGGCGTGGGTGCTGAGGCAGCGAAACATGCTGGCGATTCCCAAGGCAAGCTCCCTTGAGCACCTGAAGCAGAATATTGCAGCGCAGGAGATTGTTTTGACAGACGCGGACCTGCGGGAGCTGGATGCAGCATTTCCACCCCCGACCAAAAAAACATCTCTGGAAATGATCTGAAATTTCGAGGTGTTTTTAGTCTTCTGAGCGGGGCCGGTGGCCGACATGAATGGTCAGGTCAATAGGGGTTTTCTGGCGCTGGACAGTGACCTGAATATCCGTATTTGGCCGGGCCGCCGCAACAGCGCGGATTGTGCTGCGCGCTGAGTCCATATGCTCTCCGCCCATGGCGATGATGATATCGTCTTTCTTCATACCCCCTTTGGCAGCAGGACCGTTGCGGTCCACCTCTGCCACCCGTGCGCCGTTGTGGGTGATAATATCTTCCAACGTGGCACCCAGCCAGCCACGTTCTATGTGCCCATTATGGCGCAAGGCCTCCACAACCGGGATCACCAGTTCTGACGGGATGGAAAACCCGAGCCCAACGGACCCGCCCGTGGGAGAGACAATGGCTGTATTAAGGGCAATCACCTGTCCAGCCAGATTAAAGGTTGGGCCGCCGGAGTTTCCGGGGTTGATGGGTGCGTCCAGTTGCAGAAAATCATCAAATGGGCCGGTGCCAATATCCCGCCCACGGGCAGATACAATGCCTGCTGTGATGGATGACCCCAGCCCAAAGGGATTACCCGCCGCAACAATCCAGTCCCCTACCTGCACAAGGCGGCTATCCCCCCACTCCAGATAGGGGAGAGGAGAAGGGCTTTGAATTTTGATAACGGCAATGTCTGTCAGTTTATCAATACCCACTAACTCTGCCGTAAACTCCTTTCCGTCCATGAGGGAGACGGTAATTTTATCCGCATCGTCCACCACATGGCCGTTGGTGACGATAATGCCGGACGGGTCCAGAATAAAACCAGAGCCTGCGCCCAGAATTTCGTCGCCGTGGCGGCGGATACGCTCCCGCAAGCGCCGCTCCAGCGGGGTGCCCTTTACTGCGGTAGGTAGTTTTTTGTGTTTGCCGGAGTCAGAATCCCGCGTGACGGCAATATTGACCACCGCTGGCACCACCTTGCGAACCAGTGGCGCAAAAGAGGTAGGGCCGGGAGGGGCAACCAGAGGAGTGGCGGGCGCAAACGCGGGGAGTGTTGGTGTGCGTGTTGCCGCCCAGCCTGACTGAGCGCCGGGCAGGCAGGTGCTTGCAAGAACAGGCAGGCTACACAGAAAGCGCTTCATTTTGCTGTGGTCAGGGTTCTGGACATGTTCTCTTTTGCCCTTCTTTTAAGGCAGAAAGCAATGGGCACACATGTATGTTGTAACATGCTTAGCAAATCCAGTGCCTGTAGACCCACTCTGTCATCCCTTTTCTTTACGCGGCGGCCGGGGTTTGGCAGGGGCAAGTGCCGGATTCTCAGGCCAATCGTGCCGTGGGTAACGGCCCCGCATGTCCCGGCGCATATCTGCCCACCCGCCGGACCAGAAACTGCCAAGGTCTGCCGTAATGGCCTGTGGTCTTCCAGCCGGGGAGAGCAGCGCTAGGCGGAGTGGTATGCGTCCTCCGGCCAGTTCCGGTGTTGTGTTGGTCCCGTAAAAAATTTGTGCACGTCCTGCGGCTACTGGAACCGGCTGTGTGTAATCAACCGTTGCGGTCCCGCCGGGGAAGGGCAGACTGGTGGGGAGGTGTTTGTCCAGCCACTGTGTGCGAGCATACCCAAGATGCGCGCGCAAAACCGCCGTCAGATCAAGGGATTTGAGTTCAGTTACGGAGCTTAGCCCTTCTATCCAAGGAGCCAGCCATTCATCTACGGAGGACGCCAGAGCCTGAGTAGAAAAATCTGGCCAAGGGTCTATTTCGTTTTGAGGGAGGGCTTCAAGGCTACGGGCAAACTCAACCCGCGCCTGGAGTTGTTGCGTGCTGTCTGACCAGTTCAGCACAGAGGCTGGAGCGGTTTTGGCTTGCGTTAACAGAAGTGCGGTAGCATTGGCTGCTTCTACTTTTTCGGTTCGGTCACGTAAAATCAGGCATCCAATGCGGGTGCGGCGGCGCGCCAGAATAGCGCCTGATGTGGGGTCCAGCGTTGTTTCAACCTGTTCTTTTGTCCGGTCCAGCAAGGCAGTGGGCAGGGCGTTAAGGTCCAGAGGTGCTGCCAGCCGAATTTCGGCAGAGGTGCGCAAATGCAGCCCGGCAACGACCAGCAGTTTTTGTTCAGAGAGTGGATCATCGCGCCGCAGGCGGGCATTGGTGCCATTGGAGAGGCGAAAGCTACCGGCTTCTCCGCGGGAGAGAGCTATCCGGTCAGGGAAGCCTGCTGCCAGTAACGCTGCGGGATCTCCCCCAGCCTCGTGGCGGCTTTTGAGTCCCAGCCTTACCCGGTAGCGGCCTGCCGCCTGCCGGATACGCGCCAGTGCGCCCCGGTCTGCATCTGGATGGTGGTCCCCGGCAATAAGGTCCAACCGCAAAGAAATATCAGAGGGTGGGACAGGCGGAGGGCCTGCTCGTCCTGCCACACGCGGGCGTAAAGGGTCACGTTCTTCTAGTAGGGCGGCAAGATCTGCCGCCAGCGCGGCTTCTTCTTCCGTATTGGCGGCCAGCATCATGGCCGCCAGGCGCGGGTGCGCGCCCAATGCGGCCATGTTGCGCCCTAAGACAGTAATGGCGCCGGAATCGTCCAGCGCACCCAGCATGGTCAGGAGGTCTTTTGCAGCGTGAATAGCGCTTGTTGGGGGCTGATCTGGCAGGGGCAGGGGAGTGTCTGATGTGCCAACGCTATCCGCCCAGAGTGCAGAGGCCAGTACAAAATCAGCAAGGTCTGCTTCCAGAATTTCGGGCCGGTCGTGGTTGGGGAGGCCGCGTTCAGTGGCCGGGGTCCAGAGGCATATGGCAGTGCCGGGGGCTTCTCGTCCTGCACGGCCCGCACGTTGCCGGGCTGCGGCCTTGGAAATACGCAATGTCTCCAGCCGGGAAAGGCCCGCCCCGGTGTCAAACCGTGGGGCTCGCCGAAACCCACCGTCAATAACAACGCGCACCCCCGGAACAGTCAGGGATGTTTCGGCAATGGATGTTGCCAGAATAACGCGGCGCTCCCCTTCAGCGCCGGGGCGCAACACGCGCGCTTGCTCGGCGGGTGGTAGGTCTCCATATAGTGGCAGAACGGTTGCAGTACAGCCCTCAAGTAGTGTTGTGACACGCCGTATTTCCCCGATGCCGGGAAGAAAAACCAGAATATCACCGGTAGTTTCAACCAGTGCTGTTTTGACAGCACTGGCCGTGACCGCAGGAAGATCCCGAATGTGCGGAATATCACGCTTTGCGTGCTGCACTGTCAGCGGGTACATGCGGCCTTCGCTGGTTAAAACCGGCGCATTCATCAATGCAGCCAGCCGCTCCGTTTCCGCTGTGGCAGACATGGCAACAAGCCGCAGGTCAGGCCGCAGGGTGCGTTGCAGGTCAAGGCACAGGGCCAGCGCAAGGTCAGCTTCAAGCGAGCGTTCATGCACTTCGTCAATAATCACGCAGGCAATGTTTTCCAGCATGGGGTCACCTAACAGGCGGCGCAAGAAAAGGCCTTCTGTCAGAACCTCAATACGGGTGCGGTCGGAAATGGCGGCATCCAGCCGGGTACGGTAGCCAACAAAGCCGCCTGCTTCTTCCCCCAATAGCCCTGCAATGCGTTGGGCAGCAGCGCGCGCAGCCAGCCTGCGGGGTTCCAGCATAATGATGCGGTCAGCGTCCCCACGCCACGGTGCGGCTGCCAGAACAGGGGGGACGGTTGTTGTCTTCCCTGCACCCGGAGGGGCTACCAGAATAGCGGATGCCGGGCGTTCGGCAGTGGCGTCATGCGCCAGAGCGGCATAGAGCGCAGGCAGGACATCCTGCACGGGAAGGCCGTTTGCCAGTGTAGAAACAGAAGGAGGAAGTGCGGACTGTTGCATTGTGCCGTTATGGCCGCAGCGGGGGTGAACGGCAATGTTTCCGCATAGAAAGGGCAAAAAGTATCCGCGGTCATCTGCAATTTATCTTCACAACTATATGATTAACAAAGCTATTTGTGTCACATTAGATCACTGCTTGTCATGTGAAGTCTTCCTCTATGTGGTGCAAAAATGGTGCATGTGTTTCTGTTGACAGCGTTCCGGGTTTATCTTCAAGACGCAAGGAAATAATTTCGAATTACACTAAACATTGGGACGAAAGACATGCCGGTTAAAACAGCTCAATTTCAAACCCTTTCGTGGACTATTGAAGGGACAGTGTATGAGTTAAGGCGTGAAGGGGAGATGGTGGCCCTCTATTCTGGGGGATCACGTCTTTTTGGTATGACTGTGGCTGAATGGACCATTCTTTTCGAAATGATGAATGTTTTTGGTCGGGCTCAAGCGCCTCAGGCAGATGCAAAGTCTCACTTGCCTGCATTTTCTGTAGTCACTGGTAGTTCTTCGGGTGTCTCCGGTAAACCAGCTAATATGGGAGCCCGCTGGACAGAAGATCATGACAGGGAATTGGCCGCTTTGTGGTTTAGGGGGAGTACGCTTGAGCAGACGGGGGCAGAAATCGGACGAACTGTTCCCAGTGTTGCTTCACGATTGGTTGCATTGGATATCGAGGCAGATATCGAAAGTGTTTATGTCGAAAATCGTATGCGCAGAAATAAAAATACTGCTCCGGCTGTCTGAAGCTGGAGCAGTATAAATCTGATATAAGTACCAGTTTAGTTTAATTTTCGTTTTTGTTTTTTACAGGCTTGGTCAATCCGCTGAAGAAATTCAGCAGGTGAGATTCGTGGGAGAGCGTCGTCGTCTGCGACAGAAAAATGAGGTAGTCCTCCCCAGAGAACTGGATCTCCAATCATGAAAAACCGGTGTTTGGCCCTGGTTAAAGCAACATTCAGCAAGTTAGGTTTACTGGCTGCCCATTGAGCTGCGCCTACTGTTTCTCCATCACATCCCAGCACCATAAGAACAGTGCTTTCCTCTTTTCCTTGAAAAGTATGAACAGTGCCAATTCTTTCTCGGCACCATTTTTTCAAATCAGTTTTAGAGAGGTAGGAACTGTCTCCCATCTCCCAGTTGTCAAGATTGCTTAGGATCTCGATAAGAGCTGCCTTAATACGACGGAAAGGTGAGATGATGTAAAAATCAGGCAGATCACCCGTGAGATGCAAGATCTGTCGAACAGCCTGCAGGGTGAAGTTGATTTGTCCGGTCACGACCTGATGATCAGAGGCCAGGCCAGCAAGAGTGATCCATGCGCTTTGCCCTAGGTCGAAGCTATCGGAAGGCGGAAGTCGACTTTCAGGTTTACTGTACCCGTGGAAAACCATTTTGTCATTGTAGGCAATCGTATTTGCGATGGAGAACATCGGATCTGCGCATCTTCTGTGAACACGCAGGGGGCAACCGACCCACAGGTCTGTGCCATTATTCTCTATATAAGCGCCGGTAGGGTTGATACGGTCTGCAAGTCCCTGAACAGACGTGTGGGAGGGTGAAAAAACGGAGGCATCAGGCTCAGAGGATACGAGGCCACTCTGGCTGGCAAGTAGACTTACCAGCCGGGGCGGAACGGTAAATACCGGTTCAATCTGCATCGGATCACCGACGACCACGGCATGTTTCGTCCTCCAGAGAGCTCCAACAGCCGCCTGTGGGATGGCTTGCCCGGCTTCATCAACAAAAAGCCATCCCAGAGAACTTTCGCCAAGGTCCCTGAACTGGCTTGCAACGGATGCAAAAGTACTGGAAACCACGGGTACAACCATGAACAGGCTTTGCCAAATCGGAAGAGCGTCTTCTTGGGGGGTGTTCAGTCTTCCTCCGGCAAGCAGGGTGGAGATGGCCATCAGATTGCTGCCAAATCCTCCATTTTTCTGCGTTACTTCGTAGAGCCATTCTTCATGTAATGTCATGGCTGCGGCAAAGAGTTCGGAGCGAAGTTTGTTCAGATGTGTATCATACCACAGCCCTTCTGTTTGCCAGTTATCCTGATCAAGATCATTTTTGTCAGAAGGTATGCGAACAGCAGGGAACTGCTCGCGGAGCACATGCAGTTTATTTTGTCTCTCTTTCCATGTTTCTTGTGCTGAAGCCAGAGTGTTTCTGGATGTTTTTATCGAAATTTCAGCTCTTGCGAGTGTTGTGTTTGCATTTTCCAGATTGTTTCTGAAGTCATAGATTTTTTTTAGTTCTTTTTCTTTGAGTGTGCGGATTTCTGAGAGCGTCTCATCACATTTTTTCTTCTGTTCACTTTTAAAGAGCTTTTTAAAGAAGCCACGAGGCGAGGTCGCTTGAGTTAACTCTTCCCTTTGCACAAGAAGAGCAAGCTGGGCTTCGGTCTGATTGAGGCTGTTTTTTAGGGAACTGACTTCTCCACTGGCCTGTTTGTGTGTTTCAACGGCGGTATCCAAAGCACTCTGGAAAGAAGCGCAGAAGTCTTTTTCAGAAAGAGTAGCTCCAGAGGCTAACAGTTTTTTATAGTCTTCGAGAGCGGAGATATGTTTATTAACAGCCATATCCGCTGCGATAAAGGCCTGTTTTGCTGTCTCAAATGATATGCTTTTATGTTTATTGCGCCAGTTCCAGATGGACTGCTGGAGGTCAGGATCATAATTCGGTGGAAACTGACTATTCTGTGACTTGCCAGAGGGTGTGCCATCATACCCAAGTCCGGACTGAAAATGACGCCTGTTCTGCGATCGACCAAGAGCTGCGGCAAACAGGCCCCAAGGCCTATCATCAGGTTCCAGATTGTCATATTTTCCGTCAGAACGTCGTGATGCAATATTATAGGCGACAGGCTGGAGATAACTGACAGGTGTGTCTGTATTGTTTTCTCTCCAGTGCTTTCCGAGAGCAGACGCTTTGGGAAGATCTTTAGAAAGGTTTTCAACAGCTGCGTTATTGGAGGAAACGACAACCATTTCGTATCCGGTCAGATCATCTTTCAGTGTATTGAAAGACCGTATTATCGGCCCATTATCAAACTCAATATTTATACTGTTCTGAAACGCATCTTTGGCCCGTGGAAGCCGAGACAAAGCTCTCGCTCGTCTGGTCATCAGTTCAGCGAAAATATCCCGCAGTAGGGTTGTTTTGCCTGTTCCTGGGGGGCCATTGATGGAAAAAATGTCCCCATCCTTCAGGTTACCAAGTAATGTATTAAGCGCAAATTGCTGCATCAGGCTCATGGCATGCTTGGGGTCAGATGGCCAGTGTGCAGAAGGGAGTCTGGAAGGATCAAGTCCTTCCATGATTTCCTGCAATCCAGCTGCGGTATAGAGATCCATCCGTTTTTGTAAATCTGGTTCCCTGAGGTAGGAACTGATCAGACCGGCCTTTGAGCCTAGTCTGATCGACTGGATGACCCGCGCAATATCTCTTGCGTAAAAGCTGTTCAGAATATCAATATCGGCATCAGATCGTTGCGATTGACCGCCTTCATCTTCGTCAGCCTCATCATTTTCTGCAAGATCAGTTGGGGAACATCTAGCCTTGTTTTCACTCTGTGCCTGCTTGCGTGGTTTGGCAGCTTTTGCCTTGATAACAAGGGCCGGCCCTTTGGAAAAAGCCTGATGGACCGGACCTGGCCATTCTTTTGACCAGGCAACAAAAAGCTCAAGAAGTCTGCGCAGGTCAGGGCCCGTGAGAGCATTGGGTTGATCACGGCTATTGGCTGACGGGATACCGTAGTTGAATTCCAGCAGATCCAGCTTTAACTGTCTTACGTCGTTCTCAAAGCTGTCGATGTTCAGATGCTCCAGACTCAGATTTTCTCGGCAACTTCCAAGCGCCCAGGAAACGGTCGATATGGATAGCGAACCGAAAGCAGGCTCTCCATTTGCGTTGACAGCAATCCGAGCCATACAGGTCGGACCTTCAAGTTTTCTGAGTTCATCTTCCTCTGTCGCTTCAAGTCCTTGTGATGCGCCAAGAATTTTTTCAACGCGGGTAGTAATCTCGGCTGTATCGAAAATACCGATATAGAGGTCGAACCCAACAATTTCCTTATCAATGGGGGGCGTAAAATTCCACAGAGAGGTGTTGTCCTTGGACAGATCAGGAAGGGAAAGGCTTTTAAGAGACCATTTCTCCTCCTGTTTGACATCAAGCACATTACGTTGCAGGTCATATGGAAGAAAAAATTCACATTTATGCCAGAAGTCCAGAATGTTTAGGATCTCTGGATGCATGGCTTTATCTGAAATCCCATTCATAAAAATCACTCACAATATGGAAACGTCATGCCTTTTTAGAAAGGGAATGTCTGAGGAGCAACATTCTATGCTATTTTAAGGATCACGACTTATTGTCATTACCCGGAGTTTGGCGGACTTTTACAAAGTATTTAAGTGGCTGCGCTCTGAAGACAGGACGGCCAGGCAGGTTATGGTGGACGGTCTCGTTTTTTTTGCGGAAGGCAGTAAGACTGTCACGAGGGGCAGTGGGAAAATCCGCTGGGGGAGTCTTCTGGTCGGGCTTCTTGTGAGTGGGTATTGTCCTGGCGATGACTATCGGGTGTTGCAAAGAGTGAAAACTATGCAACTTCTGGAATAATAAAATGATAAAAAACCCAACAATATTAGAATTAAGAATAATATAACAGCATGGATAATTTTGACTAATCATTTTGATTTCGCAATATTGATGCTTTTTTGCGACAGGAATAATGTAATATTTTTGAGATTCATCAGATCAATCTTTTAATGATGTTAGTTCTGGCATAAGTCTCCATTAAATGATTTTAATGGAGTGGTAACTGTGCGGCGTCTATTGGTTTGTGGTTTGGTTTTTTTTGCATGCCTTTCTGTTGTCTCAGGTGGTCCGGTTCTGGCTGCTGTTAGCGCTTCTGCTCCTGCCAAATCTGTAGCGTCTGCACCGATTGCTTCTCCGACGACTTTGTCGGGCTCTGCCGGTGAGTGGAGTTACCGGTGTATTTTCCCCTCTTCCGCCCCGAATACGGCCCCCACTGTTTGTATCGTAGAGCAGCGTCTGATGATGCAGGACGCCCAGAAGCAGACTGTGCCACTGGGTGGGGTCATTCTGGCCCGTGCGACCGAAGACCCAGTCAAAGCCCCACTTTCAGCGCGCCCCTGGCGTTTGACGGTGATGACCCCTCTGGGACTTTCCCTTCAGCATGAGGCCCGTTTTGCTATTGGGAAGTCGGCGCCGTTTACGCTCGCCTGGCAGAGCTGTGTGTCGTCGGGATGTTTGTCGACGCTGGATCTGACAGCGGACCAGGTTGAGGCTCTGCGTCATGGTCAGACTGGCCATATTGAAGCCAGCAAACTGGCTGGTGGTGTTCTGACAATCAATTTTGCGCTCACCGGTGTGGATGTGGCTCTCAAAACCACAGAAGGCTGGATCGCGCATTCTCAGGCTGGATCTGTTCAGTAAAGCGTTTGAGCTTTCCGCTTTTTTACTTCTGATTTCTTTCTGACGTTCTGGTTCTGATCATGATTTCCAAGAAGACCCTGCGCTCCGTTCTCGGTGCGCTGTCCTTTGTTGCGCCGTGTGTTGCTCAGGCGGCACCGGATGCCGGCGTGCCAGCCATTGGTCTTCCGGCTGGCCCAGGGTCGTCCCAGGACCAGTTTCAGCGGTATCAGCAACGACAGCAGCAACTGGACATGCTGCCGCCTCCCAATAGCGATACGGAGTTTCTGAATACACCGCGTCAGTCTTCCACGACAAAGGGCTGTGTCGCTGTCAAATCCCTCACGATTGAGGGTGCGTCCCATTTGTCGGCCGCAACGCGTGCCATGCTGTCCGCCCGCTATACGGGGCGCTGTCTGGGTGTGTCTGACTTCAATCATGCCCTTGATGATATCAATGGCGCCTATATGGCCCAGGGGCATGTGACGTCGCGTGCGTATTTGCCAGAGCAGTCCTTGCAGGATGGTCACCTGCGCATTGTTGTCGTGGAAGGCATGCTCTCGGGCTTTCAGTTTGAGGGAATATCTCCCCGTTTTCATGAAGCGGTGGCTTTTCCCGGGTTACGCGATCATATCCTGAACCTGCGTGATCTGGAGCAGGGGCTGGATCAGATGAACCGGTTGCCGAACTGGTCGGCAAAAATGCAGATTGTGCCAGGAGGAGTCCCTGGAACATCTGCTGTCAGAATCCGGCAGCCTGCGCCGGGTTACATTCATGGTCAGATCTGGGCCGATAACAACGGTCAGTATGAAACCGGCCATGAAGCCGGGCATGCGATGCTGACTGCGCAGGATGTGCTGGGACTTCTGGATATGTGGTCAGTTGAATATGATCATTCTCTTGTCGGCGATGCCGGACGGCGGGGGACGCAGTATATTTCAGCCAACGGGTCCATCCCTTTTGGAAAATGGACTGTTTTTGGTGGCTGGTGGATGTCAGATGATGTGTATCATCTGCAGACGCTGGGTGAAGATTACAGACTTGGCGGTCGGCGCAAGGATTTTCGGTTTGGTGTGTCCCGTGTTGTCGCACGTAACCGCATTGGTGTGACGACCCTGCAGGCGTTTTATGAACTGAAGTCGTTCAACTCGACGCTGGACCGTGTGCGCTTACAAACTCAGAGCGCACGGCAGGCTTATGTCGTGGCGCAGGCCAGTGAATCTCTCAAGGCCTGGGGCGGTGTATGGTATATGACGCTGGGTATGCGGTTCGGTGTTGGCGCAGTCGGTACGCATTCTGCCTATGATAATCCGGGGGAAGCTGATCCGCATACGCAATACGTCAAGCCTACACTCGATATTGACGGTTACAAGCCGCTGCCTCTGGGTTTGTTGTGGCATACATCCGTGCATGGCGAATACAGCACACGCAATCAGTTCACGACAGATCAGTTGCAGTTGGGTGGTCCTTATACTGTTCGTGGTTTTTTGCGTCAGATGCTTTTGGGGAATGACGGGATTTACATTCGTAATGATGTGTCCTGGCAGTTTGCGCATCCTGGCATGAACCATGGGTGCGGTGCGTATGCCGGGTTCTGTCGCCTGTTTGTCGAAGGGGCTGAACTCTATGGCATTCTTGATGGCGGGATGACCCGCGCGGGTTATCGTTCTTCTGGAATGCCAACATAACGCATGCAATTGCGCGTGGACCTCTGCCGCACGAGGGATGGATCGCGGCCTTTCAGGCAGGAGTGCGGTTCTGATGGCGTGGCTGTCCATGAACCGATTTTTCCGACGGGTTGTGGCAACAGGGACGTCGTTCTCTCTTGCGCTGGCACCCACTCTTGCAAATGCCCAGCAGGCTGCGCCATCTATTGTCATTGACAACCGGACAAATCCTGCGGCCCCCGCTCCTAGTCTGGACCGGACGGCGAATGGGGTGCAGCAGCTCAATATTGCAACGCCCAACGGGGTAGGCCTGTCCCATAATATGTTCACGCAATATGGCGTGGAGCAGAAAGGTCTGATCCTTAATAACGCAACCCAGGCGACGCAGACGAAGCTTGGTGGCTATGTGTACGGGAACGCCAACCTGCACGGTAAAGCCGCCAATGTCATTCTGAACGAAGTCACCGGTCAGCAAGCCAGCCAAATGCTGGGCTATACGGAAGTGGCCGGGCAAAAGGCAAATGTTATTATTGCCAACCCAAATGGTATCACCTGTAACGGTTGCGGTTTTATCAATACGGATCGGTTGAGCCTGTCGACGGGTCATCCGGAAATTGATGCCAGCGGCAAGCTGTCTGCCCTGACTGTCAGCGACGGTCTTATTGCGTTTGAAGGCAAGGGCGGGGATTTCACGGCAGTTCCGGTTCTGGATATTCTGAGCCGTCGTGTCACCCTTAATGCTAGGGTCAATGCCCAGACAGCCCGTCTGGTGGTCGGTCGCAGCCGGTTTGATTATGAAACCGGAACTGTGCATGCCCTGAAGTCCGATGGCTCGAAAACACCGGAATTTGCTATCGACAGTTCAGCGCTGGGCGGTATGTATGCTGGCCAGATTTCCATGCTGGTGACAGAAGCCGGGGCTGGCGTGCGTGTGAATGGCACCATGGCCAGTAATGCCGGAGACATGACGCTGACGGCAGATGGGCGGCTTGTGTTGAACGGCATCATGTCGGCTTCGGGTTCCATGGCTGTGCAGGCTGCCGGTGTTGACAATGCAGGCACACTTCAATCCGGCGCAGATACACGTCTTGCCTCGACAGCAGACATCCAGAATACGGGTGCGGTTTCTGCAGGGCAGGGGCTGAGGGTTAACGGCTCTTCTCTGGCCAATACAGGGAGCATGACAGCCGCGGGCCGGAGTGGTGCTACATTCACGCTTGCCGGTTCTGCCAGTAACAGCGGAAAAATCGGTGCCGATCAGGGTGGACTTGCTCTGACCGCAGCATCCCTGACAATGGCGACGAACAGCACTCTGGCGTCGACTGGCTCCATGACGGTGCAGGCCGGGCAGTCAGTAAGCAATGCCGGGCAGATTTCAACCTCTTCGGGCAAGCTCGCCCTGACAACGGGCGCATTTGCCAACCATGCCGGTGGCCTGGTTGCATCTGGCGGTGATCTTGCTGTGTCGACGGGGTCGTATGCGGGCGATGCCGGGGCCAGTCTGAAATCAGACAGTGCCTTGTCCCTGATTTCGACCGGAGCGGTGGAGAACAACGGGGCAGTTGCTGCGGGGACATCTTTAACGGTGACGGCGGCTAGCGGGCTGTCGAACGGTCAGTCTGGCAATTTAACTGCAGCGGCAGGGCCTTTGGCGATCACTGCTCAAGGGAGCGGGGTCAACAATATTGGCAACATAGGTACGGTTAAAGCCGGTGACCTGACACTCGACACCACGACTCTTAGCAATAGCGGCACACTCACAGCCATGGGCAATGGGTCTGTTCAGGCTCAGGGCAGTCTGACCAACAGTGGCAGTCTGACAGTCTCTGGAGACACGTTGCAGGTCAGCACGTCCACGTTGCAGAATAGCGGTATTCTGGCCGCGTATTCTGGTTCTCTGGCGGTTCAGAGTTCAGGCGCTCTTGCAAACAGTGGCACGCTGTATGGTGCGACCACAGCGGCTCTGAGTGCGGCGGATGCCCTGACGAATACTGGCGGGCAGATTGGCTCGGGTACCGGACTTTTACGGCTTTCGGCTTCTGACCTGTTCAATGGGGCCGGGGGCCGGATGATTTCCCAGTCTGGCGGGGTCAGCCTTGTCGCACAGAGTGTGGATAATCGCGATGGGGCCATTCAGGGCCAGGGTGATGTCAGCCTTTCAGCAAAGACGCTGGATAACCGGAATGGGGGTTCAGTCGTTTCTTTGGGGGGCTCCCTGTCCCTGTCTCAGGGGAATGCCCCTATAGAAAGTGTGCTGAATCAGGGCGGCGCATTAGGGGCGGCTGACAGCCTGAGCCTCAATACGAATTCTTATGAGAGCGACGCCAGTAGCGCACTTGTCAGCACGGGTGTGCTGACGCTGGTGATGTCTGGGGTGCTGGATAATGGTGGCACGTTATCAGGTGATAAGGGTTTCAACCTGACAGTTGGCGGCTTCCGTAATGAAAGCAGTGGCATTCTGGCTGCCAGGACAGGCGATGGCCAGCTGACAATCAAGGGGAATGGCTCCCTGACTAACGCCGGTATGATTGAAACACTGGCGTCTGGCAGTCAGTTGTCCCTGAGCAGTTCGGGTAGTCTGGAGAATACCGGGTCAGTTCTGGGGAGTGGCTCCGTGACTGTGGCGGCGGCTGATGCGGTGACCAATAGCGGCAAGCTCAGCGCACTGGGTGGTGATCTGACACTCAGCGCAGGGTCTCTGAACAACAGCGCGACGCTGGCAGCCGTCGGGTCGGTCTCGATTGGCCTGAATGGCGATCTTGATAATACCGGCCTGCTGTACGGGGCAGACTCCGTTGCCCTTGTTGCTGGGGGAGCAATCCGGAATGCTGCGGTTGCAGGTGCCGCGAGTGGCACAACAGGGGGGATCGGGAGTGGATCCGGCTCACTGAGCATTCTGGCCACGTCGCTTGATAACAGTGCATCGGGCGCGATTGTCGCCTCCCAAGGGGCTGCGCAGGTCTATGCCGGAACCCTTGCCAATTCCGCCGTCTTGCAGGGCAATACAGGGCTGGCAGTTTTCGCCGACACACTGGTGAATGGCTCGACTGGCCAGATGGTTTCCCAGGCGGGAGATCTGAGTGTTGCAGGCTTGTCTGGGTCTGCCGTGGCAAGCATGACCAACGCGGGCATCATGCAGGCGCAAACAGCTCTCGCTCTGCAAAGCGATGTTCTGGATAATACGCATGGCACCCTCGTCGCCCAGACAGGTCCCGTTGTTCTGGCAGTCAATGGGGTGCTGAAGAACAGCGCAGGCATGATTCAGTCCGCGCAGGATATGCGTGTCACGGCTGCGTCCTATGCCAGTGATGTGGCGTCTGTTCTGCATGCCGGGCAGGCTCTGACAGCGACATTCAGTGATGCCGTGGACAATGCCGGGCATATGATCGCTGGCGGCCCGCTGTCTCTTTCAGCCGGTTCTTTGACGACGCATGGCGCGACGAACCCGGATGACGTGGCCGTCATTGCCAGTACAGGTAGCAATGTCTCCATC
The DNA here is from genome assembly GCF_052102375.1 of Acetobacter sp. Classification (GTDB taxonomy): domain Bacteria; phylum Pseudomonadota; class Alphaproteobacteria; order Acetobacterales; family Acetobacteraceae; genus Acetobacter. Next base: position 150,330 of record NZ_JBQDXI010000004.1, read on the forward strand.
ACGGCAGGGGTCATTCATAATGCAGGCAGTCTTCAGGCTGCAGGAACGTCTGGTCAGACCCTGACCATTAACGCGACATCTCTCGACAATACTGGGGTTGTGAGCGCCCGGGGCGATCTTGGACTGACGCTTTCGGGGGATCTGGCCTCATCAGGGTCTCTTGTCGCGCAGAAAGGTGCTGCCACTGTTACCCGCAGACGCTTGAGAACAGCGGCTTTCTGGGGGGCGCTCAGGCTGTCCATCTGACAACGCAGCAGGATTTTGCCAATACCGGAACGGTCTTTGCCGGAGCTGACCTGACGGCACAGAGCGGTGGGCGTCTCAGCAATGCCGGGGGGCAGGCGGGCGGTAGTACGGTCCAGCTGACGGCCGGGAGGGATCTGGATAATACCAATGGCAAGGTGGTGGCGAGTGCGGACGCACTGACTGTTACGGCCCGCTCGGTTACCAATACAGCGGGCACGTTGCAGGCGAAGCAGGCCGTTGCGCTGGTGACGGATGGTCTTGATAACCAGCAGGGCACGATCCTGTCGGAAGCCGGAACCCTGAGTCTGACTTCTGCTGATAACACTCCGGGCATGGTGAATAATGCCGGGGGCCAGATGGAGGCTGGTAAGGCGGCTTCTCTGGTATTCAGCGGACTGGATAATAGCGGCGGGTCACTGGCGGCCTTTGGAGGTGATCTGACGCTCAACGGCACCGGCAGCAGTGGTGTGATGAACACTGCAGGTACGATCAAGGCCAGCGGAGCCCTGACGCTCACGACTGATCATTATACAGCGGAAGATGCGCAGAGCAGTCTGACTGCCGCCGGATCGGTGACCATGACGGTCGCACATGATGTACAGAATAGCGGCACACTAGCGTCCGGTGGAGACCTGATCCTTCAGGCCGCTACTCTGGAAAATGATCAGACAGGTGTTGTCGGCAGTGAGGCGGGGAAGCTTTCTCTTACTCTCAACGGCTCAGACGGTCTGAATAATGCAGGCACACTTCAAAGTGCCGGAGCAGGACAGACGCTGAGTGTAACCACAGCAGTGTTGGAAAATGTGGCCACAGGCCGGATTTTTTCCAATGGCGCGCAGACGCTCACAGTGCAGGGGACGCTGACGAATGCCGGAGAAATAACGGCGTTTGGGGATAATGCCCTGACTGTTGACGTAGGATCGATTATAAATAGCCACCAATTCCAGACAGGCGGCAGTCTGACGTTCAAGGTGAAGGACGTTCTGAAGAATACTGGTCTGATTTACGGGCTGGACGGTGGCAGCATCACAGCTTCCACTGTTGCGAATGCCAATGGTCAGATCGGAGAGAAAGGTGCCAAGGGGCAGCTGCTGAGTGTTTCGGCGGATCAGATTGATAACAGCAACGGCGGAAAACTAGTTTCCCAGAATGGAGCACTGGCTCTTTCTGCACAGACAGTGGCCAATGATAACGGGCAGATTGAATCCGGTTCGACACTGTCCATTCTGACGGGCTCCCTGAGCAACCAGAGCGGAAAAATTCTGTCTGATTCCGGCAATGTCACTCTTGCCGCAAATGCGGCAGGAGCCGGGGCCAGCGGTGTCGATAACAAGTCCGGCGTCATTCAGGCGGCCAACGATCTGACGCTGTATGCCGCTACCCTGACAAATACCAACGGGAAAATTCTTGCGCAGACTGGCAACCTGATACTGCAGGGTGATGCAAAGGACGGGATGCTGCAGAGTGTTGCCGATCAGAACGGGCAGCTTGGGGCGGGTCAGGATCTGACGCTGCGGACAGGAAGTCTGACAGGGGCGACATCATTGAGCGCCGGGCAGGATCTGACCTTTGCGTCCTCAAACGGGATAACAGACCCGTTCCTGTTTTCCGCCGGACGTGACGTGACTCTCTCTCTGGGCGGTGCTTACAGCATTGGCACTGGGAGTGGCGTCATTGCCCAGCGGAACGCCACGGTAACGGCTGCCAGCGTGACCAATGCAGGCGCTCTGATGGCCACGTCTGGCAACCTGACGGTACAGACCACCGGGAATATTACGAATACAGGGTTGCTGGATGGCGCATTCGGACTGACGCTTGCGCTGGATGGTGATCTGTCCAACACGCAGGGAGCTCTTCTTGCGGATGCGGGCAACATTTTCATTGGTGGTCGCAGTGGCACGTATGCCGGGGCTGTGAGCAACCATTCCGGTGAAATCATGGCAGGGAGTGCCAGCGGAGATGTCACCATTCATGCCGCCTCCCTGACCAACGATATTCTTGGGGGCGTCACAGAAGGCAAGGATGCGAACGGAAACCCCATTTCTGTCGTTTACTACACGCAGACCTACAGCCAGGGTTTGACAGGGCCGCTACCAAAACCGTCCAACCTGCTGTCTGATGCGGCGCAATATTATTATGGCCAGAAGGTCGTAGAAGTCTTCGCACCGGCCGACTTGCTGACGGCTGATGGTCAGCCTGCCTCCGGGTCTTTTCTGGCGGCTCTTTATGGAGGGGGTGAGTCCTCCAGGGTGGTTGTCACAGGGACCGGCACCCAGATGACCGTGAATGGGGCCCCCGCTCTGCTTGCCGCAGGTCAGGATCTGACTGTTGATTTGACCGGGGCTCTGGCCAACACGGGTAGCCATATCGCTGCAGGCCGTAACATGACCCTGTCTGGCACGACGCTGGACAATACCGGTTATTCCACGGATGTGACCTATACGTTCTCCTGTTACAACGGCAATTCCTGCCGGTATTTCACGCCACCCGCAAGTGAGGCTCAGCCCAACCCGTGGCCTGACATGGGATGGGACGTTGGTAAAAGAGGTGGCTGGCCCTGGCCGTCTCATATCTGGGGGAGTTCTGAGTATCAGGTTCAGGCGGGCACGCTGGTTACCGGGAATACCCTGACGGCCACCTTCAGCGGTGCCGTTAACAACACCAACAGCGTCTCTCATGCAACGGCTGTACAGATTGCGGACGCCATTGCCTACACCGGGTCCGTTCCGGGGGGTGTGACGGCTGGCGGGAACACGATTACACCTTCAGCCGTGGGCTCCTCGGTTCTTCCCGGTGTCAGCGGACAGTTTGCGGATGTTTCGGTCGCTGCAGGGGCCGCGACGGGCGGGGCAGCCTCTGTGTCGGGGAGTGGCCTGTACGGTACCAGTGGCAGTACAGCAACCGAAAGTGCCAGAGCGGCAAGCAGTGCCACGGCCAGCCTGCCGTCCTACGGGGGGATTGTCAGCCCGCAGGGGCATGAGAGCGGGGCCATGGCCGCGCAGTCTCTGACACTGCCGGGCTTTAGCGGTACGACCGACCCGACGGCATCGCAGGTCATTGCTTCTGTGCCTGCCGGTACAGCGTTGTATGTGCCCAATCCCGCGCCAGATGCGCATGTCCTGATCGAGACGAACCCGGCTTATACAAGTCTGACCGCGTTCCACGGGTCCGAATATCTTCTGGACCGTCTGGGAGACCAGCCGCAGGACTATACGTTTCTGGGCGATTCCACGTTTGAGCAGCAATACGTGCAGCAGCAGATTGTGTCTGCCACGGGGCAGACCTATCTGGGGGGGACTTATAATACAGCGTCCAGCCAGATGGAGGCACTGCTGGGCAATGCGGCCAATGAGAGCAGTCAGCTTGGCCTGACGCTGGGGCAGGGGCTGAGTGCGGCGCAGCAGTCTGCTCTGACGTCCGACATCGTGTGGTATGTGAACGAAGAGGTTAACGGGATAGCCGTTCTTGTTCCCAAACTCTATCTTACCCCCGGCCATGAGGCGCTGACGGGTGCGAGCATTTCTGCAAAGAATGTCTCCATTACCGGCGGGACGATCACGAACAGTGGGTCGATTACCGCTCAGGACAGCCTGAGCCTGACGACGACGTCTGGCGACCTCACGAACACCGGATCGTTGTCTGGCGGCACGGTGTCGCTGACGGCGCAGGACGGGTCGATTCTCAACAGTGACACGCTGACCACCTATCTGGTGGGCGGGGGCAGCACGCAGCAGCTTGCATCTGTGGGAACCATCACGGCGACGGGTGCTGCCAGGGCGGATTCAACCGGTCGTCGCAACACCTTAATATTGGAGGTGTAGACGATG